>CAZEAI010000102.1:0-18791 GCA_964510105.1 uncultured bacterium
CCGCGTTGACGGCGCCCCAGAGCTGCTCCTTCGGGTCTTCCGGGAAATCGATGCCGCGGCCCTTCTTGATCATCGCTTTGAACTCGGCGACGAGTTCCTTGAGATCGTCGATGGTGAGATCGACGTCGTTCTCGATGCCGCGCTCTGTCTTCTTCTCGTCCATGATGACTTCGAACTGTTCTTCTTCTTCCTTCGACTCAGGCTTCATGCCGAGCACCACGTCGCCGTTCATCTGGACGAAGCGGCGGTAGGAATCCCACGCGAAGCGCTCGTTGCCGGACTGCTTGATGAGACCCTTCAGCGTCTCGTCGTTCAGGCCGAGGTTCAGAACCGTATCCATCATGCCCGGCATGGAAATCCGCGCGCCGGAGCGGACCGAGAGCAGCAGCGGGTTGTCGGTGCTGCCGAAGCCCTTGCCCATGATCTTTTCCATGTGCGAGATGCCGGCTTCCATCTGCGCCTCGAGCTCGGGCGGGTACTGCCGGTTTCGCTTGTAGTAGACCGTGCACATCTCGGTAGTGATGGTGAACCCGGGCGGGACGGGGATGCCCAGACCAGCCATCTCGGCCAGGTTGGCACCCTTGCCGCCGAGCAGGTTCTTCATGCTGGCGTTGCCGTCAGCCGTACCACCACCGAAGTGATAGACGTACTTGGTGGAATCTGCCATGAGTTTCCTCCGTTAGGACATGGTTCGCGTGAGCACTATCGTTTGGAGACGGTTGTCGGCGTAGTAATCCGGCCCGCATGACCGCGCGGACCTCGGACCGGACGCACTTGCGCGCCTGTCCATAACAAGATCTACAATATACGCGTTGCGCCTGCGGCATCCAAGTGGTAGAACCGCAACGAAGCGCGTGGCGGCCGCGCCATTTTGCGCCGCATTGGCGATGAGTCAGGTTTTTGGCGTAATGTTCGGGCCTTCATGAGCGATGAGTCACGTAAATGAGCAGTGGAGCGAGCGTTCGCTCCCGGTCGCGACACCAGTATCGCAGATTCGACGTGTCAGCGGCGAAATCAGGCAAGGAGAAAGGTGTGTTCGAGAATAAGCTGTGCCCTCGCGCGATGATACGTTTCCCCGGACGTTCGCCCCACGTGCTCGATCACGGAATCGGCGTGAACTGGCACCACAACTGGGTCGCGTCCGACGCACCGCGCGACAGCTCGCCCGACATCGACGACGCCGAGCGCTGGGAGCTGCTGCTCGACGAGCTGACGTTCCTGCGAGTCGCGTGCATACGGTTCGGCTATCAGGCCACCCGGTTCGTCGACGACGCGGGCCGGATCGACTGGGACGCCGAAGGGTTCACGGCGCTGCGCCGCCTCGACGAGTGGGCCGCGGAGAACGGCGCATCAATCGTATTCGATCCATGGCTCATCCCTCACTACTACTCGTTCGGAGTCGGCGAGGACGGGATCTTCTACGATGCTCCGCGCGACCTGCCCGCGTTCGTCGCCGGGTTCGTCATGCCGGTCCTCGACCACATCGTGAACAAGATGGTACTCCGAACGGTAGGGCACTTCATCCTCATGAACGAGCCACTCCTGGGCGGCAGCGGGACGCTCCTGACCCCGCCGGGCATAGACCGGATCGCCTACTACGTCGAGTGCTACAAGCTGATTCACGACGCGATCGAGGAGGCAGGCCTCCCCATCAAGATCATCGGCCCGGACACGTACTCTCTGACCGACTGGGCAGTGAACCTGATGCACGATCGGGATCTCGACATCACGCCGTACGTCGATGCGCTCGACCATCACATGTACTACACCCGGTTCGACTACCTCCCGCCCAACCTCGTGCCCGGCCACTCGACTCCGATGTCGAACGCCATCGCCGACCATGTGCTTCCGAACGGCCGATACGCCCGCGCGCACGGTAAGCCATACTACATAACGGAGCTGGGTACGTTCTACTACGGCTGGCGCAATGGCGACCCGTTCGGAGCCGCGACGCATGAAGCCTTCCTGACAGAGGCCGAGTTCATCATCCGTTCCATCGAGGTTGGCTGCGGCGGGTTCTACCGATGGGCGTTCCTCGCGCCGGGGGAATACGGGGACGGCGTTTGGCAGTTCATCAACACGGTCGACGGCTCATATACGCGCCAGCCGCACACCTTCTATGGCTACGGAACGCTCATGCGGTACTCCGCTCCGGGGGCGCTGGTCTGGTCGTCGGTCATCGACGAAGAAATCGACAACGTGTGCTACGTGCAGTCCGTGGGTCTTGAGTTGCCCGGCGACGAGTACACCATCTTCGTCGTCAACGACAACAACGCGCAGGAACGCGTAGTGAGGATCGAGCCGCCCGACGGTTGGACCGGCGACTGGCAGAAGGTCCTCGACGACCGTACGCGCAAAATGGTTCGCTGCGACATCGAACCCGTAGACGGAGCGATCCACGACTGTCTGCCTCCCATGAGCCTGACCGCGTACACCACACGGCGACTACAAGACGACCACCTGCTGGCCGAGAACCCGAATCGGTTCACGAAGGCCTAGAAGGCGACTCAGTATGGCCGATCACATGCACCATGCTCGTGACGACACGTCGCGCATGGAATTCTCCCACCCAGTCGTCGTTTCGGTCTCCGCACCGGGAGTATCTCGCTGGGGATACCACCAGTTCCCGACGCTCTCCCGGCTACCCGACGGCGCGCTCATCGTAACCGTCAACGACGGGCCGGACGACGACACCCACTACGGGGTGCCCGGCCCGGCGTTCGTATCCCGCGACGACTGCGACTCGTGGAGCCCGTATGACGGCGACGAACCGATGCTGGCGATATCGCACTCGGTTGTGTCACGCGTAGGTGACGGCGAGTACCTCGCGGTCCCGATGTCGCCATCTCCCAAGGTCGGATCGCTCCCTGAACGCGCGGGCACCGTCGATGTGTACGGCGAGGTCGCATTCTACCGACTGGTGGATTGCGAAGCGGCTTTCCGTCGCGAGTTTGGACGCCTCCCGGCGACGCGCTGGACTCCGAGCACGGGCACGTGGACGCCGGAGACGATTCAATGGGATACCGACGACGCGTTGGTTCGGATTCGCTCCGGAACGCCTGTGATCCCCCGTCCGTATCTGGACAACCATGTCGTGAACTTAAACGGCACGCTGCTCTACGCGGATTTACACGCGGCGCACCTCCTCCCGGATGGGAGTATTCCGGCAAACTACGCCTGCTGGTGCATGGAATCCCTCGACAACGGCCGCACGTGGAGACGGCGTGGCCTGATCGCTCACGACCGCACCGGCACACTGATGATGGGCGAGCCCAGCCTCGTCGTGACATCACGCGGCGACCTCGCATGCGTGATCCGCTGCGCGCACCACAAGCAGATGCCGATGCTCATCACGTACTCCCCAGATGCCGGCCGTAGCTGGACGACGCCGGAGGAGCTGCACGGATTCGGCGTCATGCCGCAGACACTGCTGCTCGGGAACGGCAAGCTGGTGCTCGCGTTCGGCCGACCCGGCGTGTGGCTGATGGTCTCGCCCGATGGATCGGCGCGGACCTGGTCCGAGGCGGTGCCCGTCATCAAAGGCGATCCGGAGCGGCATGCCGATCACTCGTGCGGCTACACGCGTCTCGTCGCGCTGGACGACGAGACGTGCCTGCTGGCGTATTCGGATCTCCAGCACGTGGATGCCGGGGGGAATCGGCGCAGGGCCGTACTCGTGAGGCGGGTCCACGTGAGGTAGTCGCATAGCTGGGGAAACCGGCGCGGACGCGAGCCTCCGCTCTCCGGTCAGCGAACGCTGCGCGTTCGTCAGGCAGGTTCGGGGAACCTGCCCGCGCACGAGGCGAAACGGCACACACAACACCGATCCTTCTCCCACGTGTGGGAGAGAGTGTCACGAGCGGCGAACACGTCGTGTGCGTGGCGAGTGACGGGTGAGGGGCGGCGAACGCTGCGCGTTCGTTAGGCAGGTTCTCAGAACCTGCCCGCCCATGGGGCGAGGCGCCCGGTGCTACCCCTCCAGGTAGCCGAGGTCGCGCAGAGCGGCGTCCTGCTTCATCCAGTCGCGCTTGACCCGGACATGCAGTTCGAGGTAGACGCTGCGCCCGATGAACTCCTCGATCTTCCGCCGTGAGATCTGACCGATACGCTTGAGCTGCCCGCCGCCCTTGCCAATGATGATGCCTTTCTGCGAGTCCCGATCAACGAGGATCGTGGCGCTGATGAAGTCTTTCGGCTGCCGCTCGACGAACTCGTCGACGCGGACGGCCGTAGTGTACGGAATCTCCTCGCGAGTCTCGTCGAAGACGGTCTCACGCACGAACTCCGCGGCGAAGAAGCGCTCCGGCTGATCGGCGAGCGTGTCGGGTGGGTAGAGGTAGGGTCCGGCGGGCAGCGATTTCGCGATGGCCTGCCCAAGCGGAGCCAGATTGGCGCCCATGAGCGCCGAGATGGGAATCGTGCCTTCGGGGTAATCCGACAAGTCGGGCTCGCCGGACGCGAGGTCTATCTTGTTCAAAACGTGTACGAGCGGCTTGCCGGACTCCCGCGCCAGCTCCGCGAGCTGTTCGCGAGTCTCGGGCCGATCCTGGGCGTAATCGAACAGCGCGACCACAACGTCGCTATCAACAAGCGACCGGCGCACCTCGTGGACCATGACTTCCTGCAAGCGATACCGCGGCTCCGCGATGAGACCCGGCGTATCGAGAAAAATGACCTGCGCGGCGACGTTCGGATCGGTGATGATCCCGAGCACCCGTCCGCGCGTCGTGTGGGGTTTGGAGGTGACGATACTCAGCCGTTCACCCACGATCGCGTTCATCAGGGTGGATTTGCCCGAATTGGGCGCCCCCACGATCGCAGCGTAGCCGCAGCGAGTCTCCTCGCTGCTACCCTCGGGAACGACCAGCCCCTCGTCCATTGTGGAGTCGTCCGGCGCCATCACATCTCCATCGTCGCGCCGAGACGAAATGAATCGTCCAGCGCGTGCCGCATCCACGAGAGGTCGAAACCCAATCTGGAGACCTCCGCAACCCACGGCAGACCCGTTCTGACTCCGACCCCCGCGGTGAGCTGACTCGACCCGGGGCCGACGAACCCGCGCAAGTCGCGAGTTCCCACACGAAGCGTGATCGCCTCGCGCCACGCGTATTCGGCGCCAACGACGCTGGGATTGCCCTCCCGCAGGAGCTTCCACGGCGCGAAGCCGGCGTATCCAGCGCTCTCCGCGCCATACGTCGACCCCGCGGACACAGTGACGCGGCTCTGGTATTCCGTAAGCGGCCAGGTATGCGCCGCGCCGATGTTGACGGTGGGATAGACGACATCGGTACGACCGTTGTTCCAGTTCACACGCGTTGTGGCAACGTCGCGAACGACCAGCCCCAAGGCCGCACCATCGCTCGAACGCCACTGCGCGCCGACGTCGACGCCGTATCCCGATGCCTTGTTATTGTCGAGTGAGCGGCGAATGATTTTCACCGTCGCCCCTAGCCTCACGTTTCCAAACGCCGTCTGCCCGTACGCCAGGTTCAACGTGTAATCGACGTTGAGGAAGGTCCGCGTCTTGTCGGGATCGGGAAGATTCCGCGAGCTGAGCGGCGCGGTTGGGTCTGCGAGCGACGTCGAATCGGTGTAGACGATACCGTCGACGCCGCCCCAGAACAGCATGACGCCCAGAGCGCCGTCACGTATCGGCGTCACCGAGGAGAACGCGTCGTGGGTCACGATACCGGCGAAGCGCTCGGCGTGCTCGAATGCATAGGATCGCGCCGTCGAGCCGGCCAGCCCGGCGGGATTCCAGTACGGCGCTTCGGTCGCTTCCGCGACGGCAACCACCGCCCCACCCATCCCAATCGCGCGCGGGCCGACACCTACCGCCAGGAAATCTCCGGCGAACCACGTCGCCGCAGGAACTGGTACAGCGACGATCGCGATAGCGGCCAATGCGATGCTGATCGGCGTCGAGGTTCCACGCATACCGGGGCCCTGCCTCTGGGTTCCGACGCTGTAATCCGCGCCGAGGTAGCTGTCGCGTGCCGTTGAAACGACGGAACGCAACGGCGTGTTCCCAGGTGACGGCGGAGAAATGGAAAGGGCCGCGGGCTGTTCGCCGGCGGCCCTTGCGATGGTGGGCGATACTGGATTTGAACCAGTGACCTCTTGCATGTCAAGCAAGCGCTCTAACCAACTGAGCTAACCGCCCACGAGATACCAAATGTAACGGTGATCGGGACCTTCGGTCAAGCTGACGAGGCCCTCCACGGTGCGCTTTCGTCACTCGGCGTCAGGTGCATCACAATTCACGGTCGACGAAATGGTGACCTGCTGATCGCGATTGCCCCGACTACTTGCCACCAGCTCCGCAAGCAGGCCCGTCGTTACCAACTGAAGTCCGACGATTATCATCAGCACGCCAAGCCAGAGCAGAGGATACCGGTTCTGAATCCACCCGGTCGTGAGCCGAATGTAGGCAATGTAGCACTCGATGAGCGCGCCGCCGCCCATGAGCACCATCCCGGTCCAGCCGAAGAAGTGAAGCGGGCGCGTGACGTATCGCGTGAGCAGAAGCACGGTGAGCAGGTCGAGGAAACCCTCGATGAATCGTTTCGCGCCGTACTTGCTCACGCCGAACTGGCGCGCATGGTGCGTGACCGGCATCTCCGTAACGCGGAAGCCCCGCCAGTGCGAGAGCGCCGGCGTGAACCGATGCATGCCGCGCGACATCCAGAGGTCGCGGACCACTTCGCTCCGATAGGCCTTCAGCCCACAGTTGAAGTCATGCAGCCGAATCCCCGTCATCCGCGACGTGATGCCGTTGAACACCTTCGACGGCAACCGTTTCGACAACGGATCGTGCCGGACTTCCTTCCATCCGCTGACCAGATCGAACCCTTCGTCCAACTTCGCGAGCAGGCGCGGGATCT
This sequence comes from uncultured bacterium, assembly GCA_964510105.1. GTDB lineage: Bacteria > Latescibacterota > MWCZ01 > MWCZ01 > MWCZ01 > CAZWQW01. The sequence continues at coordinate 6,885 of CAZEAI010000102.1, forward strand.
CCTCGGGGTCGTCCTGCAGATCGGCGTCCATGGTGATTACCACGTCGCCGTCTGCCATGGCGAAGCCCGTGCGCAAGCCGGCCGACTTCCCGAAATTGCGCCTGAACTTCACGCCACGAACCCGTTCGTCCTCATTCGCGAGGCGCTCGATTTCCGCCCAGGAGCCGTCGGTGCTGCCATCGTCGATGAGGATGATCTCCGCGGTGAACCCCTCGCGATCCAGTACAGCGGCAATCGCATCGTAGAGGGGCTGGATGCTCTCAACCTCGTTGAGCAGCGGAATCACGAGCGACAGCGTCGGCTTGCTACCCGTCGTCGCGCTGGATGGTTGCTCCGTCATGGCGTCTCCCGATCATCCGCGGCGGCCCGAGCCGTCGCATCGCGTCCGGTGACGAACGTTACCGCCCCGGGCAGGCTCGTGATGAGCGTGATGGCATGCGCGGCCAGTTCCATCGCCACAACTCCGGCCCCCGCTACGCCAACCGTCGAAAAGAGCCCCACAGCAGCCCACTCTCGCGTCCCCAGGCCGCCGGAGCTGATGGGAATCGCGGCGGCGACGCTCACCAGTGGTATGAACGTGATGAAGTAGATGAAAGGCACGTCCAGCCCGAGCGCAAGGGAGCACAGGAAATGTACAACGATACGCGCGCCCTGTACGAGTGCCGACAGGGCAAGCGCTCCCGCGAGCGCACGGGGCCGCATCCTCATGGCGACGAACCCGTCACGCAGATTCTGCACCGATCCCGCGAGGCGCTCTGGAAGCAGCTTCGCCAGGAATCCGTCCGCGAGCTTTCCCATGCGCCTGCTCGTTATGGCCACGCCGAGCACGACGAACCCCGCCAGCAGCAGGAAGATCATCGCCCCGGCCTCCAGGCGCTCCGATACGAACAGCGATGCGCCGACAGCGAAGCACATCATCGTGAAGAAGCCCAGGAATCGGTCCATCACAATCGTCGCGACCCCGGCCTCCGTACCACCGTCGCGCTCGCCGGCCCGACGCCGTATGTCCAGCGCGCGCAACACGTCGCCGCCGACGTTGCCAATGAGGAAGTTGTTGAAGAACAGCGCGACGAAGTACGCGCGAATCACGGCAACCATGGGTAGCGAGATGCCCGCGCCTCGCAGGAGCAGATTCCACTGCGCCGACCCCACCACGTTACTCGCGAGGAACAGCAGCCCGGCCGCGAGCATCCACTCCCAATGGAGTTCTCGCGGCACGACCGCGTTGGGCCCGACCTGCCAGATGACAGCGACCACGAGGGCGACACTCAGTGTGAGCTTCGCCGGCCGGGAAATCAGAAGCGAACGTATCGCGCTCAAGCCCCGACTCCCGGCGCGCGCAGCCCGAACAGGCGGCGCAGCGCGATACTACCACGATACATCGCGGCCAGGACGTCATGATCGGAGCGAACGCGTATCGCTGAAATCCGCCGCCGTTCAGCGCGTATGTGGCCCAGGTTCCGGAGCACTCCGAACGACCCGGCCAGCGCAGCGGCGGCTCGCCGAAACTGTCCCGTCGCCAGCGCGGCGAACGCGGTCAGCAGTTCGAACGCCAGTCTACCCGGCGCGGCCCATAGTAGCGAAGTTGCCGAGTAATTCTTCATCAGCATCATGTAGCTGTTGCGGTGATTCAGATACATCTTGCGATACGATCCCGCGCCAAGCGTCACGGCGCCGACGTGCCTCACACGCGCCGACGGAACGCTACGAACCGAGTACCCGGCGAGCCGCGCCCGCCAGCACCAATCTATCTCTTCCATGTGCATCCAGAACGCCGGGTCGAACCCACCGATCCGACTCACGACGTCACATCGTACGACCATCGCCACTCCCGATGCCCAGAAGATATCCCGAGGCTCATCGTACTGACCCGCGTCGAGTTCACAGTCGTCGAACCAGCGGCCGAGGGCGAACGGATACGCAAACCGATCCATGAGTCCACCTGCGGCACCGGCATACTCGAAGCGCTCCGGCTCCCGGGCGCTCACAATTTTCGGCTGTACGGCAGCAATCAACTCGTCGCGCTCCAGCTCGGAGATGCACGCGGCAAGCCAGCCGGACTCGGGCACGGCATCGTCGTTGAGTAACACCGCGTACGGCCCGCCGGCCTCGGCCAGCCCACGGTTGCACGAGCCGACGAATCCCAGATTCTCCGGGTTCCGAACACGCCTGATGCCGGGGAACCGTTCGGCGGCAACATCGCTCGTGCCGTCGACGCTCGCATCGTCGACGAGTATCACCTCCGCGGGCTGGTCGGAGCACGCGTAGACGGCGTCGAGGCAGTCGTAGAGCTGCTCACCCGCATAATGCGGGATGATGACGCACGCGTCGAGTACCTCAGCAGGCATCTTCCGGTATCCGCGGGCCGGCGTATCTCAATCGTCGTCGGTGACGGCGCTGTCGCGAGCCATGGACTCGGCGATCTCCGCAAGCCGTCGATCCACATCCAGTACGAACCGTCGCGGGTCCATGCGCAGGGCCCGGCCTAGCGCCTCATCCGGTGCGCCCGCAAGCGACGAGTTTATCCCGCGGACCTCCTCCAGCACGTCGCGCGCACGCTCAAGTCTACCGGCATCCTGATAGCTCATGCCGGCCTCGTACAGCAGCGCAATTCGGTCAAACGGCGTGAGGAATTCCGACTCCCGCACCCTCGGCTCGGCGCTCATGAGCAACTCCGCTCCTTGGGCGGGCTCGCCGCTGATCGAGAGGAGCTGTGCGGTCATCCGCGCTCGTTCGAGCATGAACTGGTCGAAGACATCCACTTGCCCGAACTCGCGAACGAGTACCTCGCCGGCGTTGAGCGCCATCTCAACGGTGAGGTCCCGGAGCGCGGGGCCACCTTCGCTGGCGATGCGCACGGACGTGTACGACGCCCTCCAATCGAGCGGCAGTCGATCGCGCATCTTCTCAAGCGTGGCTCGCGCGCGACCGAAATCGTGACGCCGGATGTACGTGTCGGCAAGTTGCAGATAGGCCGAGCGGTAGTTCGAGATGAGCTTCAGCATGTTGTCATCTTTGTAGTGCTCCTGGTCGAGCAGATTTCGGATGACGTACACGCTGTCCAGATTGAACTCGGTCGCCTCGGGGTTGAGCCCGTACGCGCCCCGCTGGCTCGCGGGCCGGGCATCGGAAGACAGCTCGACTTTGAGCGCCATGCCTTCCATGCGCAGGTGCCGGTCGAGACCAAGGCGATTGTCGGAGGACACGGTGACGGCGAAGTAGACCGGGCGCTCCCATTTGACCCAGTGGATGATGTTGTAGACCATCACGTCCTGGACGCGCAGCACTCGGTAGTCCGAGGGCGCCGCCAACGTCCACGTGAGAGCGGCCTCGTCCGTATCGACTCTGGCGATATCGCCGGGCTCGATGGTCTCCCAATCGTACGTGCCGTGACGCATGATTCGGACGGAGCCGTCGTCAGTATCGCCGACGATGCCCCGCACAACAGTGCCGTCGACGAGTTCCACGCGAGCGGTGTCCACCTGGGCGGCCGAGACCTCCTTGGTCGTCCAGCCGATGAGGCGTCCTTCCTCGCTGAACGCGCTTCCGCCCTCCCGGGTGTCGATCCGGTTAGCCTGGATCAGGGCCGGGAGCGTCGATCCGCACAGAACATCGGAGATGTAGGCATCCGTGTAGCTCGACCGGATCGGGAGCCGCGGCTCGTTGTCGCGAAGCTGCTGGATGTACCAGTCCGTGTTGAGCAGGCTCAGGTTGACGATGCGCACGTCCTTGCGTACTCCGGCTACCTCCTGGAGATACCAGAGCGGGAACGTATCGTTGTCGCCGTTCGTGAAGAGCACGGCGTTCGGAGCGCACGAGTTCAGGATGTTGTATGCGTAGTCGTAGGCGATCGTATCGTGATGACGGCTCGACTTGGTCCAGTTGTCGTACCGCACCGACCGGTCGGCGGAGTATTCGTCGACCAGCGGGTATCCGGTGAGGAACCATACGGGCACGAGCAGCCCTACGGCGGCCACGCTGTACCCCGCGCCGCGCAACCGCAGCCATTCGGGCCACGTGGCCGGAATCCAGCCGGGAATCGATCTGATCAGGCCGGTGACGCCCATCCCCATCCAGATCGCCATGACCGACGTCGCGCCGGTGAACACGTAGTGGCGCTCGCGCGGCTGCGGGTCGGGCATGTTCAGGTAGGTGGAGAGCCCGATGCCGGCGATGGCCCAGAGGCATATGATCGCGAGGAAACGCTTCTTGTCGTTCTCGTAATGCCAGACGACGCCCATGAACATCAGCACGAGCGGCAGATCGGGCACGCGCATGCCGTAGTAGGACGGGTCCGTGGCGGAGCGGAAGTAGATCTTCCAGTCCAGCAGCGACCCGGTGATTGACGCGGGGAACTGCTGGAACAGGTATTTCACGAGCATGTGCCAGTACTGCCACTCCAGCGGCGCACGACGCTGGAAGATGAGCAGCGACATCGACTCGTTGCCGTACTGCTTGCGCGCAATGAAGTTGAAGAAGTTGCCCCAGCTCTCCGGGTTATTCTCGTCGATGACCGGATTGAGGCCCGATCGGATCATGAGTGAGAGGTACGTCCAGTATCCGACGACCGCGAGAACGAGCAAGGCGACCGAGAGGTGATATCCCCTGATCACCGGCACGTTCGGCTTCTGTCGCGCCGACGTCAGAAGAAACAGAAGCGCTCCGGAGCCGAACCCGGCAAGGAGCGTCATCGACGGGAAGGACTGGACGCCTTCGGACCAGTAGAATATCCCGGTCGCCGTCTGAACGGTCGCTGCCGCGGCGGCGCCGATGAGCAGCACGGCCCAGGTATCGCGCCAATTCACGGTGCGGGTGAGGAATGACAGTACGACTCCCGCGCCTGCGAGCATAACCGCGAGCGTGATCGAGATCTGCTGGTAGGTTATCGGATCGTCGCTGATGCCGTATGTCGACGCCGGTTCGGACATCTGATCGCCGACGAGCCGGGCCGCGTTGAGCGCATGTTGGGCGAAGTAGGCGCCCGTCACGAGCAGCGCGATCGCGCCCAGCAGCGTCCACGAATCGCGACGATCATGTACGTAGGTGAACAGCGCCAGAATCCCGATGCTCGGAAGCACGAGCAGGCAGAGCATGTGCATGCCGCCGGCCAGGCCCATGAGGTACGCGATGAACAAGGCGTACGTCATGTGTTCCGGCTTCCCGACGGAATCGGCCCACTTCAGCCCGAGCCAGAGCGCGAGCATCATCAGGAAGATCGCGTACGCGTAGACCTCGGCCTCGACCGCGTTGAACCAGTTCGAGTCCGCCAGGGCGAAGATGAACGTTCCCACAACAGCGCCGACCTGAGCGGTCCAGTCCGCCCGGCCGTCCCCGGCGTCGCGACGAAGCTCACCGCGCCAGCCGCCGATGAGACGCAGGATGATCAGATAGCAGAAGAGAGCCGAGAACGCACCCGCGAGCGGCGACATGATGTTCACACGGGCCGCGATATCCGCAAAATCGGGCAACAACCCGACGGCCTTGAGCGGCGCCTCGATGGGCACCATCGAGAAGAGCCGCCCGAGCAGATTGAAGAGAGGCGATCCGGGGGGATGCGGCACTCCGAGCGTATAGGCCGACGCGATGAATTCGCCAGTGTCCCAGAACGAGGTCGTGGGCGCCATCGTCGCGAAGTAGATGAGGAACACGCCCAGCCAGACGAGGGCCCCGATGCGCTGGGTCAACTTCGAATCGCTCATACCAACATCCTGTCTGTCGCGTGGAGCTTGAGCAACGCGCGGAATGCCGATCGGCGTCCCGCGGAAGCGCGCCACGCATGCTCTCTCAAGCAAGAAATCACAGCGAACAACCTGATGAAGATCAAGGTCGTTGAGAGTACCGACCACCTCCCATCGCGTCAAGCCGGAACGCCGACAGCTCAGCCGATGGGCGGCGTCGCGAGCGGGGCTCCGCGACATCGGTTGACTCCCCACGAATCGGACGGGATATTCTGCCACGGCCGTGGTCGCGGCCCCGGCCACAGCCCGCGCCCTCCGAGCGGACCGGGAACTGAGTCAACGTCTCGACGGTTCAACGCTAAGCCTTCTGCGATGTTCCGCACCAGACCCGCGCATGTAGTGCGCGGGCAGACTGACAGAACCGAAAGGTACGGCCCGATACATGACGCGATTCGTCCACGCGTTTGCCGCAATCGCCATCGTCACCGCTCCAACGTACTCCCCTGCGCAGACTCGTGCGCCCGCTCCCGGAAATATCCCGGCGGCCAGAGTCGCTGCTGGAACTGCCGGGCTCGGTAGCAACTCGGTGGCCGTGCTCGCCGCTTCGGGCGATACAGTCTGGCTGAGCGCCGAGCTGACCGTGAGTCGACTGGCGGGTACGGGCACGTCGCAGTTCAACTGGATCACCTACAACGTGCCACGAGACGTTCAGGTGGCCGCCGAGCAGGCCATAACGGCGTTCGCGGTGAGCGGAAGCCGGCTCGCCGTCGCCACGGCGTATGCAACCGACACGGACGAGGGCTCATTCGGCGTGGGAAACGGCCTGCTCCTCTCCGACGATGGCGGCGAGTCGTGGGTCCACTACGGCATGACGGAGTTGTTCCTCGACAGGCAGGGGATGACGATCCCTGGCGGCGACGCCCAGTGCTTCGGGGTCTGGTTTCAGCAGGATACGCTCTGGGCGGCGTTCACCAGCGAATACGTCGTCGCCACCAGGGATTGGGGCACGACGTGGGCCAGATATCGGCCGGATTCGACGAACAACCCGCAGCCGAACCCGATCGTCGACGACCCCGACAACCAGCACCGCTACCGCCATCTCAACTACCGTGCGTACGACGGCGCCTCGACCGACGGAACGCTCTGGGTCTCGACGAACGCCGGGGTGAACCGGTCCGACGACAACGGCGTAACGTGGACGAACTTCGACGCGGGCGATGACGGCCTGACCGGGGACTTCGTTCCGGCCGTCCGGGTCAACCCCGCGAACGGCACCGTCTGGGCCGCGACGCAGTCCACCGGGATATCCGAGAGTCAGGTCAAGGATTCGAACCTCGACTACTTCCCCGATGGGCTGTTCAACGAACTCGACTACGACCTCGACCGCGATGGCAAACTCGATGAGCCGGGCAAAGACGGCATCAGTTGGTCGGGCGACGGTGGCACAACCTGGCAGACCTACCTGCCGCAGGACGACCCGGCCCTTGAGCGCACGTTCCGCGCCTGGAACTTCGCTTTCAACGGCGACACCACCTGGGTGGCCGGCAGCTACTCGTCGTCGGACGCCCTGCTCATGAGCCCGGATGCGGGACAGTCCTGGCAAGTCGTTCCGATCGTCACCGAGGGCACGCTCGTCGTCTCGCAGGCGGGCACGGGAGACGTCGCGTACGTGAACGGAGTACTCTGGGTGGCGACGGGGCGCGGGCTCGTGCGCTCGGACGACGAGGGAACATCGTGGGACTTCGTGCTGCGCTATCCTCAGGCGGATCCGCTACAGGGCGGCAGCGTGGAGAACCCGAACGGCGAACGTTCCTGGCTGAAGACCTACGCGTTCCCATCACCATCCGGGCCACTGTTGGGGAATCCGCCGAGCATAGTCTTCGCGCTGTCGAGCCCGTCGGACGTGACCATCCGCATCTACGACGCGGGCAGCGGCCTCGTCAGAAGGATTGAGCGGTCCGGACTCGGAACCGGGAACCACGCCATCACGTGGGACGGCCGAAACGAGCGGGATTATCCGGTTGCCAACGGTGTATATCTGTACGAAGTAACGACCGACGACGGGCACTCCGCCACCGGCAAACTCATGGTGCTGAATTGATGCGATCACGATACATCGTCGCAGTAGCGATTGCGGCATTCGCGGCAACGTCTACTCCCGCCACCGAAGGGACCGGCGGGCAGGCGGGCGCCCTCTATCGCTATGGCTCCGGAGCGCACGTTCTCGGTGTGGGGTCGGCGGTGATGACGCTTTCGCACGGCCCCGTGAGCGTGCTGGCAAACCCGTCCGGCGTCGCGGCGGCAGGTCAGGGATCGTGGGTGGCTTCGCACACGCGCCTGCCGATGGACCGATCCATCAACGTGCTCGGTTTCGCGCGGCAGATGGATGAACGCGCGGGCTTCGCCGTAACGTGGGTGAACGCCGGCGTCGACGGACTTGTCAGATACGACGCCAACGGAGCCAACACCGGGACGCTGGACAACAGCGAGAACGCGGTGGCCTTCACGTTCGGAACGCGATACAAGATGATGCTTGCCGGCGTCTCGGCGAAATGGTATCGCATCGAACTCGACAACCGGTCCGCGGCGAACTGGATGCTCAGCGTCGGCGTCACGGTAAGTCCGATGCAGAACCTCCGCATTGCGGGCGTCATCCGCGACGTGGGTGGCGACTTGCGGTGGAACACCGAGAGTCAGGCCGGCCAGGTGCAGATCGACGACCCGTTCCCCGCCACGAGCGGGCTGGGAGTATCGTACGCGCTCCGTCCGGTGAATGTGACGGCTGCGGTGAATTACGAAAAGACGGACAGAGACGGCGAATATGTGCACTACGGAGTGTCCTGGGGCGTGATGCAGCACCTCCGCGTGAGGGCCGGCTACCGATGGTTCGCGATCACGGATGGTGCCCACGAACCCGCCATCTCCGGCGGCGCTACCATTCAGACGAGGTTCGGCAACGGAACGATCGGCTTCGACTACGCCGCGGTGCAGGATGTATTCGGCCTCGTCCACTCCGTCGGCGTGAGGTATGAGCTGTGACGCGCGCTCCGTCGAACACGTTCGCGGCGCTTCTGTTCGCACTTGCCCTCGCCACGACGGCACCCGGGGCTCTGGCGCAGTCTCCTGACGGCGACGCTGGAACGGGCGGGTACAAGTTCCTTCAGAATCACTCCGACGCCCGTTCGGCGGCACTGGCGGGCGCCTCTTCGGCACTGCCGGGCAGACCGGGGTCGGCAGCCACCAACCCGGCACTTCTCGCGGAAATCGATGGCATCGCCGCGCTCGGTACCCACTCCGAACGCATCGCCACCATTCGACAGGAGTACGTGGAGCTGGCGGTACCGCGTTGGGGCGGCGTTCTGTCCGCTTCGGTGCGAACACAATCCATCGGCGACATACCCATGCGAACCGTCGACGACCGCTCAACGCTCGACGGCGTTCCGAGCGTCACTCCGTTCGGCACGTACGGCGTCTACAACGCCGCGATCGGGCTTGCCTACGCGCGGCAAGCATACGGATTACTCTGGGGCGTCGGCGGTAAGGTCGTGACGGAGAAGATCTACCTCTACAGCGCGCGAGCCGTCGCGTTGGATTTCGGCGCGCTATGGCGTAGCGACGCGTGGCGGGTCGGCGCCGCGGTGAGGAACCTCGGCGTATCGGGCAAGCTGCGCAACGAAGAGACCCCAATCGCGTGGGACGCAGTCGTCGGCGCGTCATATTCGCGAACGGTCAATGGCATGCTCCTGCGCGGGCTCGCGGACGTGCGATACGCTCCGGACTGGTATGAGACGGTCCACGTCGGCGCCGAGGTGCATGTGACCTGTGCGCTGGTGCTACGGACAGGATACCGCAGGGCGCTGGCGTCCAACACCGAACTCGACGGGCTGACCGCCGGCGCGGGTCTGGCGGCTGGGCCGGTTGGCATCGACTACGCGTATATTCCTACCGACACCGGGCTCGGCGCGGAACACCTGTTCTCGCTGACGCTCACTCAGTGACGAGAGGCACTCCCGGCGCGCCGATTCGACACGCCGGAGGGCCTGCCGTCCACCCACCATTACCTGGCGTCGAGTGATGCAGGCACCGGACTTCAGCAAACGCGGTCAACCGCGTGAACCCGACGATCCGATAGAGGGGACCGACAGCCCGCGCGTCGACAGCGACCTCCCTCAGTGGAACGCGTTGAGTGACGTCAGGCCGGGTGACGCGCATCCGCCGGGCTGGAGTGAACCCCCTCGAGCGCGATCTCGATGGTGGCTGCACGTCTCGTTGTTCCTGCTCACCGCGGCGGCGTGCTGGGTCGTCGACGGAATAGCGTACGCGATCGGCCTCATGTCGATCCTGCTCGCCCACGAGATGGGACATTACGTGATGTCCCGCAGGTGGCGCGTGCATGCGAGCGCGCCCTATTTCCTCCCGTTTCCGTCGGTGCCGGGGCTGCTCCACTCGCCGATCGGCACCCTCGGCGCGGTGATCGTAATGAGATCGCGCATCCCCAATCGCGGCGCGCTTATCGACATTGGCGCGACGGGCCCGATCGCGGGATTCCTTGTAGCGCTGGTAGTTATCACCATCGGATACGCCTACTCGGTCGCCAGCCCGTATGCTTTCCCCGCGCCGCCGCCGGGGTACATGGCGTACGTATTCGGCGACTCGTTGCTGACGATAGGGCTGAAATGGTTCCTATTCGGTCCGATGGCGGCGGGTACGGACGTCACCCCACACCCGCTCGTGCAGGCCGGTAAGGTGGGTCTGTTCGTGACGGCGTTCAACTTGCTTCCGGTCGGGCAACTCGACGGCGGCCACATCGTCTACGCCCTGTTCCCGCACAGGCATCGCGCCATTGCGATCGCGGCGACAGTGCCGCTTCTGGCCTTCACCTTCTACTCGCCTGTCTGGACGTTCTTCGCGGTGTTCGCAGTCGTGTTCGGACGACGGCACCCGCCGCCGACCGACAACATCACGCCCCTCGATGCGAAACGACGCAAGATTGGCTATCTTTGCTTCGCGATATTCGTACTCTGTTTCATGCCGACGCCGATTGACGTCATAGGACTCTGACCGATGCGCCTTACGCCACGTGCAGGCATTCTGGTGTTCGCGATGGCGCTCGGGACGGCATGTACGAATCCATTCGCCACGGGCACGCCGGAAACGCCTCAAGGCTCACTCGTCGAGTACCCGCAGCCGACGAGCCCGGAAAACGTGTTGCGCACGCTGGAACTCGCGCTAGCGGCGCGGGACAATCCGGCGTATCTCGAGCGGATCGCATCGACGTTCGAGTTTGTTCCAGATCCCGTGCAGAGCCAGGAGGACTCGTTCACGTCGTTTCCTGACATCTGGACAAGGGAGCACGAGGAGGTGTTTCTCGCCGGGCTGTTGAGCAACACGGACTCTCTGGGCCTTGCCTGGACGGACATCCTTACGGCGCCGGAATCCGGCGGCACAAGCGTCGAGGCGGACTACGAACTACGCGTCTGGATGCGGGGAGGCGACATCGCCCGGTATGCCGGCCGAGCGAACATGCGCATGTCGCAGAGCGCGGGGCTGTGGAGCGTCGAGACGTGGCACGACGTTGTAGTCGGTAGCGAGGCCGCAACGTGGGGACTTCTGCGAGCCATGCTCGTCGGATCGGGGTAGGCTGCCGACCCGACGGAGACACTGGGATGTACCACCGGACTGAGACACATCGCACGACCCGGCTGACGCTGCGGGTGGCATGCGTCCTGACCGGGCTGTGCATGGCATCGTGCGACCTGCTCAACCAGACGCCCGTCATCCTGGAGGGCGGCACGGTCTCGGCGAAGCAGGCGCCGGCGGACCTTTCCGCGCCGGATAGCACGATCAAGATGCTCGTGTACGTGTTCGACAGACACACCCCGGAGACCGCCCGACAGTTCGCCGACCTGCTCTACGACAGCTACGTGTACCGCTACGACGATCCGACCGATGAGAACGACCTCGAACTGGACCGGGCGAGCGAGATCCGGGTGCATGAGAGGATCTTCAGCAACTTCGAGACGATCTCCGTCGAGTTCTTCGAGGAGGACCGCTGGCTGGAGTATGGCGCGGACATGAACGTTCCACTTGGAACGACGGAACGGTTCATATCCGAGGTCCATCCAAGCGAGAGCTGGATCATCGTGCAGGTCGTCGGCGACATGGAGTTCACCAACATGAACGAGCAGGCCCAGATGGTGGGTCACTAATTGCTACAGGGTGGCGATGT
>CAZEAI010000103.1:0-8502 GCA_964510105.1 uncultured bacterium
CCAGATCGGCACATCCGACCTGTATATTTTGGCCTCGCAGCCGAACAGCAGCCCGACGGCCAGAATCGCCAGCCCGCGAACGTGGCCGGCATTCAGGTATCTCTTGAGCGCACTCATGGCGACTCCCTCCAGTTGCTATGCAACGGATCGTATTTCTCATGCCGGGGCTGCGCGCCGGCGACGTGCCACGCGGGAACGTCGAACCCCTGGTCTCTTGCAACGCGAATGAGCTGTGACACTTCCTGCTCGGTGAACACCCGCCATCGCCCTCGGTCACGCAGGCGCGTGTCGGACACCATGCCGCGTTTCACCCACACGTAGAAAGTCATCGCGTCGATGCATGCGATGCCGAGCACTTCCTTGAAGCGGTAGAGCCTTCTGACCTGCCCTGACTCGCTTTGGAGGTATAGCTCACCCGCAGCGTTCGTCTTTATCACGCCCTGTCCCGGTGCCACCCGACAGGCCTCCTCACCCTGAGCCAGCCGTAGCTGCCGGTTCGATCGTAAATCTTTTCAACATATCATATCGTTTCGTTCCAAATCCACTCGATAGGTCTCATAGCACCCATCAGGAAGCCCTCTTCGGCGTCTTTGCGCGGGCCTTCATCAACACCCATCAACATCTATCAATGGGTGCCTTTCAATGCTAATACAGCTCCGGGATTCACGATGTCAAGGCCGGGGTGCGTTTTTCTACGGGGATTCCACTCGGAGGTCTGCGGTCGGGGCGACAGCCACGAATGGATGAGCCAAAGAGACGGGCCTAGCGGATCACCTGCAACGCGGCGGGGAAGACCGTCACCGTAACAGGGGTTACGCCCGCGACGTCTCCGTCCACGAGAACCGGCACCGCGATGTCGGACTCCACGCGAACACGTTGGGTACGTGTCAGGTCGACCTTCGGATGGTCCAGATGCGCGCCACGGAATACCAGCGGAAACGCGCGCAGGAGGCCGATCCTGCTCATGCTGCCGACGGTCACCACGTCCAGCAGCCCGTCGTCGACGAGCGCGCCGGGGCTGATCTGCATGTTCCCGCCGGTGTACTGGGAGTTCGCGACACTTATGATAGAACACTCCCCTGACACCTCGCCGGCGTCGGTGTGGATCGAGAATCGCCGGCGCCGAAACCTAGCCAGCTCGACGAGCACTCCGGCGGTGTACCCGAACGTCCCGAGGGGCTTGAGCCGACGATTCATCAGGTCCCCGACATCGGCGGCGAACCCGAACAAGACGTTGTTCAGCACCCAACGCGGCGAGCCACCGGCATCGAATTCGCATGCCATCGCATCGCACGGACTCGCGTCGCCGGCGGCGATCCGTTCAACTGCCGCATCCACGTCCTGGAGCCCGAAATCCGCGAGGAACGAGTTGCCGGTGCCCAGCGGAATAGTGCCGAGGGTATACTCTCCAAGCGCGTTTGTCTTCGCAAGGCCGTTCAGGACTTCGTTGACCGTCCCCTCGCCGCCGGCAACGAGCACACGCCGGTGCCCACGTTCATGTGCGACGCCCGCCAGCCGAACGCCGTCGCCCGCATGCTCCGTGGTGAGGACCTCAGCCCGAACGCCCCGATCCGCCAGCGCCGCGAGGGCGGCGGGCAGTTCGCGCGCACACCTCCCGCGGCCCGCCGTTGGGTTCGCTATGACGATCCAGTCGTCCATGTCGCCCGGCTCCCGCGTTGGGGGCTTGCCCACCCTCATGAGTACGCCGGTTCGGACATGTGCGGCTCGCCGTCGAATTCGAGCGCGATCACGCCCATGAACGGGTTCGGAGGACTCGACGGCAGCCCGCGGAGCACCACGTGATCGCCTGCCTGATCCACCTCGACACGGACATCGAGACCCAAGACACGCGCGCTCTTCACGCGCGAGCCGATCCACGCCAGCCTGAGTTCCGATCCGGGCCAGCGCCAGACGTGTACGTATACGGCGCTGCCGTTGGATGTCGCCCAGCCGACGGCGGGAGTCGGCACCGGCGACGACGTCGTTCCGTAGACGGATTCGCCGTTGGTCCGCATCCACGCCCCGACATGACGAAGCCGGTCGACCGCGGCCTGCGGAATGCGCCCCTCGTGGTCCGGTCCGACGTTGAGCAACAGGTTTCCGCCACCCGCCACACACGTGCTCAGGAGGTGGAGAATCTCCGTAGGCGATTTGTAGTTGCGATCCCACTCGGCGAAGCCCCACGAGTCGTTCATCGTGTAACACGCCTCCCACGGGCGGTCGAGGAACTGGATCTGGTTCTCGGGTGTCCCGAAGTCCTCGTCCGGGCCGGACCGATTGTTGATGATGATGCCCGGCTGGAGGCGGCGCGCCATGGCGTTGAGCTCGTCGGCGCGCCATACGCCGCCAGGGAATCCGCCGTCGTACCACAAGATGTCCACGGTACCGTAGTTCGACATCAGCTCGCGCACCTGAGCATGCGCCTGCTCGACCATCGGCTCGTAGGCCGACAGGTCGTCCCTGATCGGCAAGTGCGGGAGTTGCTCCGGGAAGCGCCAATCCTCCAGCGAGTAGTAGAAGCCCATCGGCATGCCGAGGTCGTGACATGCTTCCGCGTACTCGGCGATGAGATCCCGCTTCGCGGCGGTCTTCGGCGCGGTGAACTCGGATACGGCACTGTCGAACAGGCAGAATCCGTCGTGGTGCCGCGTCGTCAGCACCATGTATTTCATGCCGGCGTCCTGCGCAAGCCGGACCCATTCGCGCGCATCGTAGTGACGCGGGTTGAATTCGTCGGCAAGTTTCGCGTATTCAGCCGTATCCCAGTGCTCCTGGTAGTAGACCCACTCCCCGCGGCCGGGGATGGCGTACACGCCCCAGTGGATGAACATCCCGAATCGCGCTTCCTGCCACCACTGCATGCGATCTCGCGTCGAATTGTCAGACATTACCACGCTCCCTATCAGTGTCGAACTGTCACTGCGTACCGGCCGCCGGCCTGTGTCGCAAAGCGGAGACGATGCCCATCCATTTCACACTCCACCGGCCTGCCCGCCTCATCGAGGACGGCGAGCCCCGCGCCATGCGTGATGAGGCATTCCCCGTCGACGAACGACTCAATGGTCGCACGTTCAAGCGCACCGCCCCGCCATTCGATCCCCACGGTCAGCCCGCCGCGCGCGCGCAGGCCGGAGATCGAACCGTCAGGCCACGCGTCCGGCAACGCCGGCAGGAAGTGCAGTTCGCCATGGTAGCTCTGCAGCAGCATCTCGATGACCGCGGCGGCGCCACCGAAATTGCCGTCGATCTGGAACACTCCCGGTGGGTGCAAATCGAGCAGCGTATCCGTCGAAAAGTCGGAGATGAGGTGACACATGTGCTCCCATGCGTCGGCGGCTCGTCCGAGACGCGCATACAGACACGCAACCCACGACCGGCTCCAACCCGTATGCCCGCCCCCAGCCTCCAGCCGAAGGTCCAGCGACCGTTCGGCGGCGCGCCAAAGCTCCGGCGTGGCCTCCGGATCGAGAGAGTCGCCCGGGAACATGCCGATCAGATGCGACAGGTGGCGGTGCGAGGGCTCGACCTCCTCGAACTCCTCGTTCCACTCCAGAAGCTGGCCGCGGCTACCGATCTTTGAGTCCGGCAGATGTTCGAGCATATCCCGCCAGATCGTCCGCTGCTCCGCGTCGACTCCGAGCGCCTCCGACGCGCTGACAGCGTACGTCAACGCGTCCCGCGCGAGGACCACGTCCATGGTGGCCGACACGCAGAGCGTCACGGGCAGATCACCGCCTCCGGCGATTCTGTTCTCCGGTGACTGAGAAGGCACCGCCTGCAGCACACCGGCTTCGTCCGCGACGAGGTAGTCCTCGTAGAACGCAGCCACTTCCTTGAAGAACGGATACGCGCGCTCACGCAGGAAACCGAGATCGAGACCGTACTCGTAATGCCACCACAGGTGCTGAGCAAGCCAGGAAGCCGCGCCGATCCATACCGCCCAACCGTATGACTCCGGAGTACACGGCCCCCACGGGTCGGTCTGAATCGGGAACCAGACGCCGCGACAGCCGTATATGTCCCGCGCTGCTCGCTGCGCATGCGGCGTGAGGCGCTCGATGAACCGGAATAGCGCCTCAGCAGTCTCGGGGAGCCCCCCCGGCTCGGCCGGCCAGTGGTTCATCTGAAGGTTGATATCGTGGTGGTAGTCGGCCTGCCACGGCGGATTCAGGCTCTCGTTCCACTTCCCCTGCAGGTTCGGAGGCAGGTCGGCCGCGGCGGTGCTCGCTACGAGCAGGTACCGGCCGTACTGGAAGTACAGCGCCGGCAGCAGCGGGTCATCGATACCGTCGCGAACCGCCTGTATACGCTCGTCCGTGGGGAGGTCAACGTCGGGCTGCTCGATGTCCAGACTCACGCAGCCGTGGCGTTGCCGGTATGCCGCCACGTGCGAGTCCAGCAGGGCCGGCCAGCCGCCGTCGAGGTCGGCCCTGGGGCCACACTCCTCTGCGGGATCGTTGCCCGTCGCCGACGCGCCTACGTTGAGCGCGAGCACTACCTCGCGCGCGTCAACCACACGAATCCTGTCGTCGGTTGCCATGGCGGCGCCGTCGCACCCGACGATATCGGCCTGCACGCGCCAGCTCAGCCCCTCCGGGAACGTGCCGTCGAGCAGGAGCCGGTCCGGCCCGACGGCGTGCTCGATGGTCGCGTCCGGGTCATCGACGCGGGAGAGGCGAAACGACGCGGAGAACGGGGCGGACGCGGTGAGCCTGACGTAGACCCGGTCACGCTCGATATGCGCGAGGCATTCGCGACGGAACTGCACGCCGTCCGCCTCGTAGGTGACCCTGGCAACGGCTGTTTCAAGATCCAGCTCGCGACGGTATTCGGTAACGTCGCCGTGCTCCACGGATATGTGTAGGTCCCCGGCAGGCTGATATGGGTTCACACGGCACGGATTCGTCTTGCTTGTGCCCCCACCCCCGCCAAAGGCGTCGTTACCCCGGATCGTGCCCTGCTCGAGATCGCCGGAGAGCAGCAACTCCCGCGCTTCCGGCAGGAGATGCGCGGACTTCGGCGGCTCGCGGTCGCGCGTCGTGCCACGCCACAGCCATTCATGATTCAGAGCGACGCGTTGACTGTTCCCGTCGCCGACGATCATCGCCGCTATCCTGCCCGTGCCGATGGGCAGGCCGCACATGTAGTCGTCAGTGCCCGTGCGATACCACAATTTCATCTCGACTCCTCAATGGTGTGTAGTAGAGCGGCGGCCCATAGGTCAGACCCGCCGGTACCGGTACATGCGCGAGCCCGGAGTGTCATCGATCTCGATCGCGAGGCCGGCGCCGGTGAGTTCGCTCCCGGTGCGCGTCGTGGTCGCTTCCTCGTCGAACGAGAACACCTCGTAGCTCGCTTCGGCATCGATACCCTGAAGCCGGGCATCCATACGCGGATGCGGGCTATTCTGGCGACGCAGGGCGATCACCGCCCCCTCACCAAGATCGGGACGGTCGAACTGCCACACGGCCCAGAGATCGTCCGCGAGCCCGAACGACGTCAGCGGATAGAAGTCGCCGGTGGCGTATTTCCGGACCTCGCGCTGCTCGCGCGTCGCGCGACGCAACCAGTCCACCGGGAACGCATCCCACGGCGTCTTGTAACCCTCCGGCTCGTCAGGTCCAGCGGCAGGGGGCGCCATTACGACTCCCGGCAGAATGGAACTTCGAAACGCGTACGTCTCCGGCCGGTCGCAGCAACCGGTGCTGAACGGCACCCACATGGAAAGTCCGTGGGTCTGGCTCTGCATCCCAATCGGATCGAAGCCACGGAAGCACTGCATATCGCTCCGCCAGAGCGGTATGCTGCGCGAGATCGACTCCAGATCGATGCGCCGTCCGCCGCTGGCGCAATTGTCGATGATCAGGCCCGGATGTCGTTCGAGAAGCTCATCCCAGAAAGCGTACAGCCCCTCGATGTGGCGGATCTCGCTCATGCCGACGCGGTTCGGCTCATCCGCCGCGCGCCAGTACGCCTCCGGGTCCATGTTGAAATCCTGCCGGTAGAGCGTCACGTTGTTCTCGGCGATGACCGACGAGATGACGTCCGTGATGCCGGCGCGCGCGTCTGAGTCGCCGAGATTCAGCAGGTAGTAGTCTCCGATGGGCCCGAGGAGCCACTCAGGGTGCTCCCGGACGAAGTACGTACCCTTGAAGACCCGTTCCGTATCGAACCACAGCGTGAACCGCATGCCGTTCTCGCGTGCGAGGTCGCCGATCGCGGCCAGACCGTCGGGATAGTACGACTTGTTTGGCCACCAGTTGCCGACGTGGTCTCCCCACGCGGTGTTGAACACGTTCGGCTTGTCGGTCTTCACTACGTCGCCGTGCCATCCCGCATCGATCCAGAAGTTGTCGATGGCAATATCGTTCTCCGCCATCCAGCGCGCTTTCGCGAGCTGGCGCTCAGCGGTGTTCTCACCCCACACCGCGAAGGATGTCGGCGGCTCGTGCGGCGCGCCGGGCGAGGGCTCCATGAGCGCGGGCGAGTACTTGGAGATGATGAGCTGTCGGAGCATGTTGTGTCCGTGCAGCCGGTCGCCCTCCCAGAAGAGCAGAAGCATGCGCGGCATACGAATGCTCTCGCCCGGCTTGAGGCTCAGATGCACCTCTCGCATGCCCGCCCGCAATCGCGTGTGCCGGTCGTCCGTCAGTTCTAACTGCGCGTCCCAGTTCCCGGTCCAGCCGACCGCGCCGATCACTCCGCGTCCATCGTACTCGACGTTGAAGAACGGCAACACGCCACTGGATGAACGGCCACCCTCGGGCCCGATGCGGTGCGGCTTGGGGTACTGGAGGATAGTCTCCGTCGGCGCGAAATCGTCCGCGCGACACAGGCTCCCGTTCGCCCCATGGACACGGATCGGTTCATCTACGAACGGGAAGGACGCGTCGAGCGCCTGCACGTCGGCGATGATCGGCGTGTCTCGTTGTCCGTCGTTCGCGAACCGAACGAGCCAGTCCACTGCGGGGAAGTCCGGATACGCAGTAGTTCCACACGAGCAGACGAGCCCGGTTGCCGAATCTCGATACGTCAGAGTCCGGGCGACGACACCGTCGCTCTCCGGTACGTCCTCACGCTCGAACTCCCACGACGCCATCAGCGACCCCGAATCGGCGCCGTCGTAGCGGAATGAGAACGGGGGGTTCGCCGGCCGCTCGCCCGTCGCGGCGTCGAACCAGTCGCGCGCGTACCGGAGTTCGCTTGTTGTCGGCTTTCCGGACAATGTGGAACACCTCGCTGGATAGGCTCTTCATTGTGGAAACGTGAGTACACCGCTCGGATGCGGTGATCGGACAGGAAATGGTATCACCCGCGCGGAAGCGTCCAAACCCACGCCGTGCGGGGACTCGACTAGATATCCGCTTTGTAGACGTACGTCGCCTCCGGGAACGTGAAGACAAGTTCGTCGAGACCGTCGCCGTCGACGTCCAGAGCCGCCCCCTGCCCCTTCTGAACGCCGTAGAAGCCCCGATACGGCAGCTCCGGGCACTCCAGCCGCACGCACCGGCTCCCGTGCCCATCCCACAGCCCGAACGCCTCCTCGCTGCTGCTCAGGAAGATGAACTGCTGTCCGGTGTCGGTCCACGTTACCGGCGGGCCGCCCTGGCTTACGTTGTCCGGCTCCCACGTCGCGACCACCTCCCCGCGCGCGTCCACGACGTTCAGGACGCCGAAGCTGCCCCATCGCGAACCGACGCAGTACTCCATGCCCGGCCTGTCGGGTAGGTAGTTGCCCACACTGACTCCCTGGGCATGGCCGAAGTTGTAGCATGCGATGACATCGCCGTTCGTGCCGTCCAGCAGATGAAATCCATCGGCGCCGTTCGTCCCACACGCGCGCGGCTCGCCGTTGGGACCGAAGAGCCCGAACTTCACTTCATCCACGTGATCGTCTTCGCTGAGTTCGGCGTCCCGGCACTTCCACAGCAGGTTGCCGTCTGCGTCGTAGCAGTGAAACCCCGCGAGCACTTCGTCGCGGCCGTCGCCGTTGACGTCCGCGGCTGCGAGCGTGTGACCGTAGCGCGGAAAGCCGACACGCGCGGTCCAAAGCATCTGCAGATCGCCGGTGTATGCCCAGAACGTGCGGCCTCCGTGGCTATCCATGTCATCCTTCACGAGAAGGTCCGTCGGTGACCCCACACCACGGAGATCGGCGGGGTACCACGGGTAGAGATCGGGGTCGATGACGCCTCCTCGCGGCCCCTGGAACGGGCACGTCTGCGGCAACGGCGCCTCGGCGATCATATCCCCGGTGTCGGGATCGAGCACGACGATGCAGCCGTTGGCGATGCCAACGATCTCATCCCTGCCGTCCCCGTCGGCATCGAACGCCTTCGGGAAGCGCACGTCCATGTCGCGTCCCCACAGCAGATTGCCTTGCAGGTCCGCGACGCCGACACGCATCGGCGCATCGCTGGAGTAGGTGCTCGCGAACGCGGCGGAGAATATCTGCGCGGAGTTGTACAGCAGGAATCCCCATTCGCCGCCCGGAGCGATGCG
>CAZEAI010000103.1:8512-18639 GCA_964510105.1 uncultured bacterium
AGAACGACGCATATTCGTGAGGCCACGCCGGCTTCGGATACGCCGCGACGAGCCGTTCCTGCGGATAGCCACTCTGAAGCTTCCGCTCGCCGGACAGGCGTGTTTCCCGCCTCGCCGCGATGGTTTCCGGCTCGGATGCCGCCGCGGTGACGCGCACGCCGTCGAAGCGGGCGCGGGCATTCACGCGGATGCCGCCGGGTCCGCAAGAGTACGTGTCGTCCCGCACGATGAGCGTAGCGACGTCGCCAAGCGAGCCCCGGATCGAATCGCCGACTACTTCGAGCGAGAGGTCGTAGTAGACCCGCCTGTCGAGCTCAACGGGTGCCTGGGCAAGCAGATGCCACTCGGCGTCGGCCCTGCGAAAGAGGACCAGAGTTCCGCTGCTGACGAGGCACAGATAGTAGAAGTGGCGCGACGTGAGATACCGCGCCATGACGCCGGCCCGCGCGTCCGTGTTGGTGGGGAGATCCTCATCGGCGGGCGCATGTTCGCTGATGAGCCTCACGCGGGCGGACACCGTGTAGTCTTGCCAGTCCTGGTCTCCCGCGATCATCGCCGCGTCACGGGCGTGCAGGCATTCGAGGACCGGCGTTCCGTCGTCTTCCCGGTCGATGACGAACGGGCTCGGCCGCTTCCAGTACTTGTGCGGAGTCAACGGGAGCCGCCACTCGGAGAAATGGCGTTCCTCCACATCGCAGTCAGGTTGGCGCGAGTCGAAAATCCAACCGACCGGCGCGTCGGCGAGGTCGATGCCGGCAAGAGTCGTTGACATGGTAGCTCCTCGACGTCTTGAGGGTATCCGCAGGCCCGTGGTTACCGGCTGAGTACGGTAGCGTTCTCCCATCGCGCAACCAAGCCCGGAAACGCCGCTTGTCCGCATGTCCCGGCGCGGCGTACCTTCTCGGACCAGTTCCACGCAGCCCGCCGGGAGTTTCACGTGACCGATCGCGACGACGATTTCACACGCCATATCGCGCCGGACCAACTCGACGAGGACCGCGCTCTCGACGCGACTCTCCGGCCGGAAACGCTTGACGAGTTCGTTGGGCAGGAAAAGCTCAAGGAGCGGCTCATCCTGTTCATTGAGGCGGCGCGGCAACGGGGCGATGCCCTCGATCACGTGCTGTTTCACGGTCCGCCCGGGCTCGGCAAAACGACGCTCGCCCACGTGATCGCCAACGAACTCGGCGCGAACATCAAGGCCACATCCGGCCCGATCCTGGAACGTCCCGGCGATCTGGCGGGCCTGCTCACGAAGCTCGAAACGCGCGACGTGCTCTTCATCGACGAGATCCACCGGATCAACCGCGTCGTTGAGGAGTATCTCTACTCGGCGATGGAAGACTACGTCATCGATATCATCATTGGGCAGGGACCCGGCACTTCGTCCGTGCGGGTGGAACTCGAACGGTTCACGCTCATCGGCGCGACGACGCGCACAGGGCTGCTCACCTCGCCCATGCGGGACCGGTTCAGCATCGTCGAGCGGCTGAACTACTATTCCGTCGACGATCTCGCCTCGATCGTCCGGCGCTCGGCGGGCATTCTGGAGACCAGGATCGACGAAGACGGCGCGGGTGAGATATCGCGGCGCTCGCGGGGCACTCCGCGTGTGGCAAACCGGCTGCTCCGACGCGCTCGGGACTACGCGCAGGTGCGCGGCGACGGCATCGTCGACGGCGAGGTCGCCCGCAAGACGCTCAAGCTCATGGATGTCGACGACATGGGCCTCGACGAGATGGACAAACGCATCCTGACAACCATCATCGACAAGTTCGGCGGCGGCCCGGTGGGAGTGAACACCATCGCGGCGGCGGTACACGAGCAACCCGACACCATCGAGGAGGTGTACGAGCCGTTCCTCATGCAGGAGGGCCTGCTCCAGCGCACTCCGCGCGGACGAGTCGTGACGCCCGCCGGGTATGCGCATCTCGGGCGGTCGCACGGGGCCGATCCGCAGGCGACGCTGTTCGGGTAGGCGGCCCGTCGACCACCAACACCTGTCGACGCAGCCTCGCAAGGTGACACCATGTCTACCGACGAAACGAGATTCGCCATGAACCGCGCGTACGCATTCTGCGAGCAGCAGCAGACGGCGCTCGACGCGGGCGACATCACGGAGGCGGAATGGTTCGACATCCATTGCCGCTTCTTCACCGGGCACTACCTCGCCGCCGACGATCCGCGCGCGCAGTCCGGCCACAGCGGCGACGCGTCGGCCTACCGGTACACGCGCGGGATGATCGTCGAAGCGATTGACCGGGGCGGCACGTTCCTCGACGTGGGCTGCGCCAACGGCCACCTCATAGAGATGCTCGACCGATGGCTCAGCGGCACGGAAGTCGAGATGGAGTTCCACGGGCTCGACATCTCCGAGGGCTTGCTCGACCTAGCGAGGCGACGCCTCCCGGATTGGAGCGATCGGTTCCTCCTCGGCAATGCGCTCTACTGGACGCCGCCCATGCAGTGGGACTTCGTCAGCGTGGCGGAGTTGGGGTATGTTCCGAGGGAGCGAGAGCGGGAGCTGTTCGACCGCATCTACCGGGACATCGTCGCACCGGACGGCAGGCTGATCCTTGGCCCAGCGACGGAACCGGTCGAACTACACGAGATGGCGGAGAAGGTCCGCGCATGGGGATACGAGCCGTCAGGCTACTGCGAGAAATCGCACCAGAAGCGCCCGGGACTCCGGCGGAGACTGTACTGGTTCGACAGGAGCGACGAGGCATAGCCCGATGGAGTCGGCCGTGTGGTACACACCGGAGCAGAGGGAGTCGGTCCTCGCAACGATCGTTCGGCAAGCCGAGCAGGACGAACGCGTGGCGAGCTGCGTGCTCGTCGGCTCCGGGGCACGCGGATTCGCCGACGAGTTCTCCGACGTAGACGTATGTGTCGTCGCCCACGACGGCAGCGACGTGCGCTCGGTGGCCGACGACTGGCGACAGTGGACCGAGACAACGCACGCCGTTGCAGGATACTGCCTTTCCGTCCGCGCTCCCGACGTGCTGCTCCACAACTTCATGCTCGAGAACTACCTCGAGATCAACATGTGCATCCTTCGCACGCGGGACATGCTCGCGCGCGGAGCGCACTGGCGGGTGCTGTTCGACCGCACCGACTCCGTAGAGCAGCGTATAACGCGCTCGTGGGAGGAGCGCGGCGAGCCGGACGACGCAGAGCAGTACTGCCGCGAACGCATCGCCGCGATCTGGCACTACGTGCTTCACGCGTACGTGGCGGTGAAACGCGAACGATACTGGCAGGCTATCTCCGACGTGGAGGAAATCAGAGCGCAGACGATTCGCCTCAGAGGTTTCACGACCGGCGCGGATACGAAACGGAATCGCGACGTAGACAGGTTTGGCCCGGATTTTCTACAGATGCTCGGCGAGGCCCTGGTGGCGAGCCCATCGCGTGACGCCGTCATCTCAGCGCTCAAGGCCGCGGTCAGCGGCTTCTTCGGCGAGGTCCGGGCTGTGGAACTGGAGTCCGGACTGCCGAGTTCGCTACCATTGGAGCGCAAGCTCAACGATCTCCTGTCGGACCTGTGACCCGACGCGGCACACTGCTCACGCAGAGAGGTACCATGCCCATCACCACGATCCTGTTCGACCTTGGCAAGACGTTCGTCGATTTCGACTTCGACCCGCTCAACGAGGAACTCGGCCGGCGCGCCGGCATCAGCGCTGACGAGGCGAAGCTCCGCGTCCGCGGCCGCTACGACGAGTTCTGCCGCGGTGAGATGACCGGCCCGAAATGGCACATCGTCGTGCAGGAGCTACTGCGCGTCGAGATTCCATACGGCGAATTCACGCGGATGTGGGCGGACGTCTTCACCGCCATCGACGGCATGTTCGACCTCGCCCGCCGGACGCGACCCGCGTGCCGCCACTACCTCCTGTCCAACACCGATCCAATCCACCTCGTGTGGTGCATGGAGCGGTTCCCGTTCGACGGGCTGCTCGACGGCATGATCCTGTCGTACGAGGCAGCGTCGATCAAGCCCGATCCTGACATCTTCC
Source organism: uncultured bacterium (assembly GCA_964510105.1). Classification (GTDB taxonomy): domain Bacteria; phylum Latescibacterota; class MWCZ01; order MWCZ01; family MWCZ01; genus CAZWQW01. The sequence continues at coordinate 12,535 of CAZEAI010000103.1, forward strand.
GGTACGGCTTCGAGCGATTCGGCATCGCGCCGGAGGAGAGCGTGTTCATAGACGACCTTCCCGCGAACGTCGAGGCCGCGAAGGCGCTGGGAATCGCCGGGATCGTGTGCGAATCGCCGGAGCAGGTGGAGCGGGAGCTGAATGCGCTTGGTGTGGTGACGCAGTAGGGATCGGTCGCGTCGCAAGAATAGCGGCGCCGGACTCCCGTCCAGCGCCGTCTTCGCATCGGATCTATCGCTCGCAGTCTATGCCACGAGATACTCCCTCAAGGCCCCGCTCCGCGAGAAGTGGCGAAGCTTGCGCAACGCGCGGTCCTTGATCTGGCGAATGCGTTCGCGGGTCAGGCTGAACTCGACGCCGATCTGTTCGAGTGTGAGGCGTCCGTCGTCGGACAGTCCGAAGAACTTCTCGACGATAGATCGTTCCCGATCGTCCAAGGCGCTCAGGGCGTCCAGGATTTCCTGACAGCGGCTCCGCTCCTCAAGCTCCTCGTGCGGATCGAACGAATCCTCGTCCTCAAGCACTTCGAGGAGGCGCACGTCATCGTCGCCCGCACTGGATTCCAGCGAACTCACGCGCGGCTGGAACATGAGCATCTCCTGCACGTCCTCCTCGGAGGACTCGACCTCGCCGGCAAGCTCGGTCCAATCGACCGATTGCCCGCGTTCCTGCTCCAGCTTGCCGTTTGCCTTCTCAAGCTTGTACAGAAGGTTCGCACGAGCGGACGGGAGCCTCATCGGTCTCGCCTGCCGCGAAATCGCCTGGATGATGGATTGCTTGATCCACCACACCGCGTAGGAGATGAACTTGTACCCGAGGGTCTCGTCGAATCGGTCAACCGCCTTCACCAGGCCGATGTTGCCCTCTGCGACCAGGTCCACAAGCGAGAGACCGCGGTGCTGGTACCGCTTCGCGATGCTTATCACGAACCGTAGATTGGCGTTGACGAGCCGGGTCCGAGCGTCTTCGTCGCCGGCCTTGGCGCGACCGGCCAGGCTGAACTCTTCCTCGCGACTGAGCATCGGCAACTCGCGGATGTCGTCGAGGTAGTGCCTCAGACTATCGTCCGTGCCGAGGCTGTTGGCTTCCAGCTGCGCGTGCGTCATGGTCGGTCGTCCTCTCATCTATCGTGAGGTGCCGACCAACCATGACGCGGCTGATCGACCGTCGCCGGTCGACACCTCAGTCCATGTTCGCTATTATCGCCGATCCAAATTCGGAGGTCTTGACCTGATTCGCGCCTTCCATAAGACGGGCGAAATCGTATGTTACCGTCTTCGACGCGATGGCCTTTTCGAGCCCCTCGATGATGAGGTCGGCGGCTTCGCTCCAACCCATGTAGCGCAACATCAGCTCACCTGAGAGTATCACGCTGCCCGGGTTCACCTTGTCCTGATCCGCGTACTTCGGCGCCGTGCCGTGAGTCGCCTCGAAAATGGCGTGGCCCGACACGTAGTTGATGTTCCCACCCGGCGCGATCCCGATTCCGCCCACCTGGGCTGCGAGAGCGTCCGAGCAGTAGTCGCCGTTCAGGTTCATTGTCGCGATGACGTCGAATTCCGCCGGACGTGTCAGAACCTGCTGCAGGAAGATGTCGGCGATCGCGTCCTTGATGAGGATCTTCCCATCGGGCACGTCTCCACCGCACTCATCCCAACTGACGACCTTCTCCGGATATTCCCGCTTCGCCAGCTCGTATCCCCACTTGCGGAAGGCGCCCTCGGTGAACTTCTGGATGTTCCCCTTGTGCACGAGCGTCACGCTCTTCCGGTCGTTCGCGATTGCATACTCTATCGCCGCACGCACCAGCCGCTCGGTACCCGAAACGCTGATCGGCTTGATGCCGATGCCCGAGTCCGGCCGGACATCCCAGCCCATCTCGTCGCGACAGAAATCGATGAGCCGCTTCGCGTCCGGCGTGCCTTCTTCGACTTCCAGGCCGGCGTAGACGTCCTCGGTGTTCTCGCGAAAGATCACCATGTCCACGAGTTCCGGATGCTTCACCGGACTCGGGACACCCGTGAACCACCGTACCGGCCGCAGACACACGTAGAGATCGAGAATCTGCCGCAGCGCGACGTTCAGGCTGCGAATCCCCCCGCCAACGGGCGTCGTCAGCGGTCCCTTGATACCGACCAGGTACTCGCGGAACGTGTCCACGGTCTCGTCGGGCAACCATTCGCCCACCGTGTCGTGCGCCTTCGCTCCGGCGAGAACCTCTTTCCATACGATGCGCCGGTCGCCGTTGTAGGCCTTTTCTACCGCCGCGTCGAGAACTCGCACTGATGCGCGCCATATGTCCGGTCCTGTTCCATCACCCTCGATGAAGGGGATGATTGGGTCGTCAGGCACCGCGAGGTTCCCGCTCTTCATCTGGATGGGCGTGCCACTGTCCGAACTCATTTTCGACCCTCTCTGCGTGTAGTTGATACCAAATTCCGTGCCAGGACTGCCGAAATCGATGTAAATACCCACTGGTAGGGCATCGACATGCGATGTGCCAATCCTGATCAAAGGCGATTAGGTGGTGATAACACCCTACTGGGGAATATTCCCCAACTCAACTCGTGACCCATGTCACCGCACGCGAAGGCCTTGGACGCGCGCGTTGGACCAATTCCGAGACACTCTCCCCGGTAGTCCGGCGCGGCGGTTCAGCATGCGCCGCTGGAGAGCGTTGCGGAACGCTGCATCCGAACCGGCGTCACCAATCGGCCCGAGCAATGCGAGACCTAGATACCGCGCCTGCCGGCCTCATGCCATGCAGAGCGCGATAGCCGACATATCGACGATATCTGCCGCGCTGCATCCGCGAGAGAGATCGTGAGCCGGCTTTGCGAGTCCCTGCAGGATCGGCCCGAGCGCGGTTGCTCCCGCGAGCCGCTGCACAAGCTTGTATCCGATGTTGCCGGCACCCAGATCGGGAAAGATCAGCACGTTCGCCTTCCCCGCGACGGGACTGCCCGGCGCCTTCGACGCCGCTACGCTCTCGACGAGAGCGGCATCCGCTTGCAACTCACCGTCGATGACCAGCTCGGGATTGCCCTCGCGCGCTATCTCCGTCGCCTGGACAACCTTATCTACGTCGGGATGCTCCGCCGATCCCCTGGTGGAAAACGAGAGCATTGCCACGCGTGGCTCTTCACCCGTCAGGGACTGGAACGTTGCCGCGCTCGCCACGGCGATGGATGCAAGCTGCTCTGCGTCGGGATCCGGCATGACGCCGCTATCGGCGAAGTAGAGCGTTCGATCCTCTCCCGAACCGAGAAAATCCGGCACGACCATGATGAATCCGCCGGATACGACGGACACTCCCGGCCGCACGCCGATACACCACAGCGCGGCGCGCACAACGTCGCGGGTAGCGTGTACCGCGCCACCCACCGTTCCGTCAGCCTCGCCCATCCGCACCATGAGGGCCGCCATCAGCAACGGATCATCCACGAACCGGTCGGCTTCGTCCGGCGTCATGCCCTTCCGTTCGCGAAGCTTCAGGAGTTCTTGGGAGAAATCGTCGTGGCGCGGATGCGTCTTCGGGTCCACGATGCCTATGCCGTCAAGCGATACGCCGGCGCCTGCCGCGACGTCAGCGACCGCATCGTGCGCGCCAAGCACACACACCTCGCACATACCGCTCTCGACGAGCTGCCGCGCCGCCGTTACCGTACGAGGATCGCCGCCCTCCGACAGCACGATTCGTCCACCGCGCGCCGCGGCCCGCTCATGAATCCGCTCGACAACACCGTTCATTCGGCACTCCCTCAATCCACCGGACACCGCTCTACTGCTCCTGATGCTTCCTGGCAAGCGCCTCGGATACGGCCGGCGGTACCATCCCCGAGACGTCACCGCCCCACCGGGCGATCTCGCGAACGATGGTAGCGCTGAGAAACACCAGATCGCTTCGCGGCATGAGGAACAGTATCTCGAACTCTCTGGCGAGGCGTCTGTTCGCAGCGGCCATGGCGAACTCCGCCTCGAAATCCTGGATCGCCCTGAGTCCGCGGATCACCGTCGGTTTGCCCAGCTCGAGCCAATGGTCGACCAACAGCTCGCGAAACGAGAGCACGGTAACCCTGTCAAGATGGCTCGTCGATTGCCGAACGAGCTCGACTCTCTCTTCCGCGGAGAAAAGGGATTCCTTCCGCGTATCCGCGACCGATACCACGAGTTCGTCGAACATGCGCAAGCTGCGCTCGATGATGTCGAGGTGTCCGAGGGTGACTGGATCGAACGTACCGGGATAGAGCGCGCGACGCATGTTATCAGGCCTTCGGCTGCATCATCGTGAATCAACCCACTGTCCGAGCGGCAGCGGGCTCTGTCCGTGTCCGTTCGGACACGTCGCGACGACCGAGGTATCGGCTGTCAGCGAGTAAAGGTACGGCGTTCGACTGCGTGGGCACACCCGCGCCTCGAATGGCAGTGTTGCACCTGCCGTGATCAACGCCCTGCGGCGGGCGCACTCCACCTCATCGGCGGCGAGTTTCGACCGCGTAAGGGGTACGGCCGCCACGACCACCAGTGCCAGCAGCCCGGCCAGGAAATGTGTCAGGGCGACGCCGCGTCGCATCGCGCCTCCATCCTACGGTAGATCGACCGTCGCGGACGACCGAATGCGCTCCACGGTCACCGGTCCGATACCCGGCACGCTCGCCAATGAGTCTATGTCGCTGAACGGACCATGCCGCTCTCGGTATGCCACGATCGCCGCAGCCCGCACCGCACCGATGCCCGGAAGCAGCATGAGTTCCGCCGCACGCGCCGTATTGACGGGTATGCCTCCACCGGCGTTGGACACCGCACCGGCGGATACCGTGACGCTCACATCCGTCGGGGCCGAAACGCCGCACACGGTCACTGCAATCAACAGCGCGGTCGCAAGCGCGGCAACGGCGATCACCTCCCGGCGCGAGAGGCCGACACCGCGACCGTGGCCGGTCGAGCCATCAGTAGCCATGTATCACCGCCACCAATACCTTCGCCACGCTCTCCAGGCTTTCGAACGAACATTTGTCCGGCGTGTCCGAGTGCGTGTGCCAGTACGGATAGTCGAAATCTATGATGTCGATCACCGACCAGCCGATCTCGACAAGCGGCAAGTGATCATCGTACACCGTCCGTCCGACACGTGCGTCGAACGCGTCGACGCCGATATCCTCCGCAACCCGCCACACGTTCGACACCAGATCCGGCGACGTTTGCCATGAGAGTCTCTCCACGGGGATGTGGAGGTCCGCGTCCCCAACCATATCCACGAGAATACCCAGTTCCGGCTCTTCGCTCCAGCGCTGGGCGGCGTACTCACGCGATCCCAGGAAGTAGTCGTCCAGGGATCCCTCTTCCCCCCAGTCCTCTCCATCGAAGAGCACGATGTCCACACCGACCGGCGGGGTGTGATCGCGAAGTACCGACGCGACCTCCATCAGTACCGCCACGCCGGAGGCTCCATCGTTGGCGCCGACAATCGGATCGTCGCGCCTGGCGGGATCGGGGTCGCGGTCGGCCCTGGGACGCGTATCCCAATGTGCGCACAGGAGATACCTCGGTTGCGCACCCGGTCTGATACGACCGATGATGTTGGCCATTGGCGGCAGGCGCCGGCCGTGGGAATCCATCGGCTGGAATCGCATCGTCTCGACCGTATCGACGAGAGCCCGCAGCGTCTCGACGAGGTACCGCAAGCCTGCCTCGTGGCCCGCCGTCCCGGGAGCGCGTGGCCCCAGGTCGGTCTGCGCGGTGAGAAACGCCAGCGCCCGTTCGCCATCCACGGAATCCAGCGCTGGGCGTTCCGACGCGAGGACGCAGCCTGCAACGAGCGCCGCGGCAGCGCAGATGACCCGTGCTCTCGACATTGCCACCCTACAGATCAGTTGAAGCGAAGTTCCCCCGATATGCTCACGGCCCGTATGTGCGTACTACGCTGGTACTTCAGATCGGTCTGCTGCCCGACCTCCATATCCGCCTGACCGGTGAAATTCCTGCTGAACCGGTAGGAAGCCCTGGGCTTCACCGTCCAGGACCGGGTATGGGACATCACCTGGTCGTTCCCCGTCGCGGTTCCCCCGAGGTTGATACTCTTTCCGCCCGTCAGGCTGCCATCCA
>CAZEAI010000104.1:0-18428 GCA_964510105.1 uncultured bacterium
TTCAGCACGCACCCGAACTCCGTCGAGGGCGAATCGTTCTACAGCGCCGACCTCGTAGGCGAGGTACGGCGCGTCGTTCGGGCGGTTCTCGGCGAGGATGTCGGCATCGCGTACCTCACCGGCGCGGCGGGCGATACCGCCCCGAGTATCATGATCGACAATCCCGAGAACATCCAGCCCTGGCGCGGAGAAGAAGGGCTGAAACGCTCCGGCGCGTACCTCGGCGGCGAGATCGTCGGCGTGATCTCCGCGACGACCGAGGCGATGAATGCGCCCGCGCTCAGGCATGAACACACCGTGCTGGAGGTCCCTCCCCGCGAGTGGGACGAAGCCATTTCCATCGACGAGTTCGGCGGTGGCATGTACGACTTTTTCGAGAACAGCAAACGCAACTGGGGAAAGCGCGCCGAAGCCGGTCCGGTCAGCGTGCCGCTACATGCGATTCGCATCGGCGACGCGGCGATCTGCACGAATCCGGCCGAGCTGTACTGCGCGTTCGGACTCGAGATCAAGAAGCACTCGCCGGCACGCGTCACGCTTGTAGGGGAACTCACCGACTCATGGGTCGGATACGTGGCGACGCCGCAGGCGGTGCGTCACGGTGGCTACAGCGCACAGGCTTCCGACGTATCGTTTCTCGCCCATGATACTGGCTGGCGCATCGTCGGCGCGACGCGGGAAATGCTGGAGCGAGCTTTCAACGGGGGGTGAGAACGCGGGCGGTGAGGGCCACCACACGGGATTCAGTCTCCGACCGGGATCTGTCTCATCGAAAGGGTTGATTCACCGAGCCGAATATGATAGTCTGAACGGCAATTCCTCTCTGGTGTGGGGACGACAGGAAGACCTGGTGGGGGGCCTCCAGAGGGACTCACGGAGACCGCCACGGCTGGCGAGAAGAGAGGAATGGCATGGATCATGAGTTGTGGGATCAGATCCCGTACAAGACGGATGACTACGAGCGGCTTGTAGCGAACGTGCAGGACGCTCAGGGGAGGGCGTTGCTCGAAGCCTACACGCTCGTGGAGCAGGCCGTTCTCAGAACGGCGACTCGCCTGGGTTACCCGGTTGCTGAGGGGTCGGCCGCCATGGTCGCCCTGTCTCACCTGGCCGGAGATGATCGGATCGACGTAGACATCGTTCCGCGCGTGCGCTGCCTGCTCGGGTCCGGTGACGGAGCGATGGAGCACTTGCGCAGGCACCTGAACCCGTTGCTGTACATCGAATCAGCGCTGAAAGCCATTCATCGACTCGGCGCAGTGACGGGCTGACAGCGATTCGCCGGCACGAGAGCCGAGTGGCTGGGCGATGTGGGTCTGGGATGCGGGTCTGGACTGACACCGAACGTCGAGTCTCGGAGGGAAGAATGACGCTGAAGGCGATCAGGCCGCTGCTGGCCGTAGTGGCGACGGGTCTCGCGATGTGGATCGTCGCGGGCATCTGGCACAACCTCATTATGGCCAACCTGTACGAGAGCGTGCATGCGACGCATGACGGTCTCGGCCTCCTGCTCGTAGCGTACTTCTTATTGGCGGCGCTCATGGTCTATCTGTACCCCTTCTACGCCGCTGGAAAGCACTCGGTCCTCCGGGGATTCGTGTTCGGCGCCATCATCGGACTGCTTTGGGTCTTCCCGCACGGTCTCGCCATGGCGGGAGCGCACGATACCTCGGTCGTGTACGTGCTGAAGAACTCGCTCTGGCACATGGTCGAGCAGGGCATCGGCGGGGTCGTCGTTGGTCTCGTGCTCGGCGGCGGGGCGACCGGCGAACCCGCGCAACCGTAAGTCATCGCGCGGGAGGTGCCAGGCCGGTCCAGCGCTCGCCGCTCAAGCTCGTTCGCGCTTCGGTGGGTCAGAAACGCACGCGCACGACATCGACTGATCGTGTCGCGACGCCGTCGACTGGGTTTGTGCGGAACATAAGGCCGGGCGCCCCGATTCCGATCCGTCCGCCGCGAACGTCTATGATTGCCATGTCCTCCCAATACGCGGGCGTGTCGTAGCGTCGGGTCAGGTTGAAGCCAATCGTGGCTCCCGCTGCCGTTGCCAGCGGCGTCAGTAACAGCAACCCGTCGTCCTCGGCGGCTGTGGCTACTACCCCGCCGACGAGGGCCCCCGCAAGCGCGCCCAGAAACGCGCCTCCCCATGAGCCGGTCTCGTTACCGGCGCCGCCGACGACGGTAACTCCGGTGCTACTGCCGAAGATCAGGCCGAAGATGCCGCCCATGATCGCCTCACCCATCCCGCAGGCTATCTTGCTGTTGCGACCGCACGAGGCCATTGAGCCACCGATAGCAGCTCCGGCGACCAACCCCGCGCTGCCTGAGAGTGTTCCGACGATCACTTCCGACGCTATCCTGCTTTCGCTCAGCGGCGGCTTCCGGATCGTCGACGGCGTGAGGAGGTCGAGTTCCTCAAGCAAGGAGCCGATCTGCCGGCCCACGTCCCGAACGTCACAGGAGCATCGGCGCCATGCCGACCCAAGAGTCGTTCCGGCGACTACATCCACCACGTAGGCGGAAATGTGTCGAACACCGCTGTGCGAGTTGAGTTGCCAGACGAGCACCTTGTGAGCGTCGACGGCGCGCCCCGCATCGATTGTACACTCCATCTGGGACTCTTCCCCGATGCACTCGCGATACCGCGCCGTGGCGTCGCCCGCGTCCACGATCCGGTATCCGCCCGATCGCGTCAGCCCGCGGTGAATTCGGGCCGCGAGCCACGCTGAGTCGGCCGGGGTAACGTCGCCCGTGGTGCTGCCTATCACAGCCAGAGGAACCGGATCGCGCTCGACCGCGCCGATGACGGTTGGGAGGAGTAGTGTTGATAGCAGGAGTGCTGTAGATAGCCCCATTGAGTGTTCCCCTTCGCCCGGCGGCACCCTCGCAAGCAAGCCATAACTTCGAGCGAACCTACAGGCAGAACGACGCCGAACCCAGCCCGGTGGCGACAGCATCGTCAGTTGCAGGGCGCGCGTAGGAGAACGCGGGGAGAATGCCGGCGCGCGCTTCCCGGCGTGGGCGATCAGACCCCTTTTCGCTCCGCACTCTGGTGTCGCATATTCGGGTTCGCAGTCCCATCCGTCATGCTCCGAAGGACCACTCCGCCATGAGCAGCACGACATCACACGACCGCCCCAACATCCTCGTCATCACGACGCACGACTCCGGCCGGTATTTCGGCTGCTACGGCATCGACGAGCTGCGAACGCCCGCCATCGACGCGCTGGCAGCGGACGGCGTGTGTTTCACAAGATATTTCGCCACCGTGCCGATTTGCAGCGCCAGCCGCGCGACGATGCTTACCGGCCGGTATCCGCAGAGCCACGGGCTGATGGACCTGGTCCACCCGAACGCCGGGTGGAAGCTCGGCGACGACGAACGTCACCTGAGCCACTTGCTGCGCGACGCCGGGTACGGGACGTACCTGTTCGGCATGCAGCATGAAGCGTGGGACGTGAATACGCTCGGTTTCGACGAGACACACGCGCAGCATGCTTCCGGCGGCGGTCGGCAGTTCGCGGGCGAAGTGGCGGAGAGCGTCGCGGAATTCCTGGCGTCGAGCGCGCAGGACACTTCGCCGTTCTACGCGCAGGTGGGCTTCGTCGAGACCCACACCCCGTTCGCCCGGGAGCACATCGAGCCCGACGACAGCAACAGCGTCTACATCCCGCCGTATGTCCAGCCAGATGGCCCGATGCGTCAGACCATGGCCGAGTTCCAAGGCATGCTGCGCACCGTGGACGTCGCGGTCCGAACCATCGTCGACGCCCTCGCAGCGAGTGGCCTGGAGGTGGACACGCTCCTCGTCTTCACCACGGAGCACGGCATCGAGCTGCCCCGCTCGAAGTGGTTCCTGTACGACCCCGGCGTTGAGATCGCGCTCGTCATGCGCTGGCCCGGAGGTGGCATAGACGGCGGACGCACATGCGATCACCTCCTCGCGAACGTCGACTTCGTGCCCTCGGTGCTGGAGTTGGCCGGGATGACCGTGCCGGAGAACATCGAGGGCGTGAGCTTTGCCGCGAATCTGGCGGACGACGCCGCCGAAGCTCCGCGCGATGCGGTGTTCGGCATGTATCAGAAGTTCGACATCCGGAGCGTCCGCACGGATGACTTCAAGCTCATCCAGCACTTCAACTTCCCGACCGACTACCTCGAACTGCCCGTCGCGTCGGACATGCAGATGCAGAAGCGCGTCATACCGATGGTGGAGTTGTTCGATCTGCGGACCGACCCGAACGAGTTCAACAATGTCTCGGACGATCCCGCGTACGCGGACGTGCGCGACGAACTGCTCGACCGACTTTGGCGCTGGCTGGAATTCGTGGACGATCCGATCCTGCGCGGACCCGTACGCACGCCATCGTACGAGCAGGCGCACGGCGACTATGTAGCGTGGAAAGATGGGGTCTCACGCAAAGACGCAAAGAACGGCTAACCGTCGCTCCGCGTCGGTTCGTTACGCAGTTCGCTTCACGAACTGCCCGCGCGCACATGGCCGTCATGTCGAGCGGCGTCGGCGTCGCCGACGGAGTCGAGACATCTCTTGCGAGCGTCCGCGTCGCCAGGCGAGTGAAGTCACGGGCTACTGTTGATGCGTTGCCCGCTCGGAAGTCGGCTGAAGCCGACTGGCGATCCGCTAGCATCGCGCTCCCCCTATCCGACCTCGCCACGAGCGCCATGCGTTCGCCGCTCAGCCACCTCTCCCCCGAGGGGAGAAAGAGAGGTGCGGCGTGTGCATGAGCAGACCGCCGTAGCGCTGGGATGGGTTGCTTGCCCCCTCCGGGGAAAGCTGCCAGTAGCGCACAGGCGTTCCCTGACTGATAGGGGGAGCGGAAGGTCGCGATGGCCCACACCCGCCACCCGCGTCGCTTCTGAAGCCCGGGCCAGGCGCGTGGGCCTGCACACGTTGCTCGGCAACGCCGCCTGACCCCTCCCGCCCCGCGCCCCGATGCCGCATATTCCCCTTCGCACGTTCAATGCGCGCCGCCACCGCTCGGAGGATCACCCCGCAATGCCCACACGCGACGACCGCCCGAACATCCTGCTCATCATGACCGACCAGCAGCGCGGGGACTGCCTGAGCATCGAAGGCCACCAGTGTCTCGTCACGCCGAACATGGACAGCATTGCAGCCGGCGGAGCCCGGTTCACGCGCGCTTACTCCTCCTGTCCGAGCTGCATCGCCGCGCGGAGGTCCCTGCTCTCGGGGCAGTTCCCGTCGACACACGGCATGGTGGGATATCGCGACGCGGTCGAGTGGGATGCTCCCCCGACGCTGCCCGGCGTTCTGCACGACGCGGGATATCAGACGATCCTCGTTGGTCGAGGCATGCACCAGCACCCGACGTGGAAGCGGTACGGGTACGATCAGATGACCGTCGCCTCGCCGGGCGGAGACTACGAGGAGTTCATCCGACGGGAGGCGCCCAAATCCGGCGGATACTTCGCCGGCGGCGTGATGCACAACGATTTCACCGCGCGGCCGTGGCATCTCCCCGACGAACTCAGCTTGACGAACTGGGCCACCCAGCAGGGGCTCTCCGCCGCGCGCCGCGCCGACCCCTCGTGTCCGCTGTTCCTGACCGTGAGCTACGCCTCGCCGCACCCGCCGCTCCAGCCGCCCGCGTTCTACATGGACCGGTACCTCCGCGCGGACATCCCGGACCCCGTCATCGGCGACTGGGCAGTGCCGCCGGCGAACGGTGGCATGGGCGTCGATGTGGCCGCGGGCGAAGTGAATCTCACGGGCGAGTTGCTGAGGTCCGCGCGGGCCGCATACTACGGGATGATCAACCATGTTGACGACCAGATCCGTCTGCTGATCGGACCGATCCTGGGAGTCGCCGCCGCTACGAAGCGCGAGACGATCATCGCCTTCACAAGCGACCACGGCGAGATCCTCGGCGACCACTACAAGTTCCGCAAGCTGGTTCGGTACGAGCCGTCGGCGCGCATTCCGCTTCTCCTCCGCGCGCCCGAACGATTCGGGATCACCTCCGGTACTGTGAGCGATGCCGTGACGTGTCTCGAAGACGTGATGCCGACGCTTCTCGACATGGCCGGCGTCGACATTCCGGACACGGTCGAGGGACGGAGCCTGCTGCCGCTCATGAGGGGTGAACATCCCGACTGGCGGGATACGCTCCATATCGAGCACTGTCCAATTCACCAGACGCTTACCGACGGGAAAGAGAAGTACATCTGGCTCGTCGAGGATGGGGCGGAGCAGCTCTTCGACCTCACGTCCGATCCCAATGAGATGCACAATCTGGCCGGCGATCCCGGCTGCGCGGACCGCGTCGCGATGTGGCGCCGACGACTGATGGAAGAACTCCGCGGCCGTCCGGAAGGGTTCGTCGATGGCGACGATCTCGTGCCTGGCAGGGAGTATGGACCCGTGTTGCCCCACGCCGGTGAGTTCGATCCGGGCTGGCGGGGGTGGGATTCACGCTAACGAGGTGATCTCCAGTGACACGTACGCAAAGCGAAACCTACGTCACGCGGGACATTCCGCGAATCTACGTCCTCGACTACGGTGGCCATCTGGACGGCGTCGACGAGGCCGTCGAGCGCATCCGCGAGGCCCCGGCCGAATGGCTGCATGTGCATTGCGACATGCCGTACGTGTCGAGATCGGGGTCGTCCAGGTTGTTCTCGCTACTGTACCCGATGCCGTGGGCTCTCTCGTGCGACGCGGATCGCGTCGAGCAGGATACGGCCGCGGTCCGCGACTGGGTCCATCGCGCTCACGACGCGGGCGTGCAGTGCCTGTTCCCGTACATCTGCAACCAGACCATGGGCGGCGACCCCGATGAGCGCACCGGGATGTGGTGGTTCTACGATCACTGGGACGAGTTCGCCCACGACGTCGGGCCGAAGCCGCCGGTCGACCCCATCGAGTGGCAGCAGCGCGAGCCCGACGGGCGGCTCCATTTCAACTACCCCTACCGCTTCCCGATCTGCACGCCGCCGATCCGCTTCGCGCCATGCCCGAACAACCCGTACTGGCACGACTGGCTCAAGGTGAATTGCCGGCTCCTCGCCGAGTACGGCTACGACGGCGTGTTCGTGGACAACAACATCATTCACTGCCATTGCGAGCATTGTCAGGCGGGTTTCCGCGAATACCTCGTCGAGACGTTCACGCCGGAGCAACTACGGGCGCGCTATGGCACGGACGACGTCTCGACGTTCACGCTCGCGACGCTGGGCGATAGGGTGCTCTGGGCGTGCGCGCAGCCGGAGTACCGGCGGCATCTGCTTGAGCTGGACCGCGACGTGTTTGTCGAGAAGTTCGGCACGGACGATCCGGAGACGGCCGTGATGTCCGAGGCGGGCTATGGTTACCACTGGGGCCACTCCAACGACTGGTGGCGGGACACGGTCCGGCGCGAGCATTCGCCCGCCGAGGCCGAGCGCATATTCCGCGACGGTGACGTATCGTCCCTTGGCATTGCGACGACGGCGGAGCTTTGCCTCTGGGTGGATACACAGAAATGCCGCGCGTGGTCGATCGGCGCTCGCAATGCCGAGCTTCGCGAGGCCGGCGAGGCGGTTCGCCCCGGCTTCGCCATGGTACCGAACTGGGGGGATATCTCCGGCTTCGACCATACCAACAGCCGTCGCCTCGACGGGAAGAACGTTCTCCTCAACGCACCCGGCGCCGACATGCTGTTCTACGAGGAAGCGTACTACCCCGGTACGCTCGCCCCGGGATACACGTTCGATCTCATGATCGCCTACAAGCACGCGGTGTCGTGCGGCGTGCGGTCGGTTACGCTGCCATACCACGGTTCAGATCACCGCGCGCTGAGCGAGCTGGCAACCGCCGAGGCCGCTGCGTGGGGCGGCGATCACACGTATGCCGCGCCATACTCCTTCCCCGATGTACGCAGTGCCTACGCGGGTCTCTTCGCGCGGCACGATTCGTGGTTCCGAGGGATGACGTCGCACGCCGACGTAGGGCTCTGTTTCAGCTTCGACGAAGTGCATTTCGAGAACGTTCACCACTATGCCGAGACGAGCATGCTGGCGCGGTATCTCGCCGACAGCCACGTGCTGTTCGATTTCCTCGGCGACGGGCAGCTCACGCTTGAGCATCTGCGACGGTACCGGCTCGTCGTGATCCCACACGTCCAGTACCTCTCGAACTCAGCCCGCGACGCCATTGCGCAATACACGGCAGACGGCGGGCGTGTGCTGATTACGGGGCGCACCGGTGCATTCGACGAGCATGCGCGTGCGGCATCGCTGCTCGCGGCGGACGATTTCCCTGCCGGGTCGGCGGCGTACGTCGACGATATCCGGGACGTGCTTCCCGCGAGGTCGTGGCAGATTCACGATCTCATGGACTACCACGTTGAATTCGACCAGTTGCGCGACGAGGTCATACCCGAGCTCGCACGCGCGGCGGAGAGCGAATCACTCATTGACACGCGTCTGCTCGACCTGTTGGAATCGCTGGCCGGACGCAGCTTGTCGACCCTGGCGCGCGGGACGCCGCCGACTCTCCGCGTGGCGGCCTGGCGGAGCATCGACACCGGCTCGCTTGCGCTCCACCTCGTGAACTACGACGCTCCCGGTCCCGGCCTTCCAGACGGTCCCGTGGTGCCGGTCGAGGACGTGGACGTATCGCTCACGCTGCCGACGGGCATGGCGGTCCGCGAGATATCGACAGCGGATGCGTGGAACACTGAACCGGTGGCGCTGCCGTTCGACGTCAAGGACGGAGTTGCCACGTTCCGCGTTCCGCGTGTCGACGCGTACTGCGTGGTGTCGATCGACGCGAGGTAGATGGAGGTGACTCGGGTAAAGAGAAGGCAGGCTTGAGCGAGGGTCAGCTTCCGCTGCCGTCCGGGTAGACTCTCATTCGCGGAAGCTCGTCGCCGATTTCGGGTATCGTGCCGGCGTCCCGCGCCGCGCCGAAGTCGGTGACGTTCATCCCGGTGATGGCTTCGTCGGTATCGCGGAAGCACTGTACGAACCGCTGAAGTCCCGCGAGATCGAACGTTGACTGGAGGGTCGGCGCCGTCATTCCGCAGACGGCAAGGTCTTTTCCCTCGCGCCGCAGATCGCGTGTAGCGCCCATGATGGTCACGATCATCGACATGTCGACATAGTGAACCGCGCCGAAATCCACGACGATAGGTAGTCCTGATTCGTGCGCGATGTCGACCAGACGTCGCGAAAATGACTCGACGCCCGAATGATATGTCGCCTCGCGTTCGAGCAGGTGAACGATTTCGACGTTCTCCCGCGTTTCACGCGCGTATCGCATGGTGTATTTCCCCCGCACGTTCGGCCTCAGTCCGGTAACCGACCGGGCCGTCACGTGTGCCCCTGAGCGTGCCTCGGCCGTCCAACCGCCGAACACACTTCTTCTGTCGGCGCGCCCGAGTGTCCCGCTCGAACACGCTATACAGAAGATAGCCGGAATATCGCACGGTGTTAGCTGCGCCGCAAGGATTGCGGGGAGGGAGGGTATGTAACACGCTATATAGACTCAACTAAGCTGCTGGTACGCGTCGCGAGTCAGATGCCGCGCGTGCCGCCGTCCGACGGTCGAAACAGCTCGATCACAGCGGAGTTGTCCTGCTCGCCGAGCCCCGCGCCGACCGCGGCGTCGAGCAGGTCCCGATGCAGGTCCGTCAGGGGTATCCGGGCGCCTGCGCGCTGAGCAAGTTCGATGATGAGTTCCACGTCCTTCAGGTGCTGCGCGAGTCTGCCCTGTGGGGCGTAGTCGCGCTGGATCATCTTGTCGCCCTTGACGTCCATGACCCGCGAGAACGTGCTGCCCGCCCGGAGCACGTCGAGCATGGCCTCCGGATCGACTCCCGCGCTCTCTCCCAGGGCAAGTCCTTCGGCCAGCACGAGGCGGTGTAGTCCGAGCACAAGATTCGCCACGAGCTTCGCGATCGCGCCCGACCCGCTCTCACCCATGGCGAACGTCCGGCGCGCGAACGAGTCGAACACGTCGCCGCAGGTCGCGATGGCCTGCGCGCTGCCCCCTGCCATCACAACCACGTCGTGGTCGGCGACCTGCTGGCTCGAGCCAAGGATCGTCGCATCGATGAACGTCACGCCGCGCTTGGCGAGCCGTTCCGCAAGCCGTGCCGAGTCCACCGGGTCGCCCGTCGTCGTGTCGATGATGACATCGCCCGGGCGCAACTCCTCCGTTGCGTCACTCGTCACTGCCTCGACCTCACGGGACGTCGGGAGCGAGAGCACCACTCGGCGCGCGGAGCGGAAGACCTCCGCGGGGGAGTTCGCAGGCAGAACGCCGAGCTTCCGAGCGGACTCCCGCTGCTCGTCGACGACGTCGTAGCCAATCACGTCGAAGCCCGCGCCCGTGAATCTCTTGGCGAGTGCCGTGCCGACGAGCCCCAGTCCGATCAACCCGAGCATTGAGTTGCCCTCACTGTTGTGCGCCGGCATCATCCGGTTTGGCCGCGGACGAGGCGGGCGTATCATCGAATCTCATCCCCATGTTCGTAACCCATTCGCCCGGCCGGTGCCAAGGCGCGCGGCTCACCATACCGAGGAAAGAAGCGATGTCCGGCAAGTCTGCGAGGAGGATCGCGTCGCTGCCACTGCGCGACGTCAGCATCGACGGTGGATACCTTGGCAGGCGCGTCGCGGTGAACAGAACAGTCACACTGCCCATTGAGTACCGACATCTCGTAGACACCGGCAGGATCGACGCGTGGCGTCTGGATTGGGAGGAGGGCAAGCCGAACAGACCGCACGTCTTCTGGGATTCCGACGTCGCCAAGTGGATCGAGGCGGCGGCGTACAGCCTGACCACTCACCCGGACCCCGAACTTGAAACACGCGTGGACCAGGTCGTGGATCTCATCGTCTCCGCACAGGCCGACGACGGCTACTTGAACTCGTATTACCAGACCTGCGAGCCTGAGAACCGCTGGACGAATCTCCGCGTCAACCACGAACTCTACTGCGCCGGACATCTGATCGAGGCCGCGATCGCCCTCCACGAAGGGCTCGGCAAGAGGGCGCTGCTGGACGCCATGTGCCGGTACGCCGACCTCATCGACAGTGTGTTCGGCTCGGATGACGGCAAGAAGAAGGGATACCCCGGTCACGAGGAGATCGAGCTTGCGCTCGTGAAGCTCTACCACGCCACGGGCCAGGAGCGGTACCTGAAACTCTCGCTGTACTTCGTCGAACAGCGGGGCACGCAGCCGCACTACTACGACGAGGAGTTGCGGACGCTGGGAAAGGAGCCGTCCTCCGAGCACTACGACACGCTCCAAGCGCACCTGCCGGTCCGAGAGCAGTCCGAAGCTACCGGGCACGCGGTCCGAGCCATGTACCTCTACAGCGCCATGGCCGACCTCGCCGCGGAGACCGGCGACGCCACGCTTCTGGACGCCTGCGAGCGGCTGTGGGAGAACGTCACGCTGAAGCGCATGTACGTCACCGGCGGCGTGGGGTCGACGCGGAGCAACGAGCGATTCACCTACGACTACGATCTGCCTAACGAGGCGGCGTACGCGGAAACCTGCGCCGCGATCGGGCTCGTGTTCTGGGCGGACAGGATGTTCCAGATCACGGGCGAGGGCCGCTACGCAGACGCCATCGAGCGCGCGCTCTACAACGGGATTCTAGCAGGTGTGTCGCTTTCCGGCGACCGATTCTCGTACGTGAACCCGCTGGCGTTCTATCCGCCCTCGGCGCGGGATGAGTCGGAGCGCTTCGTAGGCAGGCGGCAGCCATGGTTCGACACTTCCTGCTGCCCGCCGAACGTTGCGCGATTGCTCGCCGGGCTGGGCTCCTACGCGTACGGTCTGGGCGCGGACACGCTGTACGTCCACCACTACGTCCCCGGCAGCGCGAGGGCCGAAATCGCCGGCGTCGAGGTGGGCGTGAAGCAGGTGACGGACTACCCCGCCGATGGCGCAGTGAACATCGCCGTCGCGGTGGATGCCCCGGCTGAATTCACGCTGGCCATGCGGCTGCCGGAGTGGTGCGAATCTCCGTCAATCTCCGTCAACGGAGAGGCCGCCGATCTGGAGAGCATCCTCGCGGATGGCTATGTGCATCTGCGCCGGACGTGGGAGGGCCGGGACGAGATCGTCATGGATCTCCCGATGCCCGTGCGCTTCGTCTCAACTCATCCCTCGGTGCGCCAGAACGCTGGCCGGGTTGCCATTGCGCGCGGTCCGGTGGTCTACTGCTTTGAGGAGCAGGACAACGGGCCGGACCTGAACGCCGTGGCGATCCTTCCCGGCGCGGACCCGGTCCTCGAATCGGCGGGTGAGGTCGCCGGTGGGCTACCCGCGATCATGGTCGACGGGGTGCGCAGGTCGACGGAGCAGTGGTCGGGCAAGCTGTACCGACTGGCAGAGTCGACGGTTCGGGAGCGAGTTCGTCTTCGGGCCATTCCGTACGCCGAATGGGCGAATCGCGATCCGGGTGAGATGCTCGTGTGGGTCCGCGAAGGGTCCTGGGGCGCCGCGCCGGCGTCGGGCGAGGTCGAACAGTCCGAGCGCTGATTCCCCCGCGCGGCGTATGCTCCTCCGGCACCCACTTTGGCCGGTGACGGGCTGGATGTACCATCCATTTCCGGTGTCCGTTCCCGCCTGCCGCCGGAGCGGGCGACGCGACAGCGCCACGCATACCACGCCGAGCCGGTGAGGACGATCGACATGAGCATTTCGGTGGCTGGACTTCCGCGGGCGACCGAGTCGGATACCGCCGAAGCGTTGCGCGCCGTACCCGATACGCCGCGAGTCGCCGCGCTGCGCACGCGGGTACGCGACGCCATGGATGTTCCGCCTGAGCCATGGGCGTGCCCGGAGCGCATCGACGACACTTTGCTCGGCGAGCCGCTGATTGTCAGAAAGGCCCACGCGCAGGCGCTGAAGCTTTCCGCACTGGATACCGATCTCTGGCCGGGGCAGCTTTTCGCCGGGTCGATGACGCTCTACGCGCCGAGGTATCACCTCGAGCGGGGCTTCCCCGACTACGTCACCGCCGCCGAGCGTGAGGCTGCCGCCGCCGACGGCATGGACATCGGCAGCGTGTTCGGCCACATCGTGCCGGACTACCCGCGCCTGCTCACCCTCGGCCTGACCGGCATTCGCGAGCGAGCTGTAGCCGCCATGTCCGGTGCCAACGACGAAGAACGTGCGTTCCTCGATGCCGTTTGTGTCGCACTGGACGGCGTAATCGCCTACGCGGACCGGCTTGCGCAACGCTGCGACGCGGACGCTCTCGACGCCGCGCCCGAACGCGCCGACGAACTCCATGCGCTGGCAGGTGTGCTACGTCGCGTTCCCGCCCAGCCGGCGACGACGTTTCACGAGGCTCTGCAATCGGTGTGGCTCCTCCACATGATTTTCCACGCAAGCATGAACGGCAACGCCCTCGGGCGTCTTGATCAGTACGCATGGCCGTACCTCGAAGCCGACATCGCAGCGGGCCGGACGACGCTCGAAGATGCGTTGGAACTCGTGTCGCTCCTCTGCCTGAAGTTCAACGAGCGCGCCAAGACAACCGATGAGCAGCGGTCCGATGCCCGCGAGGCGGAGGCACCCGATCTTTCCCGCCGGACGCGACACCACACGTCTTCCCAGCTTGGGTCGAGCCGCGACAGCCTCGACGCGACGAATCACTGGCTGCAGAACATCATCGTCGGCGGCATCACCCCCGACGGTGGCGACGGCACGAACCCGCTATCGTTCCTGCTCCTGGAAGCGTACCGGCGCAACGAGATGACGAATCCGCTCCTGACGGTACGCGTGCATCGCGAGTCGCCGGAGGATATTCTGGCGGCATCGTGCGAGGTGATGAAGTCGGGTGGCGGGATGCCCGCGGTGTTCAACGACGACGCGCTCGTACCGGCGCTGGAACGTGTCGGAATGTTGACCCCTGACGCGCGCGACTATACCAACGACGGCTGCTGGGAGGTCATCATCCCGGGCCGGACGGACTTCCGGTTTCAGCGGCTGAGCGTTCTGCTCTGCCTGGAGTGGGCGCTCAACCGTGGGCGCTCGCGGCTCGACGGCTCCCAACAGGGGCCCGACAGCGGCGACCCGCGCGGGTTCCAGACGTTCGACGATGTCTGGCGCGCGTTCGAGGAACAGCTCGACGGGATGATGGAACGCGCGGTCCGGCGGGTCGTCGAGCGGGTGGATGATCGAGGCACCATCGCGCCGGTGCCGTTGCTCAGTGCGCTCATCGACGGCGCCGTGGAGACGCAGCGCGACCTGACGACCGGCGGCGCGAAATACCGCACGTTCGGAATGCTCGCCGAGAGCGCCGCCCATGCCATCGACTCGCTCACCGCGATTCGTACCGTTGTCTTCGACGAGCGGCGCGTGACGATGTCGCAGCTTATCGATGCACTCGACGCGAACTTCGACGACACGGGATGTCCAGGCGCGGAATCGGTCCGCTCGCTTCTGCAGCGCGCACCGGCGTACGGCAACGACGACGACCGCGCCGATGAGGTCGGGCGCAGGATGATTGCAGCATTCACCGCTGCGGTTCAGCGTCACGCCGCTACGCACGATACGGAGGTGCGTTTTCCGTGCGGCGTGGGCACCTTCTCGTGGTATATCGGCATCGGCGAAGGGGTCGGCCCGACGCCCGACGGACGCCTTTCCGGCGCTCCGGTCTCGAGCAATTTCTCTCCCGCGCTGGGCCGGGATATGTACGGAATCCCCGCGGCGGTTATGTCGTACTCGAAGATGCACCATGACGATCTCGCCGCGGGAGGGCCGCTCGACGTTCGCCTGGCACGCAAGCTTGTTCTCGGCGAGGAGGGCACCGGCCGCATGACCGGGATCATCCGGTCTCTTGTGGATCTGGGTGGCGCGATGATGACGATCACCGTCGCCGACACCGAGGAACTTCGCGCGGCGCAGCGCGAGCCCGACGAGCACCGGTCCCTGCGCGTGAGGATGGGCGGCTGGAGCGCGTACTTCACCATGTTGAGCCGCGACCAGCAGGACCACCACATCCGCCGGCAGGAGGCGGGACGATGAGTATCGCGCAACCCGCGCAGGTTGGATCGGGCGAGGACGTCGGCGTCGTGTTCGACGTGGATACGTTCGCGGTCCACGATGGACCCGGCATCCGCATGGCGGTGTATCTGAAAGGATGCCCGCTCCGGTGCCGCTGGTGCCACAGCCCGGAGTCGCAGAATCCGGTACCCGAGGTTGCGCTGGTCCGAGATCGGTGCGCACTGTGTGGTGCATGCGTGGAGGCTTGCGATCATGGTGTCCACAACGTCGCCGATGGCGTGCACGATCGGGATCTCGAACGCTGCGTCATGTGCGGCGAGTGTGTGGAGTCGTGTCGGAACGGCGCGCTGCAGCCTCGCGGTGAGGGCGTGACGCCCGCCGAGATCGCCGGCCGAGCAATGCGCATGAAGCCGTTCTTCGAGCACACCGGCGGCGGCGTGACACTCAGCGGCGGAGAGGTGACGCTCCAGTCCGAGTTCGCCGCCGAGGTGCTCAGACGATGCCACGATGACGGCATCCACACCGCGATCGAGACGTGTGGCGCGTGCTCGTGGGAGCGGCTCGAACCATTGCTGACGCACACGGACCTCGTTCTCTACGACATCAAGCTCGCCGACGACGCGCGCCACAGCGAGTGGACCGGCGCGTCGAATCGCGCGATCCTCGACAATGCTCGTCGGCTGGCGGACTATACCCGGCGCGATTCCGGTCTGGAAGTGCAGGTTCGCGTGCCGCTCGTCCCCGGCGTCACCGACACGCGCGAGAACTTGCGCGCCATCTTCGGCTTCATGCGCGAGGCCGGGATCGCGTCCGTGGCGCTGCTGCCCTACAACCCGAGCGCTGCCGCTAAGTACGAATGGCTCGACCGCGAGTACGGCATCGATTCACAACTCGGACCCCAGTCTCCAGACGACTTGGCGGACCTGCTCTCTCTTGCTCGCGGCTTCGGGCTTGAGGCGATGGTTGGCTGATGTTCGCCGCTTCGGGCACCGCGCGCCGCTCCCGCCATGGCTGGTGAACGCTACGACACGATCGTCGTCGGGCTCGGTCCGGCCGGAGCGACCGTGGCGTACGAGCTTGCGCGGCGAGGGCGCAACGTGCTCGCGTTGGACCGCTCTCGCATGCCGCGATACAAACCGTGCGGCGGAGGCCTGACCGCTCGCGTACGGGGCTTACTCGGCGACGAGATGGACGACCTGGCCGAGGCCAGCGTCCACACGCTGCGAGCGTCCTACCGAGGCCGGCGCGAGATCGACGTGACCTCCGACGAGCCGCTGGTATACATGATCACCCGCGAGCGATTCGACAGCGAACTTGCGCAGAAAGCTCGGAAGGCCGGCGCCGAGATTCACGAGGGCGAGCGCGTCACCGGTATTCGTTCCAGTGACGGTGGATGCGAAGTTGCCACCGATGCCGGAGAATACCGGGCGCGGTACGTCATCGGCGCCGACGGCGCAAACGGCGTGACGGCGGATCGTGTCGGCGCTCAGGTCGGACACTATCCTGCCGTTGCGATCGAGTCGGAAATCGTGGTTTCAGACGACCTGCACAAGTCGATGGGCGGATTCGTGCGCGTGGACCTCGGGGCGATTCCGAATGGCTACGGCTGGGTCTTCCCGAAGCGCGATCATCTGTCTGTCGGAGTCGTTTCCATGAAGCCGCTGTCACGGCACCCCGGCGGCTACTACGAGCGACTTCTCGAAACAGCCGGAATCGCCGGATCGATCGTCGACGAACAGCGGCACGGGTACCGCATTCCGATTTTCGCTGGGCGGGGAAGCGTAGCGCGCGGACGTGTGGCTCTTGCCGGAGACGCAGCCGGGCTGGTCGAGCCGGTACTTGGCGAGGGTATCTACTTCGCGATGAGAAGCGGCATGATCGCCGCCGAGTCGGTCCACGATGCGCTGGAGAACGGCGATCGCGATCTCGCCGCGTACCAACACCGGATCGCCGACGAGCTATTTCCCGAGTTCGAGGCCGGGCTGAGATTCGGCGGGCTCTTCTATCGATTCCCTCGTGTCGTGCTCGCGATGCTGCGCCGGCGCACCGCATCCCACGAGTTGGTCCGGAATCTCTTCACCGGAGCCACGAGCTACCGGGAATCAGCGGAGCGACTCACCCGGATGCTCCGCATGCGCTGAACACGGACCGGCTGGACGCGCCGCGATTGGTCCGCATCGATCTTCAGATCACCTTCAGAATAGTTCCGCACGTGGCGGTACGTGCCGCCGGCTCGAAATCAGGAGATACCAGCATGCCCGCACCCGACGGCTCCAAGCGTCAGCCGAACATCGTCTTCATCATGTCCGACGATCACGCCGCCCACGCGATGAGCTGCTACGGCAGCCGCATCAACGAGACGCCGCATATCGATAGAATCGCGCAGGGCGGGATGCGGTTCGATAACTGCTTCTGCACGAACGCGATCTGTACGCCGAGTCGCGCGTCGATCCTGACCGGCACGTACAACCACGTCAACGACGTAACGACGCTCGCCTCGAAGATGGACAACCGGCTGCAGACGTTCCCGAAGCTTCTTCAAGGCGCTGGATACCAGACGGCGGTTGTCGGCAAATGGCATCTCGGCGAGGGCAAACCGCACGAGCCGACCGGCTTCGACTTCTGGCGCGTGTTGCCGGGGCAGGGGCTCTACCACGACCCCGTTCTGATCGATGCTGACGGCGAGAAGAAGTGGAAGGGCTACGTCACCGACCTGATCACCGACTGGTCGCTGGACTGGCTCCGTGAGCGCGACAAGGAACGCCCGTTCTGCCTCCTGCTGCACCACAAAGCGCCGCACAGAAGCTGGGAGCCCGACGAGAAGCACGCCACGATGTACGACGACGTGGATATCCCGGAGCCGGAGACGTTCGACGACGACTACTCCAACCGATCGTCGGCGGCTGAAGCGGCTGAGATGCGTATGAGTCATCTCAGGGATTACGACCTGAAACAGCCGATCCCGGAAGGTCTGTCCGCGGCAGAGGAGAAGAGCTGGCGGTACCAGCGCTACATCAAGGACTATCTGCGCGTCATCGCGAGTATCGACGACAATGTCGGGCGAGTGCTCAACTACCTCGACGAGGAAGGTCTCGCGGACGACACGATCGTGATATACACCTCGGACCAGGGCTTCTTCCTTGGCGACCACGGGTGGTACGACAAGCGCTTCATGTACGAGGAATCGCTGCGGATGCCGTTCGTGATCCGCTGGCCGGGGAGGGTCGCGGCGGGATCGGCGGCTGACGCCATGACGCTGAACGTCGATTTCGGTCCGATGTTCCTCGACGCGGCGGGCGTCGACGTGCCGGACGACATGCAGGGCCGAAGCTTCCTGCCCGTACTGAATGGCGATACGCCCGACGACTGGCGCGATTCGATGTACTACCGCTACTGGATGCACAAGTCGCACCACAACGTATACGCGCACTA
>CAZEAI010000105.1:0-18392 GCA_964510105.1 uncultured bacterium
AGACCTGGGATGCGCACGGCAGTCCGTACTACGTCACGGACACGCTGCTCGTGCCCTCGGGGAACACGCTGACCATCGAGCCGGGCGTCGACGTGTTGTTCAACGCGGATGTACCGTTCCCGATCTACGGATCGATCCAAGCCGTTGGCACCGTAACGGACAGCGTCCGGTTCCTCGCGAACGTCTCGCCTGAGTGGGGCGGATTGAGGATCGACAGCCCCGACAGCTCGACGCTTTCGTACGTCCGAGTGAGCGGCGGACACGCCCAGGGCGTCTATCCGCACACGAGTGGTGGCGGCATATCGCTTCGCAGCGGTGCCAGGCTCGGGCTGTCGGAGAGTGCCATCACCGGCAACCAGGCCACTCAGCAAGGTGGCGGCATATCCATGAGGAGTGCCCAGGCGACGCTCGACAACGTGACTATCGCGTACAACGATGCGCTTCAGACCGGTGGCGGAGTCATGATGGATGGCTACTCGACGCTTGTCGGGAGCGGTGTGGCGATCTCGGGCAACACCTCCGGCGGTAACGGTGGCGGCGTCTACCTGATCGGGTCCCATCTGGAGCTGGCCGGCAGCATCATCGACGCCAACACGGTTGCGTCCGGGTCGGGTGGTGGCGTCTACGCGGATGACGGAGGCGATACGGTGGTCCTCACCGACACGGAGGTTTCCGGGAATTCGGCGAGCGGGAATGGCGGTGGCTTGTGCATCTATTACGACACCGTGTACCTCACACGGGTGAACATCACCTCGAACTCTGCAGACGTCGATGGCGGCGGTATCTACAGCAACTCGGGAAACGTTGAGATACTCGAATCGCTCGTCACGGGTAACTGGACGACCACCGGCGACGGCGGCGGCATCTGTAGCGAATACGGTACCCTTTCCCTCGATCGTACCACCGTATCGGGCAATACCGCTGGAGGCCAGGGCGACGGCATCGACACGCGGCAGGAGACGGTCGACATCACAAACTCGATCGTGTGGGCCAACGGCGAGGACATGTTGAACACGAACGGCTCCGAAACGCTGTCCTACTCCAACATCGGCGGCTTCGGGGCAGCCGGCACCGGCGTGATCGCCGCCGATCCGAGGTTCGTCGACCCCGAGATGGGCGACTTCTCGCTTGAGCCCGGCTCGCCATGCATCAATGCCGGCGATCCGGCGTCGTCTCTTGATCCCGACAGTACCTACGCCGACATGGGCGGTGTGCCATTCGATGTCAGCGCGGGCAACACACTCAGCGGGCGACTTGGACCATATCCGCTTACGCCCGGCGTCTACCGCGTGACCGGGCCGGCCCTTGTCGATTCCGGCGATGCGCTCGTCATCGACCCTGGTGTCGACGTGCTGTTTGACGCGGACGTGCAGTTCGTCGTCAAGGGCGCGCTCTACGCCCAGGGCACGGAGACCGACTCGATCCGGTTCATCAACGGCACAGCGGCCGAGTGGGGTGGCATCCGCATGAGTGGCGGCGACACCAGCACCGTAGCGTACACACGGATCAGCGACGCGAATAGCGGCATGGCAGGCGGCGGAATGGGCCTGTCCGACGTGGGCACGAGGCTGGTGATGGAGAACAGCGTGCTCAGCGGCAACACCGGCAGCTACGGCGGTGGAATGTACAGTACGGCCGCCACGTTCTCGCTCACGAGGTGCACGATCACGGGCAACAGTGTCAGCGTGGACGGTGGCGGGCTACATGGCGCCATCGGCGACATGACGCTCACGGACTGCCTCATCAAGGGCAACACAGCCGACGTTTGGGCTGGCGGGGTCCGCGTCAGCGGCAGCACGGCAACGCTCACCAGGTGCGTCATCATCGACAACAGCGCGGGGGCCCACGGCGGCGGGCTGTACAACGATGGCAGCACCCTCGCGGTCGCGAACTGCACCGTAGGGGGCAACACCGCCGGGATCAGCGGCGGTGGAATGCGCCAACATGACGCTACCACGACGTTCCAGAGTTCCATCCTATGGAGCAATTCGCCGATTGGGATCAACGTATTCAGCGGCACGGCCTCCGCCACGTACAGTGACATCCAGGGCGATACGGTCTGGGCCGGCACGGGCAACATCAACGCCGATCCGCTCTTCGTCGACTCTCTGGCCGGCGATTTCGCGCTTCAGCCGACATCGCCTTGCATCGACGCAGGCGATCCGGCTACGTCACTCGACCCCGATGGCACACGCGCCGACATGGGCGCGATACCGGCCCAGCAGAACACCGTCGCCGGCACGATCACCACCACGACGTGGACGCTGGCCGAGAGCCCGTACTACGTCGTTGACCAGTGCACCGTGGCGACGGGCGAAGTGCTGACGATCGAGCCGGGCGTGTCGGTGGAGTCACGTCAGGACGTCGCGATCATCGTCGAGGGTAGCCTGCATGCCGTCGGCACGGCGAGCGACACGATCCGGTTCGGGCTGTATCCCACCGCGACCCAGTGGGGCGGCCTCCGCTTCTTCGGCGGCGATACGAGCACGGTTCACTATGTAGCAATCAGCGGCGTGTTCGTCGATGCTTACTTCGGGGGAGGCAAGGTCGCCCGCGTCCCCGAGATCGAGACGCCGGTTACGAGGGATCCCAGAACGGGCCGGGCCGCACCCTCCGCGGCCGCGAGGGCTGCACGGGTGGCGAAGCCCGCGTACGACGACGATGTGACGCCGGGCGGAGCGTTGATGGTTAGCGACGCGGGCACGGGGCTCGGGATCGCCCACTCGCGTATCTACGACAACACCGCACCCTACGGCGCCGGCATCGCCGCGGCACACGGGTCATATGTTACCGCACACGACTGTGAGCTGTCCGGAAACACGTCGGCAGTGGCCGGTGGCGCCGTCAGTGTGGGCTACACGGCTGCGGGCGAGTTCACGGACTGTGTCATCAGCGGCAACACGTCGCCATTTGGTGGCGGTGTTGCCTTGGCGGAGGCGGTCGTCACATTCACCAACTGCACGATCAGCAACAACCATTCGTCCGACGAAGGCGGTGCTCTGGGCGCCGATCCTGCCGGTGCGAGCGGGACGATGGTCCTGACGGGCTGCACGATCATTGACAACACCGCAGACTACTACGGAGGCGGGCTGCACCTGTACAGTGGCATGGACGCCACGCTTACCGACTGCATCATCACGACCAACACCGCGGGCTACGACGGCGGCGGCGTGTACCTTACGAACTCGACGGCGGCGATTTCCGGCTGCACGATCAGCGACAACATCGTCACGAACACGAGATTCGGCGGAGGGCTCGCCATCTACGGTGGCAGCACCGACTTCGACGGCTGCACGATCTCCGGCAACCAGACGCCCGAAGATGGCGGCGGCATATACATGGCTCCTGGGACGGTGCACGCAACGGTAACCATGACCGGATGTACCGTCTCGTCGAACACGGCGGGCTACTACGGCGGAGGGATAGAGGCCAACGGCGATCTGACGATGGTCGACTGCATCATCTCCGGCAACACCGCGGGGGACGACGGTGGTGGCATCGACTCGTGGGGAATCGCGGGCAGCTTCACCAATTGCCGATTCGAGAACAACTCCGGCGGCGACGGCGGCGGCCTCTCCGCCTACAACTGCCCGGTTGCGCTCGACCACTGTCTCTTCTCGGGCAACGTTGCCACGCCACAAAGCGACCCGGACGGCAAAGGCGGTGGCTTGTACGTATGGAACGCTCCGGTCACCGTCGAGAACTGCACGTTCGTCGGCAACGAGGCCGTGCTCGGCACGCCGGAGCCGCCACCGCCCAGCAAGCTGAGCGGAGCGCCGGCCACGAGCGACGCGCCGGGCGCCATCTACACCGAGTCCGCTCTGTCGATCGTGAGCACCGTCATATGGGGCAACACGCCGGCGGAGCTGGCTCTCGACACGACCTCCGGTTCGTTCAACATCACCTATAGCGACGTGATGGGCGACACGATCATCGCGGGTATCGGCAACATCAACTCGAATCCGATGTTCGTCGACTCGGTTGGCGGCGACTTGAGTCTGCAGGGAGGGTCTCCGTGTGTCGACG
Source organism: uncultured bacterium (assembly GCA_964510105.1). Taxonomy (GTDB): domain Bacteria; phylum Latescibacterota; class MWCZ01; order MWCZ01; family MWCZ01; genus CAZWQW01. Next base: position 4,027 of record CAZEAI010000105.1, read on the forward strand.
CAGGTGACCCAACGACGTTCGATCCCAACGGCACGCGCGCGGACATGGGCGCCTATCCGTCGACGCAGGCCGGCACGAGCATCGCAGGTTCGATCCTGACGAGCACGTGGGATGTCGCGGGCATGCCATACTACGTCACGCAGCAGTGTACGGTGAAGACGGGAGAGACGCTTACCATCGATCCAGGCGTCGAAGTGCGCGCGCAGGTCGATGCTGCCATCGTGGTCGAGGGCGAGTTGTACGCCGTTGGCACGGAGAGCGACACGATACGCTTCCTCCCGTACGTGGCATCACAGTGGGGAGGCCTACGCATACTTAGTGGTGACACGAGCACGGTCCACTATGCCGAGATTACCGGCGTCTACGTGGACGCCGGGGCTGGGACGAAGACCGCTCGCTCGTCTGACGAAGGTGCCGAGCGCGATCGAGGCGCGTGGCAGTCCGCCTCTCTACGTGGCGGTGGCCTGGCCAGACCGGCGTACGTCGACGCGGCATATCCCGTCGGCGCTATCGCAGTGGCCGGAATGGGAACCCATCTCGACATCGCGGACTCCCGCATCCACGGGAACGAGGGCACCGCCGGTGGAGGCATCGGTGTGCTCGACGATGGCTCGGTGGTGGCGACCGACTGCGAGATATCCGAGAACACGGCCTCCAGCGGTCCCGGCGGCGGAGTGGTTCTGGACTATGCCGGATCGTCGTCGTTCACCGGCTGCACGATAGCCGGCAACTCAGCGGATTCTAACTACGGGGGAGGCGTCGGCGCCAACGAATCGCCGGTCACGTTCACTGACTGCACGTTCGACGACAACTACGCGTACGACGGTGGTGGCGTATTCGTGTATGGAGACGTCGACGAATGGCAGTTCACCGACTGCATCGTGACCGGAAATACCGCGGATGAGTATGGTGGTGGCGTACTTGTGGTTGAAGCGTACGCTACGTTCACCGGCTGCACGATCAGCGGCAATACGTGCGATGCCCAGCTCGGCGGCGGCGTCGAAATCTACCTGAGTGAGGTCACCTTCGACGGTTGCGTGATAGTAGGCAACGAGTCTGTGAGTGCCGGCGGTGGAGGTCTCGCCGTCGAGGGCGAAATGGGTGAAGGAGTGATACCGTCGATCGTCACGATCACCGGCTGCACCATCTCCGACAACACGTCCATGGGCGGCGGCGGCATATACTCCGACTACTCGCACGTGGAGATCTACTCGAGCGAAATACACGGTAACTCGGGCATGATCGGCGGTGGTGTTCTCGTGACGCTGGGAGGCATAGAAGGTCTTCCGCCACCTCCGGGCGGCGAGGGGACGCTCATCATGAACGATGTCGACGTCGACAGCAACATGGCGATGGCGGGAGGCGGAATCGCCGCCTTGTATGACGACGTGTACCTCACAAATGTACGTGTCACGCGCAACGAGGCAGCCGGCGGCGGCGGCTTGTTCGGCGCGGATGGCCACTTCGAACTGGACCACTGCCTCATAGCCAACAATGTGGCGCACGAAGGCGAAGGTGGAGGTGGGTTCAGTGGTTCGACCGGTGGCGTCGAGACGCTCCTCGCACGCAACTGCACTGTGGTGGGGAATAGCGCCGCGACGACGGGTGGCGGCATGTACTTCGAAGGTGAAACCGGATATATCATCAACAGCATCGCGTGGGCGAACACCCCGAATAACGTCGCCTACGACGGTGCTACCACCGTCTGGCCGTCCCATAACATCGTCGGTGGGTACGTTGGGCTCGGCGATGAGAACATGGACTACGATCCGATGTTCGTCGACACGGCCAACGGCGACTACTCGCTGGCGCTTGGATCGCCCGCGGTGAACGCGGGCCATCCCGACAGCCTCGATGCCGACGGTACGCGCCGCGATCTTGGCGCGTATCCGACGGACCTGTCGAGCGCGGGCTACACCGTCATCGGTGGGGATATCGCCACGCAGACGTGGACAGCCGCGGGCAGCCCATACCGGGTGAATCGTCCGATCGTGCTCGATTCCGCGTATACGCTGACGATCGAGGCCGGGGTCGACGTGCTGCTCGACATGGATACGACGTTCGTCGTTCTGGGTGCGCTGCACGCTACCGGCACAGCGACCGATTCGGTTCGCTTCCTGAAGGGTGTTGCAGACGAGTGGGGCGGATTGCGCTTCACGGGTGGCGATACCAGTACGTTCGCCTACGCGCGAATCAGCGACGGGAACGCCAACGCTCCAGATTACGGCGGCGGCGCATACGTTGGTGGTGATGGCACCCGGCTGGAGTTCACGCACGGAGCCATCACGGGCAACACCGCAGGCTACGGCGCCGGGCTCTTCGCGGATGGCACCAGCACGGTGGTGATAGACAGCACCGTGATCCGCGCGAACGAAGCGACCGTGTCCGGCGGCGGCATCTTTGTTCGCAACGATGCAGACCTCTACCTCAAGCGTAGTCTGGTCGTCGACAACGCCGCCTTGACCGGCTACGGCGGCGGCTTGCGGCTGTGGCACGACGTCGGAACTCCGACCGCGACCTTGACAAACGCGACATTCGCCGGCAATAGTGTGGATAGCCTTGGCAATGGCGGCGCGATCCACGTTCAGGACAACGGAATCGCCACACTCCTCAATTGTGTACTGTGGGAGAACAGTCTTGAGGAGATCGTCACGGTAGGCGCTGGAACAGCCACTGTGACGTACAGCGACATCGCGGGTGGCTGGACAGGCACGGGCAACATCGACCTCGATCCGCTCTTCGTCGACGCGGCGAACGGCGACTACTCGCTTACCGACGGCTCGCCGTGCATGGATACCGGCGATCCGGCGTCGTCGCTTGATCCTGACAGCACGCGCGCCGATATGGGCGCACTCTCGGTCGATCAGGATGCGCTTCAGTACTTCGTGCTTCCGGACTTCGCCGAGTATCGCGGCGCCACGGTGCAGGTACCGATCATCGGCAGAGTCGCCGCCTCGCACGATGCGAGCCTGGTGTTCAGTGTTGAGGACGGCGTCGGCGCATTCTCCGGCGTGACTCTCGTCTCCCACGGGTATGACACCGGCGACGCAACGTTCAGCGACAGCACCGTTACGGTTACGTTGAACGCAACCGGGCTTGTGACGGTGGTGGACGATACCGTAGCGATTCTGGAAGTCGATCTGGCTCTGGCGGTTCCGCCGGGCGAGCGTCAGGTGTTCTGGCAGGGCCCCGCGACGACGTTGGAGGGCATCGCGGTTCCGACGCTCACCGACGGGCTGCTCACGTACATCAACATGGCTCCGAGTTTCGTCGCGCAAGCGGATACGACCGCCGAGCCGGAGGTTTCGCTGGCGTTTGTCGTCACGGCTGAAGACGACGAGAGCGACGAACTGACGTTCCAGGGACTCAAGCTCCCTGTGGGCGCGGCGTTCGATAGTCTGACGCAGACGCTGACGTGGACACCGGAACTCGCACAGGCAGGCGACACGCTGGTGGTCTTCGGCGTCACAGACGGCTACGACTCGGCGACGGACACCGTCGGCATGGTAGTGCCGGACCGGTACGGCGACGTCACGCTGAGCGGCGACCTGACGGCGCTCGACGCGTCGTGGGTGCTACAGTACAGTGTCCGCCAGCGCGCGGACATCAACCTTGGGCGCGCCGACGTCACTGCGAATGGCTCGGGCTCGGCACTGGATGCCGCGCTGATTCTGCACAAGGTCGTTGCGCCGGGATACGTCTTCCCGGTCCGTGGCGGATCGATGCCCCGCGAGGCGCGGAAGTCGCTCTGCATGTTGACGTGGCGCGAGATCGAGGGTGGTTGGGAACTTGACGCCAGCACGCCGCTTGATATCGCCGGTGCCGACTTCGAGTTCGAGGTGGGTCCGCAGTCAGATGCCGAGTTCGTAGGCATAGGCGAGTTCGCAGCGCATCGCGAGGGTGACAACGTCCGAGTCGCCGTGGCGCGCATGCCGCAGAACGATGAGCCGCTGATTCGCATCATCGGGATGATGAGCAGTCCTCCGCAGGTGGTGGAGGTGAGTCTGAACGAGGGTGAAATCGAGGCCCACGTCGCCCGGCCCGCGCGGTTCGAGCTTTCGCAGAATGCGCCGAATCCGTTCAACCCGTCCACGACGATACGATACGGTGTGCCCCACGATGGCGACGTGAGCCTGGTTATCTACGACGCCACGGGCCGCTTCGTGCGTGAGCTGGTGAATCGGTCCATACCGGTCGGGTTCCACATGGTGATCTGGGATGGTCGAGATAACGCAGGGCGCGAGATGGGTAGTGGCGTGTACCTCTACCGCCTGCAGTGGCAGGCCTCAGCTTCGCCGGATGGGGACGCCACCTCCAAACGAGTTCGTGAGACAACCGTGCGCCGGATGGTTCTGGTCCGGTAGGCGGCAGTGATGAGCTATATGCGAATTTCGATGACGTGGAGTACCGATCTAGTGAAGTACAACCTGAGGGGGGAGCACCCATGTCTCTCAAGCGACTGACGAGTACCGCGCTAGCGGCGGGCTGCCTGTTGGCGACGACGGCGATTGCATCTGTGGGGAACACGCTCAGTGCGCCCAGTGTGTCCGCGCCCCGCGCGGGCGTCGCGACGGTCGACATTACCGGCGATCTCGTTAACGTCTACGGCGTGAACATGGCGATTCTGATCGATCCGACGATCGTCGACGGATACTCGATCAGCAGCACGGCGTTCGAGGACAGCACTATCAACATGGTGGACGACACGCTGTTCGTCGGTCTTGCGTCCGGTGCTCCGGTCAACCTGGTTGGGGGCGCCATCGCAACTCTCGAGATCGACATACCTGCCGGCGCGACTCTCGGGAACTACTCGCTGACGTGGGTGGCGTATCCCGAAACGCACGCCAACGAGGCTGCGGTCGGGCTCGTCGACGGGCAGATCAGCGTCGTGAACATCCTGCCGGTGTGGGATGCTCAGGCCGACACGAGCACCGATGAGGACCAGACCCTGTCCTTCACGGTGAACGCCACTGACGGCGACGGCGACGGACTCACGTACAGCGCTACGACGCTGCCGACGGGAGCGACGTTCACGCCGGGAACGCAGGTTTTCGATTGGCTGCCCGGTTACTTCGACGCCGGACCGCACTCGGCCACGTTCCGGGTCGACGACGGTTTCGATACCGTGGACATGACGGTGGCCATCACGGTGAACAACGTGAACCGCCTGCCGACGTGGACTCAGACCCCGGCCCAGACAGTCAACGAGACCGAGCTTGTCGAGTTCGTCGTCGAGGCGAGCGATCTCGACCTCGAGGAGTTGACCTACAGCATGCCCGGCGAGCTTCCGACGGGCTGGGCTTTCGACGCGGGCACGCGGACGTTCTCGTGGACTACGACGTACGAGGACTCCGGTTCCTACGTTGCTACGTTCAATGTCACAGACGGCACGACACCGCAGGCAATGGATGTCGACATCAGAGTGGACAACGTGAACCGCCTGCCGATCTTCGACGCGGTGAGCGCGCAAGTCGTCGATGAGGCGCAGACCGTGGCTTTCACCGTGTCGGCAACGGACCCTGATGGCCAGACCATGACACTGGCCATGACCGACGGGCCCGCCGCGGCGTCGTTTGACGCGGGCACCGGGGATTTCACCTGGGTTACCGACCACTTCGACTCGGGTGTGTACGCGGCTGAATTCAGCGTCTTCGACACCGAGGATTATTTGTTGCTCTCCGTAGACATCACGGTGAACAACGTGAATCGGGCACCCGTCTGGGATGCAAGGCCGGACACTACGGCCGAGCCGACGGTGGAGCTCTCGTTCTCCGTGGGCGCCACCGATCTGGACCTCGAAGACCTGACATACAGCATGACCACGGGCCCGGTGGGTGCGGCATTCGATCCGGGGACTCAGGTATTCACCTGGACCGCCGACTACCTGCAGGCTGGTGACACCGTCGCGGTGTTCAGCGTGACCGACGGTATCGACGCCGTCACTGACGAGGTCGCCATCAACGTGCCGGATCGGTTCGGCGACGTCACGGAGAGCGGCGACGTTACCGCGTTGGATGCGTCCTGGATTCTCCAGTTCAGCACGCGCATTCGCGCGTCGATCAACGAGATCCTGGCAGATGTCACAGCCAGCGAGGCGGTCACTGCGTATGATGCCGCGCTCGTGCTCTACCAGGTCGTGAATCCCGGGTACGTGTTCCCGGTGCTTGGCGGCAGTGTGCCAGCGACGCCGCGACTCGCTAGGGTCGATCCGCGCGTGGTCTCGGTGAGTTCGGACGATGGGGCCTGGATCGTGTCGATCGATGACGTGGACGGGGTCCTCGGCTGCGACTTCACGTTCGATCTCGGCGAGGGCGCTCCGGAAGTTACGGTTGCCGGAACCCACGTCGCGTACCGTCAGGAAGGCAGCATCCTCGACGTCGGCCTCGCGTTGCCCGATCAGGAGTCCGGCGTACTGCTTCGTATCGAAGGCGTTGATCTGACATCGATGCCGACGATCGAGTCTGTGTCGTTGAACGAGGGTGGCATTCCTGCGATCGCGGCGATTCCGGTTGAGTTCGCGTTGGCGCAGAATGCACCGAACCCGTTCAACCCGACGACGTCTATACGATTCGGTATCGCCGAAGCCGGTCCGGTCCAATTGTCGATCTACAACGCGAACGGGCAGGTCGTTCGCGTGCTGGTCGATGGAGCGATGGAGACCGGAATGCACGAAGTAACGTGGGACGGCCTGGACGCCGCCGGCCGGAACGTCGCCAGTGGCATCTATGTCTATCGTCTCACGAGTGGCACGAGCGTAAGCGTGCGCAGGATGTCGCTCGTCCGGTAGCTTGACGGACACCTGAGAGACGCTCTGACGGATGGGGGCTCGTCGCGCAGGCGGGCCCCCATTTCTGTTGCGCCCGCGTTACCCCTCGCGCGGCCGCACGCCGAAGAAGTGTTCCACGTGCATGTCCTCGGGGATGCACTCGCCGTGCTTGCCGCGTCCGGTTTCGGCGATTAAGTGGCCGCCGTGGTCCGGTGTGAAAGCGATGGCGCGGTCGTACTCTCCCCAGTGGCGGTCGATAGCGGCGCCGAATTCGGCGAACGTGTCGATACACGCGCCGAGCGCGGCGATCCGCTCGGCCGAGCAGGGACCGGTGCGATGTAACGCCTTATCCGCTTTGTTGTTGTACGCGATGATGAAATCGTGACGTCCAGCTTCGATGAGCTCCAACACGCCGGCGTTCACGGATTCATCGTCCGGTTCGAGGAGGTAGTCCGCGTGGCGTTCGAGGAAGAGGCGTCCGATGCTCGACCCCTTTTTCGCCGCAATGGCGACCCTGAGGCCCGCGCGCAAGAGTGCATCGACGATGGTGTCGCACGTGAGTATAGGGCGAGGTCGGCTCGGCGCGGTGAGTCCGTGGACTTCGGGCGGCGCGCCGGTGAACATAGACGTGTAGCAGACGGGCGTCACTGAAGGCATCACCGAACAGAGAGACGCTCGCACCGGGGCGTGTACGAACACCGGCGCGAACGACTCGATGTGTCGGTCGTAGAGGAATGTGCCGACGGCGTCAGGCGCGTACACGAGGCAGCGCCCGGCGCGTTCGATACCGCGCTCCCGCGCATGTTCCAGCACCTCGACAAGCGGTGAATCCGTGCAGAGCGCGGGCGCATCGATGCCGAGCAGAGCGCACAGCGTCGGCGTCACCGACGTGATCGAGCGTCTTCCCGCGCACACTTCCTGAACCGAATCCGCCATGCCGAACGTACCTTCGTGCCGTGAGTGCGTAGCTGTTTGGTGCGATGTGGGCCGGTGTCACCCAATTGGGTCGTCGGCTCTCGCGCGGTATGCTTCAATCGGTGCCGTGTGCCACGCATTGACGACGTTACGCCGGAGTTATCCACATGAATGATACGATACGCCCCGTTGTAGGAGCGACCTGCCTCGGCCCGGGCTCTGAGAGGGCAGCCGCGATGTTGCGCCTCATCGCGGAGCTTGAGCTTCCGATGTGCGAGACGATCCTGTACCGTCCGGATGTCTCCCTTGAGCGCGCGCGAGAGATTGCCGCGTTCCTTGACGACGCCGCGTCGCTGGGCGTCGCCGTCCTGCTGGAGCCGACGTATGAGCCGGACACGGAGGCGCGTCCGGACATGTGTTGCATCACGAGCGACGGCAAGCGCAGTTCCCGCGGTTCGGCGTGGGGAGGCTGCTGCTATCGGAACGCTGACTACCTGACGGAACTTGGGGACTACATTCGGCAGGTGTGCGAGCTGTACGGGTCCCACGAGGCAGTGCTGCGCCACAACGGTCGCACGGTGATCGCCATCGGTCACGAGATGCAGTACCAAGTCGAGGCATCGGACGGCCACGGCGGCACGATCGGCGCCATGACGTGCTACTGCGACGACTGCATCAGCGGCTTCGCTCCGTGGCTGGTTGAGCGGTATGACAACTCGCTCGGCGCGTACAACGCCGCGCATGGCGGAGACATCGATGCGTTCGGCGGAGTCGGGCCTCCCCGCGAGCCGGGGTCGGACCTCCAGCTCTGGCAGGACTGGGTCGACTACCACGCCGATGCGATCCCCGATGCGATCACGCTTCAGCGTGAGGTGATCGAGCGCGAGCTGCCGGGCGCGCTGGTGACGCATGAGATCAACGACTGGTACCCCAACACGTGGGACTGCGTGTATTCGGGGAACAACTTCTGGACCATGGGCCGTCGCCTGGAGCACGCGTTCAACGACCAGTATCCCATGGAGTGGGCACCGGGATCGCTCTGGCGGATCTATCTCTATACGTTCACTCAGGATGTGACCCAGAGCTCGATCGGATTCGAACGCAGCTTCTGGACGAATGGGCAGGCCTTTGCCGCCTGGCAGGGAGCCCACACGGGCACCCGGCCTCCGACCGCCGGATATCATGAGCAGATCTACAGCGCACTCATCCACGGCGCGAACGGCCTGATCTGGTGGACCGGTAGCGACCTGCTTCCCGACGCTCGCGACGCAAGTCACGAGATGATCCGGCTCGTCGAGGTGCTCGGCGACGCCCGCCCGCTGAAGGACCCGATCGCGCTACTTGTCCCTTGGGCGACGCATGCGCAGACGCGATCCGAGACACGCGGCGACGACCTGATGAGCGCGTACCAGCTGCTCTCCCGAATCGGGTTCCAGATCGAAACCATCGACGAGTCGCAGGTAGCCGCGGGCATACTCGAGGAACGGGGCTACCGGGCGCTCTGCATCTGGGGCAACTCGTCACTCGATCCACATGCGCGGTCGGGCGGGATGTTGCTGGCTGACTTCGGCGATCTGCACACCAGCCCGTTCGGTACCGTATTTCCGGAGACGGTGTCGTCGGTCGAGGGGCCGTGCCGGACGTACTCGTTGCCCGACGGCACGGCGATGGTGTCCCGTGATCACGCGCAGGCGCTGAACCCGCTCCCGGGCTGCGAGGTCGTCTCGGTGTTCGACAACGACACGCTGGCGATCGCGCGGTATCCGATCGGTGAAGGCCTCCTGCTGCGGGCGGGCACGTTCATCGGCGTTGACTATGCGGCGGGCATGGGCGTCTACGACTGGGCGCGCCAGGAGCGTGTGCGGATCGAACCCGCGGTCGAGGACATGATACGCGAGGAGCTTGCGTCCTTTGGCGTTGTGCCCATCGCTTCGCCGGACAATCCAAACGTCGAGTGCGCTCTCTTCGACGTTGACGGCGGCATCCACCTGCTGGCTGTGAATCACCTTGTGCATCCCGTCAGCGTCAAGGTCTCCGTGCGTCAGCCGCTGAGCGCGGATGGTGCGACCGACGTGCTCACGGGCGAGACGGTCCGGGTCGAGGCGGGAGCGGGCGTTGTCGAGGCGAGGCTGCACATCGATGGGCTGGGCGGACGGGCGATTCGGTTCGCCTGACACGAGTAGCGCGAGGTGGCGTGGCATGGTATCGGCGCGTACACGATGTGGCGCCTGACCCGCTCGCCGCCCACGCCCTGCGCGTGCTCCAGCACGTCCAGCAGGGGCGAGTCGCCGCACGGCGTCGGCGGGACCGACGTGACCGACCGCCTCTCCGCGCAGACGACGTCGCTAAGTGGTTCCCGGTCGCACGTTCCCCATGGCCGGTGTCCCTTCAGGTAGAATGCGTGCAGCCCGTCCGAGGGCGGCGTGCAGTGGCACCCAATTGGGTCGTTGGACGCGCGGCGGTATGCTTGGTTCTGATGCGTTCTCACGCAATGACAACGTTACGCCGGAGTTCCTCACGTGAATGACGCGACACGCCCAGTCGTTGGGGCGACCTGCCACTTCGATCCGGGTACCGAGTCCGGCGCCACGATGTTGCGCCTCATCGCGGAGCTTGAGCTTCCGATGTGCGAGATGATCCTCTTCCGCGACGATGTCACTCCGGAGCGCGCGCGGGAGATAACGGCGTTCCTCGACGACGCTGCATCGCTCGGCGTCTCCATCCTCCTGGAGCCGACCTACGAGCCCGATACCGACGCGCGTCCTGAGATGTGCTGCGTCACGAGCGAGGACAGGTCGAGTTCCCGGGGCTCCTCGTGGGGGGGGTACTGCTACCGGAATGCGTCCTACCTGACCGAGGTTGTGGACTACGTCAGGCAGGTGTGCAAGCTCTATGGATCGCACGAAGCTGTGTTGCGGCACCACGGTCGGACGGTGATCGCCATCGGGCACGAGATGCAGTATCAGGTGGATGCCTCGGACGGTCACGGTGGGACAATCGCCGAGATGACGTGCTACTGCGACGACTGTGTCAGGGGTTTCGCGCCGTGGCTCGTCGAGCGGTACGACAACTCGCTCGGCGCATACAACGCCGCCCGCGGCGGTGACATCGACGCGTTCGACGAAGTCGCGCCACCGAGGGCACCCGGGGAGGACCTCCAGCTATGGCAGGACTGGGTTGACTACCACGCAGACGCGGTACCCGATGCGATCACCGTTCAGCGCGAGGCCATAGAGCGAGAACTGCCGGGTGCACTCGTAACTCACGAGATCAACGACTGGTACCCCAATACATGGGATTGCGTCTACTCAGGGAACAACTTCTGGACGATGGGCCGTCGTCTGGAGCACGCCTTCAACGATCAGTATCCGATGGAGTCGACGCCGGGATCGCTCTGGCGAATCTACCTCTACACGTTCACTCAGGACGTGACTCAGAGCTCAATCGGGTTCGAGCGCAGCTTCTGGACGAATGGGCAGGCGTTCGCGGCCGGCCCGTTAGGCGCCTTGCCCACCGGCACTCGGCCTCCCCACGCGGGATACCACGAGCAGATCTACAGCGCTCTCATCCACGGCGCGAACGGGCTCATCTGGTGGGCCGACGCTAGTCTGCTTCCCGATGCGCGCGGCGCGAGCCATGAGATGATCAGGCTCGTGGAATTACTGGGCGACGCACGACCGCTGAAGGATCCGATCGCGCTGCTCGTTCCCTGGGCGACATTCGCGCAGACCCGATCCGAGACGCGCGGTGACGATCTCATGGGCGCCTACCAGCTCCTTTCGCGAATTGGCTTCCAGATCGAGACCATCGACGAATCGCAGGTTGCCGCCGGTATTCTGGAAGAACGAGGCTACCGGGCGCTCTGCGTCTGGGGCAACTCGTCGCTTGAGCCGGTCGCGCGGGAACGCGTCGAGGGCTTTTCACGGTCGGGCGGCATGGTGCTGGCGGACTTCGGTGACCTGAGCACCAGTCCGTTCGGCACCGTATTTCCTGTGACGGTGTCGTCCTCCGAGGAGCCGTGCCGGACTTACACGCTCCCCGACGGTACGGCGATGGTGTCCCGCGCCGGCGCGCAAGCGCTGAACCCGCGTGAGGGTTGCGAAGTCGTTTCGGTGTTCGACAACGACACGTTGGCGATCGCGCGGTATCCGATCGGTGAAGGTCTTCTGCTGCGGGCGGGTACGTTCATCGGCGTCGACTATGCGGCGGGCATGGGCGTCTACGATTGGGCTCGCCAGGAGCGCGTGCGGATCGAGCCAGCGGTCGAAGACATGATACGCGAGGAGCTTGCGTCCTTCGGAGTTACGCCCATCGCGTCGCCGGATAATCCGAACGTCGAGTGCGGGCTGTTCGAGGTCGACGGAAGCGTGATACTGCTTGCGGTGAATCACCTCGTACATCCCGTGAGCGTCAACGTCTCTGTACGGCATCCCGTGAGCGCAACGTCGGCGATGGATCTACTCTCCGGAGAGACGGTGCAAGTCTCGGCGGGCGCGGACGCGCACGGGCTGACACTAGGTCTGGATGGAATGGGCGGACGGGCGATCCGGTTCGGCTGAGCAAGTATCGAAAGGTGAGGTGGCATGGTATCGGCGTCTGAGAAGCGCGAAAGGGATCTCGTCCGCGAACTGGCCCGGCAGGTCATCGAATTCGCGAACGAGCCTCGCATGCAGGTCGTGCGGAAACGGTGGCGCGACGTGAATGCGCTTCGGAGGCCAGATCGCGCACCGGTGTACTGTCGGCCGGTAGGCTGTTGGAGCGAGATCATGCCGCAGGACAGCCTCACATGCGAGATCCCGGAGTACAAGGCGCTGGAGTACGGGTTCCGGCAGACGCTTCAGAAGCGGGAGATCGGCGACGACACGCCGGTGGAGAGCTACTTCTCCGTTCGCGCCGCGTTCGACGCCACTCCGGCGAATTACTGGGGAATCGATATCAGCCACCACGGCACCACTGTCAAAGGCGGCGCGTGGGCGTACGACCCTCCACTGAAGACGCGCGACGATTTCGATCGGCTCACCACGCCGGCGTTTTCGTACAACGCCGGGACCACGCAAGAGCGATTCGAGCGCATGAGCGAGCTGTTTGCCGATATCGCTCCGGTGCGGATCGAGGGCAGTCCTGCGTACGGCGCGACGCTGGGATCGTCCGCGGCGGACTTGCGGGGCCTTGAGCAGATGATGGTGGACATGCTCGACGAGCCCGATCTGATGCACCGCCTGATGTCGTGTCTGCGCGACGCGGCCCTCGCCGCCATGGATGCCGTCGAGGACGCGGATATCGTGACGCCGAACAATGTCGGAGCCATGAACGCGAGCGATCCCATCGGCGAGCCGAATGTCGACGGATCGTACGGATTCGACAATTGCTGGTGCATGGCGAACTCGCAGGAGTTTGATGCCGTCTCCCCGGCGATGTGGGAGGAGTTCTGTCTCGACTATCAGAGGCCGATCTTCGAGCGGCACGGCCTCGTCGGATACGGATGCTGCGAGAACTTGACGACGAAGATCGACGGTGTTCTCTCGATACCGAATCTTCGAATCTTCGTGTGCAGCGCGTGGACCGATCTCTCCGCCGTTCTGGAGAGGACCGGTACGGACTACTGCATCATGTGGCGACAGAAGGCCAGCGCCGTTGTCTTCGCCGAAGTTCCGCGCGTGCGGCAGGACCTTGAGGACGGCGCGCGGCAACTGCAGGGCCGTCCGTACCAGATCGTGCTGCGCGAACTGCAGACGCTTGCGGGCAACCTGGACCGGCTGCACGTCTGGACCCGGGCCGCTATCGACGCCGCGGAGCGGTACAACTGATGCGGGCATGTAGCGCATCGACGACGTACCACGGAGAGATGTCGAGATGACGATGATGCACGATGCTAACGGTACGCAGCCCGAGGACATGTCGAGGAGCCGCGAGTGGGCGAAGCATCGCCTTTCCGTCCCCGCCGATCTGCCGGTCCGCTTCACGTACGACGGGACCGACGTTCGCGGCATCCCGGATGTCTGGCAGCCGGTGGTGACGTCCCGTCGTATCGATGCGAACATCGTTGAGACGGTGTTTGAAGGCACGGAGCCCGCAACCGGTCTGGCCGTCCGAGTCGAGTGCACGGAATACCGCGACTACCCCGTTGTCGAGTGGGTGGCGTGGCTTACGAATACGGGCCACGAGGCCACGCCGATCATCGGCGACATCCTCGCAATGGATGGTACGCTGAGCGGTTCTCTCCCGGTTCTGTACCACTGCAACGGCGATATCTGTAGCGAAGACGGATTTGCGCCTCAGAGGACGCCCGTGGGCGAAGGCGTCTCGCTCGACTTCGCCCCCAACGGCGGTCGTCCGTGCGATGGCGCTTTCCCGTACTACCGCGTCATGTTCGAGGACGGCGGCGCGACCATGGCGATCGGCTGGCCCGGGCAGTGGGCGGCGACATTCGACGGAAGGGAGGACGGCATCCGCGTCCGCGTGGGGCAGGAGAAGACCAACCTGCGTCTCATGCCGGGGGAGAGCATCCGGACTCCGCGCATGACGATCCTGTTCTGGACGGGCGAGGAATCCAGAGCGGTAAACCTGTGGCGTCGTTGGTACCTTGCCCACATTCTGCCGAGGCCGGATGGCCAGCCGTTGAAGCCGCTCCTGACCTGCGAAGGTCCCGGCGACGGTGTGGAATTCACGGCGACCACCGATGAGA
>CAZEAI010000106.1:0-18327 GCA_964510105.1 uncultured bacterium
CATCCTCGTGGAAAGGGTCTTCTTCTGCTGGTTGGCTTTGCGGTCGCGTCGTATGGCGCGGGCGGACTTACCGTTCTTGATGGCGGTCCAGACGGCCCACCGGTCATCGCGTGAGGACGCGCTAAGCACCTGTAGCAACTGATCTTTAGTGACGTTGTGTGACGTCACACATTCGGCTTGGATGTCTGCCGGAAGGTCGAGCAGGCGTAGCGAATGCGATACGACGGAGCGGTCCTTGCCGATCCGCGCGGCGATCTGCTCGTGGGTGTTCCCCGCGTCGACGAGTGCCTGGTATCCAACGGCTTCCTCAAGGGGGTGCAGGTCGAGACGTTGCAGGTTTTCCACGAGCGACAACTCCATGGAGCCATGCATTCGTATCGCCGGCACTTCCTTCATTCCGAGCATCGCGCACGCGCGGAATCTCCGCTCTCCGGCGATAATAACGCCGTCTTCATCGACGGTGACAGGGTTGATCAGGCCGTGTCGACGGATACTCTCCGCCAGTTCCTCCAGGGCGGCCTCGTCGAAATGCTTCCGCGGCTGGTTGGGATTTGGGCGAATTTCGTCGAGAGGAATCATCTTGCCGACGCGCTTATCCGGCGTGATGAGATCCTTCACTGCTTCGTCGGTCTTCGCGCGACCGGAGGTGATGTTGGCATTCACGAATTTCGGCATCGGTCCACGATCTCCTCGATCAACGCGTCAAAGTCATCGGCCCCTGGCGATTTCGGGGCGTACGTGAATATATCCTGATGGTACCCCGGGCTCGCCTCCACTTTCGCGAGTTCGCGAATCTGGGTGCGGAACAGCAGGTCCTCCGGGAATATCTCCTTCAGATCGTCGACAACGTCCTGCGGATGGCGTTTTCGCTTGTCCACCATGGTGACGACCACTCCGAGGAGGTTCAGATCCTCGTTCACCCTCTCTTTGATAGTCGAGAAGGTCTCCATGATGTTCTCGATCCCCTTGAGCGCGAAGTAGCTCGCCTGCACCGGTATGATGAGATCTGTCGACGCGATCATCGCGTTCGAGGTGAGTATGCCCACGGACGGGCTCGTGTCGACGATGATGAAGTCGTAGTCGAGACCGCGGAGCGATCGCCTGAGCCGATCACGACCGTCGACCTCCGGCAGAAGCAGGTGCTCGAGGCGGACGAGATCCAGCGTCGCGGGGGCGAGGTCGAGGTTTTCCGCGACGGGCACTATCACGTCCGCCATGGGGATCTCGCGACCGCCCTCGTTCTCCTTCTGGTACAGGACGTGATAGATCGACTGCGCCGGGGCAGCATCCGGCGGCAGGAACACGTCGCTGAGCGAGCTTTGGGGGTCCATGTCTATGGCGAGTGTCCGGTAGCCCCGCCTGGCGAGGCCGGCGCTGACGTTGATACAGCACGTGGTCTTCGCAACCCCTCCCTTGATGTGGGAGAACGAGATCACGCGTGTTCGATTCTCCGTACCAGCCATGGCGATGGATCCTTCCGCGTAGCAAGCCGGACGAGTATCCGGGCGGTGACCAAGGGTCCCTGGCGCGGTGGAGGCCGCAGTCGCTCAAGCTTTCGCTTCAAGCCGTATTTCAGCCAGGACGGGCGTCGGCCTTCCCGAGATTATGGATCGCATTTCGAGCGGTCAAGGGCACGCTGGCGATCTGCATCCGGATCGAAGGATTTCGTGGGCGTATCCTGAGTGAAGCGGTCACCGGCATACTGACATAAGGCGATAGCGACGCCATAGCGCACACCGAAAGGCACGCAGCGCACGCGGGGAACACCCTTCGTGCAGCAGCAGCGATGTGGTGCCCCTGCCGGGTGGCGGGTCCGTGAGCTTCTCACGCGGCAAGTGGGGCGGTTGCGGAGGGTCGTGGGAGAGCTACCTTTCGGCGCGATGTCGTGCGCAGGATTGTCGCCGTTCGTGTCCGGCCGATCCTGCAGCAGACGAAGACCGATCACCGAGTGTTTGCGACCGGATAGGTGCGTCATGGGAAGTTGGCGAGATCGTCCGCCACTATCGCTGTTCGAGATCGATTTCCATTGCCACGCCGGGACGGAGCGCGGTGCCGACGTGAGCCTGGCGGAGTACGTCGATTTCCTCGCGAGGAGCGGCCGGAAGTTGGCGGGCCTCACGGACCACTTCGGACGCTATCGGTCGGGGAGGACCGACTTCGATCACTACGCGGGGACGGCGGACGGCTTCCTCCAATTCGCCAGCGAGGTGCGCGAAATCGGGCGTGAGGTGCCGGACATGCTCATCCTGTTCGCTCCCGAGATCGGTGCCGGCACCGTCATGGACGGGCAGACGTGCGGGCTGCTGAACGAAGCTCGCATCGATTACTTCCTCGGTGAGCCCGGCGCGAATGCTACCGGTGAATCATACGGCGCATATCTCCGTGGCGTTGCAGAGTGGATCGCCGAGACATCCGACCGTCTCGGAGTTCCCGGGCTACTGGCGCATCCGTTGCGGCAGGCCGTCAACACTATCGTCGGTAAAGCGGGAAGGGAGGGCGGCGCGTTACGGATGCCGCTGAGCGCACCGCTTCCATCGGTGGGGAGCGGCTTCGACGGGCTAAGTCGGCTGGAGAGCGTTCTGGACATCGACATCGGGTCGCTTGGCGCGTTGCTGGCGCGGTACGACATCCCGGTGGAGATCAACGAGTCGAGTTGGGGCCGTATGCTGGCGATGAATCACGCCACCTTCGCGGAGCATCATCTGGAGTTCTACCGGCGACTGCGCGAGGCGGGTGTCTCATTCGTTCCGGGCAGCGACATGCATAGCGTCGAATCGCCCGCGCCGAGCCCGTTCCACGTCGCGTGGTTGCTGGAGGTGCAAGCCGCTGATGTTACGTTCACGCGTCACTGGCTCTGACGGCGGAGCACGCGAGCCCGTCGCGCCAGAGGCGCGACGGGCCGGGAGCGTCGGTAGGTGGCATCGGTAGGTGGCATCGCACCGGTCCGGCGCCGCCGTGGGCGGCGATGGCGCGGAGCACCCTACCAGTGATCCGTCGGGAATCTGATGATCGTCTGGCTGACGAACCGGCCGGCCTCGGAGCACAGGTATGCGATCGCCTCCGCGCCATCCTGGGCGTCAGGCTTGGTGCGCGTTTCCCACTTGGCCGTGTCTCCGAGAATGGGCGCGACGGCGTCCTTGATCTCGGAGAAGTGTGCCACCGGCCCCGGTTCTATGACGTTGAACGTGATCCCATTGTCGTACTCGTCGTTCCCGATGGCCAGGGCCATCCACGTGCGGGCGTTCTTGCCGATGATGTAGTCCACCGCTGTGTCCGCGGTCGTTTTGCGGGTGACAGCACCGTTCATGCTGAATGTTATGATGCGGCCCCAGTTCTGCTCGCGCATGATCGGGAGCACGTATTTCAGAGCGAGCCACTGCGCGTCGATTTCGGCCTCTATCACGTCCCGCCAGTGTTCGTAGGTGACGCTCTCGAGGGGTTGCGGCGTCCATGAACCGCCCGCCGCCAGAATGAGTATATCGATGGAGCCGAAGGCGTTGCGCGATTCCTCAACCATCCGGACCGTGTCTTCTTCGCTGCGGGTGTCGGCCTCGACGATCAACGGCGTGCCACCGAGCGCCCGAACCTGCTCCGCGACGAGTTCGGCGCGCGCTCGCGCGTCCGCGCCTGCGTGGTGGTTGTCATAGTTGCGATGTGTGCCATAGTTCAGGACGATATTGACGCCCTCTTTGGCCAGGCGGAGCGCGCTGCTTCTTCCCATGCCTGTACTCGTGCTCCCGGTGATCAGGGCGGTCTTGCCGACGAGGCTCATTGTGGAATCCCTTTCGGTAATTTGGCTGCGACAGTCCGGATGTGACAGTAGACGATAGCACGCGTTCGCGCTGGAAAGAACCGGTGAGAGTGGTGATTCAGCATGGGGAAAATATCGAAATGCGCTGGACATGGTTGTTCTGCCGGTGTCGCCTAGCGTACAATTCACGCTCCTCATCGCTTTCCCGTCGAAGTTGTGACAGGGCGCCGAGTGAAGAGCCGCACGTACAGAGAAGAGTCGTATGAGATCCTTTTCGCCTACCTGCGCAGCGTTGTTTCGGCTATGTCATCCGGCCTGGATTGCCGCACTATGTGTGGCGGTGCCGCGGATTACGGCGGCCGAGACACTCCTCAACCCCAGTGGAGTAGAACTCGGCGCGCGTGGTGCCTCCGCCGCGGCACTGGTGGACTCGGCTCGTGTCGCCGAGACGGTGCGCTCCATCGTCGGGACAGGCGAGAGTCGCGCCATCGGGTTTCCGGGGAACGCCGACGCGATCGGCTTCGTCCGCGGCACGTTTGAGACTCTCGGGCTCGAGCGCATCGCGTCGCAGCACTTGGAGGTGCCGACGGCGCGACAGGAGTATGCGTACGCGCTGCTGCCCGGTGAGTCGGGCGCGGTCGGCGACACCGTTGCGTTGCGTTGCCTGCTGCCGAATTTCGCTCGGACGAACACGATACCGCCCTCCGGACTGTCTGGAGAGCTGGTGTACGTCCATAAGGGTGACGAGCGAGAGTACGATGGTCATGAGTTGAGCGGAAGCATCGTTCTCGTCGAGGCTACCGCCGCTCGGCGGTGGCGACTCGCTGCGTCTCTCGGAGCGCGGGCCGCGATCTTCGTTGAATCGAGCGATCCGCGTCTGCACACCGGTGGAGCGTTCGGGACATCGGTGAATTTTCCCCGCTTCTGGGTGTCGCGAGAGGTTGGCGATCGCCTCCGTTCGTGGACTCAGTCTCGTCCAGGCAGCCCCATCACGCTCCACGCGCGGCAACCGTGGGGTGTCACTCCGGTAGAGAACGTCACGGCGTTCCTGCCTGGAAGCGACCCGACGCTCGCTTCGGAAGTCGTGATCATCACCGCGCCAATCGATGCGGCAACGGTGGTCGATGGCGTCGCGCCCGGCGCTGAGGCGTCGCTTGGCGCCGCTGCGTTGGTTGAGCTGTGTCACGTGTTCAGTGAGAGCCGCCTTCCGCGCTCCGTGTACTTCGCGGGGCTGAACGGCCAATTCAGCGGAAGCATGGCCGGCGGACGCCACTTCGTCCACGCGCTGAAGCAGTCGTATCCGGACGCAGTGATGCGTGTCATGGATCAGCTACGGAAGGACATTCGGCTGGTTTGCGACGACAGGCTGGCGAGTAAGTTCCCGGAGTACTACGAGCGCGCTCTACAAGTGGAGAATCGTCTCAACGCGATCGTTCGCGCTCAGCATGCGACGCTCGCCGCCTCGTGGTATGTGCTGACGCAGGCTCGTGCAGCGTACCTGGGGTTGGCCGCCATCGCGGAGGATCGGCGAGGCGAGCAGCTGCATGCCGCTCGGGCGGAGCATGCCGTGCACCTCCGCGACGCGGGTGGTGATGTCCTGCCGGCGTTCCATGCTACAGTGCGTGCGCTGTCATCCGTGATCGAGGAGTTCGAAGCCCGGCGTTTGGAGTTCGTGCACCTGCTGCAGAGCGATCGTGACGAGCTTATCCCGATAATCGCCGAGGGAGAGGGCAAGATACGCACGTCGCTTGAAGAGCGGCTCGCGGCGGCGCGGCTCACCGATATCGAAAAAGCCCTCCGAATGGTAACGCGCATCAGCGGGGACGATCACACAGGCGCGCTTGAGGATCTGTCGGCTCAGCTGGAACTCATCGAACCGATCCTTGGGCGGTATCCCGCGCTGCTCATCGACCTCTCACTCACGAGCCACTCCCGCGATATCGGCGTCTTTCACAAGGGGCGCTTCTACAACCAGGTACCGGATCTCGAACTGAAGCGTGCATACGGCCCGATCGGCAAACGGTTCGACGACTACGCCACGAACGTGGTGGTGGTGAACGACGCCGAACGGCTCTGGTCGATGTCCGACGATGGCATACGGGCGTTGATCGTATCGAAAATCGACGCTATCAACGCCTTGCGCGATCGGTATCGCGCGATAGAGCACCTCCCGACGGCTGAGTACGAGGAGTTCCATCATTACCGGTGGTATCACCGCGTATTCAACTCAACGGCATGGCTGTGGTCACTGGCGATTCTGCTGGCATGCGTGTGGCTTGGGTATGAGTTCCGGCGCCGGATGGCGTCGCGTCTGCCGATGTGGTACTGGGTCGGAACTGCCTTCGCCGGGCTGTTGGCGGTGTACGCGATATCGGGCAGCGTCGATTGGAAGCATACCGAAAGCGTCTACCATGGCATCGACACGCTCATTCGGGAGCACACGGATCTGCTTGTGAACGCGGAACGTATTCCGCGGGAGGACAAAACGAAGATCCGCATCGCCGCGGAGCGCCACACGCCCTACAGCGAGGCGACCGAGGCACCGGAGTTCTTCGCCAACAACATCATCGCGGCCATTCCCGCCACGCTGCACAAGCTGAGAACGGATAGCATCAGGATCGCGCAGCAGCTCGTGGCGTTCGACGATCTCGATTCCCTCAGGACGGTACCGACGGCCGCGCTCGACGACAGTCAGCTCGTCGCACTGACGCGGTTCATGACGTTCCTCGGCCTGCGCAGCGATCGGCACTTCATCAACGCCGTAGCGGGCGTGCCGGGCAAATCGTGGGGCCATTTCCTTCCGGGGTGGAACGAGTTCACGAGTGAGATCGCCACGCTTGCGGGCATACCGGCGGTGGCGCTGAGTACTCTCGACGATCGGGCCCTGCTACGCCACGGTACCCATGACCGGATCGAATACCTGGACATGTCGTCCGTAGTCACGCAGGTGCGGACCGCCGCCGCCGTTCTCTATCAGGCAATCTCCGATCCGCATCTTCCGGATGACATAGAGCAGCTGGACGACTATTTCGCGGAAGCGCATGGCGCGGTGCTGTTCGACGACCGGAAGGGAGCTGTTGCGGCGGATATCCCGGTGGACAGCGCGATCGTCATTGCCGACAGAGGCGCCTACGTCCTCAAAGCTTTCACGAACCGGCGCGGAGCATTCGATATCTACGGTCTGCCGATAGACGGGCATTCGTGGTCCGGGTCGCGGGACGACTACTGGCTCCACGCGTACAAGGCGGACGTGGACAGTGGTCACATCTTCTACGCCGTGGACCTCGGGAGTGAGCAGTACGCGTTCACACCGGCGGTGAACCAGAGATTCGTCGACTGGATGCTTGTCGTTTTCCCATGCGCGTCGGTGAGCGTCACGAACATGATGGACCACCGCTACATGCAGTACCTCGCGGTGGGCGAGATCTACGATGCGCGCACTGACGCGAAGCCGTGGCACTCCTTCACGCATATTCGATACGGCGATAACACCTTCTTCATAGACGCGGGCACCCAAACCAAGCTGCTGTTCAAACAGGGCCTGCTCGGCGTTCGCGCGATGCTGACGAACGTTCCCGATTCGATAGAACGCCCCGAACACCGCCAGGGCCTGGGATTCCCCGTTGTCGCGGAGACGCTTCTCACACACACGACGTACCGTGCCGCTCGCGACATGTGGGAGCTGGACGACGCCCGCCTCGCGACACTCATCCGGCACGGCATCATCGATGAGGGAACTCGGGACATACATCAAGACGCGCGGGAGGGTCTCGAGCGCGCGGACGAAGCACTGTCGCGCAACGAGTACAGCACATATCTCACGAATGCCCGCGAAGCTCTCGCGCTGGAATCGCGCGTTCTGCCGGACATCCTGAACACGGCCAACGGGGCGCTGAAGGGCGTGCTGTTCTACATGGCGTTGTTGCTGCCGTTCGCGTTCTTCCTCGAGCGTCTCCTCATCGGTTCGGTGGACGTCCGACGCCAGGTGTTATGGTTCTTCTCGATTTTCATCACGGGGTTCGTCCTCATCGAGCAAGTGCATCCGGCGTTCGATATAGCCGTGGCGCCGCCCATGGTGTTGCTTGCGTTTACCGTGTTCGCGCTGAGTGTCTTCGTCGTCGGCGTAATCATCGGCAAGTTCACGGCGCAGATGCAGCAGATCCGCAAAGAGCAGCAGGGCTATCTGAGTGCCGACGTCGGGCGGATGAGCGCGATGTTCACCGCGTTTGTGTTGGGCGTCTCGAACATGAGGAAGAGAAAGGTCAGAACGGCGCTCACGTGCACGACGCTGATCATCCTGACGTTCACGGTTCTGTCGTTCACGAGCGTGCAGGAGATCCTGCGCGTGAACCGCATCGAACTCACCGAAGGTGACCGAGCGTACACCGGGGTGCTCATCAGAGATCGATCGTGGAACTTCTGGCCGAGCGAGGTACTCCCGGCGATCAAGAACGAATTCGGCGGCGAGAACATTGTCGTCGGTCGCAAATGGCGCGAGGCGGTTACAGGCGGCGGGGCGGGGTACGTTTTCACGCTCCGGGCGGAGAATGGCAAGCACTACACTCTGAGCGGATTCGTCGGCATGGAGCCCCAGGAGGACGAGGTTACCGGCGTCTTCCGGAAGGCAGGCGTGGCGGGACGCTGGTTCACTGAGGATGATCTGCATGTCGTGGTGATCCCCCGGTCCGCGGCGGACGCGCTTGACATTGCACTGACGGACGTGACCGGCGATCGGGAAACCTCACCGAAGATCACGTTCCAGGGCGTCGAGTACGCGGTCGTCGGTGTGGTAGACGACGAGTCGCTGCGGTTGATGAAGGACCTGGACGGGGAGGATCTGACGTCTGTCGACTGGACGCTCGCGGCGCAGCAGCGAGTGGGTCGATTGAAGGATCTGGCTCGCGAGGAATCGCTGACGGATCGCGAGACGTTCATCCACCACGTTCCCGCTCAGTGCATGTTCATGCCGCTACGGAGCGTCTATGGGGGCTTGGTGAGCATAGCGATCAAGACGCCGACCCCTCAGGCCGCCGCGGCACTCATTCAGCGCGTCATTCCAAAATGGGCGCTCGAGATGTACTCCGGTGAGGAGGAAGCCACGTATTTGTACAGCGCGATCGGCCTGACGACACTGGGCGGGTTGGGTGACGTGCTCATCCCGATTCTCATCGCGGCGCTGATCGTACTGAACACGATGCTGAGCGCAGTGTACGAGCGGACGCGCGAGATCGGGATATTCAGCGCCGTGGGTCTCGCGCCTTCGCACATCGCCATGCTCTTCATGGCCGAGGCCGCTGTGTACGCGGTGCTGGGGGCGATCGCGGGGTACCTGCTCGGGCAGACGGTCGGTCAACTGGTGTACAAGGCGGGCATCCTGGGCGCCATCACATTGAACTATTCGTCGTTGTCCGCGGTGGCGTCGACGATCATTGTCATGGTCACGGTGCTCCTCTCTACGATCTGGCCGGCGAAAAAGGCGAGCGAACTCGCCGTTCCGGACATTACCCGGACGTGGCGGCTTCCCGATCCGGAGGGCGACGACTGGTACTTCGCGCTTCCGTTCACGCTGCTCGACGATGAGCTCGAGGGGGTGAACGCCTTCCTCACGCACTACCTGGAACAGCACCATGACGAGTCGGCGAGTGACTTCTACATCGACCGCGTGGAGTTCTGGGTGGAGCAGGGGCGTTTCATGCTTGAGACGGCCGCATGGTTGGCGCCGTACGATCTCGGGGTGAGCGAACTAGTCACGCTCATCACCGCGCCGGTGCCGGACGAGAAGGGGCTCTACCAGATGAGCCTGCTCGTCACACGCGAATCCGGCGACGTCCCGTCGTGGGTACGAGTGAATCGGCGATTCGTGAACTTCCTGCGGAAGCAGTTCCTCGTGTGGCGGGCGCTGACGCCTGTGGAGCGTGCGGGATTCGTGAGTCGCGGGCGAGAGATGTTCATGATCGACGGCCACCGCGCGGTCGAATCAACGGACACCGCGACATGATATCCATCCCTGTGCGATGCCGGGTTGGTGCGATGACACGTTGCCGCGACGGCCGCGCACGGCGGGATCGGCAGACGGGAAGAGTAGAATGAGCTTCGGCTTTCTGAAATGGCTGCGACCTCGCGACGGTGGCGACTCGCCCCCGGTGGACAAGATCGCTCTGGAGCGGGATAAGTATGGCATCGATCCCGATCTCGTCGAGGCTCCGTATGAGAGCGGCCTGACATTACGAACGCTCGTGGGCGCGCTTTTTGTCGCAGTTGTGATGATACCGGCGTCGATATACCTCGGCCTTGTTGCCGGTTCGGGACTCGGGGCAGCCGCTGAGTGGGTCTCCATCATACTTTTCGCCGAGCTGGCCAAACGGAGCTTTGTGCCACTCCGGCGGCAGGAGATCTACATCCTGTTCCTACTCGCCACGGGCCTGGTGGGCGGTGGCCCGTTCGGTGGGATCATCTTCAACGTGTACCTTCAGCACTCTCAGGAGGCGTTGAGTCTCGGTGTCGCGCAACGTTTGACGACGGAGAACATCTGGTGGGCAGTGCCTCCCGCGGGTTCGGAAGCCGTCGCACTACGGACGTTCTGGCATGCGGACTGGGTGCCGATTCTCACCCTGATGGTCGGCACGTCGCTCCTCCACAAGGTGCAGCAGCTCGCTTCGTACTACTTCCTCTTCCGTCTCACGAGTGACGTCGAGCGACTGCCGTTTCCGCTGGCGCCGATTGCAGCGCAGGGTGTCACGGCGCTCGCGGAGAGCGAGAGCGAGAGCTGGCGGTGGCGATGGTTCAGCATCGGCTCGATGATGGGTATCGCGTGGGGCGCGATATACCTGGGCGTGCCGACGGTTACTGCGGGTATTTTCGGTCAGGCGCTGGAGATCGTCCCGATTCCGTTCATCGATTTCACGCGGGAGATCGGCGGCGTTCTGCCTGGTTCGCTGCTTGGTCTTTCGACGGACATCGGCGGCATCCTTGGAGGCTTCGTCATCCCGTTTCCCATTATCGCCGGTCAGTTCATCAGTGCGTTTGTCACAAGTTTCGTTTTGCCGCCGCTGTTTGTCGACGTCGGCATCTTCGAGGGGTGGCGTCCGGGCCTGGGCGTCGTCAAAGCGAGCGTGCTGAATGAACTCGATCTCTGGACGAGCGTTCGCCTCGGGATAGGCATACCGATCATGTTCCTGGGGGTGTTCCAGTCCACGAAGGTGCTCCTCCAGCGTCAGGATCGGCGGGGGCAGGGAACGTTCGATCCCCCTCCCGGTCGAGGCGATTTCCCGCTCTGGATGGCCGTGCTGTTGTGGGCCGCGACATCCTCAATCTCCATCGCCATCGCGCACTGGCTCGTACCGGACTTCCCCCTCTGGATATTCATCGTCTTCGCGTTCGTCTACACGCCGTTCATCAGCTACGTGGGCGCTCGGATGATAGGCCATGCGGGAATGCACGTGACCTTCCCGCCGTTGGCCCAGGCCGCGTACATACTTTCCGGCTACAAGGGCATAGCCATCTGGTGGGTTGGGGCTCAGGTGAGCGACTTCTCCGCAGGGGTTTCCAGATTCAGAGAGATTGAGCTCACGAAGACCAAGTTCTCGAGCTACTTCGCGGTCGAGTTTCTCATGTGGCCTATTGTGTTCGTCCTGAGCTTCGCGTTCTGGCAGGTGATCTGGAAGCTCAACCCGATACCTTCTGCCGCGTATCCGTTCGCCATGCGCATGTGGCCACTGCAGGCGTACAACTCCGCGCTCTGGCAGACGGCGACGATCCAGGGCAACTCGACGATGTTGAACGCGATCAAGTTCGACGTCATCGGCTGGGCCGCGGTGATCGGGGGCGGGCTGTACTACGTCGTCCATGCCGTCGGAGCGTCTCCCATGTGGTGGTACGGCATGGTGAACGGGATCGGCGCGTGGCCACACGGTGTGACGCTCCCGATGGTGGGAGCTCTCCTGAGCCGCTACTACCTCGCACCGAAGTTCGGTGGCCCGGAGCAGTGGTTCAAGTACGCCATCGTCATGAACGCCGGCTTCGCATGTGGCATGGGACTCATCGGCATGGCGGGGGTGGCCATCGCGCTCATCAACGGCGCTATAACCCAATCTCCATTCCAGATATTCTGGTAGCTGCCCGCTCGGTCGCGACCCGCGAACGCGGAGAAGGTGACACGTGCGTTTTCTGGTTGCCGATATCGCGCAATTCAGTGTGGCGACCGCCGTACTCGCGGCGTTTCTCATCGTGCCGGGGTACGTAGTCGGTCGGGCCACAGGCGCTCTGTCGTTCCGTTCTCGTTCACCACTCGAGCAGTTTCTGTTGAGCGTTGCGCTCTCCGTCTCAGCCGTTCCAATCGTGACGTATCTAACGCTTCTCGTGGGCGGCTGGCACGGCGTGGCGGTTGTGTTCGGCGCCGTCTGGCTCGTGTTCGTCACGCAGATCGTCTGGAAACGACGGCGACTCGTCCCGTGGCTGCGGGAGCTGTTCGGCGACGGCGTATTCCGACCGATGCTCCTGGTGGCGGCGCTTTGGTTCGCGATCGCGCTGGTGTCGCTCGTGGATATGCCTGTCGGGTCGCTGCTCTACCGAGGTGGTCCGTACTACGATCACATCGCTCACACCGCCATCATCGACGCGGTCGTACGCTCCGGCGTACCTCCGGCGAATCCGTTTTTCCATCCGGGTCATCCGATCGACGTCGTGTACTACCATCTGTGGTATCTGGTGGGCGGCGTGGCGTGGCTGTCAGGCGGTGCTGTTACGACTGAGCGGGCCGCGTCGTTGGCGGGCACGGTATGGGCCGGGTGGAGCTTCTTCGCGATCGTCGCGCTGCTGCTGCGCGAACTCGGTGGGCGAGACGCTCAGAGTGTTGATCGACGGGTTCGCATGGCGTTGTTCGTGGCGTTCGTTGGAGGGCTCGACGCGCTCATAGTGGTGCCGAACGATATCTTCTACGCCGTCACCGGGCACGGGTTCTACTGGGATCACGCGGAGATGTGGAACTTCTCCGGCAGCGTAACGATGTGGATCACCGTGTTCCTCTGGTCGCCTCACCACACCGTCGCTTTCGCAGCGTGCGTGTTCGGCTTCCTGTTGCTGCGGGAGCCGAGCGTCGGCGACGGCTCGGCCGGTGGCGCGAGAAGAGCTATCCTCGCCGGTTCCGCGTTCGCGTCGAGCGCGGGTATGTCGATCTGGGTGACGCTCGTGGCGGCTCTTATCCTCTTGCCGTGGCTCGGCGTCCTTGTGCGGCGACGATGGTGGAGCGAACTCCGCACCGTCATCTACTCGGGAATGGTCTCCGTCGCTCTCGCCGCGCCGTTTCTCATCGATCTGCAACTCGCGCGGCTCGAGCACTCGCTACCTGTGGCATTTGCCGTGCGGGTGTCTCAGCCGGTAACACGAGCGCTTACGCTACTCGGGTTCGAGCAGGTGGGCATCCTCGAGTTGGCCAACCTCGTTGCCTTGATTCCGACATATGCGGTGGAGCTTGGCTTCGTCATGGTTGCTCCGCTCCTCTGGTGGAGCTTTCGCAGACGCGCGGGAGTTCCGTTGGACCGGGATGATCGCTTTCTCATGACGATGTTCATCGCCTCCATGGTGGTGAGTTCATTCCTCTGCTCCGTGATCAGGCACAACGACCTGGGGTGGCGCGGCATCATGTTCGCCCAGCTTGCGCTGCTCATCTGGTCGACGGATGTCGCGGCCGTGGCTCTCAACCGCGATCACGGGGGTGTTCCCGGGCTACGCGACCAGCTCTCGCGACGGTGGAAGAGAATCCTCGTCGTCCTGATTGCCGTGGGGATCGCGTCGACGGGGTACCAGGTGCTGAAACTCCGTCTGCATGAGCCGGTCTTCGATCTCGTTCGCGGTGGCGCCCACGGTCGCGAGACGGCGGCGCTGCGTACCGCCTACGAGTGGATCGATCAGCACCTGCCGCGAGATGCGGTGATTCAGTACAGCCCGTTGGAGCGTGCTCCGGCGTCCTTCAATGGACTGTACGGCAACCGGCAGGTGGTGTACGATGAGACGTACGCCTACACATACGGCGTACCGGAATGGTTGTATGGACCGGTGAAGGCCGATCTCGCGCGAGTCTGGTCTCCAACCGTGGCCGTCGACAGTGTCGATATCCTCTGCGCGAGGTACGGTATCGACGCGGTGGTGGTCACCGCTGCTGACACGTTGTGGGCAGACAGAGCGAGCTGGATATGGCGGCGGCAGGCCGCGTACGAGAACAGCCACGCGCGCGTCGTCCTTCTCGGCGCGGGTGCGCGGTGATGGAAGGGACATACATGCCTGCGAAATCGGTCTCGGTGAAGTGGGAGCGGACGATATCGACGAAGGGCTCGACTCGCGCGACGGCGTATGAGGCATCGAACAAGATAATCGCGCACGACGACATGCTCATCGTGACGTGGCTCGACGCACCGGGACGGGCGATGATTCAGGCGTTTCAGGCCGACGACGGTGAGCCGATCGGCGACGCGCTGATGCTCAACGAAGGCATCGACAACCACTGCGGGGCCGCGGTGACCGTCGACCGCGACGGTTACCTCCACGCGATGTGCGGGTCGCACAACGAAGTGCCGTTCATGCACAGGGTCAGCCGCCAGCCATGGGATATCGGCCACTGGTGGCCGGGTCGACCGGTGAGCGATAACCCGGCGTATCCCTCATTGATCTGCGATGCCGACAACCGGCTGCATCTGACGTACCGATGGTGGACGGGCATCGGCGCCCGAGGCGTGATGAATAACTACTTCGTGAGCCCGTCGGCGGGGTACCAGCGCACGGAGCCGGGCTTCATCTGGGAAGGATTTGGCAACCGGCGGGAGCCGCTGAATTACTGGAGCGACCCGGCGATGATGGTTATGACGCTGGTGCCCAATCAGTACGGGCAGTTCGGCGGCAGCCTGGAGATCGACGGCGACGGGCGGCTTCATCTTGGGTTCCATATCTACGACCAGAAGCACAGTGGGCGCGGACACACGGTTGGGTATCTGCGAAGTGACGATGGTGGCGATTCATGGCGAACCGCGTCGGGCGACGAGGTCATACTGCCGTGCGGGCCGACTACCGCCGACACGCTTGAGAGCGACTTCGCCGGAGTGCAGGAGCCAGCGGGCGTTCTCGACATGCGGGCGAGCAACGTCGCGGTGACGCCGGACGGCCATCCGCTGATCTGTGCGCATCACTACGAAGACGGCAATGCACGGTTGTGGGAGCACGACGGCTCGTCGTGGAGCCATACCGACCTGCGGCCCGTGTTCCGCGGCGTGTATACAGAGAGCCACAACCTTGCCGGAGGACCGGTCAGCGTTGACGGCGCGGGGAATACGTACGCCGCGTTGCAGATCGCTGCCGATGGCGGAGGATGGGGATCGTCCAGCGCGGAGGTCGTGCTACTGTTCCGCGCGGATGGTAGTGAGGACTGGCAGATCCTTCCGATCTCGGAGTCCGGCTCCGATGCACCGAACTGGCTTCCGTCGATGGAGCGGATCACGAGTCCGTTCCAGACTATGGGTGTGCCGCATCTGATGTACCAGCACGGCACCAAGGGAGTCGGGTGCGAGACGTACGACGAGAACGAGGTACGGCTGGTTGCGTTGGACGTGTCTTAGTGCAGGGCAACGCCTACGCGTCGGTGTGCCACTCAGGCAGCCGTCCACCGGGCGCTGCATCCGGATTGGGCGTGGCGACGTAGCGGCGGAACTCGTCGGGTATTTCGGCGACGTACACCTGCATCATGCCCGTGGCGTCGCTCGTGAAGATGACGTGACGCCCGTTCCGGCTGAATGCGGGATGCGCGTGGGACCACTGCGAGTGCCCTGCGGAGTTTCCGGACAGGCAGAACCGGGCGTACTGGCGCGCGGGTAGGTTCACGACCATGATTCCCTCGTTCGGCCAGTTCGTGTCCGCGACCGTCCAGTCCTCGTCCCACGATATTCCGCTGTGCCAGAAGTAGCTTCCCTCCACGATGACAGTGGAGTCAGATTGGCCTTCAGTGCGCGTGTGGATGATGCGTCGATTCCACATGCCGCACCCGAGGAACCTGCGCTCAAGGCCGACCCACGTGTAGTGGGAAAGATCGGCAGTCGGCAGGACCCGCAGATTGGAGCCGTCGTATTCGAGACCGTACTGGACACCGTGTCCGCTCGCGTTGACGCCGCCATATGAGATGCCATGGCCGCCCGGACTTGCGTGCAGGTGGCACAGATCAGGGTCTGCGGCTATTGCAGCGCTGTCGGTGCCGTCTGTGCGATATCGTACCACGACGCCTACGCCATCCGGCTCGCGCCGCCCGTATCCGAAGTAGTATTGCCCGTCGGCGCTCACGCAGCCCACGTAGTACGCCATCGGCACAACGTCATCCGGCCCCGGACCGATCTCCAGACGATCTCCAGTATCCAGATTCGCTTGCCACAGCGTCGTGCCGCGCTGGTACCACACGATGTGACCGTTCGCCGCGAGGGCGTGATTATCGGCATCGTCTTCATCCGTGATCTGCCGCAGGTTGGAGCCGTCGGCATCGCAGGACAGCAGGTCCCACGGCGCGTCGCGACGCGGCTCGCGGAGAGATCGGAGTATCACCGTAGACGAGTCGTCAGTGAACGACGGATGCTCGTAGTAGAAATGCGAATTCATGGTCGGGAAGCTGGTGATCTGCGTGACGGCGACGCCGGTAACCGGGTCGTCGCGGCGTATCCGCTCGCATCCGAGTTCTCTGACGAACGACATTGCTGCCTCCTGAACGGGCCGTATGTCTCCAGTGCACCTGCAGGGTGTTATAGTACCATCGCGAACGCCGGACCGGGCAGCCACGAAATGGGGAAAACTCAGCATGGATACGGGTGATCAGTCTCACGGGCCGCGTATCGACGGACCGAAACCAGTCGAATGCGCGGAGGTAGAGGCATATGTCGAGGACGGCTTTCTCGCCGTGCCGGGTCTCATCGATGACGACGAACTCGCGGAGCTGAAAGCGGACACGGTCAAGCTTGCGCGTGGCGGCTACGAGTGCGAAGGTATCGAGCCGTTGCCGGGCAGTCTGACGGACGACGAGGTGCTTCGCCGCATTCTGTGCATCCATCAGCCGCACTATGTCAGCCCGGTGATGCTGAAGTACGTGAAGCACGAGAAGATCGCCGGGGTGCTGAGCCAACTCACCGCGGCGCATCTGCCTTGGTGGGACGGCAGCGTGAAGTGCATGCAGTCGATGCTGTTCGCGAAGCCGCCCGGCTTCCAGGGGCAGGCGTGGCATCAGGACGAGATATACATTCCGACGCGGGACCGGTCGCTGATCGGTGCGTGGATCGCCATCGACGACGCGACCGTCGAGAACGGCTGCCTCTGGATTCTGCCGGGCTCGCATCGCTCCGGGTACCTCTATCCGCAGCGCGACCACGGCGATCCAGACGAGTTCGACTTCGCGCAGGAGGCGCACGGATTCGACGACTCCGACGAGGTACCGGTCGAGGTGAAGGCGGGCACGGTAGTGTTCTTCAACGGGTACCTGCTGCACCGCTCAAGGAGGAATCGCTCGGACATCTACCGCCGCGTGCTCGTGAATCACTACATGAACGCGTGGTCGCGGTTGCCGTGGTCGATAGAGGACGGCGAGGCACCGTCCCGGGCGGACCGGCGCAACGTGGTTCCCGTCGCGGGGGTGGATCCGTATGCCTGGAAGGGCTACGACCGTCCGCCGAACGCGGTGTACCTCCGCACGTGCAAGGCAGCCCAGGAGGTCGCGGAGGCGACGTGATTCGTTGGTATAGCCTAACGCTACTTCAGCGAACGCGGTACGACGCGAGTTCGCTCGCGGAAGCCCAGCCAAACGATGGGGCATAACTGGTTTTGACTAGCCCGACGCGTGGCGCGTAGTACTCGACGGAACGCGACGTGCCGGGTAGCACGCCGTTATTGAATCTACTCTCGATCACGACGACCCGGCTGAACGTTCCCGCGAGGACCGTCACAGTCGTGTCGACCGCACGCACCGTGCTTATGATTCGGCCGAAACGTGGGTTTTCAGTCCACGACGCGCCGGGAACGAGTGGGGCTCGCAGAATGCCGATTGTATCTTGAAGCCCGGTCTCAACCTCCGTCAGCAACCTGGTGACACGGTCTGCCGAAGTGGAAACGTGCTCCAACCAGACCGTTTCCGAAGCTGCATCGTCACTGTTCTCGATTCGATACCAACCGTCTGCTTCACGCGCAACGACCCGCTCTGTCCAGTCGCTGCGCTCGACTGTTCCATCGTAGTGCCATTCGTTCCCAACGGCGAGCGGATAGTAGAGGCCGAGGCCATCCAGGTCTGGCGCGGATTCCGTTGGTGAATCGAATAGGCTGCATGACGCGAGTGCCAGCGTTGCGGTGGCGAGAGTGAGCAGGTGGATAGCGCGT
Source organism: uncultured bacterium (assembly GCA_964510105.1). Lineage (GTDB taxonomy): Bacteria > Latescibacterota > MWCZ01 > MWCZ01 > MWCZ01 > CAZWQW01. The sequence continues at coordinate 18,137 of CAZEAI010000106.1, forward strand.
TTCATCTTCGCACCTCCTGTAGGCAATGTTGCGGTGGGTGTCTGAAATATAGCGGAAATCGGTCTCGGTGGCTTCGTCTTGGGAAGCGAGACCCAACGAAGCGTCGTGTGCCCCTCGCCGCAACTCCGCGCCCCGCCGTATGTTTCTGTGGTCCGCAGCATCGTCCATGGGTCACCCAACGGAGAGTTCGA
>CAZEAI010000107.1:0-18296 GCA_964510105.1 uncultured bacterium
AACGCCTCACGGCCAAGTCGATACGCCTGCGTTCATGCCCGTCGGCACACAGGCGACGGTCAAGACGCTGTCGCAGAACGACCTTCGAGCGGCGGGCGCGCGGATCATCCTCGGTAACACGTATCACCTGCTCATACGATCCGATCCCGACAGGGTCGAACGCATGGGCGGCCTGCACGGATTCATCGGGTGGGACCGGAGCATCCTCACGGATAGCGGCGGATTCCAGGTATTCAGCTTGGCCGATATGAACGACATCACGGAGGAAGGCGTCCGGTTTCGAAGCCACCACGACGGCACGGAATACCTGCTTACGCCGGAAAGCTCCATCGCCATACAGCACCGGCTCGGCGCCGACATCATCATGGCGTTCGATCAGTGCCCGCCTTACCCATGCCCCGTCGCGGATCTCGTTGAGGCGTCGAACAGGACCGTGCGCTGGGCGGCGCGCTCGCTGCTGGCCCACTCTCGCGAATCCGCCGACCGTCCAGGCCGCAGGCCGCCGGCGCTCTTCGGCATACTTCAGGGCGGAATGTCTCCGTGGCTCAGGCGCGAGCAGGCAGAGCTTCTCGTCGGGCTGGAGTTTCCCGGGTACGCGCTGGGCGGCCTTTCTGTCGGCGAGCCGAAGAAGCTGATGTGGGGCACCCTCGACGCCACCGTGCCCTTGTTGCCCGAAGCGAAGCCGCGCTACCTTATGGGCGTCGGGTACCCCGAGGATCTGGTCGAAGCAGTGGCGCGCGGAATCGACATGTTCGACTGCGTGATCCCAACGCGGAACGGACGCCGCGGAGCAGTATTCACGCGAACGGGGCCACTCAGCCTGAAGGCGTCTCGCTTCGCCGACGACGCCTCACCGATCGAGGACGGGTGCCCTTGCGAAGCATGCACGGACCATCACCGCGCGTACATTCATCATCTCATACGCGCGGGCGAGATGCTCGGGATGCGGCTGTGCACTCTGCACAACATAACCTTCTACATGCGCCTGGTCGCCGACATGAGGTCGGCGATACTCGAAAGGCGCTTCGACAGCTGGCGACAACAATTCACGATGGAGTATCTATGCGGCGAGTAATGGAACGCGCGGGGGCTGTGGCCCTGTTATTCGTTACCGAAGCGTCCGCCATGGGACAGTCTCCAGGCGGAGGACAGGCGCAAGGCGGCTTGGGAGCAATGCTGGTTCCGCTCGCTTTGATGTTCGGCGTGCTGTATCTGTTCATGATCCGGCCCGCGCAAAAGAAACAGAAGGAAAAGGACCGGATGCTCTCCGCCCTCAAGAAGGGCGACCGCATCGTAACGTCCGGCGGCATCTACGGCGATATCCAGAACGTGAAAGAGAACACCGTCGTCCTGCGGGTGGCCGACAGCGTGAAGATCGAGATTCAGCGCAGCTCGATCGGTGCGGTCGTCACCGCCGCGGACGACGAAGCTGAGGTTGTCGAGAACAGTCCGAACGAGAGCTAGCAACATAGATGGCAATTCTACCCATACACATATATGGTGATTCCGTCCTGAGGCAGAAAGCGCGCCCTGTAGGCGAAGTTACGCCGGAAGTACGCACGCTGGCATCGGACTTGGTCGAGACGATGTTCGATGCCCCCGGCATCGGGCTGGCCGCCCCGCAAGTCGGCGTAGCGTTGCGCATGTTCGTCATCGATCCGGACCTGGGCGAGAACGAGGACGGGGAGCATCGCGCGATCGTGTTCATCGATCCGGTCCTGCGCGATCCGACCGACGAGGTGGTGTTCGTCGAGGAAGGTTGCCTCAGTATCCCCGAACTACGCGTCGACGTCGAGCGCCCCGAGGGCATCACCGTCGACTACACGGACGTGGACGGAGTCCGGCAGTCGATCGAGGTGGACGATCTCATCGCCCGGGTGATCCAGCATGAGTACGACCACCTCGACGGCATCCTCTTCGTCGATCGGATCAACCCGATCCGCCGGCGTCTCCTCAGCAAGCAGCTCAAGCAGATGGCGCGCTCTCAGAAACGGGCTCGCGCCGTCGCGTGAGACAGACCGATGCGAATCGTCTTCATGGGCACGCCCGAATTCAGTGTGCCAAGCCTCGATACCCTCGCGCGGGGACCGCACGACCTCGTCGGCGTCGTGACACGCCCGGACACGCCGACGGGCCGGGGCCGACGCCTGCGCGCACCCGCCGTGAAGATCGCCGCGACAGCACACGATCTGCCGGTCATCCAGACTGACGACCTCCACGAGCCGGCATTCCATAGTCGCCTCGCCGACTTGCGCCCGGAGCTCATCGTCGTCGTTGCGTTCCGGATTCTCCCGAAAGCGATACTGCGCATCCCGGAGCGCGGATGCATAAATCTTCACGCATCGCTCCTACCGAAGTACCGTGGCGCGGCGCCGATCAACCGGGCGATCATCAACGGCGACAGTGAAACCGGTGTCACCGTGTTTCAGCTCGACGCGTCGGTCGATACCGGCGGCATCGTCCGACAGAAACGCGTCGACATTGGAGGAGACGAGACGTTTGGCGAACTCTACGATCGGCTGAAGGACATCGGCGCGCACGAGGTGGCAGAGGCGCTCGACGACATCGCCGCGGGAACCGCGGGGTATGTTGCGCAGGATGATTCCGCCGCCACATCGGCGCCGAAACTCACGCGAGACGATGCAAGAGTCGACTGGAGCGCGCCGGCGGAGACCGTACGCAACCTCGTCCGCGGCACCACTCCGACACCTGGCGCATGGACGACACTCGGCGGCGAACCGTTGCGACTGCACCGCGTGGACCATGTACCAGCCCCCGAGACCACTTGTCCGGCGGGTGCTCCAGGCGAAATCGTGCTCCGCGATTCCAAGGCGGGAGTCGCTGTGGCGACAGGGGAGGGTGCGGTGTGGCTTACGACTGTCCAGCCGCCCGGAAAGCGTGCCATGGCCGGCGCGGACTGGGCGCGTGGCGCACGGATTGGGAGCGGTGGGTTCTTCGAGTGATGCCTGAGGGGGAGTAACCGGACATGGCCCGTGGTAGCTGGCTGGAGAACACGATTCTGCTCTCGGTGCTCGTCGTGTCGACGCTGCTCTTCACGGCGTGCCTGCTGATGATCCTGCTCGTGCCACCGGCGCAATAGCGTCACAGGCGCGTGCGCACCTGCACCGTTCCGCGGTAGGATGACGTCGCGTCCTGATTCGGGCGCTTCACTCGAAGATACTCGTAGCCGGGCAGGACCGACACGCGCCCCACCTTGAACGCCTGAATGCGCGTCTGCAGGTAGGCGCGGCTGACAGCCGGCTTGATCTCGTACTCGGCACGCACGTAGATGTCCATCGGTCCGACAACGAAGCGGTTCTTCGCGAGCGAGAACCGCGCCAGCGTCTGTCCGTCGCCCATCCAGGGCTCGAGATGCTGCCGCGTCACGCCGATGCTGATCCAACCGAACCACTTCCCCTCCACATACACGCTGAGCATGTAGAGCTGACTGCCTCGTTCGAGATCGCTGATCCGGAGGCCGGATTCCCAGGCGTCATGCACGTAGCGGAACTCGTACGTCTGGTTCACGTAGCTCAGCCCGCTGACGCGCTCATACGCGTAGTTCGACGAGAATCGTGTCCGCCCATACTGCCCGTTCAGTCCCAAGCCGAGCGCGTAGTCGTAGGGGTTCTGGACTGTCGTTCCATTCATGAGCGTCCGTTCCCGGGCTCGGGGGGTACCGAGCGAGAACGACGTGACCACGGAGGCCCGAAGGGTGTCGGTTTGGGCAAACGCCAACGCGGGGAGGAACAGGAGGGCGAATAACGCAAGACGGGCAACGCGCGTAGATCGAGGCATCATATGGCATTGCTCGTAGTTCTGTGGCACCGATCCGCCCGTTTGCGATGGCATCTGGGGATAGTTCTGTGCGGTAAGCCGACCGAAACGCATCCAGTCAGCGCGCGCCCGATCGATCGGCCTCGCGCTCCAGCCTGGCAATGTCATCATCGGTGAAGATGCGCCAGTTCGCACGATTGCGGAGCTTCACGTCCTGAACGCGGCCGGATCGTATCCAGCGATAGAACGTCGACTCGCTGATGTCGGCCTTCTCCAGCGCCGGTTTCATGAAATACGCGGGTTGGCGCTTGCCGTTCTCGTCGACGAAGACGAGGCCCTCGGGGCCTTCTTCTACATAGGGATTGGCCATAGGAACTCACGTACCGGAATGGGGTTGATGGTAGCGTCTGGAATCGTGCCTATAGTAGGGAAAATCACGCGGCACGTCAATCTGCATCGCGCGGGATTGGTCCCGGAGTGATGTCGCCGGTGATTTCCTCACGTTCGTTGAAAATTCGGAAGCCGTTCGCTATATTCCGGGTGAGTCGACCTGGCCGTCGGTAGCACTCCAGCGCGGTGACCGACCGGTCGGTCAACCTAGTGGCGCGATGCGTTCCGCCCGGCCTGGCCCTCCACGAGTCAGGCGATGATCGGAACCAGCGGAAGCGAAGAGGATCGATATGTCCTGGGCAGCGCTCTATGCAACCTACCACCGATTCAGCGGTAGCTGGGCCTTCATTCTCCATCGAATCGCAGGCCTGGCCCTGCTCGGATATCTCTTCATGCACATCTATACGCTCAACGGCCTGCAACAGGCGCTCCCCCCCGGAGTCGATCCAGCTTCCCACCCGTGGACATTGCACGTCGCACCCTACGCCACGGGGATCTGGCTCATCGGCGAGTGGGTGCTCTTTATCATCGTCCTCTTCCACGCATTCAACGGCATACGCATTGCGGTGGTCGACCTGGGGAATGGTTCGACCTACCACAAGGCGCTGCTCTGGATGCTGACCACCGTAGCAGTCGTCCTGTTCCTCGGGATGGGCTGGCTCATTCTGCGGCACTCGCTGTAATCGGGAGGGAGATCGCGCATGCCTCTGAATTACCACACATCAGGCAAGTCGGGGTCGTTCAGTTGGCTCCTGATGCGAGTGAGCGGCTTGGTACTCGTCGTCTTCGTGCTACTCCACTACTTCCTCATGCACGCCGACGTGGACCGAGGACACACGTTCCGCTCGGTGTTCGAGGCGCTGACGCACCCAGTGTGGGGCCCGTGGGTGAAGACGCTCGACCTGACCATGTTGACCCTCGGCCTCTGGCACGGCCTCACCGGCACGTGGGGCATCGTACGCGACTATGATCTGGCGGCCGGATGGCGGCTGCTCATTCTCGGAATTCTTATCGTCGGCGGAATCTTGCTCGGCGTGATGGGATTCACGACGATTCTCGCTTTCTGATCGACGACGGGCGCATCCGACATGCGTCGGGTCGAGTAGCAGGACAGAAGGAAGGGCTACCATCGTGGCACAGGTTCACACATACGATGTGGTCATCGTGGGCGCGGGCGGCGCCGGGCTTCGCGCGGCAACCGAGATCCCGGCCGATCGCTCATGCGCGGTGCTGACGAAGGTGTACGCGTCTCGGTCCCACACGGGCACCGCCCAGGGCGGCGTCTGCGCGGCGCTTGGCAACGAGGAACACGACGAGCCGATCTGGCACATGTACGACACGGTCAAGGGCTCGGACTATCTCGGCGACCAGGACTCCATCGAGATCATGTGCAACGATGCCCCTCGAGCCATCGTCGAACTCGAGCACATGGGCATGCCCTTCTCGCGCACCGAGGAGGGGAAGATCGCCCAGCGCCGTTTCGGCGGGCACACGCGTGATTTCGGGGCCGAGGCCGTGCGCCGGGCCTGCTATTCGGCGGATCGCACGGGCCTCGTGATGCAGCATACGCTCTACGAAAACTGCATCAAGCAGGACGTGAACTTCTTCCACGAGTTCCACCTGACCGAACTCATCGTCCGGGACGGCAAAGCCGTCGGTCTCGTCGCCATCGAGATGGCCACGATGGAGACCCATATCTTCCACGCCAAGGTCGTGATGCTCGCCACGGGTGGATACGGACGCGCGTTCCGGATCACCTCCAACGCTCACGCCGGTACCGGCGACGGGATGTGGCTCGCGTGGAACGCGGGCATCCCCCTGCAGGACATGGAATTCGTTCAGTTCCATCCGACCGGGCTCTGGAAGCTCGGAATCCTCGTCTCGGAAGCGGCTCGCGGCGAAGGAGGGATCCTGCTCAACAGCGAGGGCGATCGCTTCATGGAGAGCTACGCGCCTACGGTGAAAGACCTCGCGCCGCGCGACATGGTCAGCCGATCCATCATCACGGAGATTCGTGATGGACGGGGCATACAGGCGCCGGACGGCACGCAGTTCGTGCATCTGGACTTGACCCACCTGGGCAAAGAAGCAATCGACCACAAGCTGCCCGAAATCACCGGTTTCGCCCGCAAGTATCTGGGCGTGGAGCCGATTGACGAACCGATCCCGGTGACGCCCACCTGCCACTACGCCATGGGAGGCATCCCCACCGACGTGGACGGACGCGTCAAGGCAGGCACGAACGGCGAAATAGTCGAGGGACTGTATGCCGCCGGAGAATGTGCGTGCGTCTCCGTCCATGGCGCGAACCGGCTCGGAACGAACAGCTTGCTCGATATCATCGTCTTCGGACGACGCGCTGGAAAGGCGATCTCGCAGTACCTCGGCGAAGGCGTCGCAGCGGACCTGCCGGCCGACGCAGACAGCCGCACCCGCGAGCGCGTTGACGCGCTCATGAACGGCAGCGGCACGGAGTCCGTCGCGAGAATGCGCGTGGAACTCCAGGATTTCATGATGAGCGACGCGGGCGTGTATCGAAACGAGCAGGGACTGGTTTCCGCCGTGGCGAAAATCGACGAGCTGCGTGAGCGCTACCGCGATGCGAAGATTCAGGACGACAGCGGAGTCTTCAACACGGACCTGACAGAAGCACTCGAATTCGAGTGCCTCGTGAACATCGCCGACGCGATCGCTCAGTGTGCCCTCGACCGGAAGGAAAGCCGGGGAGCCCACAGCCGGGAAGATTTCCCCGACCGCGATGACGACGCCTGGTTGAAGCACTCCGTGATCTCTCACGGCGAAGGCGGAAAGCACGAGATCGGCTACTCGGAAGTGGATCTCAAGCTCTGGAAGCAGGACGGCGACGAGGAACACTTCAAGCCAAAACCGCGTGTGTACTGAGAAGCCGGTCGGTCGCAACTCAGCACCATCAGCGATAGAGAGGCAAGGGGCTACCCATGCAGGTAACGTTTCGCATCCAAAGGTACGATCCCACGAAGCAGCCTGTGCCGACGCTGCGCACGTACGTGGTGGAAGACGTCGATTTGACGGACACGGTGCTCGACATACTCCATCGTATCAAGTGGGAGCAGGATGGTTCGCTGACGTTTCGACGAGCGTGCGCCCACGGCATCTGCGGCTCCTGCGCCATGCGAGTCAACAGCCGCAACATGCTTGTGTGCGGCGTGCTCCTGCAGGATCTGAAGTACAAGAAGCCTATCAAGATAGAGCCGCTACCCGCGATGCCCGTGATGAAGGACCTGGCCGTGGATATGACGAGCTTCTACGAGAAACTTCGCGTGGTAGAGCCTTACTTCATCAACGACTCCCCGCCGCCCCAAACGGAGCGCGTCCAGTCATCCGAGGACGCCGAATCGCTGTTCGAGGCGGCGAAATGCATTCTCTGCGCATGTTGCACCACGAGCTGCCCGAGCACGTGGACGAACGGGAACTTCCTTGGGCCGGCGGCACTGCTGAAGGCTCACCGATTCGTCTTTGACACGCGCGACGAAGCCGGCGACGAGCGACTCCGCATCATCGACGCCCCAGAGGGCATCTGGCGGTGCCATACGATCTTCAACTGCGTCGAGGCGTGTCCGAAGGAGATCGATATAACGGGTCATCTCTCTGCGTTGAAGCGCACGGCAGTGGCCCGCAACCTGTAATTCCGCGCTGCCGGATCCCACTCGCGACAGCCGGGCCCGAAGGGCTCGCCCGATTATGTTGGGATTCGACACTAGACATACCCCGCTATTGCGCTTACATTAGTCCGATGATAGCCGGAGCGGGCAATCGCACGCTTCGTGGTACGCTTCGGGTACTGGTCGCGGTCACCGCTGTGCGACATCAGTGATCAATCGCGCGTCTCTCACAGGGTTGGCAATCTGATGGATACGGAACAGAACCAGACGAACGCTCCCGACGATCACGGTGAAACGCCGGATCCGCTCGATGAACTGGAGTTGACGGACGATCTCGACGTTGAGATCGACGAAGTCGACGACACGGCAATACTGAATGAACTCCTGCGAGACCTGTCGCCCGATCTGGTCGATGAGGACGCGGCTGCCGACAAACCGGCGGAAAGCGCTCCAGCGGCACCGCAGGAGCCGGAGGTCCAGGCCGAGCCAGAAGTTGCTGAGCCCAAACCGGCATCCGTCGAGGAACCCGCGCCGGAACCGGTCGCGCAGCCAACGCCAGAGCCCGCTCCCGCGGCAGAAGAGAAACCCTCGTCAGAGGGCAGTTGGCTGTTCGATGACGCGCTCGAAGTAGAAGCCTCGGTAGAACTCGCGGTGGAGCCAGAGGCCCCCGTAGAGACAGAAGAGGAACCCGCCGTCGAAGAGACAGCGGCGGAGGCGCCGGTCGAGGCGCAACCTGAGCCGAAAGCCGCCCCGGTGACGTCGAGCGAGGACTCGGGCAGCTGGCTCTTCGATGACTCTCTCGAGGAAGAGGTCGCCGCAGTCCAGGATGCCGTCGTGGACGCTCCCGAATCCGAGGTCGTAGCCGATCCAGAACCGGATGCCGCCGAGCCGACCGCTGAAGCCGAAGACACCTTCTCATCGCAAACGCTCGACGAGGCATTCGCCGCTCTGGACAGCCCGGACGAGCAGTCCGACGTTCCGGTGGCACAGGAGGCTCCGGCTGACGATTCCGGCGGCGGCTTGTTCGACGAAGCCGCGCTTGACGGTGCGTTCGACGGCCTGGAGCAGTCCGGTGACGCCGGCGTGGCAGAAGCCGCGGAAGACACGTCCGGCGAAGCAGATGTGGGCATGCTGGAAACCGTCGCCGAAGAACTGGTCACGGAGATCGCGGACGTGCCTGCGGAAGCGCAGGTAGCGGACTCCGCGGATGTCCCGGATGCGGTTATCGGTGGTTTGTCCTCGGCGGTCGCGGAGCATCTGCTGGCTCGGCTGGCACCATCGCCCGGAATGCTGGCTCCCACACCTCCGGTGGCTCCGACACCGCCTCCGGCTCCACCCGAACCTGAAGCGGCGCTTCCGGTCGAAGAGCCGGCTCCGGTCAAAGAAGTCGCCGGAGATGCCTCGGAGGAGCCTGCCCTCACCGCGGACATCGAGGACGATTTCCTCGTCGCCGCGGAAGAGGGAGAAGCTGTCCACGTGGCGGAAGAACCCGATGTGGCAGATCTCCTCACGCAGGATCTGGCCGCGATCGAGGACGATTCCGAGGCCGGCTCAGCCGACCCGAGCCCGTCCCTCGACGACCTCATTACGTCCGCGGTGCTCGAACCCGAATCAGTGGAAGAGGTCCCGGATTTCTCCGAACTCGAGGGAGAGGAAGTCCCCGAAGAGGAGGCAGTGGGGCAGGAGGCTCCGCCCATCATCAGCGCGGAAGCGGACGACGAGCTGGATCAGCTCATACGTGACATGAAGGCGCGTCAGAAGAAACGTCGGATCACCATGGCCGCCATCGCCGGTGTCGCTGTCGTTGCTATAGCGTTCCTGACGCTGCGCGATCCGGCACCCGACGACGCCGACATGGCTTCGGTTCCGGGTGCGACTGAGCAGCCTGTGGGTACCGATATTGATTCCGACGACATTGCTGCCCCGCAGCCCGAGACCGACACGTCCCAGCCCACGGAGACGCCGGAGCCAGAGCCGGAACCGACCCCGGTAGAGCCGGCGCCCGCACCTGTACGCGAGCCGGCGCGATCCGGGCGCGAGCAGCTTGCCGCGGCGATCGGTAGCCCGCCACCGGCTCCCACGCCAACTCCGACGGCTACTCAGCCACCCCGCGTAGCCGACGCAAGCCCAACCCGTCCGCCCATCGATCCACGCGGCGCATATACGGTTCACGTGGAGTCACACGCCACCACGGTCGGTTCCGAACAGGGCCGGGCGAAATGGAGCCGGCGAGGCTTCGATCATGTGCTCGTCTGGACGTGGGTGAACTCGGCCGATGGGCGGCGGTGGTACCGGCTCGGCGTAGGACGATACAGCGACAGACAAACCGCGAGCGCCGCGAAGGAATACCTGAAGAGCGAATATCCGAGCGAGATCGACTGGTCGCCTGTGACTCGGATACCGGAAGGAGCTCGGTGATGTCGGAAGCGGTTGGGAAGCATCTCGAATCGCTCCGTGCGGCCGCCGACAGCGGGCGTTGGGACGCATTCGAGCAGGTTTTCAAGACATGGGCGGCTGAAGAACCGACGAACGCTTGGGTACAGGCAGGCCTGGCCGCGGCCGGCGTCCTGAACGGCGGTGAGGTTGATGACACTCAGCGCGAGTCGCTTGCGCACTTGGACGAGCGTCTGCTGAACCAGATCGAGGCGCTCGCCAGCCTGCGCGCGGGGCGGGCGCAGGACGCCCGCGACAGGATCGTTGCCGAGGCCGCACACGGCATGCGTGCCGCGGCCTGGGTTGATGCCTATCGCTGCGTGACCAAGGGGACCGAAGACGGTAACCGTCACCTCTTTGCCGCGCCACACCTCGTCGCCGGATGCATCGTTCGGGACGGCCAGATTCAGTCTATGGCAGCCAAGGGGTCCCGCATGTCAGCGGACTCGCTTGGTCATCGCTCGGATCAGATCTGGGGAGAGATCATCAAGCTCTCCCAGCGGGTGGATATAGGTTCCGTTCGGAGCATGCAATTGGTCGCTGACGATGGCGGCTGGGTGCTGGTAAGCGACGAGGCTGAAGTGCCGAGGCTCGCAACGGCGTTGGTCGCGGCGCCCGTGGCGCTAGACGAAGCGATGGCGCGTGCGCAGGCCGCAGTGGTCGACCCGGAGGCATCGGATGATTGAAGAGATGGTTGGTCGACTGGCCGCCCAGAATGACGTGATTCGCGTAACAGTTTCCGATCGCGAAGGACTGCTTATCTCATCGGCCACCGGTCCCGCGGAGAGCAGCGTCCCGGAAGACGCGGGGCTCACGGATGACCTGTGGAACGCCTACATGGCGCAGTTCGCGACAAATCTCAAGGTTCATCTGCGGAACCTGACCCTTACGCGGCCGCTCGAACTAGTGGTCCACGGCTCGCACGATGACATCGTGATAGTCTGGCTCCACGTTGGCTGGCTCATCGCCCGCGTGCGTAAGAGTGCGAACTGGCCCACCCTCTGGGAAGTAGTACGCGGAATACGTGATGAATTCGATGCGCTCACAGGAGAACCTGCTAACACAGGTGGTGAGAGCTGATTTTCGCCTCTGGGAGGTACATCCATGGCCACGATCAACTACGGCTATCGCGAGATCAACTGCAAAATCGTCTACTACGGCCCGGGAATGAGCGGGAAGACGACAAACCTTGAAATCATCCACGAAAAGGTTCCGGCCACGAGCAGGGGCAAGCTGACCAGCCTCGCTACGAAGACCGACCGCACGCTGTTCTTCGATCTGCTTCCGCTCGACCTGGGAACGATCAAGGGCTTCAAGACGAAGTTCCAGCTCTACACGGTTCCGGGCCAGGTCTACTACAACGCCACCCGTAAGCTTGTCCTCAGGGGCGCCGACGGTGTCGTGTTCATCGCCGATGCTCAGGCAGACCGCATGGAAGACAACATCGAGAGCCTGGACAACCTGAAGGAGAATCTCGCGGAGCACGGCATCGATATCGCCGCGAATCCTCTCGTCCTGGGCTGGAACAAGTGGGACCTGCCGAATCTGTCCAGCCTCGAGGAGTTGAACGAGAAGCTCAACCCGTGGGGTGTTCCGGCGTTCGAAATGGAAGCCATGAATGGACGGGGCGTGTTCGACGCGCTTCGTGCTGTCACTCGTCTCGTGCTCGAGAAGCTCGAGAACGAAGGTGCGCGTCCGTAATCTGGGCGGTCTCGAAACGCCGTTCGTTTCCGTCCGGTGATTGGAGTCATGGGCTATGGCGAATGCAGTTGGGTCGCTGTCGTCTGAGCAGACGCAGCAGATAGAACAGTCGCTCGCGGGCTACGTCGAGGAAGCGGGGCTGAAAACGGTCCTGCTCGTCGACCCCGACGGGCATCTGGTGAACCAGGCCGGTGCGGCCGACGCGATCGACCCCGTATCGTTCGGGGCGCTCGTATCGGCCAACTTCGCCTCGACGCAGCAGATCGCCGGGCAGATGGGCGAGGCGGAGTTTGACGCCTTCTACATCCAGGGCAAGCAACAGGATCTGTACCTGCACGCCGTGGACGAAAGCGCCATTCTCGTATCTATCTTCCCCAAGAGCACGACGCTGGGGATGGTGAAGGTGTTCGCGGAGAAGACGATACAGACACTCAGCGAGACTTTCGCAGCAGCAAGCGAAGGCGGCGGCGCTGACGAGGGTATGAGCGTCAGCGGAGGATTCGCGGACTCGGCGCTAGCCGAACTCGACAAGGTCCTCGGCGGCTGACCGAGGAGCAACAGGACGCAAGGACGATGGAAATAGCATCTGCCGAACAAGCTCTCGAGGTGATCGACGCAGCGACAGACCGGGGTGCGGACCGGATAGTCGAATCGCTGGCGACTGGGAGCGAATCCGTCCCGCTGTGGGATGTCATAGAAAGCGACGTCCAACCGATGATCGCGCGGCTACTTCGCTCGGTGGAACACAATTTCTGGCAGCGTGAATTGGATCGGCGAGAGAACGATACCAGGTTCGACCACAGCAGCCCAGCGGTTGAGAAAGTTCGCGAGGCGTGGGATCTCGCGGTCCGCCGGTCCACGATTATCAACCGCAAGGAACTCCGACAGCTCGTGCATCGCGCCCTGACGCTCCAGACCCAGGCGTTGCTCGATCCAATCGAGTGCATGAACGCGAACCTCTTCGCTCGCCAGGAATCGGTTCCCGCGAAGACGATGATCGTAGTCGCAACACACCTCGGCATCGATGAGCGCTATGTCCGCGCTCTCACGTTGATGGCTCAAGGCGATGAGGACAGCAAGTTCGACACTAGCGGATTCCGACGCATCGCGCGCGATGTCGACGCCAAAGAGTTCCAGGGATCCAACGATATAGAGGCACTGAGTGCTCTGCGCGGAGTGTTGCTCGTGCTCGGGCTGCGTACCGAGGATGATGAGGGAGAGGCTCCGTCAGAACTTGCGCGCGCCGTGATGTTCCAGAAGGCCAGCCCCGAGGGCATCGAGAAGGTGAACGCCGCAACCGAGGACAAAGTGCGGGTCGACATGATGGAGCTGGAGGATCTTTTCGCGGCCGCGGAGACGCTGCGGGAGGCCGACGGCGAAGAGTCGCATGAGGAGGTAGGTCGCTTCCTGGACGATCTCGGAGTCGACGGAAACGTTATCGCGGCGGACGAGGCTTCCGGTGAAGCCGGCGGTGTGCAATTCATCCTCACCGAAGAAGAGAAGCACAGCTACGTCTCGCGCGCAGTTGGGCGCAACGCTCACCTGGTCGATTCCATCATGCTCGCAATTCAGGGGGCGCTGACGTGGGACGAGGTCGATCGGGCCATCGTCGAGCACCTTCCCGACGAACTCCGCGATGACGATCTCTCAGCGGGGTCGTTTCGATCTCGGATTCGCTGACACGGGAACACCACGGCGCAGGGTCGTTCCAGAACGTAGCGGGTTGACCGCACATGAAGTGCAGTCGGCCCGCTGCTTTCGTTACGGTAGAGCGGGCACCCTCAGGAGAGAACATGCAGGATCTTAAGGACCGAATCGTATCGAGGGAAGCACTGGTGGGTGTGGTGGGGCTTGGCTATGTCGGCCTGCCCCTGGCTGTGGAGTTCGCTAACGCCGGCCACGATGTGCTCGGTTTCGACATGCAGACTTCCAAAGTCGACCAGGTCAACAGCGGATCATCGTACATCGCCGATGTTCCGGACGAACGGCTCGCGCCGCTGGCCAACTCCGGCAAGCTGTCGGCAACCTCCGATCTCGCCGACATGTCGCGGTGCGACGCCATATGCATCTGCGTGCCGACGCCACTCGACCAGAACAAGGTGCCGGATATCTCATACGTCGCGACCACAACCGACAACATCGCCCGCACGCTACGCGGCGGCCAGCTAATCGTCCTGGAGAGCACGACCTATCCCGGCACTACAGAAGAGGTGATTCTGCCTCGCCTGGAGGCTACCGGGCGGAAGGTCGGCACGGATTTCTACCTCGCATTCTCGCCGGAGCGCATCGACCCGGGACGCACGGACTTCACCACTGCGACGACGCCCAAGGTGGTCGGCGGCGTAACGGAATCGTGCACCGAGCTTGCGGCTGCCCTCTACGGCTCGTTCAACCCGCAGGTACACCGCGTTTCCTCCCCGCGAGTCGCGGAGATGGAGAAGCTTCTTGAGAACATCTTCCGACTCGTCAACGTGTCGCTCGTGAACGAGCTGGCGCTACTCTGCGACCGGCTGAAGATAGACGTCTGGGAGGTCATTGACGCGGCCGCCACGAAGCCATACGGGTTCATGCCGTTCTACCCCGGACCCGGGCTGGGGGGCCACTGCATACCGATCGACCCGTTCTACCTCACGTGGAAGGCCCGCGAGGTGAACTTCACACCGCGTTTCGTCGAGCTTGCGGGCGATATCAACGACCACATGCCCCATTTCGTCATCACCAAGGTGATCGTGTCCCTCAACAGGCAGAAGAAGTGCCTGAACGGCGCGAAGATCCTCGTCCTCGGCGCGGCATACAAGAAGAACGTCAGCGACACGCGAGAGTCGCCGTCACTGGCCATCATGCGCGACCTGAAGCGGAAGTTCGCCGACCTTTCCTATAGCGATCCGCATGTGCCCGAAGTCACCGTGGACGGCAACACGCTTGCGTCCGTCGAGCTGACGGACGACGTACTCCGCTCAGCGGACTGCGTCCTGATTCTGACCGACCACTCCGCGTACGACTTCGACCGCATCGCGAAGCAATCGCAGCTAGTGGTGGATACGCGGAACGCTATCGCGGAGCGCGGTCTGGACCATGTGTTTCACCTGTAGGCTCTGACTGATCTTCCAGACCTTACGCGCTCGATCACGGATACGGATACGGCATGGAATCGATTCGCACCTGGATCAACACGATAGACGCCTGGGTATGGGGCCCCGCGATGATCGTGCTTCTCGTAGGCACGGGCGTCTACCTCACCATCCGCCTCGGTCTGATCCAGATACGACTGTTCGGCCACGGTGTCCGGGCGTTGCGCGGGGATTTCGACACACCGGAGGACAAGGGAGATATCTCCCACTTCCGCACACTCGCCGCGGTCCTCTCAGCGACGATCGGTACGGGCAACATCGCGGGGGTGGCGACGGCTATCGCGGCAGGTGGCCCGGGTGCGCTTGTCTGGATGTGGGTCACCGCGGCGGTGGGCATGGTCACCAAATACGCCGAAAGCCTGCTTTCTCACAGGTATCGCACGTTCCGTGGCGACGGACTCGCCGCCGGCGGCCCGATGTACGTCCTGGAGCACGGGCTCGGGCTGAAGTGGCTCGGCGTAACCTTCGCGGCGTTTGCCGGAATCGCGTCGTTCGGTATCGGCAATCTGGTGCAGTCGAACAGCGTCGCCGACGCCATCGAGGCGTCGTTCAACATACCGACGTGGATCAGCGGCGCGTTGATCGCCGTGCTGGCCGGCGTCGTCATACTTGGCGGCATCAAGCGCATAGCAGCGGTCGCGGCGACGCTCGTGCCGTTCATGAGCGTCGCGTACGTTTTCGCGGGGCTCGTGGTCCTCGTCATGCGCTACGATGCTGTCCCCACCGCACTCTTGCACATCATCACGGATGCGTTCCGTCCGAGTGCGGCCGCCGGCGGATTTCTCGGCGCGACAGTCGCGCACACGATACGCTACGGAGTTGCCCGAGGCGTCTTCTCGAACGAAGCGGGCCTGGGTTCCGCGCCGATGGGACACGCTGCCGCTCGAACCAACGAATCGGCGCGCGAAGGCGTCGTGGCGATGCTGGGACCATTCATCGACACCATCATCGTGTGCACGATCACCGGTCTGACGATCACGCTGAGCGGCGCGTGGATGTGGACCGACGCGACGGGCGCACAGCTCTCGGGCGCTCCGTTGACGACGGCAGCGTTCGAATCGGTGCTCGGCCGTTCCGGTAGCTACGTCGTGACGTTCGGACTGGTGCTGTTCGCGTACTCGACGATCATCAGCTGGTCGTACTACGGCGATAGATGCTTCCAGTATCTCTTCGGCGATCGCGCGATCATGCCCTACAGAGTCGTGTACACGTTGCTCATTCCAGTCGGGGCGGTGGCGCATCTCGACATAGTATGGGGCCTCTCGGATATCGCAAACGCGCTGATGGCGCTGCCGAATCTCGTCGCGCTGCTGGCGTTGAGCGGACTTGTCGTTGCGGAGACCCGCAGCTACGAACGGCGACGGGCCGGCGGGCTTCTGCCTTAGCGACTCGGGCAAGTGGAAGGGACCATTATGGGTGCGGCAAAACGAGTGGCGGCATTGGGCATAAGCGTCGGCGCCGCGTTCCTGGCGTTGACACGTACGCGCAAAGCGGCGAGAAAGCCTCGCAACACCCGCGGCGATGAACCCGCGCAAACGCTCAGCATCGTCATGCCGGTCTACAACGAGCGCGATCTGGTACTCACCGTATTGGAGCGCGTGGAACAGGCACCCGCCCTGGGCCTCGCCAAAGAGATCATCATCGTGGACGACGGCTCCACCGACGGAACGCGCGACGTTCTCGCCACTGTGGCGGAGCGGTACCACGTGATTCTTCACGAGCGAAACAAGGGCAAGGGAGCGGCGCTCCACACAGGCTTTGCGCGCGCGACAGGAGACATCGTGCTCGTGCAGGATGCCGATCTCGAATACGACCCGAACGAGTACCCACGCCTCTTGGAGCCGTTCCTGGCGAAGGACGCGGACGCGGTGTTCGGCTCACGATTCGTCGGCGGTCAGATGCACAGAGTGCTCTACTTCTGGCATTCCATCGGCAACCGCATGCTGACCCTCCTGTCGAACATGTTCACGGACCTCAACCTGACGGACATGGAGGTCTGCTACAAGGCGTTCCGACGCGAGATAATACAGTCGCTGGATCTCGAAGAGGAGCGTTTCGGATTCGAGCCGGAGGTGACGGCGAAGGTGTCGCGGATCCCAGACCTGCAGCTCTATGAGGTTGGCATATCCTACCACGGTCGAACGTATGAGCAGGGCAAGAAGATCGTCGCGAAGGACGCGCTCCGTGCGCTCTGGTGCATCCTGAAGTACCGCTGAGCGCCGGTGGCAGGAAGGAGGCAATCGCCCCGTATCGCGCCGTGCGATACGGGGCGCTTGCCGTCACGCGGAGGCGGTCAGCGATTCGCACATGCCTGCGTACGTCGTTGGCTCAAGCCCCAGGTCGCGGACATGCGAAAACGTCAGGTCGAGCATGTCCATTTCCGGATCGAACTTCGCCAGCGACCACGGATGCCAGATCAACGACACGAACTCCATCTCATCCGACGCCGCGCGATCCATGAATACGCGATTCACCGCGAATTCGTCACCCGCGCTCCGGACGAAGCCCGCCGGAATCGCCTCCGGCCAGGGCGCGGGCCAGAGCGTTATTGCACGCGGCCCCCATTTGTTGTGGTCCTTTAGCAGGTTCTCGTGCCATCCGTGACACGGAATCTCCCAGATCTCGGAGAACCCGTCCTCTGAATAGCGGAATGGCTGCGTGAGCGGCGCGGGCATGGTGTGTTCTTTGCCCCACGCGACGCTGCTCACGTACTGGAGCCCCGCCTCCCGGATCAGCGAGAGCACGTCCGGAGCCCCTTTCAGACCGTCGACGAAGCTACAGCCTGGTCGCAGCCCGATACATGGGCGCTCGAAGACCTTCTCCACCCACTCCTTGCCCTGCATCACCTCGACGCGCCTGCCATCCGCATCCGCGGCATCTCCGCACAGGGGATGGTCCCGCAGCATCCGGTGCGAGTAGGTGTGTGACGCAATCTCGAAGAGCGGGTCGTCGAGTAGCCCGCGGTACTCCGCCGGATCGGCCTCCAACGTCTTGCCGGTGATGAAGAAGGTGGCCGGCATGTCGTGCTGACGATGGCGTTTCACAATCGCCCGGCACGCCTCCAGGCACGCTGGAGACTCGGTGTCATACGCTGCGATGTATCGTGTCATCTGTTCCTCTATGCGGGAGGGGCGTTCCACGACGCACCGGACGTGTCTTCCGTGCAGAACGCGGCAAGCGCGCGGTTGATGGCTTCCGCGATATTGCGGCAGTCATTTTCCGT
>CAZEAI010000108.1:0-18113 GCA_964510105.1 uncultured bacterium
ATCGGCACGGCGCATCCCGGGTTGAGCCAGTACCTCGGCGGCGCGCTCCTGCTCGCGGGATCGGCGCTGCTGGCGGGACACCGCCCGGCGTCGAGGACTCGACGAGCATCGAGGACTCGACGAGCGTAGGAGGCCAGGCGCGTTCGGTGACGCCGGGACGTGCCCCCGGCGCGTCAGACTGTCGTCACCGACACCAGGCCATCCGTATATTCCCGGCATGACGAATCCACCGACGAAACAGCGACTGAAGAAGGAGCTTGCGCTCCTGGACGTATACGCGATCGCGACGGGCGCGACGCTCAGCGCGGGATTCTTCCTGCTGCCCGGGCTTGCCGCGGCGCAGGCGGGATCGGCACTCGTGCTCGCCTACGTTGTCGCCGCGATCCCGCTGATCCCCGCGATGTTCAGCATGGTCGAGCTTGCCACGGCGATGCCGCGCGCAGGGGGTCTCTACTACTATCTCGACCGAACGCTCGGACCGGTCATCGGCACGATCGGCGGCATCGGCACGTGGATGGCGCTCGTCCTCAAGGTGGCGTTTGCCCTAGTGGGCATGGGGGCGTACGTCGGGCTGTTCCTGCCGGGCATCGATATCACGCCCGTCGCGATAGTGATCGCCGTCGTACTCGGCACGCTGAGCGTCTTCGGCGCTCGCAAGAGTGGCAGCCTGCAGACATACCTCGTGTTCGGATTGCTCGCCATCCTGGCGGCGTTCATCGGCGGCGGCGTTCCGGAGATCGATACGTCTCGCTTCGTGGGCATGCTTGAGCCGGGGTTCTCGTCGATCCTCTCGACGGCAGGCCTGGTTTACATCAGCTACGTAGGCGTCACCAACATCGCGAGCCTTTCGGAAGAGGTCAGCGACCCGGAGCGCACGCTTCCTCGAGGCGTGATACTTGCGATGTCGACCGCGCTCATCGTCTATGTGCTCGGTACGGCGGTGATGGTAGGCGTCGTGCCTATGGACAGGCTCGCAGGCGACCTGACTCCGGCGGCAACAGCGGCGGGCGAGATATTCGGACGCTACGGAGTGGCATTCCTCTCCGTCGCGGCACTGCTCGCATTCGTGAGCGTGGCGAACGCCGGGCTGCTGAGCGCATCTCGCTACCCGCTCGCCATGAGCCGGGACCACCTCCTTCCGAGAGTATTCCGCCGCCTGACCCGGTTTGACACACCGGCCTGGTCGCTGCTCGTCACGGTGCTGGCCATCATAGTCATACTTGTGACGCTCGACCCGATGGGCATCGCCAAACTGGCGAGCGCGTTCCAGCTTCTGATGTTCGCTCTGGCGTGCGTCGCGGTGATCGTCATGCGTGAGAGCCGCCTGGAGTCGTACGACCCGGGCTACCACTCGCCGTTCTACCCTTGGATGCAGATCGTCGGAGTCATCGCATCGGTAGTGCTGATCGTCGAGATGGGCTGGCTGCCGATCGCGTTCAGCTCGGGGCTCATCGTTGCGGGAGCGGGCTGGTATGCCTGGTACGCTCGAGGCAAGCTCGCTCGGACCGGCGCGATCTACCACGTGTTCGAGCGCCTTGGTCGGATGAGGTATGAGCCGCTCGACTCTGAGCTGCGAAGCATCCTCAAGGAGAAGGGCCTGCGCTCGGAAGACCCGTTCGACGAAGTCGTCGCGCGGAGCTATGTGCTCGACCTGGACGAGGCCGGAGAGTTCACCGACATCGTAGTGCCCGTGTCCGAATGGCTCGCGGAGATCACCGACCATACAGCGGACGATCTCGCAGGGAGGTTCCTCGAAGGCACGCGCATCGGCGCTACGCCGGTGACGCACGGCGTCGCGCTTCCGCACCTCCGGTTCGAGGGGCTGTCGGAGCCGGAGCTTGTCCTCGTGCGCTCGAAGCCGGGCATACGTATCGTTTTCAAAGACCCGATCAGCGATCACGACGAACAGGAAGAGCAGACGGTCCACGCGGTCTTCTTCCTCGTCAGCCCGGACAACTCGCCGGGGCAGCACTTGCGAATGCTTGCTCAGATCGCGAGCCGCGTGGATGAAGAGACGTTCATGCCGCAGTGGTTGGCGGCGCGAGACGTGCAGGGGCTGCGCGAACTCATGCTCCACGAGGAGCGCTTCCTGACGTTCACCATCGAACACCGTGGACCGACGGGGTCGCTTGCGGGCACACCACTCCGTCATGTCGAGATGCCGGAGAGCTGCCTCGTGGCGCTCCTGTGCCGCGCCGGCGAGACGATCGCTCCGCGCGGTGGAACGATGCTGCGCGAGGGTGATCGGCTCACCGTGATAGGAGACCCGGCCGACATTCGCGCGCTCAGAGAGCGATTCGACACGCACTGATGGAGACCGGAGTGGACCCACACGATTCCGCGCTGCTTGAAACGCGCTCCGCGCTCGTCTACAAGGGCTTTCCGCCCGATCACTGCTGCGTGGACCAAGCGTTCCGCATCGCGCCCCGCGCCGAAGACGGCGCGCCGGGCGACTGGATCGTCCTGTTCGTCACCGGCGGACCGAACGAGCCTAATCTCGCGAACCACATCGTCGTCTCACGCTCGCGCGATGAGGGCATGACCTGGTCCGATGCCGATGTCGTCCTGCGCCTCGACGACCGAGCCTGCCTGCTGACCGAAGCGTACGTGGAGGACGGGCGCATCGTCGTCTACGTGTCGACCCATCTCGGGCATTTCGAGGACTGGCGCGTCTGGACGATCGAGAGCGACGACGGCGGCCACACGTGGTCGCAGCCGGAACCGTTTGAGCCATTGCCGCGCAGAACATTCGTCCGAAATCGGTACATCGCCTCTTCCGGAGCGTGGCTGCTGCCGTTCCAGACGTATGACACGGTCGACGACGCTGCCGCGGATGCGCTGCGTGACGGATCCTTGAAACGAGCGATGAACGGTGTGCTGGTGAGCGACGACGCCGGGAAGACGTGGCATCGATCCAATCTGATCGGACCAACTCCGGGCTGGGCGGAGAACAACGTCACCGAACTCTCCGACGGCCGTTTCGCGATGCTCATCCGGGCCGACAAGACGGGATATCTTCTGCGTTCGGACTCGGATGACGGCGGGCTGACCTGGACACAGCCGGCGCCGACGGACATACCGAATCCGGGGAGCAAAGTCCGGCTGTTCAGGCTTTCGGACGGGCGCATCCTGCTTGTCCACAACCCTAATTCGGCAACAAGCCACCCGAACTCGAAGCGTCAGGCGAACTGCAGTCGCAACCCGCTCGCGCTCTGGATCAGCGACGACGACATGGAGACGTGGGGCTTCCAGCAGATTCTCACCGACTTCCCCGGCATGCTGGCGTACCCCGACGGAGTCGTCGACGAGCGCGAGGAGTGGCTCCACGTTGCGTTCGATTACAACCGTCACGATGTTCTGTACTGGGGCGTGAAGCTGCCGCACTGACGGGGATTCCGTGGTGTGGCGTTCGTTCACGCGGCCCTGCACCATACCACTTCGGAGACCCTATCATGGCTGAACTGCGCACCAGTCCCGACTCCCTCGCCGTGGCGGTAGTCACCGGCGGACACCCATTCAACGTCCCAGCGTTCATCGGCATGTGGCGCTACATGCCCGGCATCGACGCGTACGTGCAGCCGATGGAGGACTGGAGCGACGACGTCGCCGGTGTCCGCGACGAGTACGACGCGGTGGTGTTCTACAACTTCCATCAGGCGACTCCCACCGGCGAAGAAGCGCCGCCTATGCACAAGCTGAAGACGTCGCTGGAGCGGCTCGGCGAGACGAAGCAGGGCGTGGTGATCCTGCATCACGCCATCGCCGCATACCTTGAGTGGCCGGTGTGGAGCAACCTCGTCGGAGTGGAGGAGCGGACGCCTGAGTGGCACCTGGATCAGACGCTCACCGTGGTGGGCGCCGACCATCCCATCGCGGCGGGAATCGAACCGTTCGAGATCGTCGACGAATCGTATCGCATCCCGAGCCCTGAGGGCAGCACGCCCGTGCTAACGACCGAGCACGAGAACAGCATGCCCGTCGTGGGGTGGACGCACGAGCGGGGCAAGGCGCGCGTCTTCGTGCTCCAGCTCGGGCACGACAACCAGGCCTGGGCGAATCCCGGCTTCCGCGCGGCGCTTGGAAACGGCCTGCGTTGGGCCGCGAACTCCTCGCAAGGCTCGGAGTTCGTTTAGCAGTTCGTGGTCGAACTGCCCGGCCGCGACGGGTGAGACGAGGCGTCGTGGCGGGACAAGGGTGTCCCACCCAACAGCAGCGGGGAGAGCGGACATTCCTGTCCGCGCGAGACTGGAGACGGAGATCACGTCATGACAGACCTGCGTACAAGTTCCGACTCACTCGCCGTGGCGGTGGTTACCGGCGGCCACTCGTTCGAGGTGCCCGCGTACGCCCGGCTCTGGCGCGATCTCGACGGCATCGACGCATACGTGCAGTCGCTGGAAGACTGGAGCGATGACGTCGCCGGCGTGCGCGACGAGTACGACGCGGTCGTGTTCTACAACATGCACACGTTCACTCCCACGGGCGACGAGCCCTGGCCGATGACGAAGGCGAAGGCGGCACTCGAAGCGCTCGGGGAGACACGGCAGGGCATCGTGATCTGGCACCACGCGCTGGTGGCGTTCCCGGACTGGCCCTACTGGCGCGAACTGACCGCCATCGACAAGGTCGTGATCGACGTGTCGTTCAATGAGACGATGCCGATTGCCGTCGTCGATCCGGGCCATCCGATCACAAGCGGCGTCCGGGCGTTCGACATCGTAGACGAAACGTACGCGATGGCCGACCCGTCGGGCGATATTCACGCGCTTCTGACGGCGGACCACCCGAAGAGCATGAACGTCGTCGGCTGGACATCGAAGCATCGGAACGCGCGGGTGTTCTGCCTGCAACTCGGGCACGACGGCAAGGCGTGGGCGCAGCCGGAGCTCCAGACGTTGCTAAGAAACGGAATCATGTGGACCGCGAACTCCTCGCAAGGCTCGGAGTTCGTGTAGCAGTTCGCAAGACGAACTGCGCGAGGAATCGTCGCGTGACAAGAGTGTCCCGCCTACCGGTAACAGCGGCGGAAGCGGAACGGCGCGCGGGCCTCAGGGGCTCCCCCTTTCTGTCGCCTTCAGCGACATCTTTCCCCCGGAGGGGGCAAGGTCCGCGCGGCGAGACAACGGGGTAAGGGCGTCACGCACCAACAGCATACACCGCAAGAGGGAACCACCCATGGCAGACCATCCGAATATCATCGTGCTTGTATCAGACACGTTCCGCGCCGACTACATCGGCCCGAACGGTCCAGCCGATACGCCCGAACTCGACGCGTTCGCCGACCGGGGGTACACGTTCGACAATGCGCTCGTATCCAGCTTTCCGACGATTCCCATGCGTACGGACTGGTTCACCGGCCGGTTCGGGCATCCGCGCTACCCGTGGAAGCCCCTCGACCCGGAGGCGCTCACGCTGCCGGGCATCCTGAGCGGCGCGGGGTATCACACGCAGTTCATCGCCGACACGACGCACATGCTGCACGCCCGCTTCTTCGCCCCATTCGACAGCTTTCACTTCGAGCGCGGCCACGAGGGCGACGTGCCGCTCTCGCGTCTGAACGACCCGGTGCGGATCGTCGTCGAGGATCGGGAGAAGGTCCGAACGAACACGGGCGACGATCCCCGAAATCCTTCGTCGGTGGATGTCCACGCCCACACGAACTTCCGCCGCCGGTACGAAGACGAGGCGCAATCGACGGTGCTCGCCGACGTCGTTTGCCGGTGGATCGAGGACAGCCATCGCGGCGGGCCGTTCCTGCTCTGGGCGGACTTCTTCGACGTGCACGAGCCGTGGTATCCACCCGCGTATCTCCTCGAACACTACCAGCCGGGCTACACCGGCGCGGCCATGCCTCATCCGAACTACGACCGCGCGGATCTCTACGAGCCCGACGAGCTGGCGAACCTGCAGGCGCGCTACGCGTCACAATGCACGGTGCTGAGCAAGAACTTCGGCCGCATCTTCCGACTCATCGACGACACCGGTCTCGCCGACAACACGATCGTCGTATTCCTCTCAGATCACGGCATCTACCTCGGCGAGCACAACCTGACGGGCAAATCGCTCATCAACGAGACGACGTGGGATGTGGCGCCGTTCCACCGTGAGGTTGCGCGGAATTGCTTCACGATGTACGTCCCGCAGAAACTGCGCCGGAACGGCGTCCCGGAAGGAGCGCGTCTCCCGCAACTCGCGCAGGCGCCCGACCTGTTGCCGACGCTGCTGGAGTTCGCCGGTATCGACCCGCCATCCGGGTCGGAGATCGAGGGCGTCAGCCTCGCGCCGATCATCCGTGGCGAGACCACGGAGAACCCGCGCGAAACGTCAGTCACCGCGTGGACGGCGCCGACTCACCTCACGAACAACGAACTCGTGTTCTGCCGGCGTCCCATGGTCACCGACGGCGAGTGGTCGCTGCTGCTGTTCGATCCGCCCGCGCCGGAGCCGCCGCAGCTCTACCACACGGCGACCGACCCGGACCACGAGCACGACCTCGTCGACGCGCATGGCGAAGAGGCCACGAGACTTCACGGCGCCCTGATCGAATTCCTGAGGACGCACGATGCGACGCCGGACGTGCTGGAACGGCTCTCGGCGGAGAACGTGGGGCTGTAGCGCCCATCACGGAGGCGAATGATGCCCGACCGCACACGTCCCGCGCACCCGCACGTGATATACATCCTGTCCGACGAGCACGCCGGGATGGTGATGAGCCACAACGGCGATCCGAACGTCCGGACGCCGGCGATGGACCGACTCGCGGCGGAAGGGGCGAGTTTCGCGCGGGCGTACGCGAACTGCCCCGTCTGCACACCGTCGCGCGGGACGATCTTCAGCGGGCGGCACGCTCACGCGGGTCCGGTGCAGGGATTCTTCGACGTGTATAAACCCTCCGCCCCGAGCACGGCGACGATCCTGCGCGAGCAGGGCTATCACACGGCCTACATGGGCAAGTGGCATTGCGGCGTCGTCCACAATCAGATGCCTCCGGCCGTTCGCGAGAACGAGGACGAGTACACACGCTGGCCGCAGCGCACGCCGGAGTATTTCCGGGCGGGATTCCAGGACTGGTACGGCTTCGAGATCAACAATCGGCCGTTCAAAGGTTTCTACTACCACGAGCACGAGACCGATCCGCGCTGGATGGACGGTTACCAGACGGACTTCCTCACCGACCTGACTATCGACTACCTGCGGGAGTATGACCGGGACGAGCCGCTCTGTTGCGTGCTCTCGGTGGAGCCGCCGCACTTCCCGCTCGAGGCGCCGGAGGATTTCAAGCGCTTCGATCCCGACGGGATCACGCTGCGTCCGAATTTCACGGGCAACAATTGGTCGAAGGAGCAAGTGGCGGTCTACCTCGCGATGGTGGAGAACCTGGACTGGAACATCGGTCGGCTGCTCGACACAATCGCGGAGATTCCCGCGTTCCGAGAGGACACGCTCGTGGTCTACATCAGCGATCACGGAGACTTCATGGGCAGCCACCGCTCGCTGCCGCTGAAAGTCCACCCGCAGGAGGAGTCGATCCGCATTCCGGCGGTTTTCACTCCGCCGACCAAATCATGTCCCGGAGACCCATGGCACATCCCGCCAACCGGGCTGCGCGACGAGTTGTTCAGCCTAGTGGACTTGCTCCCGACGACGCTGGGCCTGCTCGGAATCGACGTGCCCTCACACGTGCAGGGCCGGGACTTCTCCCCCGCGCTACGCGGTGAGCCGTTCGACGCCCCGGAGGACGTGCTCATCGAGATGTCGGGCGTCCCCCGCTGGGGCATGGATAACACCGATTGGCGCGGGTTCGTCTCGCGGCGGTGGAAGTACGCATTCTACGAGACCGGGCACGAAGTGCTGTACGACCTCGACGCCGACCCGTACGAGATGAACGACCTCGCCGATACGCAGCCCGAGCGGTGCGCCGAGTGTCGCACCCGGCTGCTTGAGTTGCTTAGGGAGACGCGAGACTCGTATTTCGATGTGTTGATCGAGCACGGCGCGCCCATCGCCGGCCCGACGTATGACGTCGGCACGGACGAACGCACCGGGCAACATCCCGCCTGGCGGGATACCATACGCAAGCTGCGCTATTAGCGGCGCGGCTGGAATAGGGATCGAACATGCCGTACACAGTGGACGACCGCATCAAGCAGCACCGCGCGTTCTGGCGTGGCGAAGGTCCGAGCCTGATTTTCGTCCCAACGGGCGGCGAGGGGTACCCGCTAGACGACTATACCGCTCGATATCACGACTCGGAACTGATGTGGAACTCGGAGATCGGCCGCGCGCGCCACGTGGTCGACTGGCCGACCGACGGCATTCCCGCGGTGCGCCCAAACCTCGGCGTGACGTTCGCTCCCACGGTAGCTGGGCAGGAATGCCTCGTGCGGGACGGCATGATGCCCTGGCCCGGTCCCGCGCTCGGACGCGACTCGATCCGACGCGTGTCTGAAATCGACGTAGAGCGCGCGGAGTCGGTTCGTCTCGCCCGGGAGTTCTACGATATCCATCGGGAACGCGGCGACGAGGGCATATACCCCTACCACGCGGACACGCAGGGCGTGTTCGACATCGCGCACCTGCTGTATCAGGACGAGGTCTTCTACGACCTGGCGGACCCCGATGAATCCGCTTGGATCGACGACCTTATGGCGGCGGCGGGCGATCTGTACGTAAACGTATCGCAGACGCTGAAGCGCTACGTCGGCGAGGCGCCGGGGGAGATGATACACGGACACGGAACGACGCAGGGGCTGCTGTTCCCGAGCGCGGGCGTTCGTATGGCTGAGGATACTCCGACACTGCTCTCGCCGGAGATGATCGAGCGTGTGGTGCGGCCGGCGATCGAGCGTGCCGCGGAGCCGTTTGACGGCGCCTTCACGCACTTCTGCGGCTACCACGAGGGGCTGCTGGACATGCTCTGCGAGATGCCGTGCGTACGGGCGGTCGACCTCGGCAATCCGGAGATGTACGACACGACGCGCGTCATGGCGCGGTGCGCCGAGAGCGGAACGGTGCTCCACAGCCGCGTCGCCGCCCTCGACGACGAGCCGTGGGAGAGTTACACGCGGCGCGTGGCCGGGCTCGCGCGGAGCACCGGTGCGCGAGTGATCCTGCGGCCCGAATCCGCTCCGACAACACGCGACGACGCGGCGCGGATGCTCGATACGTGGCACGAACTGACGGCGTGAGAGGCGACGAATAGGGAGACTCAGCGGCATGATCGAGTTCGAACCCGCGGTAGCGAACGGATGCAGGATGCTACGGGGCGTCCGCGTCTCCATGCGCGACGGCGTCGAGCTGGCAACCACGGTGTACCTGCCGCCGGAGGGAGAATCGTTCCCGATCGTCCTCGTTCGCACGGCGTACAACGCGGCGGGTTTCTACGTGCCGTGGCTCGTCGAACACGGGATCGCGTTCGTCGCGCAGGACTGCCGCGGCCGGTATGCGTCGGACGGCGACTGGTATCCGTTCACGAGCGAAGCCGACGACGGCGCGGACACACTCGCCTGGGTCCACGCTCAGCCGTGGTGCAACGGACGAGTCGGCATGTTCGGCGACTCTTACCTCGCCGCGACGCAATTCAGCGCCGCCATCGGCGCCTCCGAGCTGCTCACTACGATCGTCCCCCGATTCATGACCGGCGACGGGTGGAAACGCGCGTACTACGCCGATGGCGCGTTCAGCCTCGCGCTGACGTGGAGCTGGCTCTGTTTCGAATCGTCCGCGCGGGTGTCGGACGCCGCGACGCTCCCGACATTCGACGTCGCGCGACTGCTGCGTCACCTGCCGCTGGAGACGCTCGACACGGCCAGCGGCATGGAGGTGCAATCGTACCGCGACTACGTGCGGAACTCGTCGTACACCGAACTGTGGTCGGATCTGAACACACACGACCGGCTCGACCGATTCCAGCTCCCGACGCTGCTTGTCGGCGGGTGGTATGACTACTACCCGGCGGAAGCGCTGCGCATGTTCAACGGCCTCAGAGGGGCCGCGGGTTTGCGCAATGCCGCGAGCTCCGAGGAACTGCGGGACGGGCATCGTGTCGTCATCGGGCCGTGGCCGCACGGGGTCTCAGGCTCAACGACGCTGGGCGAACTCGACTTCGGACCGAACGCGCTCGCGGAGAACGATGCGACGAACCGCTGGCTCGATTGCCTGCTCCACGACGGACGGCCCGCCGACGTGCTGCCCGCGCCGATCCGCATCTTCGTCATGGGCGACAACGTGTGGCGCGACGAATACGAGTGGCCGCCCGCGCGGGCCACGCTGAAATCGTACTACCTGCACGACGCAGGCTGTCTGGACGAGGTCGCACCCGATGCGGAACAGCCGGACCGGTACACGTACGAGCCCGACGACCCGGTGCCGACGACAGGCGGGAACCACTCCGTCGGGCCGTACAACCCGGGCCTGTACGAGCTGGCCAAACCCGGCCCGTACGACCAGCGCGACGTGGAATCGCGCGACGACGTGCTCGTCTACACCACGGCGCCGCTGGAACACGACCTGGAGGTGACGGGACCGGTGATGGCCCGGATTTTCGCCGCTACTTCCGCGCCGGACACGGATTTCGTCGCGCGGCTGACGGATGTGTACCCCGACGGGCGGTCGATGAACATCACCGAGGGAGTGATCCGCGCACGGTTCCGCGACGGGGTCTGGGGTGCGCCGAAGCTGCTGTCGCCGGGCGAGGTCGTCGAGTACACCATCGACATGCACGCCACGAGCAACGTGTTCCGGGCGGGCCATCGCATCCGACTTCAGATCACGAGCAGCAACTTCCCGCTGTGGGACCGTAATCTCAACACCGGCGAGGACCCGGCAACCGGCATCGACTGGCGGCCGGCGGATCAGACAGTCTACCACGACTCGAACCGACCGTCGCGCCTGACACTCTCATGTATGCCGCGCGATGAGGAGAAACTCCGATGAACAGGGATATGACAGCCACCGGGCTTGTGAGCTACATCGCGCCCGCGGCACCCGCGACGCGTCGCCAGGCACGTGGCGACGAGGCATACCTTCGCCCGGAAGTCGGCTTCACGCCAAACTGGTATCGCACGAACGTGGACCTCGACGGCGAACAGATCGATTTCGGCGAACGCTGGCACATCGATCCGGCGTACCGACGGGCGACGATCGTCGCGATGCGCGAGGCGATATCGCGGCGCTTTCCCGGAACGTCGATCGGCCACGTCGACGAGCCGGACAGCCCACTCGACGTTCTCACCGGCACGTACGGCGGATCGCTCATCTCGGCGATTTTCGGTGTGCCCATCATCTGGTCGGAGAACAACTGGCCCAACGCTGCGCATCAGTACCTCTCCGACGACGAAATGGCCGGTATCGAGCCACCTGACCTCGACGCAAGCCCGGTGTTCGCGGACCTCATGCGGCAGGTGGACTGGATAGCGGAGAACGAGGGGACCGTGGTAGGGTTCATCAACCCGCAGGGCATCATCAACAACGCGCAACGGCTTCGCGGCGAAAACATATTCCTCGACATGGTCGACGATCCCGAGGGCTGCCGCAAGCTGTTCGACGCAATCTCCGCGACGATGATCGGCGTCGTCAGGCGACTGCACGAGCGCCAGCGGGCCACGGGATTCGACCCGGGATTCATCACGGTATCGAACTGCCTCGTGAACATGGTCTCACCAACGCAGTATCGCGAGCTGCTCCTACCCTACGACCGCCGGTTCGGCGAGGATTTCCCGACGATCGGCATTCACAATTGCGCGTGGACCGCCGATCCCTACATGCCGGACTACGCGGATGTGCCGAACCTCGCCTACATCGACATGGGGATCGATTCAGATCTCGAACAGGCGCGCGAGCTGGTGCCGCAGAGACGGCGGGCGCTCATGTACACGCCGATGGATGTCGCGAACAAGTCAAGCGATGAACTGCGCGCTGATTTCGAGCGAATCGCGGCGGAGTATGGGCCATGCGACGTGGTACTCGCCGATATCGAGGCAGGTACGCCGGACGAGCGCGTGCAAGAACTCGTCGATCTGTGCGATGAAATCAGCGCACGATACGAATAGCGCGCCCGCTGGAGGCAGTGTCAGGCCGGCGTGCATAGAGCGGCTATCGCTCTGCCGGAGACACGAGTGCATATCAGTGTGCGATGCGCGTCGCCCTCCAGACGCAGCAACCCACGCAGTTCGTCCGGGCGCACGGGGAAACGTCGCGCGCGGATTTCCAGCGCCCCGACGCGCTCGTCGGCAAGCATACGCCTCAGCCGTTTGAGGCTCCACGGTACTATCTTCTCGACGCGGAACGCCGCAGCGAACGGTGTGTCCGCCGGTGCATCGTCGGCCGTCAGGTACGCGATCTGCTCGTCGATGCGGCGGGCGTCGAGCCGCGCGGCGAGCTGTGTCACGAGGTGACTTCGCACTACGGCCGGACCGGGGTCGTAGATGACGTCGCCGATGTCGCCGACGGCGAGTTCCTCCAGCTCATCCTCCCGGATCACATCGCCACGCGGGAGGACCACTGCCTGGCGGACGTCCGGAGCGCGCTCGCCGAACCAGAGCACGGCCTCCCGGCACTCTCCACGATCCTGCACGAACTCCGGGACTGCGTCGGGCGGGATGTCCGCGTACGGGATGCCGGGAGCGACTTTAACCGCGAGCGTCCCGACGGCTCGCCGAATTCGATCCCACGCGTCGAGCGGCGGGCTGTACTCGTGAGGCCGGATTGCTCGTCGACGCGCGTTGCCGGCCCGCCTGTCGGGATCGAGCGTCGCGGCGTCGGCTTCGGGAAGAGCGCGTGTGCAATCCGCGGCAAGGAACGAGGTGCAACCCGGTCCGCCGTACGCGGCGACGTTGTGCCGTGCCCAGGCAAGCCGCTCACGGTCGACATCAACGCCCACGACTTCGCGCGCCGTGCCGCTGAGCGCTATGGTATCGGCTCCCGCGCCGCAGCAGAGGTCCAGGACGCGTTCGGAATCGCGGAAACGTTCCGCGCGCCACCGGGCGGCGGCCTCTCCGCTTGCCTGCTGGAAAGCCTCGCCGTCGGCAACGAACTCGTGCCATCCGGGGAACTTGTCCCGGTGCCGGACGCGGTGGCGAGCGAGACTAAGCGCGACGGGGCCTGCGTCCGGACCGAGTTCATCTCGCGCGCGACGGGCGAGCCTGGGTAACGCATCTTCGCTGAGTTCGCCGACCACGCCTCGCGCCCATGAGAGAACATCCGGGCGGGTCCAGACGGAGGTCACAGGTAGCTGATGGGTGGCAGTCCGACGGACGGAGCGAACACCCGTTCGCCGGTACGGGCGCAGACATGCATGAGCGCGTCGAACGCCGCCCCATGGCGATTTGACGACTCTCGTACAAGCGTGGCGATAGCGTCGACGGCCTCGAGCGAGTTGCCGGCGATGCCGAGAGCGCAGGCAGCATCCACTCGGACGGCGAGGTCGTGCCCGGAGCCACCGACAACCGCTGTGAGCGCACCTGTCTGCGCTTCGGTCGCGATAGCGCCGAGCCTCTCTGCGACGGAACGTCGGAGGCGGGCGTCCAAGCCGGGATTCAGCACAAGCTCCATGAGCACAGGGGCGCCGGTCGGTGGCACGCTGGCCAACGACGCGACCATTCTGCGTCTTAGATCCTGGGAAAGCGTTCGATCAAGCATGATTCGCGTGACGTCGCCCGCAACGGAGGCATCTCCTGCCGCCACCAGACCGACGATCAGCTCGCGCCCCCACACGCTCGTCGCGGCATCTCCAGGGTGTCCGTGCATAAGAGATCGGAGCGCGTCGGGAACTTCGGGGTGATCGATCTCCGCGAGTTCCCTGACGATGCGCGCCCGGATACGCGGCTCGAATGCGTCATCGTGCGCCAGCGAGACAAGAGCGCCGATCGCCGCGTCTGCGCCGCCCAGCTTCACGAGCGCCTGCGCCAGTCGCGCCTTCAGGCCGGTGTCGAGCCCCGCTTGGGCGAGGAGGCCGCGTACGTGGGGCAGCAGATCGGGGGAATCGAACGACGACAACGCGCGCGCGAGGGCCCGGCGCACGGGCAGGTCGAGCGATTCCTCCTTGATGAGCGCGATGAGGCGGTGGCCGATATCCACGGGCTGCAGGTGCCCGAGCGTCGACGCGAGTCTGCTGCGAACGCCCTCGTCGAGCGAGCGGTCCGGAAGCAGTTCCACGATGCTGTCGGTGATTTCCAACTTGCTCAGCGTACCCAGCGTAAGCGCCAGACGCGCGCGAACTCCGGCGTGCAGCTTCGGCCGTTTGATGAGATCGACGAGGGCGTGGGCGACCGCCGGGTGATCTATCTGTCCGACGACCTCCGCGAGATCGCGGCGCACCAAGGCGTTTACCGTAGAATCGACGAGGAGAGCCACGACATCCGCCGTCCGTGGCGGCGGGCTCGCGATGACGACGAGGTGCGCAATCGACGACAAGACACCGCGCGGAAGGGTGGGATCGCTGAGCAGGGCGAGCAGCCCGTCCGCCAGGCCGGGCAGGTCAACTTTCTCGCAGCATGCTCGCAGGCGCGTGCGCGCGTGTACGTCGAACGGCTCGTTCCGCGCCGCATCAAGGAGCATTTCCACCGCGCCGGGCGCGGCACCATTGGACGCAAGCAGCCACGCAGCCTCCACCGCGAGGATCGGCGTCCGCGCAACGTCGCTGTCCTCAACGACTCCCGCGGCGAGGTCGGCCTCGACGCCCACCTCTCGCAACGCGGTGAACACCATCACGCGGATGTCCGCGGTCATCGCGTTCGATACGGCGAGACCGACGAGGGTGTCTCTGACGGCCGGTCCGCGGATGCCCACCATGAGCTTCAGCGCGTCGCGCTGTATGGCGAAGTGCGGCACGATTCGCACAAGCTCGCCCAGTTCGCGCAGCACGACGGTTCGCAGAACCGCAGGCGCATCGGGCATTCGGATGAGGATCGCGGCGGCCTCGAACAGATTGGCGCGAGTCAGGTCATCGTGTGCGCGCAGCACCTCGCGCAGTCGATCCCGCGTACCATCGTCCGCTTGCGTGTGGGCGCGAGAGCGCTGTCTGACAGCGCCTTTTGCGATCTGTGTCTCTTCGTGCACGAGCAATCCCCCGATCGGCTCAGGCCCGGGCAGTATCGGTCCACGCCAAACATAGTCGCGGGTACCGGTACCTCGCAACTCACGCACGCCCAACCGCTCGTCCGCCGAATGGCGCCGACGCTCCTGTTGGCGGGGATCCGGGACGCGCGTAGCCGGCAATTGCGCGGATTCGTCCGCCGGGGTATGTTGGTGAGTGACGTTCACCCACCGGCAATCGAGGAACCTACCGTGCTTATCAGCCAGAACATGCACACGCACACGCGCCTGTCGTACTGCGGCGGTCGCGACAGCACCGTGGCGAACACCGTGGCCGAAGCGGAGTCGGTCGGGCTGAGCCTCGTGGGCATCAGCGATCATATCGACGTGGTCGAAAGCGGCCGAGAAGTGCTCATGGCGCAGAACCGCGAGGAACTCGCGCTGATCGAAACCGATATCGAAGTGCTCATCGGCTCGGAAGTGTCGCTCGTCGACCCGGATACGCTCGCCATAGCTCCGGAATGCGTCGACGATCTCGACTACATGCTCGTCTCCGCGAACCATTTCCACGTACCGGGCGTGCTCAACCCCGATGACCGATCCGAGGCGGGCTACGCGGACTGGTTCCTCACCATGGCGGAAGGCGCAATCAACCTTGGCGCGTCGATCATACCGCACCCGTTTTCATACATCGGCGGCCTGGCCACGCGCAACCACGGCGCGCCGCTGGACATTGTGAAGGTTCTCGCGGCGTATGACCGTGGGAAGGTTCGCAAGCTGTTCCGCCGGGCGGCGGAGGTCGGCACCGCGTTCGAGTTCAACCCCGGACACGTTCGAGGCCATCGGGAGTTCTTCGGCGAGATCCTGCTCATTGCGCGCGACGAGGGAACGAAGTTCAGCTTCGGCTCCGACGGTCATCACCCCGGCGCCATGGACTACGGCGGACCGGAGAAACTCGCCGAGAACGAGCGCATGTTCCGGGAGATCGGCGTGACCGAGGACGACATCTGTCAGGCGTATCGCGTGCGCCGAAACTGAGACAGTGTCACGCCGCTGGACCGCACTTCGCACGGGTCGTACACCATGGCAACGCACGAGGGGACGCGGCAGGTGTACGTCGCGAACGTGAGCGATGTGGTGGGGTAGTATCGGCGCCCCCTTCCGCTCTGTCGACGCTTTGCGTCTCCAGAGCACCTTCCCCCGGAGGGGGCAGGCTGGGTGCGGCGCGAGCGATACGCGTCTTGCCCCCGCCGGGGGAAAGATGTCGTCGAAGACGACAGAAAGGGGGAGCCCCAACCTCACTCTCCCGTGTATGGTAGCTCCGCGATCCGGCGTACGATCTCTACGGTCTCCATCGACACGCGTATCACCCGCCCGACGAGTTTCGCGATGTACTGCTCGTCGTCCGAGTACGCGTTCGGATCGTGCGTGATGCCGCTCCGCTTGTCCGTCTTCACCCGATACTGGTCGATGACCCACTCCAGCGCCGACCGGTTGCCGAGGCGGTACTCGAACACCTCCTCCGGCACGCCGTGCAGCGTCAGCGACTCGTTGTAGATGACAGACTGCTTGTCGCGGCTGAGCTTCATCTTCTCAACACGCCACGACATCGGCATGTCGTCGGCCCACTCGTAGCCCAGCTTCCAAGGCTCGACATCCTCGTAACCCAGATGCCACTCGCCGAGAGCGCGGCCCGCCTCGCTGAACGCGCTGAACCCATTGATCGTGCCGTCGTCGTTCAGTGTGGGTCGCCGAGCGTTTCCGCCGTGTAGGGGCGATCCCCCCGTGGTCGCCCCGGATTCTGCCCGACACGACTCCGTGACAGGGCAGCCACGGGGGGCTGCCCCTACACCGGGTATAGATGCGGGAGCATAGGGGATTCGCGGTAGCTCCTTCTTCAGGTTGTCCGCGAACTTCTCGCGGTAGCCCGGATGGTGGAGCACGCCGTACACGTACCAGAAGATGTCCCACTTCGTGATCGCCTCGTCGCCATAACGAACGCGGAACGCGTTCGCGGTCCAGTCGGTGACGTTCTCCCGGCGATTCGAGCCGTCCTCGTCGTAGACGTAGAAGGGGAAACACTGTGTTGGCCGTCCTCCCACATCCACACACGGTATAGTGTTGACGACTTGGGCATTGAACGGCATCTGAAGGTTGTGTGTCGTGCAGACGCAGATGTTCTCGTTTTCTGAGTCCGTCAGTGTGGGTCGCCGAGCGTTTCCGCCGTGTAGGGGCGATCCCCCCGTGGTCGCCCCGGATTCTGCCCGACACGACTCCGTGACAGGGCAGCCACGGGGGGCTGCCCCTACACCGGGTATAGATGCGGGAGCATAGGGGATTCGCGGTAGCTCCTTCTTCAGGTTGTCCGCGAACTTCTCGCGGTAGCCCGGATGGTGGAGCACGCCGTACACGTACCAGAAGATGTCCCACTTCGTGATCGCCTCGTCGCCATAACGAACGCGGAACGCGTTCGCGGTCCAGTCGGTGACGTTCTCCCGGCGATTCGAGCCGTCCTCGTCGTAGACGTAGAAGGGGAAACACTGTGTTGGCCGTCCTCCCACATCCACACACGGTATAGTGTTGACGACTTGGGCATTGAACGGCATCTGAAGGTTGTGTGTCGTGCAGACGCAGATGTTCTCGTTTTCTGAGTCCGTCGTGGGGAAGAAGTATGGAAACAGGCATGGCGTGCTAACGACTACCGGCTCAAAATAGACGTGCTGATCCGAGAACGGGCGATAGCGAGAGCGGCGCAAGTATTGCGGGTCGTGGTTCGCGTAGTCGCCGGCGACCAAGTGGTTCTTCAGTATGCTGTCCCATTTGATCTTCCCGTAGTCGACAAAGTCGTCAACATCCACGACGCCAGGCGACCTCTTGTACCGGTCGACTTCGAGGTTATACGAGTCCACAAATTCTCTCATCCTGGCGATCAGAGCGAGCTGATCGAAATCGTACGCGTAAGCATCCCGATAGGTGCCGATCCCGCGACTGTAGGTCTTGAAGACTGTCTCCACGTCCAACCGGGTGGCGGCCTTCAGGCTCTTGTCCCCGATGGGCATGAATGCCACAAATTGCTCCGC
>CAZEAI010000109.1:0-17858 GCA_964510105.1 uncultured bacterium
GCGGCACCACAAGATCGACCTGGAAGTGCTCCCACTGGTAGAGGGTATGTCGCAGATGGGTCTCAAGCCATTCCAGTTCGGGTGCACAGACATTCGTCAGGGCCTCATCCCTTATCTCACCCCAAGGCACCTCCTCAATCAAGACGACCGGTCGGACATCCTCCATTGCGTTCGTCCTGTAGTAGCGTTCCAACCGTTCTTGTTGGATTCCTGAATGGGCGATTTCGCAATAGCGTTCCGCCAAACCCCTCAGAACCTGCCTGTCCTTTGCGCTGAATAGCATTGTCATATTCCTCATAGGTAGGCCGAGCCGCACACATGATGCCACAGACTTGATCTGCCCCCTATAGTCGGTCCACCATGTATGTTAGCGATGAACGATACTACCCGCAATCCGCTCGTCTGTACCTGTCCGTTCGAAGGCGGCGAATCCATCACCGTCCCTCACAGATTACCCGCCGGACTCCCTCTCCGATGAACCTTCGCCAGATCCTCCGTCACCTGGTTGAGATACCTGATCAGCCACCGGCAGCGACCCGTGGCCCATCATGCGGGTGAGGAAGACGAAATCACGCCTCCAACTACCCCCTCGCACGGTCAAGTACTATATTGATTCCGATAGGTGTCCAACAGAGAGGTCCCGACGACGTCTAAGGGTGACAGCATTCTGACAGCATTCGGGGAGCTGGTTGGGCGGTAATAGGTCTGTGTAGCGGCTGGATCGTCGTGTTCTTCAAAGGGCGAAAAGGTCCATATGATGGGCATTGACGCCCATCGGGGCGTAGCGCAGTCCGGCTAGCGCACCTGCTTCGGGAGCAGGGGGTCGGTGGCTCAAATCCACTCGCCCCGACCACGCACTATCATCGAGCATTCCCATGGCCACAGAGGCACCGGCCGACAGAACTCGCGCGCATGTACGCATCACTGGACGCGTGCAGGGCGTCGGCTTTCGTTTTTTCGCCACCTCCCACGCAAGTCGCCACGCCGTCACCGGATGGGTTCGCAATCGTCCAGACGGCAGCGTCGAGATCGAAGCAGAGGGCAGCCGCGGCAACGTGGACGCGTTCCTCGCGGAGATCCGGCGCGGTCCCAGGTTCGGCAACGTCGATGGGTGCGATATCGACTGGATCGATCCGCGTGGCGAGTCCACCTTCGAGGTAACCGGCTGATGGATATCAGAAAGCACATTCGCGCCGTCCCCGATTTCCCGTCCCCGGGAATTCTGTTTCGCGACATCACCCCGCTGCTGAACGATGCGGAGGCATTCTCCGCGACGGTCGACGAACTCGCCGAAGCGGTGAGCGGACGCAAGTTCAACCGAATCGCCGGCATCGAATCGCGCGGATTCATCTTCGGAACGCCGCTTGCCCTCAGATTCGACGTGGGATTCGTGCCGATCCGCAAGCCCGGCAAGCTCCCGGCGGAGACGATCAGCGAGGAGTACACGCTCGAGTACGGCTCGAACACGATCGAGATGCACGCCGACGCGCTCGGCGCGGGCGACCGTGTGCTCATCGTCGACGATCTACTCGCCACCGGCGGCACGGCGGCGGCCTCCTGCTCACTCGTCGAACGGGCGGGCGCGCAGATCGAGGCGGTCGCATTCGTGATCGAACTCGAGTTCCTGAACGGCCGCGAGAAGCTCGCGGGCCGCGACGCCATCAGCCTGATCACCTACTGACGACGCGATGCGCGGCCTCAGGCGGGTGATACTTCCGACCGCGTTGTCGGCTGCGCTGGCGGCGATCGCGGCGTGCGAGATGGGCCAGCCCGATCCCGACTACTGGGTCGCACGCCCGCTCTCCACCGAAGCCCGATTCTGGCAGATCTACCATCGCGGAACGTGGCGCGACGTGGATGTCGACGGCCTGCGTCCTCCGAACACGCTCAAGCGCCACGTGCTCGACGCCCCTAACTGGTTCATCTTCGCTGGGGAAGTCGACACGTTGAAGCTCATGTCCCACGGCACTCAGCTACCGGTCTTCCGGCTCGAAGCGTGGAACATCCTCTGGCCGGTGTGGCGCAGGTACCAACCCGGCGGCGACATCGACACAACCGGGCAGGTCTTCCCGACCGAGGACGATTTCGTGGACCTCGTGACGTATCAGCGATTCGCGGTGAATACCTCGTCGCAGTGGTGGCCGCTACTGGGGTCGCTTCAGGTGCCCGAGGAGGATGCGCGGGCGCGCGGATATCGCCTGCGCATGAACATATGGTATGACGAGCGCTACGGGGACGATTTCAACGTGGAGTAGAGTATCAGCCCGACGTAGCTGACCGTGTTCGCACCGCCCATGTACTGCAACCCGCACGATTCCACGACTTCCTTCACGTTCATCCCGAACGCCTCAACGGATGGCATCGCGCGATCCGGTATCGGGCAGGGCGCCTCCTCCAGGATGCTGCCCGTTTCGCACACGTCGCACGGCCCGGCGCCGAGGGCCAGCGTGGTATCGATCGCCGGATCGTCATGAATGCTCGCCGCGATCCGGCGCACGCGTCGTTGGTGCTCAGTCTGGATGCGGCCCATGCCTTCAACGTCGTACGAGTCTTCGAGATCGCCCACCGTCTGGACGAGAAGCCCGTGCGAAAACGCACGGAATCGCGCGGCCGTCTCTTCAAGCGGACCGACGTGGGGAGGGCACTGCCAGTTTCGTCCATACCGCCCGCACGCGTTCTGCTCGCAGAGCCGCCTCACCTCGCGGTACAGACGCACGTCCTCGGTCGCGAGCACCGCGGCGTGAGTGGCTCCCGCGTCAAGCGCAAGTCGGGTGAGTTCGTCCTCGCGCGGCGAAGTCACGATGTCGACTCCGCAGTCGGCTGGGCATCGCGCGTCACGCTCACGTCCCACCACCGACGAATGGTACCAAGCCGCCCGAGAATGAAGACGGCGCCCGCGCCTGTCGCAAGCCCACTCGCGGCGCCGATCAACGCGCCGGAGGTTCCGCCCACGGCGTCACCCGTGGCCGCCCCGCCGATGAGGGCCGCCAGCGGCAGTGCGTACACCAGCATCGCCAAGAGAATGCGTGAACCGGAGTGGGTGCGAATCGTGACAGCGTCGCCGACGCTCAGGCCGGACGCATCGGGCCATGTCAGCAGCGGCCCCTCAGCATCCTTGTGGCAGCGATCGCTGAGTTCGCACCCGTGGCAGTCGCGCGACGGGGTGACGCGTATGCTCGCGGTGCGGCGCTCGACGGCGACGACGGTGCCGGCCTCCGCCGTACGCTCACGCCGCATCGTCGACGCTCGCTCGCTCTCGTACCAGGTCGCGTACGATGCTGTCGCGAGGGCACTTGCCGATGAGATCGTCCGCTTCGTCCGGATGGGCGCGAATGGCCTCCGGATCGGCGATGGCGAGGAAATCTTCGACGCGGAACAGGTCGTGCTCGCTCTTCCTCGCGCAGATGCCGCAGCCAAGGCAGCTCACGTCGCAGACGGCTTTCGCGAGGGCACCCTTGTCGCGAGAATTGCAGGCGACGTACACGACGCCGTGCTCCGGGTCGACCGTCTCGATGCTGATCACGCCACGTGGGCATACGTCAGCGCACGCGCCGCAGCCGGTGCATGCATCGGCATCCACGTGCGGCAGGCCGTCCCGCATCTCCATGGCGCCGAAGGTGCAGGCGTCAACGCACTCGCCCAGGCCTAGGCATCCCCACGCGCAGGACGTGTCGCCGCCCAGCGCGTTGTTGAGCGTACACGAGTGCGGACCCACGTAGAGTGCGCGATTCCGCCGGATGTCGCCTCCAGCGCGGCAATGGACCACCGCCACGCGCTTCACGATCTCGCCGACGTCGACTCCCATGATCTCCGCGATCTCGACGGCGGTATCCGGCCCGCCGGGAGCGCATTTGTCGGGCGTGGTGGCGCTGGCGACGACGGCTTCGGCGTACGCGCGGCATCCGGGAGCCCCGCATCCGCCGCAGTTGGCGCTGGGCAGGATGTCGACGATCTGCTCGACGCGTGGGTCGGTCTCGACGCGGAGGTAGCGGTCGGCGATACCAAGTGCGGTCGCGAGCGCTCCGGCGAGCCCTCCCAAGCCGATGACAGATATGGTGACAGGATCCATGTGCGTCCTCTGAGAGTCTGATGAGCTGCTGTGTCGGCGCGTTTCAGTCCGACATGCTGTCGCGATCGCTCGTACCGGACGACGCCCACACGTAGAGCCCCGCCGCGACCACGAGAAGCATGACCGTACTCACCGGAGATGCAGGGCAGAGCGCCCGGTATCCCATCATGCTGGGCGTGCTCGCGGAGGGCCATGGCAACAGTGTCGCGACGGCCAGCGCGAGGATTGTGAACGTCAGTGTGATGACTGCCCTGTGGGCGATCTTACCCATGTGCGCTGCTCCCGATCCGGCGGTATGTCGTCACCGATCACCCGGCATCGCGAGCGTGCACGGGCCGGAGTCGGCGTTGTTCGCTGTCGTATCAACCCGCTCCGCCGCCGAGCCCGGCGAAGCCCATGAACGCCAAGGCGAGCAGACCCGCCACGACAAGCGTTATCCCGGGGCCGCGTAGCGCCGCGGGGACATCCGCGAATTCGAGTTCCTCGCGGATGCCGGCCATGATCACCAGCGCGAGCGTGAATCCGGCTCCCGCGCCGAGGGCGAAGACGAGCGATTCGACATATCCATATTCGCGAAGATCGGCGAAAAGTGCGAGGCCCAGAATGGCGCAGTTCGTGGTAATGAGCGGAAGGAATATCCCCAGCGCCAGGTACAATGGCTGACTCACCTTCCTCACGAACATCTCGACAAGCTGCACGAGCGAGGCGATGACGAGGATGAACGCAACGTACTTCAGGAACACGAGATCATACGGAATGAGCACGAGACTGTTGATCGGCCAGGTGATCGCCGCGGTGAGCGTCATGACGAACGTCACCGCGAGACCCATGCTCACGGCGGTGTCCACCTGCTTGCTCACGCCGATGAACGGACATATCCCGAGGAAGTACGTCAGGACGAAGTTGTTGATCACCGCCGCCGAGACGAACAACAGCACGAGTTCCATCACGCGGCCTCCCGACGAGTGAGCTGGTTGATGAGCCCAAGGGCGAGTCCCAGCGTCAGGAACGCTCCGGCGGGCAGAATCATGATGAGCCACGGCTCATACAGCCCGCAGCTCACCGGCACGCCAAAGACCGCCCCGGTGCCGACGATCTCACGAATCGCGCCGAGCGCCGTCAGCGTCACGAGGAACCCGACGCCCATGCCCAGCGCATCCACAAGCGAACGCCCGATGCGGTTTTTCGACGCGAAGGCCTCGGCCCGTCCGAGGATGAGGCAATTCACGACAATGAGCGGCACGTAGGGTCCGAGCGCCTTGCTGATGGCCGGATATCCGGCGGCGAGCACCATGTCCGCGAGCGTCACGAAGGACGCGATGATGACCATGTACGTCGCGATGCGCACCTGATGCGGTATGACCGACCTCAACAGCGACACGACCAGCGACGACGAGATGAGCACAAACGATGTCGCGATGCCCATCGCGAGGCCGTTTGTCGCCGAAGTCGTCACGGCAAGCGTCGGGCACATTCCCAGCGCCTGCACGAGCACCGCGTTCTCCGACCACAAGCCCTTCGCGAATTCCGCGCCGAGGGGCGGCTGCTTCCTCGCCATCAGTTCC
The DNA here is from genome assembly GCA_964510105.1 of uncultured bacterium. Lineage (GTDB taxonomy): Bacteria > Latescibacterota > MWCZ01 > MWCZ01 > MWCZ01 > CAZWQW01. Next base: position 5,635 of record CAZEAI010000109.1, read on the forward strand.
CGCCTCCGTCGCCCGAGGGGCCCGCAATCGCGGCGTTGATGATGCTCACGACGGCTGCCGAGGAGATCGTCGCGCCGGTAATCGCGTCGATCTGCCCCACTTCGAGCGGCCTGTCGGGTGGCCGGTTCTTGACGTAACTCACGCCTTCGGCGAGCCCGAGGCCCGCGAATTGGTCGAGGAACGGAGCGAGAGTGATCTTGTCGCCGAGGCCGGGGGTCTCGACAGTTTCCAGCACCGTGAGTCCGGTGGTCGCGTCCTTCCCCGGCGTGAGACCGAACATGAGGCCGATCTTGCCCTGAAAGCCGTTCCCGGAGGCGGGCACGGCGTATCCCGCGAGGTCGCTCCCGCGGTAGCCGGCGAATACCGGCCGACCGTCCACGAGCGTATCGCGGTACGTGTCGACATCGGGCAAGACGCTGTATATGGCCGCTTCAAGCGCGGCTTGCCGGTGACGCTCGATCTGGGGCGCCGCCCAGGCGTATGCCTTCGCTAGCGCGATCGCGGACACCGCAGCGGTCAGTCCAAGCACGGCAACAAGTCGAACGAGTGTCTTCACGGCGTCACCTGGCGCTTGGGGTCCGTACCGGATGACAGCCGACGCATCGCGCGGCTCGCCGCGGAGGGCTCGTCGAATCGGCGCGGCATCATCCAGCGGTTGATGAGCGGGGTCACGGCGTTCATGAAGAGGATCGAGTACATCACGCCCTCGGGCAGGCCACTCCAGACGCGGATTATCACAACGAGCAACCCTGCGCCGAGGGCGAAGACCACCCGTCCCGCTCGGGTGAGCGGGCTCGTTACCATGTCCGTCGCCATGAACCACGCCCCGAGCATGAGGCCGCCGGCGAACATATGCGACACCGCACCGGCATACCGGGCCGGGTCCGCCGCGTGAAGGATGCCCGCTACAATGGCAACGACGGCGATCATCACTACCGGCACGACCCAATCGACGTAGCGACGCCAGACGAGGACGAGTCCGCCCAGTGTGATGGCGATCGCGGACGTTTCGCCGAGGGAACCGCCCGTGGTGCCGAGCAGCATGTCGGTCGCGGCGGGCGCTACGTGCTCGAATTTCATCTGCGCAAGTGGCGTCGCGGTTGTCATGGCGTCGAGCGAGAGGCTCCACCAAGACCCGGCCGTCGAGAGCGCGGGCGTCGACCACGTGGTGATCGCCACGGGGAACGCCGCTTGGAGGAACGCGCGACCCACAAGCGCCGGGTTGAAGACGTTCGACCCGAGGCCGCCGAAGACGTGCTTCCCGACGGCGCTCGCTACGATGCCACCGAGAAACGCCTGCGAGAGAGGAAATCCCGGCGGGAGCGTCAGCGCGAGCAAAACTCCGGTGATGACGATGCTGCCGTCCACCGGGAGCGTCCACGTGGCGAGCCGCCACCTGTCGGCGAGCATCTCGGCAACGGCGCAGCCGAGTGTACACGCGACGATGACGACGATTGCGCGCGGTCCGAACACCGCTATCGCAACGCCGGCGGCCGGCGCCATCGCGGCTACGACGGTCCACATGATACGGCCGACGGAGTCGTCGGTGCGCAGGTGCGGGGACGAGGCGAGAGTAAACGCGTTCTGAGGCATCTCTTCTCCCTGCTACGCCGGCACGCGCTCGGACTGGAGAATTCGCTTGCCGAGTCGCACCCACGGCACAATATCGCGCTGGGAGGGACATGCCCACGCACAGCATCCGCACTCCATGCAGTCGAGCGCGCCGAGCGTCGCCAGCTCCGGGATGACGCGACGTCGGGCGGCACGCGCAATGCGGACCGGCAGGAGTCCCATGGGGCAGGCGTCGACGCAGCGCCCACAGCGAAGACAAGCGGCCTCGACTGACTCGTCGCGCCCGGTCAGGGCGATGATCCCGCTCGTGGTCTTCGTTATCGGTGTGTCGAGCGCTGCCTGGTCGAGTCCCATCATGGGCCCGCCGAAGATCAGCTCGGTGACGTCATCGGTGAACCCGCCCGCCTCGGCGATGAGGTCTCCCACCGACATCCCGATGGGTGCGCGGAAGTTCCCCGGCTCGCGGATACCCGGGCCTGTGACGGTGACGATCCGTCGAATGAGCGGCTCGCCACAGCAGACGGCACGCGCGCACGCCGCGACCGTCGCAACGTTCTGCACGTCCACGCCCACGTCCATTGGCAGCCCACCGGACGGTACGTTCCGTCCGAGCGTTGCCGCGATGAGCATCTTCTCGGCGCCCTGCGGATAGCGCGTGGGAAGGACCTTGATCGTCACGCCGTCGGGCCAGTCCACGTCATGCAGCGCGATAACGGCACCGGGCTTGTTGTCCTCTACCGCAACGACGCAGCGAGCGACGCCGAGCGCGCGCATGAGGTACTTCACGCCGCCCGCCACCGCGCGCGGCCATTCAACCATGAGGCGGTGGTCGGCGGTGAGATAGGGTTCGCACTCACAGCCGTTCACCACGAGGGTATCGACCGGCTTATCCTCCGGGGGACGCATCTTCACCGCGGTAGGAAACCCCGCGCCGCCCATGCCGACCACGCCGGCGGCCTCGATGCGCTCCACGACCAGCTCCCGCGGAGCCGAGCCGCCCCAGGGCTCCGTCCACGGCCACGGTCCCTGCTCGGAAGCCGTTTCGATGGCGACGGCGTCAGCGCGCCGCCCTGTCGGCAGCATGACCGAATCGATGCGCTTCACGGTGCCGGTTGCGGGGCTGTGAACGTCCGCGGAGACCGGGCCCTGCCGTTGGCCGATCATCTCGCCGACAGCGACTTCCTGCTTCGGTTTGACACACGCCGTGGCGGGCCTGCCGATATGCTGCTGTAGGGGGACGACAAGCATCGCCGGAAGGGTGACATCCCGAATTGGCACGGAATCGGTGCGGCTCTTGTGATCGGGAGGATGGATTCCTCCACGGAAACCCGACATCTGCGAATCCCTTGCGTGCGCAACCATTCCCGGCGGCGCGGAGGGTATGGACTCGGGGGGCGCTGTCGTCCCGGCGCGAATCCGGAACGCCTCCTATATCTGCAACCGGCGTACCAGACGAACGAGGCGCGCGTAGCCGGGCTCCGCGCGGTGCTATTTGTCCGAAGCTCTGACATGTTGTCACAGCACCCCGGCACCGTTTGTCATGAGTGATTGATCACCCCTGCGACGCGACGACGACGCGCTTACCTTTCTGCACTCGCTTCACTCAACCAGCGCTCGGAACGCACCGGGGAGCCCATGGCACAAGAGAGCCACGAACCGACCCTCGACAAACGTCTGTCTCTCACAAGCGCGACGCTGCTCGTCGTCGGTACCATCATCGGCGCGGGCGTATTCAGCACACCCGGCTTCGTCGCCGCGACGCTTGGCGCACCGTGGCTCATTATCCTCGCGTGGGTCCTGGGCGGTGCAATCTCGCTGGCCGGCGCGCTCTCGTACGCCGAACTCGGCGCGGCATGGCCCGACGCCGGCGGACACTACGTGTACATGCGTCGCGCGTACGGCCCATTCTGGGGATTCCTGGACGGGTGGACGGCTATGCTCATCAATTTCCCGGGCTCGATCGCCGCGATGTCCATCGCCCTGGCAGCGTACCTCGGGGAACTCATCGCCCCGCTCGCCGCGACGAGGGTGATCCTGTCGATTCCGGCAGTGGGCAACGTCAGTGTCGGTCAGGTGGTGGTCGTCATCACGATAGGCCTTCTGTCGGGCATAAACCACCTCGGCATACGCGAAGGCGCGTGGGTTCAGAACGTCGTAACAGGGCTGAAGGTGGTCGTGTTCGCGGTGTTCATCATCGCCGGTCTCATCGCCGAGCCCGCGACACCGGGCGTGCTATCAAGCGGCGGCTCGGAAACTCCGTTCAGCGTCAGCGCGCTGGGCGTGGCGCTCATCGCGGTGATGTTCACCTACTTCGGGTGGGATTCCGCCACGTACGTCGCCGGAGAGGTGCGCAACCCGCGCCGTAATCTCCCGCTTGCAGCGCTCTGGGGCACACTTGGAGTGACGGCGATCTACGTCGCGCTGAATGTCGTCTTCCTCCGCGCGGTGCCTGCGCAGGCACTGGAGGGCTCCGTCGTCATCGCGGACGTAGCGGCGCGCTCGCTCTTCGGCCCGGTCGCCTCACGCCTCGTAACGGTCGCCGTCATCGTGAGTATACTGGGCGGTCTCAACGCGATGGTGATGACCGGCCCGCGGGTGATCTACGCCATGTCACGCGACGGCGTGTTCTTCTCGGGAGCGGGACGGTTGGACGAGAAACGTCGCACGCCGGCGCGCGCGATCTGGATCCAGGCCGGGGTATCCGCCGTGCTGGCATTCACCGGCACGTTCGAGGCGCTGTTCACCGCCGCGGGATTCGTCATCACGCTGCTTGCGGGCGCAACCGCGATCGGCGTTCTCGTGCTGCGACGTCGTGAGCCGAACCATCCGCGCCCGTACCGCACATGGGGCGCGCCCGCTACACCGATACTATTTGCGCTGGCGGCGCTCTGGATCGGTATCAGCAGCATCATCGAACAGCCGATCTATTCAGTCGCCGGCCTGGCAGTCATCGGAAGCGCCTGGCCCGCGTACCGGCTCTGGCGACGACGCGACCGGTGACCGGTCCGGCGTACACACAAGACGCGAATCGACAGGAGTCGATTCGCGTCGCGCAACCATGGTGCCGATATCCGCTACTGAACAGCCGCTTTCGCGGCCCGAGCACGAGCCGCTCCGGCCTGGTAGCCGAACCAATCGATGATGTTCGCAAGGTTTGAGGGTATCTCGTCGACGAGGTCCATCGCCACGAAGACGGCACGATCCGTGCCCCGCATCCTCGCCTCGATGTTTATCACTCTGCCGCCGATCGTCGCATCGGAGCCACTCAGATCGGGGTAGCTTCTGTCGAGCGTTCGGATGCCGTTGTCGAGGAGGAACGCGTAGAGTGAATCGACTCGGGCGGGCTCCCAGCTCTCCCGGTAGGTAGCCTGTCCGGATCGGACCGAGGTCCAGTCGTCGTATTCGACTATCCCACTGTGATCGATCGTGAAGCGGCCGCCGCCCGCCGGACTGACGGTCATCTCGGTGATCTGCAGGGAAAAGTCGCGCGGCGCGCTCATGGTCCTGTCGCCGCTCAGGACGCATCCGGAGCCAACGAAGAAGCCTCCCGCGACAGAGACGAAGAAGACCACCGCGTTCGATTTCCATACGATGCGCGCGAAGCGATACACTGCCTTCATATCCGGGCCTCCCCAGCCCGCGGCATAATGCCCCATGATAGGACAGTAGAAAGATAATGCAAGATCGATAGGTGTCAAGTGCGCCTCGCGTAATCGCCTCCACACAGGCGCTCCGCCCACTGGATGAGGCGCGAAGTCAGAATATCAGGCGGGCGACTTCGAGAACGAGGCTTGGGCGACTGGCGAGAGAGCGCTTGAGAATGCGGCCCAGCGTCCGGCGCTCGCGAGGCAGCGCGCTGATCGCACGGGCAAGGTCGTCGTACGCGTCGTCGGGAAGGTGGAACAGCGCCTCTTTCACGCGATGGTAGCGACGATGCACGGTGCCCAGCCCCTTCTCCCACGCCTTGCCGTATGGAGCGAGCGAGGCGGCGGAGCAGTCGCCTCGGCGTATGGCGTCCGCCACCACCGGCGCCGCCATTCGGCCGGCCTTCATCGCGTTGATGATCCCGCCACCGGTGAGCGGATTCGCCTGATGCGCGGCATCCCCCACGAGCACGACGCCGTCTCCGACCAGCTCTTTCACACCTCCGGAGCACGGAATCCCGCCCATGGTCCGACCGATGATCGACGCGTCCGGCCAGTGCCGCTGGATCATCCGATCGAGGTAGTAGAACGCCGGCTGATGAGCGCTCTGATCGCCTGAGATACCCAGGCCGATGTTGGCGGTGCCGCCACCCTTCGGAAAGACCCAGAAATAGCCGCCCGGGGCGAATTCCGAGCCGAACCACATCTCGATGCGATCCGCCGGACAGTCTACCCCCGCGACCAGGTACTGCGCACCCGATTCCATGTCGCTGAGCCGGCAGAATGTGCGCAAGCCAAGCCAGCGCCCCGCTCGGGACTCGGTACCATCAGCGCCCACGACGACTTTCGCCGTGACGCTCCGCCCACCGTCGAGCGAGACTTCGATGCGATCATCGTTCCGGCGAGCGCCCGTGGCCACGGTGTTCGTGAGGATGGTCGCCCCGGCAAGCGCGGCATCTTGTGCGATACGACGGTCGAAGACCTTCCGGTCGAGGACGTAGCCGGGCTGCTCAAGCGACACTTCGACACGTGTCAGGTCGGGGGATACCATGTGGAACTCGGTGATCTTGCTTCGAACGAACGCGGGATCGGGCTGGTAGAACTCGAGCAGGCCGGCCTCTCCAACGCCCTCCGCGCACCGGACGGGTACACCGATGTCGGGGTCCTTCTCGACGAGAAGAACGTCGACACCCTCGGTGGCGAGATCGCGCGCGGCCTGGCATCCACCCGGTCCGCCGCCCACGACGACGACGTCGTACGCCTCACGGATCATGCCGGCTCCGACTTCCCACGACGATTTCCGCTCGACTTCGGATCAACCTGCGCCGCTTGCCCGTCCTGCGAGAGCGAGCGCGACGGGCAGACGTCCACACAGAAATCGCAATCGATGCACTCACCGTGGCTGACGACCAGGTCGATCTTCGTGAGTTCGATGACGTCCACCGGGCAGACCCCCACGCAAATTCCGCAGAAATCGCACGTATCGCGATGGAACTGGATCATGTGTCCGCTCAGGTGTGTGGGAGACTCACGGCGTGTCGCGTTGCGTGCAAAGATCGAACGGCGACGGGGCGGCGTCCAGCACCGGGTGGCGCTCAGATGCTGAACCAGAACGGCAGCAGCACCGGTACGAACAGCCCGATCACCATGCCGTGCGCAAACGCGAGGGGGGTAGCGGTCCCGTTGCTCGCCTCGGAAAGGAGAGGCAGCGTGGTGTCCATACTCGTCGCGCCTCCGAGCGCCACGGCCTCGGCATGGCCGATCCGGCGCGCCACAAGCGGGATCGCCAGCAGCGCCGTGAGTTCGCGTAGCACGTCCGAGAGGAACGCGAGCGCGCCAACGTCCGGCCCAGCGAGATGCGTGAGGAGCGGCCCGGACAGGCTGTACCATCCAAACGCGCTTCCCAGCGCGCACGCGACGCGCCAGGGATAGTCCCACATGAACGCGGCGGCGAGCGCCACGCCCGTCAGGCTGCCCAGAGCGGACACGACGGGGACCGCGATGAGACGCGGGCCAAGCGAGGTTACCCGCCGCCAGGCATCTCCCCGCGCTCCGAGATCGAGCCCTACACCGAAGACGAGCAGGAAGAGGATTGCCATGATAGCCGTGTCAACGTGCTCTACCGGCTCGCCGAGCAACATGCCGACAAGGACTCCCGCGGCAACGCTGATGAGTACGTACCAGGTCACAGAGCGATCCGGAGCGGGATGAGGAGCGTCATTCGGCGTCGCCGCCGTTGCTGCCACGGGACCGCCAGAGCCGCTTCACAACCGCAACGGCGAGGACAGCACCGACCGCACCGCTCAACGAGATCGTGATGGCCTGGAGGCCGATGGTGTGAAGGTTGCGCACGAGTTCCGGCCGCGAACCGAGAGAGAGCCCCATCCCGAACAGGAGCAGTCCGAGCGCGACGAGCATCACCGGCCGGGCCGCTCTCATCGCCCCCGTGCCGAAGGCACGCCGGCTGCCGATGAACCACCCGAGCGCGAGCGATCCGGCGAGGATGAGCAACAGGTTCATGGAGCGGACTCCGACCAGCGCATCGTACGAACGGCCTCGCGCACCTGCGTCATGTAGAGCCACCAACGGTCGAGCCACTCGCCATCGACTCCGCGCTCGCGAGCGGCGTCGCGCAGAATATCGCGCATAGCGCGCAGGCGCTGATAGATCGGATGCAGACGCCGAGCAACGCGTAGCTTCAGCGCACCGCCCTCGCACAGGTCGAGTATCGTATCGACCTCCGCGCCAATGAGTGCGCCAATCGGAGTACAACGAGCCGCGTGGTCAAGCCACTTGTCGTACGGGTATGGCTCGGCGCTGAGTACCAGAGCGGCCCGGTACGCGTGCGCCAGCGCCTTCGGAATAGCCAGCAGGAACGCAACCGAGTCTCCGCGCTGGATGGGGCCGACGCACGACCTGTGCTCGCTGCACATTTCGACGTAGTGGTAACGGAACAAGGCGTCGCGAACTTCCGCTCGCATGGGCTCGCGCGCCGCGGCCTCAAGCGAGTGCGCGGCACCGGTCGGGTCGAACAGCACTGCGCCGCGCCGGAGCTGGTAGATGCAGTCCATGTCGCACCGGTCAACGCGTTCAGAGAAATCGGCGACCGGCTCCACGTTGAAATGCCCGATGACGCCGTCGCACTCGAACTCGAAGAACCGGGTTCCCGCTGCGGCATCAGTCCCCGCAATCCGGTCGTCCGACACGAAGAGCCAGAGATCGAGATCGGCGAACTCGTCGCCCATTCCATCGGCCATTGAGCCGTGGAAGAACACCGAGCCGTCGTCGATGCAGTCGGCGAGCACACCGTGACCCGCCATGAAGCCGGGCACAAACGATCCGAGCCGCTCGATCCAGTGGTCACGCGAGCAGTCAGCGCCGGAGGTCGGCATCAGGCGGTCGCTTCCGCTTCAGCAAGCAGACGGGTCATGAGCGCGGCATTCTCGGCGACCATGTTCGGGTTGCTGTCGGGACACATGCCCATGAGGACCATGTCCCGCGGCTTGAGGTATTCCGCCACTTGCGGCAGAGATTCCTCGGGCGTCCTGCGTCCCGCGCCAAGCACCTTGTAGGCGACTGTCGGTTCGGGGTTCGCCGCCAGCGCCTCAAGCGCGGGAAGCCGGTCGGAGTCGTCGAAGCGTTCGCGCTCCTCGGCGTGCTCGTGGATCTTCCCCTGTCGCCCGTCGAGGTGGTACAGGCACTGCATGCAGAAGTCGAGTTCGATGCCCGCCGCATGCCGGGCGGCGTGGAAGTCGGGCTGGTGCGTCGCCGACCCTGCCGGGATCCCAAGCGAGCGGATGAGATCGACCGTCTCCTGGAATCCGGTCCAGTCGTCGTTCGCCCGGAAATCCGCCGCCGTTCCGCCGTGGATGTACACCGCGGACGCGCCGGCCCCGGCCACCTGCCGGATGTTATCGTGGAGGGATCGTCGCTCCGGCGCTGTCTGCGCGAACCAGCGAATCTTGCCGCCCTCGTTCCAGTACTCCCGCAGCAGGCGCATCACGTGGTTGTCGGCCCGCCCGAAGAACGCCGTGATGCCGTTCTCCTCGCACGCGTGGAGCGTCTCCTTGATGCGCCCGGTGGTGAAGTAGTTCGCCATCTCCTGATCGCGCTCCCCGGACAGGTGCGAGATACCGCTGAATGGGTTGCCGCCAATGGCGAGCCGGCCGACCGTGAGGGGTCCGGAGGGGCCGTCGATGGTGGTGGTGGGAAGCATTTCGCGCTCCGATCATGTGGGCGGATATCACGGACACCGTCGTGGAAGACGATCCGGTAAGGTACACGCGCGGCGGCGGCGTCCGCAATGACGCAGGAAAGCGCCCGCCTCAACTGGAGGGATGCTGAGGCAGTCCGGGGAGGTGCCAACGCGCTGCCACACGTGGGTTCATCCAATTGGACGCGCCGCTCCCGTACCGGGTCCCCACCGGGCCAACGCCTTCCCGCGTGTGCCTCGCAGTTGTATTCTACGAGGCGCGCAGTACGGCAATACTCTTGTCGCCGGGAGGCAGCCGTGGGAGATATCAGCCTATTCAGAATCACAGACGACTCTGTCGCGCAGCTCGAGGCCCAAGCATTTGCTGTTGAGAGATCACTACAGGCTCTGATGGAGGGAAATCTCAACGCGCTGCTGGGTGTGGATTTCCTAGCCAGTGAGCACACTACCGGCCCAGTCCATGGCGGTCGGATTGACACGTTGGGAATTGACGAAAACGGCTGCCCTGTCATAGTCGAATACAAGAGAGCAACCAATGAGAACGTGATCAACCAGGGCCTTTTCTATCTCGACTGGCTCATGGATCACCGCGACGCGTTCAAATGGATGGTGATGGAGAAATTGGGCAAGGAGCGCGCGGAGTCCATAGACTGGTCGAACCCACGTTTGTTGTGCATTGCCGGAGACTTCACCCGATACGACGAGCATGCTGTTCAACAGATCAACCGCAATATAGAGCTGATCCGATATCGCAGATATGGAGACGAATTCCTTCTATTCGAACTCGTCAACTCGAAGTCTGCATCGAGTCAGGGCGAAGTAGGCGAACCCGAGCCAGACGGGCAGACGCCATACAAGACAGTCACGGATTACCTCGCACAGTGTGGCCCGGATGTTAGAGGGTGGTACGACTCACTGAAGTCGTTCAACTTGGCTCTGGGTGATGACGTTCAGGAGAAAACGCTCAAGAACTACATCGCCTTCAAGCGTATCAGGAACTTCGTCTGCATCGAAGCGTATCCGCAAGCTGGCAAGCTCAAGCTGTTCCTGAGACTAGACCCAGACGACATCGAGATTGAGGAGGGCTTCAGCCGTGATGTCCGCGAGATCGGCCATTTCGGGACCGGCGATCTGGAGCTCACCGTGGATTCCGATTCAGATGTGGATCGCGCGCTCCCGCTCATTCAGAGAAGCTACGAACGCATCTGACAACTTGGGGACTGATGGAGAACTATGACCGACCGCAAACTCACCGTCGCCGTCCTCATGGGAGGACGCGCCACCGAACACGATATATCACTGAAGTCCGGCACAATGGTCGTCGGCGCCCTGGATCGCGCGAAATACGACGTGGTGCCGGTCCAGATCCGTCGTGACGGCGTCTGGCTCCTTCCCAACGCACCACTCACCGGCGACACCGCATGGCTGCCCCAATCGGAGGAGCAAGCCTCTTCCGGAGGAACGCTCCCGGACCCCATGGCGGCGGCAAAACGCTCGGCTTCCCGAGACATCGCCCGGCCCATGCCCGCCGAAGAGATCGTCCGCCGGGGTATCGACGTCGTGATCGTGGCGCTCCACGGTCGCTACGGCGAAGACGGCTCGGTGCAGGGCATGCTCGACACGCTCGGCCTGCCGTATACGGGCTCAGGCGTCCTCGGCTCCGCGCTGGCAATGGACAAGGTCCGGGCGAAGTCGCTTATCGCGTTCGCCGGCCTGCGAACGCCTGCATGGATGGTCGTCCACGAACCGGCATGGCGCGACGACCGCGAGAGCGTCCTCGCCGAGATCGAGCGCGAATTCGCCTACCCGTGTGTAGCCAAGATTCCCGAGGAAGGGTCGAGCTTCGGCATGGGCATTCCGGACGATCGGGAGTCGCTCGCGGCGCTGCTCGACGAATTCGTCGGCGCGCGCGGGCATATGATGATCGAGGAGTACGTGCGCGGCACGGAGATCACCGGCTCCGTCGAGGGTGCGATGCCGGGGGAACGTCCCCGGGCGCTCCCAATCACGGAGATCGTGCCGAAGACGTCCGCGTTCTTCGACTTCGAGGCCAAGTACACTCCCGGCGCGAGCGAGGAGATCACGCCCGCCCGCATCGACGCGGAACTCACGGCGGAAGCTCAGGAGATGTCCGTCCGCGCGCACGAGATACTCGGCTGTGGCACGCTCAGCCGCACGGACATGATCGTCCGGGACGGGGATATCTACTACCTCGAGACCAACACGATCCCGGGCATGACGGAGACGTCGCTCCTCCCGCAGGGCGCAGCAGCGGCGGGCATCGGATTCCCGGAGCTGCTGGATCGCCAGATCGAGCTGGCGCTAGCGAACGCGGGGCGGTAGTTTCGCACCGAAGGGATTGCTGCGCACTGACCTCTCTTTTACTCTCGTTACCAAGCCCGTTACCTAGCGTTTGCTGTCGCCACGGCGGAACGTTTTCTTTACGTATTACGTAAATAGGATTGACATGGGGCGCCGGAATGTACATAGATTACCGATCAGAATCTCTTAGGAAGCTCCTCACCAATTCCGGACGACTTCAGAAGAAGCATGGCGCAGCAAGAGCGCGCCTGATTATGCAGCGAATCACAGAATTAGGGAAGTCTGACTCGCTGCACGTTTTCAGAACACTGCCGGGCCCCAGATGCGAAGAGCTGAAGGGAAATCTGAAGGGCAAGCTATCCGCACGACTGGACGGAGGGAACCGCCTCATCTTCGAGCCGACCGGAGACGACATCCTTAAGCCAGACGGCGGGCTTGACTGGTCCAAGGTGAAGTCGATCAGGATCGTGAAG
>CAZEAI010000110.1:0-17758 GCA_964510105.1 uncultured bacterium
CGTCGTCCGAGATGCTCTCCAGCACGATATTCCCGCCGGGGAAGTTCGAGTCGATGGCGATGGCAGCAGTCATGTACCCTCCCGGCCGCTGTCATTTGCGTCCGGCACCACCGTGGGCCAGACCGCGCGCACGTCGCGGTAGGCCGCGGCCCAGTCGGGGTAGTCGGCGTCGAGTATGATCGGGACGCCGCGCCCAGCCAGATCCCGGACGACCTCGGCGAGTCCGTCCGTGGCGAGTTCGTTGCCGAAGACCGGCGCGTGGGTGTCGTAGCTCTGCCCGAGGACGTCCGTGGCCAGCGCAGAGACGAGCAGCGCGCCGATGTCCAATGGCGAGGCGTCCATCCGCGACGCGACGAACTCCGGCCACGCGCTTTCCCCGAACTCGCCCCCAAGCGCCACGTGCGCTGTGTTCAGCGCGAAACGCAGGTTGTCCGCGCCAACATCCTCGATGAACCGAAGCGTGTCGGCGACGTTGCCGTGCCACTTCGTCGGATGGTGCTGGAGCAGGAGTTCGATTCCGCGTTCACTCGCGCGCCGACACAGAGACTGCACGCCCGCAAGGAATCTGTCGTCCGCGCGCGCCTCGTCGCACTGGTTCTCCGGCTTGCGGTGGAGGCTGATGATTGCCCGACGCACGCCGAAGGTCTGCATCTTGTCCAGCGCGTCGTCGATTGCCGCGACGCTTTCGTCGTATCGGAAGTCGAGCGTATCGAGCAGCGTCAAGTCGGGGTAGAAGTTCAGCCCTGGACTGAAATCCGCCACGATTCGCACGTCTTGCCGTTCGAGCCAGCCGCGCTCGCGTTCCAGTTGCGCCGCATCTCGGACGCGCAGGTACATCCAGTCGATCTGCACGCCGTCGAAGTGCTGGAAGAACGTCGGCCACGCGAGTATTGCCGCTTTCAGATCGCCGATGCCGGGCACGGTGATCATCCGGTTTCGCGGTCGCTCCGGCGGCTGCGAAACCGGCAGGACACGCACACCGGTCTCCCGGACGGTTACGTCGAACAGCCGGATATCACCTCCCGCAATGGTCTCCGTGTCGGATATTCCCCTCTCGGCAAGCACCTGTTCCGGGTGCTGACCGACCGCTCCTTGCTCGGATCGGTCGAGTTCGATCTCCGTAGCGTCCGCGATCTCGCCGCACCGCGAGACGATGTGGAGCTTGTGTGGCGCAGCGTCGTTGTTGTGGACACCAAGCGTGTAAGATCCGGGACCTTTGCGGCAGGTGATGAGGCTCAGCCCATCGCCGACGCTGAAGAGCTGTTGGCTTGAGAGCGCGTCGCCGAGAATCTGTCGCACGTGTTCCAGCAGGACGAACGGGCACGCGAGTGGCGTTTCCTCCTCGTTCGCAATCGGTCCCGAGACGAGCGGATCGGCGTTCAGGCCGAACGGGGACAGCAGAAGCGTCGCCGTACCGGCGCCGCGCTGCACTCGAATGGCAGCCGGAGCCTCTCCGCATCGCGCGATCACGTCGAATCCATCGCTCGACTCGACGCCGTGCAGGTCGAACGCGCGCGGCTCCACTGCCTCGCGTCCGTCAGCGAACGTCACGCTCGTGCCGGCGTCGAATCGCGTGCGCGGACCAAGTTGCACCGTGCCGCCCGACACCGCGACGTTCGCGGCGGTGAGAACGACATGCCCGCCCCGGTCGACGAAGCGCGCCAGGTTGTCCGCCAGTTCCGGCACGCTGTGGCCCTCCTCACGGCACACGTCTCCGGCGAGCACGAGTAGCCCGTACTGCTCGAGTACCCACGGCGGCGCGTCGGAAAGGACGCAATCGGACATGTCGCCGTAGGGCGTCGGTGAGAGGAAGCCGCGTTCGTCGCGGAAGTAGCTCGCGTCCTCATATCCCGGGTAGAGCATCGAGAGCGCGCCATGCGTGAGGTAGTCGCCGGGGTCGTACGGCATCGCTCCCCAGACCTGGTATACTTTCTCCGTGTAGAGGTGGCGCGGCATGGCCCAGCCCGCGAAGTGGTCCAGCATGAGTGCTACGGGCGCGTGCATGGTTCCGGGTTGCCCGTTCTCGGCCATGAGTCTCCCGGCCCCGGCCTGGATCTCGCCGATGGGCGTGAGTGTGCGTTCGCCCTCCTCCTCAATGAACCAGCCCGATTCGAACCCCACCGCGACGCAGTTATACAGGTAGTGCGTGTAGATCAACCGCTTGAGCAGGCTCAGGCTCGTGCCTTTCGTCGGGCCGAACTCATACCCCTCGGACTGGCCTTCCGTATACTGCTTGAAGCCCCACCGGTTGAACACCGAAGCGTTGCCGAACCACGGTATCCCGTGCTGCTTGCCCGCACCGCGAATGAAGGCGTAGTAGACCTGTGAGTTCGGCAGGGCCTGCGCCGTCTCCGCGCCGATCAGGACATGGTTGCCTTCCTTCAGGAAGTAGTGCCCGAAACAGAGGGATACGAGCGTGCTCATGTGGTTGCCGAGGTCGTCGCACATGCGCTGGAAGTGACGCTGGAAGTTCAGGTACTGGCGGAACCTGTCGCTTGCGGCGGGGCACTGCTGCTGAGCGTAGCCGCCGACGTAACGTCCGTCCTGCTCGCCGTTGTCGAATCCGAGGAAGTGGTCGCCAAGCTCCCCTTCGAGGTATTCCACCATACCATCCGGTGGCACAGTGTGAGCCCACGGGCCCTCCATGCCGGAGCCGGGAACGTGCCCCCAGATGTCGAAGAGATAGAGGCCGCGCCGTTTGATCTCATCGACAAGCTCGCGGAAGTTCTCGGCGAACACCGTCGGGAAATGCGGCCATACGATCCTCCCCAGCCCGAAGCGCTCGGTGTAGTCATCGAGGTCTCGGTCGACGTTGACTAGCTTGCCGTCCTCCTGCTCGAAACCGCGCAAGGTCAACATCTGGGTGGCGTTTCCGAACGTCTCCCACGTTGGAACACGCACGTGCCGACGCCCATAGTCGGGATAGACAGTCGGATCGAGTAGATACGGGTAGTGCGCCGCGCTCATCCCATTCCCTCCGTGCGGATCGCTTCGATGGGCTCTTCCGCCCTGGCTGCTCTTCCGCGCATCTCACCGTAACACGCGGCCAACGGGTACTCTCATTGCCTCGAACGAATCGCTGAATGTGGCGCCGCTATCCGGAATCCTGCGAACGCGCTCACATAGCCGATCGCCCCCACCAATCATCCGCACCCCGTCCCGCGCGGGACAACCCGGCGGCGAAGCCGACCTGACAGAACAGCCATGACATGGGTAGCGTGCAGCGGAGGGGCGCAGCGGCTGGCGAACCGGAGCCACCGAGCCCCGATCCGCCAGTCGGATGGTATCGTGCGACTACGCCGGGTTGATGAGGTCGGTGCAGTTTGACCTCGTCCAATCGTTGAGCTGCTCCTGCTCCCCGTCGGTGACCGCTATGAGCGGCTTCCGGCTCTTACCGCAGGAAAGGGTGCCCCCGGCGGTACACATGGTCTTGAAGCGGGCCATCATATTGTACGCCGAAATGGCGGGATGACTTGCCATGCCCTGGTAGGCGTCTCTGAGCCGCCACTGCATCTTCCAGGCTTCTTCCCAGTTGCCGGCCTCGCAGGTTCGCTGGAGCTTCACGCAGAACTTCGGGAACACGGCGCTCGACATGCTGAACATGCCCGGCGCGCCCGCTTGCATGGCAGGCACCCACCACGTGAGGTCGGTGGCGGTTATGTAGGCGACGCCGTTCTTCTTCGCCTGCCGCATGAGGCTCACGTACTGGTCCCAGTCGCCGTGGCCTTCCTTGGTGCCGACGAAGTTGGGAATCGAATCGGCGAGTTCCTCGAGAACGTCCGGTGGGTGCATCTGCGACGTGCCCGGGTTGTTGTAGATGATGATCCCGATATCGGGGCACTCCGCGGCGAGATCCTTCCAGAACTGGACGAGTTCCGGCCGGGTCAGGCTTATGTAGTAAGGGCTGACGTTCATTACGGCGTCAGCGCCAAGCTCCTGGGCGAACTTCGTGCGGACGATCGCCTCCTCCGTGTTCACCGCCGAGGCTCCTGCGACGCACGTGACCTTCCCCTTCGTTTCCTCGACGAACGCACGAAACACCCGCTGGAGCATTTCCCATGTCATCGTGTGGAATTCGCCGTTGGAGCCGGTGATGGTAATCGCATCGACTCCACAATCGATCAGGGCGGCGCAGTTGTTCCTGAAGGCCTCTTCGTCGAATTCGCCCGACTTGGTGAACGGCGTCGGGGGCAGGGCATACAGCCCACGCATGGTTTCTCGTGTAAGCATGCTGTCCTCCTCGCGGGCCCCGTGGTGGAATCCGGCGCCGGTGGAGCCCCGCCCGGCGATTCCTCGCGATGCGCAACCTGGACGTCAGCATGTGTGGAGTCTGAGCGCCCAGGTCCGTCCATGGAACCAGAACCGATCCACAACGAAAGAAGATGCAGATCAGGACGCGTACCCATGGGATATCCACGAAATGTTTCCAGAAGCGGCGGGCCACAGATTCTCGGGACACCTCACCAATCGCCGCGCCCGAAGCCCACAGGTCACCGCTCCATGCGATATACGTGCACGGCCATCGGCTCGAAAGAGTCGCTGAAGGTCCCGCCACGCGCCTGCAACGCTCTGTCTTCCCACAGCACCTCCACCTCGCCGGCGACGTCGCCTACGTCGAACGCATGTGTCACCGGAACGGGCGACGGATTCGCCGCGAGCACCATCACGACGCCATCCTTCTCGACGACGGTCCAATCGACGCGCCGACGGCCCTGCTGCCACACGTGAGGCGGCGTCCGGCGGCCCATCAGATGCGGGCCGATCTCGCCGAAGTCTCTCGCGGTACGCTGGGTCTGCGCCCACAGTTCCGGGCTGCCCTGCGGCGACATCACGTACTGGCGCGATTCCAGCTCCTCCGGGGTGAGCGGCTCCGTCTGATAGCAGAACCACGCGAGCCCGCGCGCGCCGTGGATCACGGCCAGGTACGCCATGACGCGTCCCTCATCCGGCGTAGGGAAGGGCGATCCGGCGGTGGTGTAGTCCTGCAGGATGAACAGCATGGCCTGCTCGTCGCGCATGGCTGCGCGCATGTGATCCGCCTGCGTCGCCACCATGGTGATGGACCAGTTCTTGTGGATCGGGTAGATGAACGGCCCGGCCAGCTCCGGGACATCGATGTGCGGTACGCCGAGATACGGCTGGCTGGCGGTCAGGTACGTAAGGTGATGCGGGTCGATGATCTTCATCAGCCGGGCGGTGCGCCGGTACATCTCCGGCGGGGTGCCGCGATGGGATGGCTCGTCCGTGATGTAGTAGGCGATGAGCCCGGGTTCCGCAGCGACCTGCTCCATGCGTCTTCGCAGCCGGACGATGCGCGACCATGTCGGCAGGTTGTCGCCGATGCCGCCGCCCATGAAGTTGAAGTTGCGCTCGGCGCATGCCTGTCTGAACTCGTCGTCGCCGCCGTGGAACGAAAGATTG
Source organism: uncultured bacterium (assembly GCA_964510105.1). GTDB lineage: Bacteria > Latescibacterota > MWCZ01 > MWCZ01 > MWCZ01 > CAZWQW01. The sequence continues at coordinate 5,422 of CAZEAI010000110.1, forward strand.
AATCCGAGGTCCGCGAGTTCGTTGACCTCCTTCGCGCCGTTCACGCAGTACTCGCCAAGCAGGAACACCGGCTCGCCATCACGCCGGATGACGCCGTCGGTATCGATGCTCAGGCTCGTATCGGGGTCGGCCTCCGGCGCGGCCCATGCATAGCCGGTTTCGCTCAGGCCCGCGTCGAGTTCGGTGAGGATCTCGAATGCCCAGCCGAGTCGTCCCTCGTCGATATCTGCCTCGCCGAATTCCAGCGACGCGTACGCGAGATCACGGGTGGCGTCTTCGTGCACGGTGCGTTGTACATAGTCCAGTCGCTCCAGCCGTCGGCGTATCCGCGCGGCGAGTTCACGCAGCGGCTCCGCCCGGAGGCGTCGAGTCGTGAGAAGCGCGCTGCTCTCGGGGCCGTCGCCCGCCGGGACGAACTTCGCGAGGACCGACGTCACATCACCGTCGTACGCCGCAAGCGCGCCGAGGTGCGCCTCGATAATCGTGCTGCCGGTCACCGGCCTGACGGGGACGTCATGGCGTCCGACTTCGCGGTTCCCGGCCAGGAACGTCAAATGCACGGTGCCGCGGGCGGGCGGATTCGGGCGCGGGCTCTCGACATACAACGGCATCGGGCTGAGCGCATCCCAAGAGTCGTATCGCATCCGGATCCCGATATCCCAGTGAAGATCGATCGCGCCTTCCGGGGTATCGCGCTCGGCCGTTGGCAGCAGGACAATCGCGTCTTCGTCGGTTGTACCGGCGACCGGAACACCGACCTTCGGTATCGACAACTTCGCGAGTGTGGTGGCTTGTGGAGCATACCCGGGCGACTTCTCCACCCGCCGCCTTCCCATTGGCCAGGGGGCGGGAGCATCGGCGTCGGCTGGAGTGGCAAGGCACGTGACCCTTCCCATCGCGTCCGAGAACACGATTTCGCGCTTGCCGTCACCGTTCACGTCAGCGACCAGTGGCGCGGAGTCGATGTCCATCAGCCCGCCGGAATACTCCCATGCGAGCGCTCCGTCCGCGTCGAGGCAGTAGAGCACGCCGTTCTTACCCGCGACGACGACGTTCGGGCGACCATCTCCGGTGACATCCGCCACCGCGGGTGGGACCTCTACATTCAGCTCGGGCGCCTCTTCGCGGACAAAATCCCATATTGCGGCCCCGTCCGGCCCGAAGCACGTCACTCCGTTCCGGTGGCCGACAATGATCTCCGGGCGTTCGTCGCCGGTCAGATCGGCGACCGCGAAGCACCGGCGCACGTCGTTCCCGACTTCGCTGTGCCATCGCTGTTGTCCCGAGCGGGCATCCAATGCGAATACGTTGCCGCTCCAGTCGGCGAAGACGACCTCATACTCGCCGTTGCCGTCCAGGTCCGCCAGCGTGGGGTCGCCGCGCATCGCACGCGGCGTGGGGAAGCTCCAGAGGACACGCCCGGAGTCGTTCAGACACAGCATCTCCCCCGCGGCATGATCGCTGCCCATCGGGCGCCCGGCAGCCGCGAAAATCTCCGTACGTCCGTCTCCATCCACGTCGCCTGATTCCACGGAGCCCTTCATGTCGCCGCGGTTGCTGAGCATCCACCGGATATCGCCGTCGGGCGTCGCCGAGTACAGGTGTCGGGCGTCTCCGCCGAACAAGATCTGCTGCTCTCCAGCTTCCGCGCCGGCGACGGATACTCCGCCGCGTACGTGGCCCGTCCGGACGCGTTTCGACCAGGCGACGGTGCCGTCGGGCTCGATGCCGTACGCCCATTCGGTTCGGTCCACGATGACGACGCGGCGGCGTGGCGACTCGGGATCGGGTTGTACAATCGCCGGGCCGGTAGCGAACTGGTGCCCGTGTGGCGTCTGGTAGATCCAGCGAACCGTCCCATCGCCGTTCAGCGCGTGCAACTGGCCCGTGTAGCGAGCCGGCACGAGCAGCGTCGGAGTACCGTCGCCGGTCAGATCGGTCCACATGAGGTCCCCGGATACGCGGGGCGCGTCGAGTTCGGTACGCCAGAGCACGTCCGGCGCGTTCGAGGAGGCGCAGCCCAGTGCCGTGGCGCACGCCAGTGAGATGGCGGATGCTTGCAGAGCGGTGCGGATCGACATGTCGTGTGCCTCCGTTGGTGGGGTGGCAGGCGCCTTGCGTCGACTGGCTACCACCAATCATTCTCACGCGTCCGCGCGCGGGACAACCCGGCGGCGAGCGATGCGTACCGCTGCGTCGTGCGATATGAGGAGACTTCTCGGTTCGGAGTGGTCCGGTCGAGCAGGGAGCGGGTCGATCTGAAGGGCGTGTCTGGACCGATGGCGGGTCCCGGAGTCGCGCTAGGGGACGTGGATAGCGTCGGAGACCCTTGCCGCGAGCAGTTGCGGTTGGTAAGGCTTCTGGATGAACGATGACGGGGCTTCGCTACCGAAGTGCCGGATTGCGTCCTGCTCGGAGTATCCGCTCGATATGATGATGCGGGCATCGGGACGAATACGTCGCATTTCGGCGAACGCTTCCCGGCCGTTCATGACGGGCATCGTGAGGTCCAGGAGCACAACCCTTATGTCATCGCCGCGTGCGACGAACAGGTCGACGGCTTCTTTGCCGTTCTCCGCCGTCAGCACTTCGTAGCCGCGTTTCTCAAGGATTGTCTTGGCTAGAAGCCGCACATATTCCTCGTCGTCGACGACGAGCACGGTGCCGCCGCCGGCTCCGGTGCCGTCGGCGGCCGTGCCGTCATCGTCCGGACCTCCGGCGCTCGATTTCTCCGTTGCCGGGAAGAGCACTCGGAACGTTGTGCCAAGCCCCACTTCGCTTTCGAGATGAATCGCCCCTCGATGGCCTCTTACGATCCCGAGCACACCGGCGAGGCCGAGGCCCCGGCCCGCGAACTTCGTGCTGACGAACGGATCGAATATCTTCCGTTGGAGTTCGCCGTCCATGCCGTGACCCGTATCCGCCACCTCAAGATACGCGTAGAGCCCTGCTTCGAGGTCATCGTGCAGTACGCCACTCTTGAGATACTCCTGATCCGCGTCGATGGTGCCGGTTCGCAGTGTGATCATGCCGTCGGTGTCGTCGAGCGAGTCCGACGCGTTGGTGATGAGATTCATCACGACCTGACGGATCTGGCTGGCATCCGCTTCGACCGGAGGAACATCGTCCTCCAGCTCCAGGCTCAGGTGCGCCTTCTTGGAAATCACCGTCGTGAGGAGATCGGCCATCTCACGGGCAGCCTCCGAGAGATCTATCACTTCGACGACGAACTGTCCGCGGCCGGAATACGCCAGCATCTGAGCGGTGAGTTCCGCCGCCCTCTGCGCCGCCAGCTCAACCTGCCGGATGTTGGCCCGCGCGGGCGAGTCGGCTGGAAGATGCTCCAGCGCCAGGCCCGCATGCCCCATCATACCCGTCAGCAGATTGTTGAAATCGTGCGCGATCCCGCCCGCCAGGATGCCTATGCTCTCCAGCCGCTGCGCATGCTGTATCTGCGCCTGCAGTCGCTGGCGTTCCTCTTCCGCGCGCTTGCGTTCGACGAGTTCTCGCTGCAGCTCATGCGCTCGCTCCGATAGCTCGTCGCGCGCCGTCTGGAGCTCCAGATCGCGCTCCTGTATCGCCGCGAGCATGCCGTTGACCTGCTCCACGAGCACGCCGAGTTCGTCCCGGCTCTGCTTGTTGGCTCGTATCGAGTAATCGCCGCGTTCCGAGACGGTCTCCACTACCCCGGTCAGATGAAGTACGGGGCCGGAGATGATACGCTGGAGTCGCGCCGCCACGAGAAACGCCACGAACGTACTACCGACTAGAAACAGCGCGACGATGCCGGCGAATCGGCGCAAGCGTGTGTCCAGCTCGATAAGGTCCGACTGGATGGCGATCACGCCGACGAGTTCGTCCGCGAGGTGAATCGGCTGGAATACCTGGAGCGACTCGTTCAGAAAGCGGTAGCCTGTCTCCGCCGGGTGTTCCGGGAGCCGGACGATGGCATCCCCCGTTGCGTAACGGGCGAATACCCCACCGTCCTTGTCGTAGACAATGGCTTCTTCGATGTGGGGTTCGGCCTTGAGCGCGAGGAGAGTCTCGTGGGCATTGTCTCGATCGGTAAACAGAAGTGCAGCACTGCTGTTATCGCCGACAACGTTGGCCAGAATTGTCACGTCGCCGACCATCGTGTGCTTGAAGGCCACGCGATCGTACACGACGAAGGCGATGGAGGCGAGGAGCAATGCTACGCCACTCGTCGCCGTGATGATCAGGATCAGTTTCCGGCGTATCGTGAGATCGGCAAACATCCAGCTACGTCTGGTACGAGTGGTCGAGCACCCACATGCGCGGCGTGTACTGCAGTTCAATATCGGGTCGAGGGATGCCGTGCGACCAGCCCCGGGCTGCTACTCTTTGGAGGCGTCTATCACTGGATCGTGCACGATATGCGCCAGGCGCAGCAAACGAGCGCTGATCATCAGCCCCGAACGCTCCACTGCATCGACGTTCACTCTGAATCGCACACGCTCTCCTTCCAGGAAGAGGTTGGCTATGCAACCGCGCCGCGCGTATCGCTCGGTGTCTCCGACGGTGAGGACGGGGCGACGACCCACGTCTTGCAGGATCGCGTCGAGGTTGTGTTCCTCCGAGGCGCTGATGAACAGGATGTGACACGTGTCGATATCCGCGCGACCGGCGTAGCGAGTAATCTGGATGGGCCTGCCCTGTGCGTGCTTGCCGCTCACGATTATGTCGAGTGTCTGGCCGAACGGATCGTCGCCGAGTATGCCGATGACGATTGGGCTGGCAGCGTCGCTGAATGCCGAGTCCGGCCACTCGACGAATCTGGCGAAGTTGTTGATGTAGGCCGCCTTGACCTCGTGCTCGGGATATCTGCTCGCTTCGCCGCGCGAGTCGCGCTGACCCGCGGCGCTCCCGGCCAGCACGAAGAGCGTTGCCGCGACTGCCACAGTTCGCAGCCGCGAAGCCCGCGTGCGCGGTGAAGTCTGGTATGTCGCGTTGTCTCGCGTCATGCCGGTTGCACCCAACGCCGCCCTGCCGATGGCGGCGATACTCCTAGTACTCCCACCGGAGCGAGGCGTAAACGCCGGGCTCCACTTCCGTTGCGAGCGTGTTCAGAAGGTCCACGCCGAACTCGCCGCGCGGAGTGTCGAAGAGGTTCTTCCCGCCTACGGCTATCTCGACATGTTCGGTCGGCCGCCACGACAGGCGGGCGTCTACAGTGTAGTAGCTGCCAATGCGCTTTCCACCGACTCTGTAGGCCGGGATGTCGTCGACGTACCGGCCCACCACGTCGAGGCTGGTTCCCGCGGGCAGGTCCATGGCGGACCGTATGTTGAACTGGTGGTTCGCGTTGCTGCCTTCATAGTCGTTCCGTGCCGCCGCCCCATCCGTTGAGTTCCCTGTGTGGAATTGCACGTCGAGATAGGCGTACCACGCTCGGACGCGCCACAGGTCGGTGAGTTTGGCATCGAGGGTCAGCTCCGCCCCGCGCGTGGTCGCGGCGAGTTCGTTTCCAGCCCAGTACGGCCACAGCACGTGCGTCTGCGGAAATCGTCTGATCTCCACAGGGGATAGCTCGCCCGAAATCAGGTGGTCATACTTGTTCCGGAACAGCGTGAGGTCCAGCGAAAGCCGTTCCAGAGGCCGCACCCGGTACCCGGCCTCCCACGCGATAAGCTCCTCGGCGACCGTGTCGTCGTGGCCACCGACCGCGTGGAGAACCGGCGTGTCGCTCGGTACGAAGGGATTCGGGCCTGCTTCGCCGACGATTCGCTTGATGGCCTTGCCGTCTCGCATTGCGCGATACGGCAACGTGACTGCTCGCGACACCGCGCACCAGGCCGTGTGGTCGGGATGCGGCGTCCACAGCACGCGCGCGTTCGGCTGGACCTCCGTTGCCGAGTACGAGGAATATTCGATCTTCGACCCGATTGTGAGTCGCCAACGACCCGGTACGACGTGTATCTCGTCCTGCAGGAACGCGCTGAAGAGCGTCAACGTGCGGCTCGCCGGATCAACCCAGACCGTGAAGCTACTGTCGATCGAATCGTGCGAAGTGCGCAGACCCGCGCCCCACACGACGTCGTGCCGCCAGTACGGCGAGAACTGGTGCTGGAGGTCCATGTCGAAGGTGTCTCGAGTCTCCTTCACCAACGTGTCGTCGATTCGCGTGTAGTCGTAGTTGCTCTGCAAGGCGAACGTGCCATTGTTGCGGAACGTATGTCGCCACCTGCCGAGAACATGTGCTCCGCGCATCGCGGAACGAGCGTCGAAGGACTCCTCGCCGATGATTCCGCCCGTCGCGGTGACCACGGAATCGAACGTCACGCCTGCATCGACATCGTAGACCGCGCCCTGGAGTGTGACATGGTCGGCTCCAGTATCACGGTCGAGGCGGTATCCGACCTGCCCGACACGCCAGTCGTCGGCGGCCTGCTTGCCGCTGTAGGGATTTCGATACGTATCGTGGCTCTGCGCCATGGCGTAGAGCCGCGCGTGGGTATGTTCGCCGATCCTGTCGGCGAAGCGAAGCGTCACCAGGCCGCGGTCTTCCGTGCCGACGCTGCCCTGCACGACGGCGCCCGGGCTCAGGGAGGCGTCGCGGGTGATGATGTTGATAACGCCGTTCATGGCATCTGCGCCCCAGAGGGTCGCCCCCGGGCCGCGGATCACCTCGATACGGTCGACGTCGTCGAGATCAACGTGCTGCGCTTCCCAGAACACTCCTGACATCAGCGGCGTATACACGCTACGCCCGTCGATCAGCACCAGCAGCTTGGTTGCGAATCTGCCCGGAAAGCCGCGCACGGTAACCGACCATTTGTTCGCGTCGATCTGGCCTATCTGTGTTCCTGGCACCATCCGAAGCGCCTCGGGCAGCGTCCGCGCACCCGAGCGCCGGATGTCGTCGCGGGTGAGCACGAACACCGCCGCTGGAACCTGGGAGAGCCGCTCGGACTTCCGGGATGCGAGCGTGACCTCCACACCCATAAGCTCTTCTACGCTCAACTCGGTGAGGTCCATCGCTGGGGTCGCCCCGAATCCGCCGAGCGCGGCAACCAGGAGAGAGAACATGGCCCCCCGGCGCGGGTCCCCGCCGCATAGGCCGCGAGCCATCTTGCCCAACAGCGCAAGGCACACACGTTTCGTGCAGAATCGCTCAATCATCGAACCACACTCGCATTCTGGCAGTCGCGGCGGTTCCGCGAGACGAAATTGGTGACGCTGCTGACCACGTTCAGGCCCCCAAGCGCCAGTCTCGGCCCTTTGACGACCTCGATTCGATCTATGTCCTCTAACGTGACGTCGACACATGACACCGTGCGCAAGAGCACCGGGATGGGTATCCGCCCGGACCGGCGTGCGTCAACCTGGGTGATGACGCGTGGGGTCGCCGGAGCCGTGGGGCGCGGCTCCGCCATCGCCACCCGGATGTTGTGTTGGTGGTTGTTTTGCTTAGCCGGGTTTGCCGCGGCACTGGAGAACGAGGAGGGGGCCCAGAGATGTGCACACGGAATCCACGGAGCGGCCCACACAGGGCGAGATCGGTTCGGCCTTCTGTGCCTGGAGATCACCGGAAACACCTCCGCTCCTCTTGGCAACGCGGTGCATGCTCTGATGTGCCGGTGCTTGTATCAACCAATATAACAAAGGGTGTCCGCCGGTCATACAGGGGTGATCCCTGGAGGTGGGTCTGTCGTTCGCGTGAGCCGGGGTCGATGCCTAGAGAGCGCGCAGCTTCCCGACGAGCCAGGGAATCGATTCTGTGCCGTCGAACCAGTGATCTCCGTCGAACTCGAAAAGCTCGGCATCCTGTTCCGCGCCCGCCGCTCGCCAGATGTCTCTCGCCATGTCGAATGCCGGACGCACCGGCCGGGACGTGTCATCGGCGCCCCATTCGGCGGCGACCGGCCTTGGCGCGGCGAGTCCGATGATATCCGGTATCTCGCAGATCGCTCCCAGGCCGAGTGATCGATGGCAGACGCAGTGCCCGGTCCAGACGGTCTGTGCCAGCGTCGTGAACCAGCCGCTGAGTACCGCCGCGCCGATTCGTGCGTCGAACGCCGTGTGGACCTCGGCCAGCCAGCAGCCGAGCGAGAATCCGACATCGGCGATGCGCCGTTCGTCCACTTCGGGGAGCGACGCCAACAGGTCCGTCGCCCGGACGAGATCGTGGACGCGGTAGCCGGTTATATCGACTCCGAGCAGGTTCAGCCGGGCGTGGAGCAGATTGCAGCCGCCGCCGGAGTCACGCTCGCCGAACCCCGCGTGATCGGGCGCCAGCGTTACGCATCCCTGATCGGCGAGCGCCGCCGCGAACGGCAGCCCGGGTCCGGCGGCGGCCGCGTCGACGAGGGCGTCCTTGCCGTGCGGGCCGTGACCGTGGATGCACAGCACTCCCGGCGCCGGGCCGTCGATGTCTCGTGGAATGCACAGCCAAGCCGGCACCGGTACGTCGTGTCGTGTCTCGTAGACGATCTTGCGTCGGATATGCCGCTCCGACTCGAACGTCTCGATCACCTCGAACGCGGGGGGGGCGCCGGGCCCCGGAATGTCGCCGAACACCGTGCGAAGCGCCTCAAGCAGGCCCGTGCGCCACTGGCTCCAATCCGCTTGCGAGTGGCCGGAGAACCGGAACTCCGGCTCGCGGCAGGCGAAATCCCGGTCGAGCAGGTCCGTTGTCGAGAACGTCCGGTCCGTCACGGTGTGGCACCAGTGCTGAGCTTGTCGATCAGCCACGGGATGGAGTGGGTACCGTCGAAGCGGTGGCCACCGTCGAACTCGAACAGCGTGATCTCGGAATCCGCGCCCGCAGCCCGCCAGATCTGCTGAGCCATGCCAAAGGCGGGCTGTACCGGACGAGGCGTGTCTTGCCGTCCCCACTCCACCGCGAGGGGGCGCGGAGCCATCAAGCCCGCGATGTCAGGTATCTCGCAGAGCGCGCCGATTCCGTGCGAGTGCTGGCATATGCATCGCCCGTGCCAGATCGTCTGCTCGAACGTGGACAGCCGCCCGCTCTGGATGGACGCGCGAACGCGGTCGTCGAATGCGGCGTGGAGTTCCGCCAGCCAGCAGCCGAGAGAAAGTCCCGCATTTCCCATGCGACCCTCGTCGACCTCCGGCAGCGCGGCGAGGATGTCGTTCGCCCGAATGACGTCGAATGTCCGAAAGCCGTTTGGGTCGAGGCCCAGGAAGTTCAGCCGCGCGTACAGAACCTCACATCCGCCGCCTGTGTTGCGCTCACCGAACCCGGAGTGCTCCGGCGCGAGGGTCACGAGGCCCGCGTCGGCGATGGCCGTCGCGAACGGCAGGCTGCCCTCCGCATGCTCCTCGTCGATGACCGACAGCACCCCGTGCTTGCTGTGACCGTGCAGGCAGAGTACGCCCGGTGCGGGCTCGTCCAGATCGCGCGGGATGCATATCCACGCCGATACGGGCGTGTCCGGTCGCGTCTCGTAGACGATCTTCGTGCGTACGTGCCGCTCCGCCTCTACGGTTTCGACGACGTCATAGCCGGGTGGCGGACCGGGCTTCGGCAGGTCGCCGAGAACGTCGCGCAGCGCCGCGAGCAACCCCTCGCGCCAGCCCTGCCAGTCTTCGTACGATTCGCCGGCGAAGCGATGCTCCGGCTGGTGATCCCGGCGCAGACGCTCGTACAGCTCCGTCGTCGGATAGAAAGGCCTGTTCATCGGCGTTCTCCTCGAGATGCCGGAGGTGCGGCGTGCGTCGGCGCCATATCACATCTCTCCGCTCGGTTCCACTGCGTAGATAACCGTTCCGGAATCGTGCCGAACGGGTTCTGTACCGAACAGCCCGCGAGCGAACCGGACTCTCTTCGTCGCCGGAACGAAGCCGTACACGCCTATGATCTCGTCGTCGATGCGATAGATATTGCTGCCAAATGTCACGTTGATCGCGTCGCCGGCCCATGAGACGTACGCATCGATGATAAGCGAGGTGTCGCTGATCACGGTCACGACTCTACCGCAGTCGGTGCCACCATCTTCCCATATCGCATAGTCGCCAACCACTACGCCATTTCTCGCCAACGATACCAGCCCGACGCTACTGCCGGTGTGGCTCGCGGTGGAAAACGTTAGTAGCGTTCGCTGGCTAGCGAAATCGGGGTTGGTGACGTCACTCGTGGCAGTTAGTCCGCAGCTCTTCACCATCCCGGGGTATTCCCACGGGGTGACCTGCCAGAAGATAGTGGCCTCGGTGACAGCACCACCCGAGGTGAATCTGGCCGGTGGAGCTGGTGCAACCATCGCCGATTGCTGCACGGAGGCTACCGTCATGAGGGCTGCTGTTGTTACGAGCAGCAGCCACATTCGACGCTTCCTTACCATTGCGCTACCTCCCCGTTTCCTGTTCGGAGCTAGGCACTCGATGGGGCTAGAACCATTTCGGACCGGATGCGATGTCGCCTGAACTCAGCCGCTCACGGAATTCGTCAGTGATATGTGCGACGTACACCTGCGACATCCCCGTCCTGTCGGATCTGAACACACATATCCTGCCGTCGTGACTCAGCGCGGGGTGCGGGTGGCCATATTCCACGTGGTCCTGGGTCGCGTTCGGATGGCAGAGCGTCGTGAAGTTCCGGGACGGGACGTGGATGAGCTGCAGTCCCTGGTCCGGCCAGTTCGTGTCGCTGACGATCCACTCGCCGTCCGACGACGCGCCGGAGTGCCAGAAATACGGGCCGGATACGAGCTTCTCCGGCTCCTTCCCCGCCTCGGCGACCCAGATACACTTGTGCGGAAACTTCCCAGTGCCCTGCACGATGCCCGAGAGTCCGAGCGTCGTCGCGTGGGCGAATATCCAAGGGGATACATACTGAGGGTCGGTCCCGTCCGACTTGAGATTCCAGACGCTGAGTTCGTCCCCCACGTTGACGACCCCGCGTACGCCGTCCGCGCGCGCCTCAGTGTCGTAGACGACCGTCCCGCGGTGCGCTATAATCCGATCGGTGCCGTGCACGACACCGGTGAATCGGCCGTCGAGTTCCATCTCGCTCACGTCGCCGGACGCCAGATCGATCCGCACGGTGACGTTTCCGGGCCCGTAGCGATTCGCGTAGAGGAGCCGGTTCTTCTCGTCGAGGCTCACGCTGCCGAACACCGAGTCTTCGGGTGCGACCGAGTCAAGCGAAACGAGGTCCTCTACCTCTCCGGTCTCGACATCCACAGACGCGAGTGTCGTTCCCCAGATGACGTACACGGTCCGCCCGTCGAGCGTCATGATCGACGACGCGCGCCCGTAGTAGCCGCCGCTCTCCCGCCTGTCGCCACGTTCGGTGAGCTGGAACAGGTTGATCCCGTCCGTATCGCACCGGTAGAGGTCCCACGGTGCCTCCCGGCCGGCGGCGCGCTGCGACCAGAACACCACGCGCTCGTTGTCGGGCGTGACGCTGGGCCAGTCGTACAGGAAATGCGCCGAAGGCGTCGGGTAGCTCGTGAGCTGGATGACCTTGATGCCGGTCCGCGGGTCGACGCGTTGTATGCGTTCACTTGCGAGCGGTGTGCGTAACATGTTCTTCTCCTTGCGTCAGAACCACTTGGGCCCGGATGCGGTGTTCCCGTCTGCGAGATCCTCGCGAGAACTGTCCGGTATGTGGGCCACGTACACCTGCGTCACGCCCGTCCGGTCCGAAGCGAAGACGGCGATGCGCCCGTCCTGGCTCAGGGCGGGATGCGGGTGTCCGAACTGGGAGTGGTCCTGGGTCGCCTCGGGGCGGCAGAGGAACCGGAAGTGGCCCGTCGGCACGTGGATGAGATGCAGCCCTTCGTCTGGCCAATTCGTGTCGCTGACGATCCACTCCCCGTCGAGCGATGCGCCGGAATGCCAGAAATAGGGACCTTCGCACAGCTTGCGCATTCCGCCGTCGAGGTCGGCGATCCAGATGCACTTGTCCGGCAGGTGTCCCGTTCCCTGGATGAGGCCGGTTCGTCCGAGAAGCGTGGAATGCGCGAACTTCGGCGGACCGAACCCGAGCGGACGCTGGTTACCGAAGTCCTCGTCGCAGATCACGAACTCCATCTCGTTCTGGTCGGTCGTGTTGTATACACGCGTGCCATCCGCTGTGACGCGGGTACCGAGCGTCATGAAATTCCGCGTGAGGAGGAGCTTCGGTTCGTCCGGGAAGCACGCCACCACTGTCGCGTCGGTCTCCAGCATGACGATCTCGCCGGAGTTGAGGTCGATGCTGAGCAGCTGCGCGTCTCCGAGTTCATAGCTGCGGATGTCCGCGTATAGCTTCGTCTCGTCGTGGTTTACGCTCAGCGTCGCGTTGAGGAAGCCTTCCTTGATGTAGCCGCCAAGCTCCGCCACGCGTTCGGTGTCGCCCGTCTCGACGTCGACG
>CAZEAI010000111.1:0-17429 GCA_964510105.1 uncultured bacterium
GGGGTCGCTTACGAGGGAAGAGTACTGGCTGCGGAACGTCGCGGGCATCCCGGCGAGGGAGCTTGAGACCGTCTTGCCGCACATCGACGAGCACACGCGCCTCAGCTGGCTGATCTTCGTGCGCTGGAGCCTTGTCATGATCTACTTCGAGCGCGATCTCTACGCGAACCCGGATCAGGATCTGAATACCCTCTGGTGGGACTACGTAGAGCAGTTTCAGATGCTAACGCGTCCAGCGATACGGGACGCGCCGGACTGGGCGGCGGTGATCCACGTCGCGCTTGCGCCGGTGTACTACCACAACTACCTGCTCGGCGAGATGCTCGCGAGCCAGATGGGCGCGTACGTGCGGGCGAACGTGAACGAGCACGGCGTCGTCGGCAGCGAGAAGGTCGGCGCGTTCTTTCGTGAGGGGCTGTTCGATCTCGGCAATCGATATCCCTGGGATGCGACGATCGAGAAGCTCACCGGCGAGCCGCTCACTCCGACCCATTTCGCGCGGCAGTTCGTGGAGTAGGGTGGGCGCGGCGCGCGATGCCGAACGCACGTTTGACACGCCGACGCAGCGTGTGTAACGTTCTTGTCACTGCGTCGTAAGCGGCTACGACGTTGGTGCGCTGCTGTTGTCACCGGTTTCTGCTCCGGAGGTACTGCCATGAAGACGAATCGAGTGCTCCTGACGCTCTCCGTACTCGCCACGGTAGGACTCGGAGCGTGCATATTCTCGGACTCCGACGAGACCCCTACGCGCGATGAAGACTGGCTGCCCGGGATGGCGGAGGCGCTCGCGGTCAGCCCTGATGGCGAACGCGTTGCCGTGCTCGGCCATGACAGTACGCTCAGCGTGTGGACGATGGAGACCGGTGAGAGGGAATTCACCGTGGGCATCGGGTCGATGCAACGTGAGATCCGGTACGTGGCCGGCGGCTCTGAGATCGAACTGGGGTTGCACGGGCACGTTGACTACCGCCGAGCATCCGATGGCGCGCTCCTCAGGTCGATGCCGGTACCTTCTGTCGATGGGTTCGCCATTCACGCCTACGATCCCCTCAGCGGCGTCTCGTTGGCAGCGAGGCGGGTGCCGAAGTGCTTCGAAGGATCCCCCATCGCGTTGGATGACTACGAACTACGGATGTTCCGGGGCGATGGCCTGGCAGCCGAGGAAGTCCGGACGGGCTTCGACGTAAATCCATGCGTTCCACGGGCCGTCCTGAGTCCGAACAGAAGGTTTGCCGCGGCCAGACACGGAGACTCCCTCGCCGTCTGGAAGACTGACGAGCGGCAAGGTATTCTCCGAGCGTACGCGGGAGGCGATCGGATATGCTGCTACGTGTTCGTCTCTTCGGTATTCAGCGGCGACGACACGCGGATCTTCACGCTCGATCTCGATTTCGCAGAGAACGCACACGCATGGCTGCGCTGGTGGGATACGATCTACGACTCGGCAGCCGATTCCATGGCGGTTCAGTTTCCAGACATCGACGCTCTTGTCGCCGACCGCACGGGCGGCCGCGTCGCGGTCGCAGGCTACCTCGGTGTCAGCGTGTACGATATCCCGACGCGCTCTCTGGTCCGGCGGATCGAGTACGACGATCCGGATTTCGCGTACGGGCCCAGGGCTCTGACTCCCGATGGGAAGCGGCTGGTCGGACTCGTCCGGACGAGGTATCTCGACGGCGACGTTCGTCGAGTACGCCTCGAACTCGTAGTCTGGGACCTCGCCGACTGACGCCACTTCTGTCACCGTCACTTGGCCCGACCGAAGCGCCGCGCTACCTTCCCCGGCGTTCACCGACACCTCCCGCCTCAGCCGACTCGGAGAGACATGTCCGACGCTACCCTACCGCTGAAATTCGGCGTCATCGGATGCCGCCACGGTCACGTGCACAGCCAGATCGCAGAGCTTCTGGAAATCCCCGGCGCGGAGTGTGCCGGTGTGTTCGACGAAGACGACGAATCCGTTGCCGGTGTGTTGGAGCGGTTCCCCGTCCAGCGCGTCGACTCGCCCGACCGTCTGCTCGATGATCCCGACGTGACCCTCATCGGCACTGCCGAGATCAACCGGCACAAGCCGGATGTCATCCTGCCGGCCCTGAAGGCGGGGAAGCACGTCTTCGCCGACAAACCGCTCTGCACACGTATCGAGGACCTGAACGCCATCGAACGCGCCGCGACGGACGGCGGATTGCGCGTCGGAATGCAGCTCACCGAACGATTCGCTCCGGCGAATAGGCGGATGCAGGCGCTCGTCGCCGAGGGTGCCGTGGGGCACGTGGCGAACATCATGTGCTGGCGTCCCCACCGCCTCGGCAGGGCGGGGCGCCCCGACTGGATGTTCGTCGACGAGCTGTACGGGGGAATCATCGTCGATCTCTCGGTCCACGACGCCGACATCATGCGATGGCTCGCGGGCGGCGTGTTCCTTGAGGTCACCGCGTATCAGCAGAACTGGGGCAACCCCGCCGACCCGGATTTCTCGGACATCGGGACGTTCCTCGGACGGCTCTCCACCGGCACGACGGGTTTCGGGCGCACGGACTGGTTTACGCCCGAGACATCGCCCGTGCATGGCGATACGCGCCTCCTCGTCACCGGCACGACCGGCATGATAGAGGTCCGCACGTCGGGCGACCTCTGGGCGAAGAAGCGGCAGGCGGACGTGCTTGTCATGACGAACGACACCAAACCGACCCGCGTCGAGCCGCTGCCCGCGGATCGGACGCTTGTGGCGGATTTCGTCAGTAGTATTCAGCGTGGCACCGAGCCGGAGATCACGAACGAGGACGTCTTCGAGGCGATGCGGACGGTGCTCATGGCGCGTGAGTCGGTGAAGTCGGGGCGCTCTGTGAGTCGGCGGGAGACGTTCGGCGCGTAGTCATCGCGCGGCGCATGTGTGAGACGAAGCACGATCCGACGCATTGCTGTAGCGATGCGTCTTCAGAGGGGGATGATCGATGAAACTTGCATGTCAGGAAGGTCTTGCTCCAGGCGAGTCGCTGGAGGAGAAGCTCGCGGTCATCGAACAGGCGGGCTACGAGGGCGTGGAATTCTGGGGCAGCTCGCTCTGGGACCGCGTCGGTGAGATCACGTCGGCGCTGAAGGGCACAAGCCTGAAGCCCAGCACGATCTGCGCCGGGTACCGCGGGACGCCGCTCTCCGACGATCCAGCCGAACGCCAGCAGGCCGACGAGGACATCCGGCGGCTGCTCGACGCGGGTGGCGAGATCGGCGTCGTCGGACTCATCTTCGTGCCGATTTTCGGGAAGCCGCAGGTGCCGGACATGAGCCCGTGGAAGACGGCGGAACAGCTTGAAGAGGAATTGCTCGTCGAACTCATGGCGGGCTGGGCGGAGCACGCCCGGAAGGCGGGGACGCTCCTGCTGCTCGAGCCGCTGAACCGCTACGAGACGCACCTCGTCAAGGCGCTTCCGTATGCCGTCGAACTGTGTGAGCGCGTCGGCGATCCGAAGGGCCTCAAGATCATGGCCGACTTCTTCCACATGTCGATCGAGGAGCGCGACACGGCGGCGTCGCTCAGAGCCGCCGGCGACTGGGTGGCGCACATACATCTCGCCGACAGCACGCGCGAACTCCCCGGCTACGGTCACACGGATTTCCAGGCGGGATTCGAGGCGCTGCAAGAGATCGGCTTCGAGGGCTACATGGCGCTCGAATGCGGCGTTCCGGGCGACGACAAGCTCGACGAGCTGACGAAGGCGGCGCAGTACCTGCGTTCGCAGATGCACGCGGAGTAGTCGCGGTCTGTTTCTCAGCAGTGGGAGGATGAGACGATGGGCGTGCGAATCGGATTCATCGGGTGCGGCGGGATCGCAAACAACCATATGCGCTACCTCGCGCAGAATCCCGACGCGGAGCTTGTCGCGTTCAGCGACGAGGCGCTCGAACGGGCGCGGGCCGCGGCGAAGGAGCACGGTGGCAGGGCATTCAAGAGCGCTGGGTCGATGCTCCGAAAGGCTGACCTCGAGGCGGTGTTCATCTGCATCCCTCCCGTGGCGCATGGGAAGCAGGTGCGGCTCGCCATCGAGGCCGGGTGCGCGGTATTCACCGAGAAACCCATCGGCCTGAGTCAACGTCGCGTTGACACAAACGCCGAGCTGATCGCAAGTGCAGGCGTGGTGACCTCCGTAGGCTACAACTGGCGGTACACCGATGGCGCGCAGATGGCTCGTCGGGCGCTTGACGGGAAGAAGCTGGCGCTTGTGAGTGGCTCGTGGATCGGCGGCGCGCCCGGAGTCATGTGGTGGCGGCAGATGGCGGGCTCCGGCGGACAGGCCGTCGAGCAGACCACCCACATCTTCGACCTCGCGCGCTACATCGGCGGCGAGATCGAGACAGTGTTCGCGTCCGGTGTGCGCGGGCTGATCAGCGACGAGGAGATGCCGCACTATGATGTTCACGACGCGAGCGTGGTCCAGCTTCGGTACGCCGGCGGCGCGGTAGGGAGCATTACCTCGGCGTGTATCGCGTCGCAGGGCGGCCCGGTAGAGCTGAACGTTTTCGCACGCGACATGTCGGTCACCGTAGGCGGCGGAGGCATCCGGATCAAGCGCGTCGGCTCCGAGGAGTTCCACGCAGACGCCGGTGACCCCACCAGTGCGGAACAACAGGCGTTCCTGGCCGCTGTTCAGGGGAGGCCCGGGCCGCCGATACTCTCGCCCTACGAGGATGCCGCGCGCACGCTGCGGGTGACGCTCGCGGCGAATCGTTCCATGGAGACCGGTCGCCCTGTCAGCGTGTAGATGCCTGCCCGCGTGTTCCCTCGCATCGGCAGATTGTATCGCATACGCCGGATCGGTATCTTCACTCCTCTGTACGGGACGCGGCCCGGGCTGTCGCGCCCTATGCGAAACCGTTGAGTGACTCCGGCGTAAATAGGTATCACGCCCGCACCAGCGCCGCCGTCGGCGGACCGGATGGCGGCATCTCTGAAACCCGGCAACACGGGGCTATTCCCGAATGTGGAACAGACAAACGCTCGCACGCCCATCGACGATGCGGGCGATCACGACGAACATGGGGCGGACGGCGGCGATTGGCGCCCTCGTACTGGCGGCCACCGTATCGTGCGAAAGCACGCGGACGGCTGTCGGGGGCGGGCTCCTCGCCAGCGTGGCCGACGAAGCGACGCGGCACGATACCCTGTCCTTCGCCCTGAGCGACACCAGCGCTATCTCGTGGGCGTCGTATCCCGTCCAGATCAGCGCCGCGTCGAGCAGGCTCCTGCTCGTGGGCGAGGCGAACGACTACCGCGCCACGACGCTCATCAAGTTCTCGAAACTCGAAGAATGGACCGAGGAGCGGGACTACTACGACGGTACTGAGTGGCAGACCGAGACCATCACCATTACGCCGTACGAGATCGCCGGAGATTCGACCGAACTCCGCCTGACGTCTCGCGGGTGGGCGACGGATCCGGCCGATGTGTTGCTCCAGGGCTGGCGCATTCCCGGGGACTGGGTCGTCGCCGACTCGGTCACGCAGGCCATGCCCGTCGACTGGTTCACGGGCGTCCCAGCGTTCTCCGGTGACTCGCTCGTGATGGGCAGTGACGGCTCGGGCACGAATACGGAGATCTCGTTCATCGCGATTGATTCCAGCGCCGCGGCGACGATGCTCGACGATTCTCTCTCTTTCGCGATACAGGCCCTCAACCCGACGACGCTGGCACAGATATACAGCGTTGAAAGCGAAGTCATCCTTCCGCACCTGATCGTGACGTATCGTGCTACGGTCAAATCGAGCATTGAGGGAGTGATCTCGCAGGACTCGGTCATCACGCGGACGTTCATCGCGGCACGGGACACCTACCGCCTTGAGCGGCTCGCGGCTCCGAGTACTCCGGCGCCGAACGTCGTCATGCTGGGCTCAGGGGCTCCGCGCCGCGGGTATTTCAGGCTGAATCGCTACGACATACGGGGAATGAGCACCGACGGCGTGCCCGTCGAGGCCGCCACCGCCAACACGGCGGTGCTCGAGGTCACTCTCGCGGATCGGGGCAACACATTCCAGAGCGATAGCGTGAGGCTCGAACTCCTGGAGCTTGGCGAGGAATACGCCTACGAGAGCGCGCGACAGGGCGAGCTGTCGTTTCTTAGCACACGGCTCACGCAGGGCGTGTACTTCCACACCGACGAGGTGCGCGATACGCTCGATGCGAACACTCGCCGATTCGAGATCAGCGACATCGTGAATCGATGGTGGCGCGATCCGGAGATGAACTACGGACTGCTCCTGACACTTGGCATAGAGATTCGAGAGGGCGACGAGTTCCGACGTGTCGATGCGGCCGAGATTATCGACATGCGCCTGCTCATCACGACGACGCTGCCGCCGGTGATCGAAACGAAGCCTGCGCGTCAGGAGGTGGGGGGATGACTGGCAGAATCTTCGCGCTCGCCATGTTCGGCGCGCTTTTGCTGAGCGGCGCGTCGTCCGCTACGTCGATCTTCTCGTTCCATCAGCAGGGCGTGGGCTACTGGGCGTGGTCCACGAACGCTCGTCTCTCAGCCATGGGCGGCACGGGTACGGCTGTCTACGATGAGATGAACCCAATCGGACAGAATCCGGCGACCATCGCGGCTTTCGAACGCGCGGCGATGACAGCGTCGTTCCTGAGCCAGCGTCGTTCGGCGACCGACGACGTGAGCAGCACCGCGATCTACTACGACCAGTCCCCTCGCGTGCTTCGCGCCGTGATTCCCATGTTCAAAGGCTTCGTCATCGGCGCCGGGCTGGAGCCTATCAGCGACACAGTGATCAGATGGGCCTCCAAAGCGGATGATGCCGCCGGAATGACGCTCCTGGATTCGCTTGAGGCGAGTGGTGGCCTATGGGCCGGTACGCTGGAGATCGCACGGGAGTTCGGCCCGATCTCCGTTGGCGCTCAGGTGCGCGCGGTGCGGGGAAATCTGGAGACCGAGTGGCGACGTACCATACTGGAGTCCGGGGTGCCTCTTGCTACTTCGGAACTCCTGTCGCGCCGGTACAAGGGCAGCGTCTACGGCCTCGGCGTCGTGTATCGATTCGGCGAGACGGCCCGGTCGGCCGCCACCTGGACGCTCGGCGCTTCGCTCGACCTGCGGGCTTCGATCGACGAGGATCAGACGCTGTCGCGTGGTACGCGAATCCCGCTGTGGTATCTCCCGGAGCATAACGAGGCGCCGACTGTCGCTCCGGACCTCAACGACACGACGAGTTCAACGGTCGACCTGCCGCTGGCGCTCACGCTCGGCGCGACCTGGAATTCCGGCGGCAGGCTCCTTGCCGCGGCGGATGTCGGCTACACGCGCTGGTCGACCTTGAGCGATGCGTTCGCGGATACCTGGCGCGCCGGCGTCGGCGTGGAGGTCCACCCATCGACGGATTTCCGGTCGTTCGTGGCGCTTCAGTGGCCCTACCGGTTCGGGGCCCGTTGGGAGCAGCACTACATCCCGTCGCCGGTAGATCATCCATCGGCGTGGTACCTTTCCACCGGGTTCGGCGTTCCCATCGGCGGAGATCGAGGGCAGATCGATTATTCGTTCGAGTACGGCCGGCGCGGGACGATCAGCGAGAACGGCGTGACCGAGCGCGTTTGGCGCCAGACGATCTCAATCGTCGGGTGGGAACGCTGGTTCGAGTATCGTCCACGACGGTAGGCTTCCCGATGGTGCGACCCGGACGGGCATTGTGGCACATCGGACTCCTTGTGCTGACACTAGTGATCGGCGTGGCGCGGGCGGGCGAGGTAGTGGCGTTCTCCACGGCGAAGGCGCGGCCCATCGCGCTCGGTGGGGCCTACTTCTCGGCCGAGGACGACGTGTTCGCCGCGCTGTGGAACCCGGCTGGATGTGGCGGGCCGCACTACATGCACGAAGCTGAGTTCCGGGCATGGTTCGCCCCGGTGACGGCGGTTCGCGCGGTGCATGCGCTCCGGGAACGGGACATGAACTGGACCCGGGACGGACGGCT
Organism: uncultured bacterium; assembly: GCA_964510105.1. GTDB lineage: Bacteria > Latescibacterota > MWCZ01 > MWCZ01 > MWCZ01 > CAZWQW01. The sequence continues at coordinate 7,972 of CAZEAI010000111.1, forward strand.
CACGGAGCGCGAGTTGATACTCGGTTCGCTCTGGGGCGTGAAGGGTGTCTCAATCGGGTGGCATACGTGGCTTTTCTCTTTCGTGAATTCGGACGAGCCACTCCTTGAGACTCCTTACGGCATCTCCCGCTGGTCGGCGTACCGAGGCGTGGCCGGACACGAGTATGCCGCGTCGCTGACGTTCAAGCTCGCGCCGCAGGTCTCGCTAGGCGCCGCGGCGACGTTCGACTCACGCGTGCTGCCGGGCATCGGTGGCGACGAAGTCGTTCGGGCGGACGGGTGGGGTTGGTCGTTCGGCGTGTTGCTGCGGCCGAGGCCGAGCATGAATGTCGGACTCGCGTACGTGCAGCGTCCGGACACGCTCGCAACGTTGGGCGACGAGCTTGAGCGCGTCGCCTCGGGCTCCGTCAACGGCGGGATATCGTGGTATCCGTGGCGCGGCGGAGCGGTCTTGGTCGATCTGCGGAATCTCGACGATACCGGAGGCGGATTCGGCTTCGCGGAGTTGCACGTTGGCGTCGAGCAGACGTTCTACGATCTGCTGAGCGTGCGTGCGGGATGGTATCGAACGAAGGAAGACGGCACGGCGGTCTACAGCGGCGGCGTTGGTCTGAAAGCGCCCTGGATCGTAGCTGACAATGGCCGCCCTGGGCGCGCCGTGGACATGCTGACGTACACGTTCGTCTATCAGAACGACATAGATTGGACGCGCCAGTGGCACATGTTCGCACTCACGCTGCCGTTATCGCTCTGACGATCCTGGCAACGTTGGTACGCGCGGAGCCGCCTGGTCGGTTTGCGCGTCAGATGCCCGATGACATTGCCGTCGTGGCGTCGCCGACGGCAGTATCCGGCATTACACCGGACAGTGTGCGCGGGAGATCGGCGGTGGTTCAAGCTGTTCCTGAAGGCAGTGTGGTCGCCGCTACGGATTCCTCCGGCGTCGATGGCGCTGGCGGCAATGTCGGCTTACCGCGCCATTGGTGGATGTCGGCGGCTGAGACGGCCGCCGTTATGGTTCCCGTAATAATGGTGCTTTATCAGTTATTCACCCTGTGAGAGGCATGATGCACAACCGAACCATCCGTCGCGGCTCACTGGCAGCGCTGTTCGCGCTGACGTTCCTTGCACTCGGGGCGTGCGGACCGAAAGGGCCGCAGATCAGAACGTGCGAGGACGTGTACGAGACCGGTCTGCGCTACCTTGAGGGCAAGAAGTGGCTCAAGGCGCAGGAGGAATTCGAGCTTATCACGTATCGATATCCGGGCTGCGACTACGTCGATGACGCCCAGTTCATGCTCGGAGAGACGTATTTCCGGCAGAAGCTCTACATGGAGGCGCAGTTCGAGTATCGACGCGTCATCGAGGACTTCCGCCTGTCGGACCGCATGGAAGACGCGCAGTACCGTCTCGCTCTCGCGGCATACGAGCAGTCCTACCCCGCCGCCCTCGACCAGACGGCGACCGAAGAGACCATCTTTCGGTTCCAGCAGTACCTCGACGACTTTCCTAACGGCGAATACTCCGACGACGCCCGGGGATACGTGCGTGAAGCGCGCATGAAGCTCGCCCAGAAAGAGCTGACTACGGCGCGCTTCTACGAGCGGCAGAAATACCAGGATGCGGCGCTCATCTATCTGGACCACATCCTGACAGAATTCTCCGACACGGGCGAATGGTTCGAACAGGCGCGTTTCCTGAAAGCGCGGATTCTGGCCGACCGAGGCCAGCGGCAGGAGGCGCTCGCCCTGCTGAGAGCCATCGACCAGGAACAGGTCAAACCCCGCCTGAGGGAAGTTGTCCGACGGGAGATCGGTCGGATGCAGAGCGAGGAGTGAGAGATGCTTCCGTCGCTGAATGGGGTGCGCAGGCTCGGCCTGCTGGGTGGGACGTTCGATCCCATCCACACCGGCCACCTCGCTCTGGCGGAGCATGTTTGTTACCACGCGGGGCTCGACCGGGTATGGTTCATTCCGGCGGCGGTACCTCCCCACAAGGATCGCGGTTCCATCGCTCCCGCCGATACGCGGCTTCGGATGACCGTCGCTGCCGTTGAGGTCTTTCGACCGACGTTTGAGGCGGTGGATCTGGAACTGCGCCGTGAGGGCCCCTCATATACCCTCGATACGCTGATGTCGATCCGCGATGCCGCCGGGCCGGACGTTGAACTCTTCTGGATCGTTGGGCGCGACAATCTTTCGGAATTGCCGCACTGGTACCAGCCGGAGCGCATCGTCAACATCGCCCGCGTCGTGGCGGGTGGACGACCCGGGTCGCCCGTCCCGGAGAGCTTGCCGGAGTGGTTTCGTTCACGCCTGCTCCTCCTCGAGGGACCGGATGCGAATGTCTCGTCGACGTCCACGCGCGAGGATATCGCACGCGGCGCAATCCCGGCCGATGCCATTCCCGAGCCCGTGAGGCGCATCATCATCGCCGAGTCGCTGTACGATTACCCTGGACAGTGACCGCGGGGATTGCGCTTCATCCCCAGGTGTCACTACTCCCCTCGGTCGATTGCCAACCCTCCTCTTCGATATTCGCGCGTCGCACTTGACGTCGGGATAGGTTAGTATTATTCTATCGCGATGATTATATAGAGTGTGATATATGACAAGGAAGAGGTGCGATGCTGAAGTTCGCTGTCCTGGGCTTTCTCAACTACGGAGAGATGTCCGGATACGACATCAAGACGCAGATGGCCACGTCGACGGGCTACTTCTGGCACGCGAACATCAGCCAGATATACGCCACGCTCAAGAGGCTTGAGGCCGACCTCCTGGTCACATCCGAAATGGTCGAGCAGGACACTCGCCCCGACCGTCGCGTCTATCGGATCACCGAGGCTGGGCGCGACGAACTCATTGGGTGGCTGAACACGCCTCACCAGGGCCTCGACCCTCGCAAGGAGGCGCTGCTTCTTCGGGTGTTCTTTTCCGCACAGGCCGACAAGGGGCAGTTGCTGACGCAACTGCGCGTGCAGCACCAGCTTCACGAGAGACAAGCTGAACACTATGCCGCGATTGGCAACGATATCTGCGCGACGAGAGAACTTCATCCCGCGCTGGCGCGCGATGCCGTCCTGTGGGAGGCCACGCGCCGCTTCGGGGAGCGAATCGAACGCATGTATACCGATTGGATCGCCGAAGTGATTGTAACAATTGAGGACGAACTCTGATCTAATCCGCTCTATGGCGGAGGCGCGACACTTCAGCGCCCCAACGCACATGAAGTAGAGAAGGAGGACGCAGTGGAGAGTCGAAAACTGTCTCGGTTGTGGGCCGCTCTAATCGGAGTTGGGCTCCTGGTCGGCGTCGGTTCGGCCGCTACCATCAGCGGGTACGTGCGGGAAGCCGGAACCGGCGAAAGCATGCCGTACGTGAGCGTGTACCTGGAAGGGCTGCGCATCGGCGCGATGTCGAACGTTGCGGGGTACTACGTCATCAACGGTGTGCCGCCCGGCGATCACACCCTCGCCGCCGCGCTTATTGGGTACGCCCCGTTCCGCACCCAGGTGAGCGTACAGGAGGGGGACTACGTCCAGAACGTGCTCCTCGAAACGGAAGCGATCGAGCTAGAAGCCGTCGAGGTGACCGCCGAACGCGTCCAGTCTCCGTCGCTTGAGATCATCCCAAGCCGAGAGACGTTCCGCGGCGCGGAGCTGAAGATGGCCCCAGCGGCGGTGGAGGCGGACCCGATTCGCACGCTCCAGACGCTACCGGGCGTCCTGCCGCTTTCCGACTTCAACACCGGGCTCTACGTGAGGGGTGGTACGCCTGACCAGAACCTCATCCTCGTGGATGGCGCCGAACTGTACAACGTGTCCCACTTCTTCGGCCTGTTCTCGACGTTTCCCGCGGACGCCATAAAGACGACGGAGCTGCTCATGGGCGGCTACCCGGCGCAGTACGGTGGGCGACTGAGTTCCGTGCTGAACGTCGTGACCGACGAGGGTAACAAAGAAGCCTTCCACGGCACCGGCGGCGTATCGATGCTCAGCTCGCGGCTGACCGTCGAGGGACCGCTGGCGAAGGGCAGCTACCTGATCTCCGGGAGGCGCACCTATCTGGACGGGGTGCTCGCGCTTGCCGGCGTTGAGGACATCGGCTACTACTTCTACGATTTCCAGGGCAAGATCCACCAGATCTACTCGCACAGCGATCAGGTGACGATCGCGGCGTATCTCGGCAGAGACAACCTCGCCGTGGACCCCGTGTTCGCCAGCGTGAACATGGACTGGGGCAACTGGTCCACGTCCGCGACGTGGACTCACCTCTTCAGTCCGGAGATCTACTCGCATTTCCAGGGCACGGTGAGCCATTTCGACGCGCTCTCGCGCTTCAAGATAGAGGACCTCGGCTTCGAGGATCAGAACGTCCTGTTCGACGTGGACGCCAAAGCCGACATGACGTGGTTCTACAGTGACCGCCACACGTTCGAGATGGGCGCCCACCTGAAGCGTCACAACATGAGGCTGACGCAGGAGATCGCGACGCAGAAGTTCGAAGCGTTCGACATCGTGGCGTACGTGCCGTCGGCTTACGTGCAGGACGCGTGGAAGCCGTGGCCGTTTCTCACCATCCAGCCGGGCGTGCGTGCGAGCTACTTCGCCGCCTCGGACGACAACGCTGCCGAGGACACGCCGAACTACGGCAAGTCCGCGTCGTACCTCAATGTCGACCCGCGATTGACGGCGCGATACCAGATCGGCGACAACACGTTCATCAAGGGCGCGGTTGGACGCTACACGCAGTATCTGTTCCGCGTGCCGAGGGAGATTCAGGGCATCTCGTTCTTCTCGGACATCTGGTTCACGTGCGACCCCACGAGCGGGCCACAACGCTCGACCCACTACATCGCGGGATTGGAGACCAAGTTCGGTCACGATGTGGATTTCACCACGGAAATCTACTACAAGGACTATGACGACATTGCGGAGTTCAACTTCGCCGCGGAGGCGCCGCAGTCTACGGCCGAAGCGCTGCTGCGCGGCTCAGGCTACGCGTATGGCTTGGACGTTCATCTGAAGAAACGCGCCGGCCGGAACCTGGGTTGGATATCGTACTCCTTCGGCTGGACCGTCAGGAACATCGCGGGCATCAAGTACGAAGACCCGTTCGATCCGCTGAGCGATCCGCAGGATTTCTACCCGAAATACGATCAGCGGCACCTGCTGAACATCGTATACAGCTTCGACATGACGCGCCGATGGAAGCTCAACGCTCGGTACGGTTTCGCTTCGGGGCAGGGCTTCACGGAGACGTACGGACATTACGTCATCGAGGACCCCATCTACCGGAACTCACCGTCGTATCGAGACAACCTCAATGCGAGCCGCATCGATTACTATGCGCGTCTCGATGTTGGCATTCGCGGGCGCCTCCAGGGATGGGGTGTCACCTGGATGCCGTTCCTCCAGGTCGTCAACGTGTTCAATCGTGAGAATCAGTTCAACAAATTCTCCTCCGGCGGCGAGTGGGATGAAGATCCGGCTGAGGCCGAGGGCGCGCAGATAGACGTTTTCAACCAATTGCCGCTGCTGCCGACCATCGGCCTCGACCTGGAGTTTTGACATGAGACTACTTCGCACATACATCGCACTAGCCGCGCTCGGAGTCGCCGTCGCCGGCTGCAACCTGTTCAGCCCCGTGGACGACGTGCATCGTCCGGATACCGAGGCCGTGCTTTCGGCGTTCCTCACTCCCGGTGCCGCCGTCGAGGTGACGCTCCGGTCGACAGTGCCGCTGACGGAGTACTACCCCTTCAAACCGGTCGATGATTACTCGATCCATGACGCGGTGGTCATCATCACCGAGAATGGCGCGTCGCACACCCTCACCGAGGATGCGCAACGACCCGGCGTGTACGTGAAGCCGGGGCTCGTGGCAGATACGCTCGTAACCTATTCGGTGGACGTGACTTTCCCGGCGGGACAGAGCCATCCGTTCGAGGACCGTCATCTGACGTCGAGCACGACGGTGCCCGGCCAGGTGAGGCTCGCGGTGGAGCTGTCTGCGTCGCAGGAATCGAAAGGCGGCTCTCTCGACAACCTCGTTTTCCCGAAACGACTTGCGGATCCCGAGCGCTTCGGCATCACGAGCGCGCTGACGCCGGTTCGGGCGCGGTGGACCGACGCGGCGGGGGCGGCAGGCTACTTGATCGGTACGCTGGCGCATGATACCACCGGTACCAACCTGCTCCGGAAGTGGGACTGGGACGAGTGGGAGGATGGGGCATTCAGCAGCCCGGCGGATCGCCAGTTTGCGCAGACAAACGGCTTCGTCGCACTGCCCGACAGCACGTCGGCCGAGATGGTCTGGTTCCTTTTCCGCTACAAAGGTCGCCATGACATCATCGTCTACGCGGCGGATTCGGGCTACCACAACTACTTCCGAACAACGGTGCAGGGCGCGGGGCAGTCCGGCGCGGACGCCGATACGGGTCCGGCCCTGAACGTTCGAGGCGGGCTCGGCGTGTTCGGATCGTTCACGACCGACACCATTGAGGTGAACGTCGTGCCCGAGGATGGCTGGCTGCCCTCGCAGCACTAGCGTGCCGACACTACCATACGGGCGCGGCGACGATATGTCGCCGCGCCCGGTCTCTCCCCGTTCAGCGCCGCCCATCTGGAAGTCGAGCCCTGTACATCCCTGGAACTTGTCGGGCGGTGTGCACGCTCTTGGGTCGTCGGCGGGATTAGCGTGGAAGCTGGGTGGGCGCCGTTACGGAGTTCGGTGACCAAGGCGGGCCGCGCTCGCGACGCTATTCCTCACGCGGCTTCCCGCCGCTGGGGCGGATGTCGCGCCAGAGGATTTCCCACGCTTGGCCGATGCTGAGGGCGAGATCGTGTTCGTCGTCCACCATGTGGAGAGTTGCGTTGCCGTTGCGCCGTGCATACTCCATGCTGAGCCGCGGATCGATCAGATCGTCTTGCTCTCCATGCACGATGGCGATAGGTATCGAGAGCCCCAACTCGTCTTCGTTGTATTCACGCGCGTCCACGAGGAAGCTCACGCCGATTCGCGCCTTCCCGCCGATAGCGTGGCGATACACGTCGAAGTAGCCCTGCTTCTCCCACCTCTTCACGCCCATCCGGCCGACGCCCAGCGATTGCTCCCGGAACAGGCTCAGCGCGGGTGCGAGCAGCATCAGGCGTTTGATACGAGCGTTCCGCGCCGCGGCGTGGAGTGCAACCAGCCCGCCCAGGCTCGAACCGATGATGCCGATGTCGCCGTCGGGCGGCGTGGCTTCGGCGATGGTCCGGTCGACCTCGTCCAGTATCGACGAGATCGTCATGTCTTCGAAATTCGGGACGTTGAGGTCCGGGATCGCCAGCGGCAATCCCGCCGTGTCGAGCTTCCGCTTGAAGAAAGCGGCTTTGCTGGATCTGGGGCTCGATCCGAACCCGTGGAGGTACAGCCAGCATGCCGGTGGCGCCTCCGATGACTCTCCGGTCCTCTTGGGTTGCGCCTTGCGATGCCAGTCTGGGCCGTGCCGATCTATGCTCTCAGGCGGGCGCCCGTCCGAGGGCGCAGGCCCGCCGGTTCGACGGCTATCGGGCCGCGGCTCTTTGAATCCCCGCCTGCCCGGCGGAATCTGGCGCGGTTCGTTCAACGCGTACTCCCGTGATCGTGGTAGCGAAAAGTGCCTGTATGTGGTGCTGTAAGTTCACACCGCGGCGCGTGCGAACGCAAGGTTCCGGCGCGGGTTCGAGCCCCGTGGATCGGGCGGCGGCGCGCGATCTGATTGACGCCTCCGCTCCGCGATGATACCTTCAGATACTTCATGTATCGCCGCGTACTGACTCCGGAACGCGCGATCCCGACTCACACCGGACAGGACACCCCGGAATGAAAATCCACGAATACCAGGCCAAGGAACTGTTGGCTGCGTATGGCGTCGCCACGACGGGCGGTTCCGTCGCGGCGGATACGTCCGAAGCTCGTGCGGCGGCGGAGAAGCTTCCCGGTCCGCTCTATGTCGTGAAGGCGCAGATTCACGCCGGCGGCCGAGGCAAAGGCGGCGGGATAAAGCTCGCGAAGACCGTCGATGAGGTCGAGCAATACTCCGACGATATCCTTGGCACGAACCTGGTAACCCACCAGACGGGCCCGGAAGGCCGGACGGTGAACACCGTATACATCCAGGAAGGCGTGGATATCGAGCGCGAATTGTACATCGGCTTGACGCTCGATCGAGCGCAGGGCAAGCTCGTGATGATGGCGTCAACCGAGGGCGGCGTCGAGATTGAGAAGGTCGCTGAAGAGACTCCCGAGAAGATCCTCAAGGAGACGGTCGATCCGCGCGTCGGCCTGCTCCCGTGGCAGGCGCGAAATCTTGCGTTCGGGCTGGGGCTTAGCGGAGCGCACATCCGCGAGGCGACGACGTTTCTGATGAACCTCTACCGTATGTATGTCGATGTCGATGCGTCTCTTGCGGAAATCAACCCGCTCGCGGTGACGTCCGACGGGCGGCTGCTTGCCCTCGACGCCAAGATCAACATCGACGACAACGCCCTCATGCGGCACAAGGATATCGCGGAGTGGTACGATCCGAATGAGGAGGAGCCGCTGGAAGTCGAGGCGCGCGAGACCGGTGTCAACTACATCAAGCTCGATGGCAACGTTGGCTGCATGGTCAACGGCGCCGGGCTAGCCATGGCGACGATGGACATCATCAAGCTAGCCGGTGGCGAGCCGGCCAACTTCCTTGACGTAGGGGGCGGCGCGGACGTCGAAACGATCAAGAGCGGCTTCCGGATCATCCTGTCCGACGAGAACGTCCGTGCGGTCTTGATCAACATATTCGGCGGCATCGTCCGGTGCGACCGCGTCGCAGAGGGAGTGATACAGGCGGTGCGTGAGCTTGGAATCGAGGTGCCGGTGATCGTGCGGCTTGAGGGTACAAACGCCGAGGAAGCGGGCGTGTTGCTGCGCGAATCCGGTCTGTCGTTCGAAGTCGGTGAGAGTATTCAGGACGCCGCGGCGAAGGCAGTCGCCGCCGGAAGGAGCGCCGCATGAGCGTGTTGTTGAGTAGTGGCACGCGGCTGCTCGTGCAGGGCATCACCGGCGGCGAGGGCTCCTTCCACACGAAGCAGATGATCGAGTACGGCACGAACGTCGTTGGCGGCGTAGTCCCGGGCAAGGGCGGACTGGAAGCCGAAGGCGTTCCGGTCTTCGACACAATGGCGGATGCCGTGGAAGCCACGGCCGCGAACGCCTCGGTGGTATTCGTCCCGGCGGCGTTTGCAGCGGATGCGGTGATGGAAGCCGCCGGAGCCGGCGTCGAGCTGGTCGTCTGCATTACCGAGGGCATCCCGACGCTCGACATGCTCCGTGTGAAGGAGTATCTCAGCGGGAGTGCGACCCGTATGATTGGTCCCAACTGCCCGGGCATCATCACTCCGGGTGAGGCGAAGATCGGTATCATGCCGGGGTTCATCCATTCGCCCGGACGAGTCG
>CAZEAI010000112.1:0-17204 GCA_964510105.1 uncultured bacterium
CTACCCCTCCAGCGCCGCGATGATCGCCTCCGCGATGACGAGGTGTCCCGCGCGGTGTGGATGCACCGGCTCCGGGCAGAAGTCGTCCGGCTCGCGGTATTCGAGGTGTTTCATGAACACGTCCTGGAGCGGAACGTACCGCGCGTCGTGCTTCGCTGCCATCTTCTCGACGATCTCGATGTAGCCGGGCAGCATCTCCAGCACTTTGCTTCGGAAGCCTCCGCTGCCGGTGTCGCGGCTGATGTAGAACGGCGATACGAGCACGATCTGCGGACCCCAGCCGTCCCGCGCGCGCTGGAGGATGTCGTCGTAGGCGCTCGCGAACGCGTCCAGCGGGACCGCGAACTCGGCGTCGCCCATGGTGCGGTGCAGGTCGTTGATGCCGATCTTGATCGACAGCCAGTCGGGCTCGTGCCGGACGACGTCGTCCTCCCATCGGTGGGCCAGGTCCTCGACGGTGTTGCCGCCGATGCCCTTGTTGACGACCGTGATGTCGCGGTCGGGGTAGCGCGCTGTCATGAGTTCGCGGAAGAGGCCGACGTAGCCACTGCCGTAAGGCGCTTCAGCGCCCCGCCTGCCGCAGTCGGTGATGCTGTCGCCAACGAAGAGGATCGTCTGTTCGGACTGGATCGGGTTCATGGTAAGCTCCTGCGAACCGTCGCTGCGCGCCGGTTCGTGAACGAGTTGCTGCGCAACTCGCCGGGTTGTCGTGGCGGTACGAACGGAAAAGATGCGTCGCAGGCGGGGATGGGGGGAGGGGTGGGGTGTGCATCCGGTTGCCCATCGGTCAACTTATCTAGGTCTGCGAGGTCGCTCTTGGGCTCAGAGACCCGGGCGGCGTAAGCTGCTGAAGAGGCCGCCGTAGGCGCTGTCCGTTTGCTCGGCGAGTGTACCTACGTCGAAGGGGGGAGGGTCACGATGAGTATCGTGAAGTGGGCATGGAACATACGCACCGTGCTGTTGCTGCTCGTTCCGACGAGTTTTCTGGTATGGGGCGCGTTGTCCTACAAAGATGGCGTCGACCGGGGGCGATCCGAGGTTTGGCGGGAGATACGCCGGTTTACCGCGGACGCGGAGGTGCTGAAGGGCAAACTGACGGCCGCGGAGGGAGGCGTGACGGTAGATCGGGATGTACTTGACGTGCTTGACATGTTCGGCGTGTCTTCGGGCCACATTGACTTGGCCGTAGATGAGTCGGAAATATCCCGTGTCCGGTCAGATCTGGAAGGGGTCGTCGCTAGGTCAATCGAGTTGGGAAGCGATGCTTCGTCCATTCGAATCGGAGCGCTCAGCAGGGCGGCCCGAGACGCCCGGGGCCTTGCTGATTCCGTCGGAGCCCTGCGGCGTAGATTCGACAGAATGAGTCGAGGATTTTCGGAGCGCCGCGAACTCGCGGCGGAATTCCTACGCCCGGTGACTGATGCACTGAGAAAGGATGTGCACGAGTTCGCGTTGGTTCTCGCCGGGGCCTCCCGGGCAGTCACCCCAAACGCAGCCGAAAAGACATCGGATCTGCTCTGTCGTACGCTGAGGCTAGCGCTGATCGTCTTTGGAGGAGAAGCCCTCTCGGCCAAGCTAGATAGGCTGGCCGAATCGGAATGTGATGTGCCCGCGATGAAAGGTGAGCTGAGGTCAATCAGCCTCGGTGGCGGTCCTCTCGTATTTGATCGCGAAGGGGTCATGTCAGCGATGCTCGACAGTCTCGCCGTCGCAGGCTTCGTGGCGACCAAGGGTAGTCCGTACGAGGTGGTCGACTGGCTAAATCTGCGAACCCAACCGATCTTGGCAGATTCCACCAAAGTACGCGTCTTGGCGCCAGGAACCATCATAAGAGCCACGGAGATTGAGGATGGTTGGCTGGCGGTGGATCCCCCGGATGGGCCTGGGTTTGTAAGTTCTAGCACGCAGTACGTCAGACCGATTGACTAGCGGCACCACAGATCGCCACCCGCACACATCGCCGGGGAGTTCGCGCCGCGAACTCCTGAACGAACTCGAACGCAGTGAGAGTTCGCGGTCCCCCTCCCGCCGTCCCCGCCCCGTCGGTACATTGTCCCCGCACGACCGACACCCGATCCGGAACGCCTCTGTCGAAGCGTTCCTCCCGCCGATACGACAAAGGAGGCCATCCGATGCGCGGCACCCCCATAGGCATCGTGATGTTGAACGACGAGCGCGATCACGTCTACGAGTGGAATAACCCCATCAACGAGAAGGTCATCGCCCGGTGGGTGGAGATCATCCGGGGCGGACTGAAGAACGCCGACGGCACCGCGCCCGAGGTCGTGGCCGCGTCGAAGATCGTCACCAGCGTCCGCGTGGCGCAGGAAGTCGGCGAGGAGCTTGCGCGGCAGAACGTGAAGCAGCTCATCGTCTGCTACAACGTCTGGAACTTCCCGTTCTTCATCTGGCCGCTCGTGAATAGCCTCGGCAAGGACATCCCGATCCTGAATCTTTCCAACAACAACGGCGAGTACCCCGGCAACGTTGGGCTGCTTGCGACCGACGGCGCGCTCCGGCAGGCGGGCGTCCGCACGCACCGCATCGTCGGCGAGCAGGACGATCCCGATACGCGCAAGCAGGTGTTCGACTGGATCCGCGCGTCGCAGGCGCTGACCACCATGCGCAACGAGGTGTTCGGCATCTACGGCGGACACTCCATGGGCATGGAGACCGGCTACTTCCACCTCGTCCCGACGCTGAAGACCCTCGGCACGACGGGCCGGCAGATCGACCAGCTCTGGCTCGTGGAGATGATGAAGGAAGTCCCCGACGCGGAAGTCGAGAAGGGATTGAAGTGGTTCGAGGACATGCTCGGCGACCGGTTGCTGTACGACGGCAAGATGCTCACGCCGGAGACGCTGAAGACGCAGCTTCGCCTCTACTGCGCCATGAAGGCGGTGAACGAGGACAAAGGATTCGACTTCTGCGGTCTGAAGGGCCAGCGCGAGATGACGGAGTATGTGTGTCTCGGCGACGTGCCCGAGATGATCATGAACGACCCGTATGACTGGAACGGGCCCAAGGAGCCGGTCATCTGCGCGACGGAGGCCGACGCGTACGCCGCCATCACCATGCAAATGCTGAAGTACGTCACCGGCGGCCTGCCGTCGCTGTTCATGGACGTGCGGCTCTACTTCCCGGAGAAGGACCTGTGGGACTGGTGCAACTCCGGCAACCACGCGTCGTGGTATGCGATGCAGAGCGACGATCCGAAGGAGAATTTCTCGAAGGTGTCGTTCCATCCGGCGCTGGAGAACTACTTCAAGGCGGGCGGCGCATCGGTGGAATTCGACGCGCTTCCAGGCGAGATGACGTTCTGCCGTCTCGGCCTGTGGGAAGACAAGATGTACATGGTGATCACGCGCGGCGAGTCGATGGATCTCCCGGCGGCGGAGCGCAAGGAGATCAACGAGGCGACGAACCCGACGTGGCCACATGTCCACGCGCAGGTGAACGGCACGTTCGAGGAGTTCCTGAGCGTCTTCCCGTGCAACCACGTGCTCGGCGCGCCCGGAAATCTCGTGCGGCCGCTGAACTACCTCTGCGAGATATCCGGGATCACGCCGGTCATTCTTGGCGACGACGGCGCGAACCGCGTCCCGCCGCTGTGGGAGCGTCTCAGCTGACGCTCACTCGCTGACGCGAGCTCGCTTGCGGCAGAAGGGCCACGTCGTGGCCCTTCTGCGCGTACTGGCCGGGGCCACCGGGCGAACACGTGGTTCGCCCCTATTCCGTCGGCCCTATGCGTGTGCGGGCTGAGGCTCGTTCGGGAAAACGTGAGAACCTGTGCCCCATGGGCCGATCCACCGAGATCGCGTTTGCGATCGCCCAGACCCAATGGCCGTCAGGTCGACGCACGGTCTCTGCATGAGCCATTGTTGCCCTTCCTTTGCGTCCTTTGCGGCTTTGCGTGAGACCCCTTGTCTTCCATCCCCGCGTTCTGCGTGAGGCACCCCACCCACGAATTGCCCCACGCGCGCGCACAGTCTACCTTATTGCCGCTGTAGTCACCCGCACGATCCGCACTCGGCGAAAGGCACGTCATGGCATCCCCGCGGAACATGATCGCACTCGACCTCGGCGCATCCAGCGGCCGGGTGATACTCGGCACCCTCGACGACGGCATACTCACGCTACGCGAGGCGCACCGCCTGGCAAACAGTCCCGTCGATGATGCAGGCGGAACCATGCGGTGGGATTTCGACCGGCTCTGGGAGGGCATCCGCGAGGGCATCCGGCAGGCGCGCATCATGGCCGACGGTCCGATCGACAGCGTCGGCGTGGATACGTGGGGCGTCGACTACGGTCTGATCGGCGATGACGGCGAGCTGCTTGCCGCTCCGGTCCACTACCGGGACAGCCGCACCGACGGCATGATGGACGCCGTGTTCGAGCACGTGCCGCGTCGCGATGTGTTCATGACGACGGGCATCCAGTTCATCCAGTTGAACACCCTGTACCAACTGTACGCGGAGGCGCACAGTGATGATATCCTGAGCCGCGCCCGCCTGCTCCTCATGATGCCGGATATCTTCAACTACCTCATGACGGGAGTCGCCAAGAGCGAATTCACCGACGCCACGACGACGCAGGCATACGATCCGCGCTCGACGTCCGATGCCGGCGGCATTGAGGTCGCCGGTGACTGGGCGCGGGATATGCTCGGTACGCTGGGCATCCCGACGCACATGCTGCCGGAGATCATCCCGCCCGGGACGGTGCTCGGCCCGATGCTGGACAACCTCGCCGGCGAGCTGGGCTTCGACATTCCGCCCAGCGTAATCGCTCCCGCCACGCACGATACCGGCTCAGCCGTCGTCGCCGTTCCGGCCGAGCCCGGAACGAAGTGGGCGTATCTCAGCTCCGGCACGTGGTCGCTCATTGGCACCGAGGTCGCCGAACCCATCATCAACGACGACGTGTTGGAGGCGAATTTCACCAACGAGGGCGGCGTCGAGGGCACGTACCGATTCCTGAAGAACATCGGCGGCCTGTGGTTGCTCCAGGAATCGCAACGTATCTGGCGCGAACGCGACGGTGTGGACCTAGGCTACGGCGAGATCGTCGCCATGGCGGAGGCGGCGACGCCGTTCGTCGCGTGGGTGGCCACCGATCACCCGTCGTTCAACACTCCCGACGACATGCCCGAAGCGATCCGGTCGTACTGCCGGGAGACCGGGCAGCCCGTTCCGGAAGAACGAGATGCGCTGGTACGGTGCATATTCGAAAGTCTCGCGATGAAATACCGTGCGGTCTTCGACGCGCTCAAGAGCTTGCAGGGCGAAGTCGATGTCATGCACATCGTCGGCGGCGGATCGGCGAACATGCTGCTGAACCAGTTCACCGCGAATGCGCTCGGCGTGCTAGTGAAGGCCGGGCCGACGGAGGCGACCGCCATCGGCAACCTGCTTGTACAGGCGATGGCGCTTGGCGATCTCGGGTCGTTGGCGGACATTCGCGACGTGGTGCGGCGCTCGTTCGACATCGTCGATTTCGCACCGAGCGACGTTGCCGCGTGGGGCGACGCGTACAGCCGGTGGCAGGAGGTTGTGGCGCGAGCGGCGGAGTAGAACGCTCGTTCGCGTCCAATCTGACAAGCTGCGGAGGTGAGTGGTGACTTCGCCCGATTCGCCGTGGACAGTATGGGGCGTAGCCGAACTCGGCTGCTGGATGCTTCACAGGAAGCACAGGTGGCCGACCGGGCGTGACGCCGAAGACTGTATCGACGCGCACGTTGCGTGCGGCATCACGCACATCGCGTGGGAACTCGGGCGGAGCGTGCTCACGTACCACAGCGACATTCCCGGCGCAACATGCCACGGCGTTGGACGGCACTACGACCTGCACTACGCGTCGCTCGGTGCGCAGCAGCGGGCGGAGATGGATGTCTGTCGCGAGCGGTGCCAGCTCCGCGCGGGCCTTTCATACGGTCGCGAGCGCGGTTGCACGATGTACGGACGACTCTGCATGAACCGCAACTACGCGCCGGGCGGCCGACACCGGTCCGACTTCGCGCAGAACCACCCGGAGTGGAACGAGATCGCCCGGGACGGCTGGCTCGACGCCTCGCGTTTGTGCTACGCCATCCCCGAATTCCGCGCCGAACGCGTAGCGATTCTCGTTGAAGCCGCGACTATTGGCTGCGAGGGCCTGGTGCTCGATTTCCTCCGGCAACCTCCGATGGCGCGGTACCATCCGGCGCTCGTGAACGGCTACGGCGAACAGGCCGGCGTCGACCCGCGTTCCATCACGATTGCCGAGAAGGGCCGCTTCCTCGACTGGTGTCGGTATCGGGCGGGTTTTGTCACCGAGTTGCTTCGCGAGTTGAAGCTGGCGCTCGATCCGATTCGTACGCTGAGCGACCGCCGCATAGCCGTGCAGGCGCGTATCCCCAACGACGGATTCGAAGCGAATCTCATCGCCGGGCTCGACGTGGAGACGTGGGTGAGCGAGGGGTTGATCAACGAGATCGCACTGAGCGAACTCCACTGGATGCCGGGATATGACGACTGGACCGACCGGCCATACATCGAGCTGGGCGCGCGGCACTCCCTGCCGGTGTTCGGGAGCAGCAACTGCCTGCCCATGCAGAAGGGGCCGTGGAGCGGCAAGGTGAACCCGCGCGGCGTGAATCCGCTGGTACTTGCGCGGCGCGCGCTTCGGAGCATGGAAGACGGCGCACAGGGGATCAGCCTCTACCAGAGCGATACGGGCGTGTTCTGGCCGGGAATGCCCGAAGCGATTCGCGCGCTCCATGCAGAGGGCGCGCTCCGGTCGTATTGTACCGATGCGGCTGTCATCGCTGAGCACCCGGTGACGCCGGAGAACGAGGAATTCGGCATCGACAACCATTCAGATACGCGCGAAAACCTGAACCGGCAGCTTGCACTTGGGCCGGAGGCGTTCCCGCTGTAGCGGTCGCGACGCGCTATAACGAGGCGCCCGGCGGGGCGACCGCAGCGCGAAGAGTTGTTGCGTGAGTGAATTGGGGGGGGCTACATGCCCGCGTGGTACGACCATGATCTGTGGAAGGTATACGCCGGTTGGCTGAGTCCCGCCTGGGCCTCGCCGCGCGAGGATTTCGACGCGGCTCGCTGGATCGAGAAACTCGGCAAAGCGGGCTTTCGGACGGCGATCGTTCACACCAAACACCACGACGGCGTCTGCTTCTACCCCTCCGAGTTCCGGTCTTCCCAGCCGCCGCGCGATTACTTCGGCGAAGTCGTCCGCGAAGCGCGGACGCGGAGCATGCGCGTCGTCGCCTACTACTCCACGATCTTCGACACCTGGTCGGCGGACGTGCATCCCGAATGGGCCTGCCGCGAACGCGATGGTTCCATCACGGAACTGACCTGGCCGCCGTTCCCGGTCGGCGCCTGCTGCCACAACAACCCCGGCTATCGCGACTTCCTGTTCGGTCAGCTCGATGAGATCCAGAAACGCTATCGTACCGACGGATTCTGGATGGACGGCCTCGACTATACGGGCTTCCCGTCGCGAGGGTGTTGGTGCCACTTCTGTCAGGAACGCTACCGGAACGAGCGCGGCGGCTCCCTCGTCGATCAGCCGATGGACGACGACCTGCGGCTCTGGCAGCGCGACGGCTTCTACGAGCTGTTCCGCGAGATACGCTCCATCGCGTCCGACGGGAGTTCCGCCCAACAGGTGGAGCCTGTCGTCGTCTTCAACAACGCTGGCGCGAATCTGGAACTCGGCTACGAACGCATCGACGAACTCTGCACGCACAATTCGCAGGAAGCGCACACGCCGTTCACGAAGAGCCTGATGTCGCGGCTTCTCGCGACGCAGAAACGGCCGTTCGAGATCTACAGCCCGGTGTCCGACGTTGTCTTCTCGTGGACGCCGCGCACATCCGAGGCGCTGACGCTTGAGGCGGCCATCGTCACGGCCCACGGCGGGACGTGTCTACCCGGCCTCGACATCACGCCCTCGGGATACATCCCTCACACTCAGCTTGAGCAGTGCGCCACCGTGTCGACATTCCTTCGTGAACGCGAGCAGTTCCTGCACGATGCGAAGCCGCTCTACGATGTGGGGTTGCTGCTGCCGAAAGAGTCGTGGAAGGACGAACGCGGGACGTGGGCGGTCGCCCTTCTGAAGCACCATGTGCCGTTTGCGCTGCTCCCGCTGCAGACCACCGATTTCACGCCCTACAAGGTGATCGTGGTTGCCGACGGGTTCCGGCTCTCCAGCGAGCAGATCGTGGCGCTGGAACGGTACGTCGAAGATGGCGGATCGGTGCTCATCGAACGCGATGCCGCCGGGCTCGACTGCAACGGCGGGCGGTGCCGGCTCTCGGGCTTGCTCGGAGTGGAGTCGCTCGGCCGTACCGGCTTCGAGACGCACTACGTGGCGCGCTCGGCTCCGCAGCTTGCCGCGGATATCCCGGACGCGCCCGTGAGGTCGGATGGCGAGGCATGGCGCGTTACGCCTACGAGCGCCGTCGCTCTGGCGCGATACGCGTATCCCGTCGCCCGATACTCGCGCGATCACTGGATCTGGCGCGAGCCCAATCCCCCGCGGCGAAGCGTTTCGACCGATGCTGCCGTCACCGTGAACGGCTCTGGAGCGGGGCGCGCGGCGTACGTTGCGTGCCTGGTGTGCAGCGACGACCGTCCGCAGCAGCGCATGATGAACCGGCTCGGGGTGAATCTCGTCCGATGGCTTGCCGGCGAACCGGCCATCGACGTGACGGCCCCGCCCGGCGTCGAGGCGGTGCTCACGCGTCAGGAAGATCGCTGGATAGTGCATCTCCTGAACCACGACGTGGCGGCATCCGGCCGGTGGGGCGATACGATCCCGGAAGCGGTCGGCGTGATCGTCCGTCTCAACGAGAATCGGCTCGGTACGCTGACGCACGCGTGGACGATTCCCGACGGCGCCGCGGTGAAGACGATCCGCAAGGACGGGTGGATCAGCGCTCGGCTGTTGCGCGTCGGCGTCTCCGCGTCAATCGCGTTCGAGTCCTGACTGGCCGCTGCCCGCACAACCAGGCGTCAGCAGCAGAACGAATGCCTCGCGATGGATGTTCGATGTCATTCTGAGCGTGGCGTAGAGACTCGTTCATCGTCAGGACGCTGGAGATTCTTCACCTCGTTCGGAATGACGGCGTCGAACTGCGCACTCCGGCGTTAGCCCCTCCATTCCGCGTCGTACACGTCGGCAACGTACGTCCGGAACGGCAGGTCGACACCCGGCTCGATCCGGCCGTCCAGGTACGCGGACCGTTCCGGGTCGCTCCGGTGTCCGTACCAACCGTACGACCGGCGAACCCGCCATCCGTCCCATCCCTCCGGCGCCGCCACCTCCACGTAGTACGTTGCGCCGTACTCAAGTTCCACGTTGAACGGGAAGTCGCAGATGTGGTGGGATGTGCCGTGCGGCGTGTCGAGCGTCCCGGGCGTGGAGGCGATGCGAAGCGACTCGTCCGACACGGTCGAATCGATGTCGCCTGACCAGCGCCAGAGGGTCGCCGCAAGCTGCGTGCTGCCCGCCTGCTGACATTGCAGCGCGAATCCGCACAGCATGTCGCCGTCCGACGACTCATGGATATGCAGGCGGATCGGGTCCACCGGCGGGAGCGGATCGGCGCCACAGGCCGTGACGTGGAACGTCTGTCCGATGCGGGTCTCGGCGGCGAAATCGTAGAAACGTCCGGATACGCCACGCATGATCGTGACGTCGCGTCGGACCGCCACCCGCCCCGTCACGTCTGCCGTTTCGGCGTCGCGCAGGTATCGAGTGGGATTCTCCGCAAACTCGGCGCAGCCGAGCCGGGCGGACGAGCGTGTTGCGTGGAGCAATCGTCCCGGCGAGGGGTCCGTGAGGCAGGCGACCCGCGCTACCGCCCAATCGGCTTGCGTGCGGGCGATCAGAGTGATGCCGTCCACCGCCGCTGCCCCGTGCGGAAGCCGGATCGCGATCGAACGCCAATGGTTGGGATCCCACGAGCTGGCCGGCAGCGCCACCTCGGACTCGCCGACGACTGCTACGATCTGTGCGTCGCTCGGGCCGCAGCCGGTGACTACGAGCCACAAGTTGTCGCCTCTGCATACCACCGGCAGCCACACGGACGTGTCGGCGTCGCCGAGCGCCGAGCAGCGACGCCCCAGACGGTTGTCCCGGGGCGCCGGGCTCACCCACGGGATGGGCTCGGAGCCGCCGCGTCGCAGTTCGCGAACGTGTCTCGCGACGCCGACCTGCTCGATGTAGGTAAGCGCGTCGCGCCGGTCGGTCTTCGCGTTGAGATCCGTCGTGCCGGTGCTGTGCCGCGTCCATTCCTCGTAGAGATTCTCGGCGCGATCCCCGGCGGCGATGGCCTCCTCGTCCTCGCCGCGGTCCGCCGACTTCAGCATTACGTAGGTCTCCAGGAACGCCTGCGCGACGTCTACGCTGCTCAGGGCCATCTCCCGCACCGCCTGATAGAACGGCGAATCCCCCGCCGACACGTCGAGTTTCGGCAGGGCGGAGCCGAGCGCCGTGAGCCGCTCGACGTAGAAGTCGGCTACTGACGCATCCCTCGGATCGACGACGTCGAGCAGCCTGCCCTCACGCCAGAGCGGATGCAGATACCTCGGCGAACCCGTATCGCGGAAGACATCGATCAGTAGTTCCATGTCCGGTGCCGCTTCGTCGCCGACGAGGCGGTGTATCGCCCGGGTCTGTGCAGCGTCGGGGTCGTACGCGCGTGGATTCCACAGGAACTCCGCCGTCGTAAGCTCGGCTATGGCTGCGTGCGGTCCGCGATGGATGTAGATCCATCCCTCAAGCAGGTCGCCGATGTTCTCCGTGCGACCTCTGAAGGCGCCTAGATCGGTGAGGTCGGTCGTCGGGGTGTTCTCGAAAACGATTGTCTCGTGTTTGACAAGTTCGGTCCACTGGGCGATGTCGGCGTCGGTCATGAACATCGACTCGACGTTCTCGCCCGTCCAGACAAACACGACGGACGGATCGACGGCCTCGCCGAGTGTGGCGAGGTAGTCGTATATCTCGTCCTCGCTCACCGCGTAGACCCACGTGCCAGCGAGCCAGCCGCTGCCGTAGATAATGGGTATGACGGTCAGGCGGCACGCTGGATTCACTTCGCGCAGGCGCGCAAGCGTGTCGTTGATGAATGCGACGTGGGCGTTGCCTATCGTGCCGAACCGCTCGACATCCTCCGGCCATCCGAGCTTGAGATCGATGTCATCGAAGTTCAGCCCGAGCCAGGTGATCCCCTGTTCCGCGGCATCGACCAGCGGCTGAATCGCCTCCGCGACCATCTCGGCATCGCTGTAGCAGAGCCCCGGCTTCATGGCGCCGGCATGGGAAGGGTGCGCGGTCTGCCAGGCATCGAGATGGCGGCAGCGCTGCGCTTCCAGCACGTCGGGCGTCGTCGCGCCACGGCCGACATTGAACCGCAGACGCGCGGCCTCGTCGTCGCCTCCCGAGCCGGCGTAGATGCGGGTACGGACTGCGGGGAAGTCGTAGATAAGCGCCTCGTGCAGCGTGCCCTCGGTGGCATCGACGAGTTGCAGGAGCGAGTCGGCGCCGTACGATTGCCCCGCGCCGTCGCCGGCGATCGTCACGGTGCGATGGGTGCCGTGGTTCCGGACGGAGATCACGTAGGCTTCCGGTCGCGCCTCGCCCGGCGATGCATCGGCTCCGAATGCCTCGTCCGCTAGCTGAAGGAGATCGGGCGGTGTTTCGCCGACGAGCTTGATGAGGGTGTACGGTTCGGTGGCAGGCGCGTTTTCGGTCTCGCTGATACCCAGCTCCGAGAGCCCGCGGCGCAGGACTTCCAGCGCCCATGTATCGGCTCCGTCCGACGGCTGGATCACGACATCGCCGAGCGGATGCGATTTTCCGCCGAGTCGAGCGTGCTGAGGTGCCGGGATGATCTCGGGCTGCGTGTGTGACATGGTGGGTCCGCCTTGTTGGATGGGTGGGTCGAGGTGTCGCGAGATAGGTAGCACCGGCTGCCCGAATGCCCAACCCAGAGTCCGAGCTACGCTCGTACGTAGGCACTCGCTTCAGCGAGTGCTCGCGTGTGACGGCGTGTATGTTGGCGCTCGTTCGGGCGAGCGTCCGCATGTGGACGCCGCGTGGCGTCGTGCGGATGGTTGCAGGCAAACTGCCGGCCTCACGTGTTTGGGTACTGAGTCCCATCGTGCGCGAGTCACGATTTCGCCGGCCGCTGTTGACAGTTCGGTGGCGCGGGGCTATCATAGAGGCAGCACAGAAAGGAGGTGGTTACTTGGATAATTCAGGTTGTGCAGGTGACTGTTGGGGGTGCGACGCCTGAGGGCTCGCTGACCTTCATCGAGGGTTGACGGGTTGTCGGAAGACGGCCGCCCTCAAATCCAAACAGGCACCGACGGGTGGGAGAGCTACGGCCTCCCACCCGTTTCGCGTTTCAGGCCTGCGTCCTTCCTACTCCGAGTATCCGATCGGCTTGTATCCCTCGCCGGTCTTTCCCGGGCGCTGCCCGCTGGTCGGCCGTAACGGCGGCGTCTCGTATGAGCGGTAGGGGATGTCGAGGCTCGGCGTCTCCACTCGTACACCACCCCGCGCTCGCGACTCCATCACAGCGTTGATGATCCCCGTCGTGATCGCGGTGCGCTCGTGCGGATACTGCGGCTTCCCCGTGATGAACATCTGCTCGACGTTCCGGCTCAGGTAGCCGAAATGCGTGAATGGGGCACCGTACTCCACCGCGAATTCGGTAGCTTGCGCCTCGCTGCCGATTCGAAGCGCCACGGCCCAGTCAACAATGTAGCCATTGAGCTGCAACACCGCCGCGCGTACGCCGTCGCGGTACTCGATGAGAAACGCGTCCGGCTCCGGACAGCCGCTCTCCATCGGTTCGTCCTGTTTCGTGAAGACGCACTTCAGTGCGGCCTCAGCGAGTTCCTCCGACCAGACGCCCTTCCGGCCAAGCTCCCAGACCTCAGCGCCGGATACGCACGTAACCGCGGCGACGCCCGCCTCCCCGCCTCGACGCCGTTCGATCATGCACTGGAGCGCCTCGATCGTGTGGTAGCCGTAAGCCTCGATGGGTCCGTACCCGAGCGTCACCGCCTCCGTAATATCCTCGTCGAGGGAGAGTTCCAGCTCAGGCTGACGCCATCCCACCGGCAAGCTCGAGCCCGCCATGAGCGGCACTCCGAGCTGCTTCGCCCGGTCCAGCATCCAGTCCGCGTCCTGCTGATTCCACGAGAAGTGCTTGTCCACGAACACGGGCACGACCGATCCGGTCTCGGCGAATACGCCGCAGATCTGCTCGAACAGGTGCCGGCGGGGGTACATGTGGCGGTCCCACTCGTCGCGTGGGTAGTCGCCGTGCTCGCCGACGAGGAGTACGCCGTCGACCGCCAGGCCATTGGTGCCGCACATCAGGGCTGCCCGGATGCTCGGATATATCGGCAGGTCGTGCTCGGCGGCTTTCTCGACGCCGATGTCGTTGTCGGCCACCTGATCGAGATACATCGATACAACGGTGCTCTGCGGCGGGACGATGCCCTCTTCGGACGGGAACCCCTCAAGGAATCGCGACACGATCACATCGGCGTGGGAGTTCACGTAGTAGGCTGTGACGATGGCTGCTACTCGGGGGTTCTCAGGCATGACGCTTCCTCGGATATGGTGTCGGCGCGTGCGAACGAGCGTAACGTACCGGTGCCCCGGCGTCGAACCAAAGTGGCGCGGCTCGGAGACGTCGCGATCCATCCCGACTCCGTTGATCCGCGTCCGGGTGCGCGGTACATTCTTTTTCTACGCAGATTACCGTCACATACTTCGGAAAATGATCGTGTCCCATCCATACAGCCTGCTCGGAGCGTCCGCTCCGAACGTCACAGCAACCCCTTGAAGGAGCATCACATGAGCGAGAAGACTGTACGCGCGGCGATCATCGGCTACGGTGGCGCCTTCAACATGGGTACTCACCACACCAAAGAGATGCACGCCACCGGCCGTATGAGGCTCGTCGCGGTGTGCGACACGGACCCGGCTCGCACGGATGCCGCCAAGGAAGAATGGCCCGGAATCGAGACGTTCAACGACGTCGCCGATCTCCTGAAGTGGGGCGAGTTCGACCTCGGGATAAACATCCTTCCCCACAACCTGCACGCTGAAGTCTGCATCGCGTGCTCGAAGGCCGGCAAGCACGTCATCGTCGAGAAGCCGATGTGCATTTCCGTCAAGGAAGCGACGGACATGATCGAGGCCGCGCGGAGCACCGACAAGATGCTCACCGTGTACCACAATCGTCGTCACGACGGCGACTTCCTCACGCTGAAGGGCCTGCTCGCAAACGGCACCATCGGCAAGGTCTACGACGTCGAGATGGGCCAGATGGGCTACGGCAAGCCCGGCACGTGGTGGCGCTCGGTCAAGGCGATCTCCGGCGGCGCGATGTACGACTGGGGAGCGCATTACCTGGACTGGCTGCTGAACATCATCCCGGCGAAGGCCGTCAACGTCACCGGGTTCATCCAGGAGGATCTCGTCTGGGACGACGTGACGAATGAGGACGACGTCCACGCCGTGATTCGATTCGACGACAACACCTGCGTCGACATCCACTTCTCGGCGATCGCGCGCGTTGGTAAGCCGCGCTGGAAGCTCCTTGGCAGCAAGGGCGCCATCGTGAGCGACCAGGAAGATGCTTTCAGCGTCTATGGCGACCTCGCGAGCGGCCAAGCGGCCAAGGCGACGGTCAAGTGCCAGGCCGGCACGCATCCCGAGTACTATGAGAACATCGCCGCTCACATCCTCGACGGCGCGGAACTGGACGTGAAGCCGGAAGAGGCGCGGCGCGTGATCGCGATCCTCGAAACGGCCGAGAAGTCCGCCAAGTCCGGCGTCAGCGAGCCGGTCCCGTACGAAGACGAGTTCGTGCTCCCGAAGCGGTAGGTCTCGCGACGGGGTGTTGCGCGTTATATTGGAGAGGGGCACCGGCTGCGGCGCCCCTCTCTGTATGTACTCCCATAGTACTCCCGATGTACCCATCACCAAGCCGGTTCAACGATACATGACACTCATTCAGCTTTCCGACCTTGCGAAATCATACGGCGCCACGAAGATACTCGACGGCGTCACGTGGCAGATCGCCGACGACGCACGGATCGGCCTGATCGGCCCGAACGGCTCCGGCAAGACGACGCTTGCGAAGCTGCTCGTCGGTGAGGAGAGCCCGAGCAGCGGCTCGCTTCAGCGGCACCGCGAAGTATCGGTAGGCTACCTCACGCAGGAGTCGCACCTGCCGCCGGATGTCACCGTACGCGAGTACGCGCTGACCGCCGATCAGCAGCTCGTCGACCTTCGACACTCGTTGCGCGAACTGGAGCACCGCCTCACCTCCGGAGATGCCACCGACGCCCAGACGCGACGGTACGGAGCACTTCAGGAGGAGTACCGGCATCGCGGCGGATACGAGTACGAGGCCCACGTCGAAACGGTGCTGAGTCGCCTCGGCATATCCGAGCGCCAGTATGATCGGCCCATCCGCGTCCTCTCCGGCGGGCAGCAGAGCCGCCTTGAGATGGCCGGACTACTCGTGCGCCGCCCCGACCTACTCATCCTGGATGAACCGACTAATCATCTCGATATCCAGGCGACGGAATGGCTCGAAGGATTCCTCACGACGTACTCTGGCGCGGTGATCGTGATATCGCATGATCGCGTCTTCCTCGATGCCGTCGTGCGGGACATCGCGGAGATCGAGGGGCGAACGCTCGTCGAGTACTCCGGCAACTACGCCGCCTACGTGACCCAGCGCGAGGAACGGCGCGTCAGACAGCAGAGACTCTACGCCGAGCAGCAGGAACTCGTCGAGCGCACCGAGGATTTCATCAGGCGGAACATCGCGGGGCAGAAGACGAAGCAGGCGCAGTCACGCAGGAAGATGCTTGAGAAGGTTGAGCGCCTCACGCCGCCCTCGCACCAGCGCCACGTGCGTCTTTCGTTCTCGGTGTCGCGACGAGGCGGCAACCAGGTGCTCGAAGTGCGCGAAACAGCCAAGTCGTACCGCGACGTGCACCTGTTCGACAGCCTCTCCTTCACCGTTCGGCGCGGCGAGCGGATCGGCGTGGTCGGTCCGAATGGTTCCGGCAAATCGACGCTGCTGCGGCTGATCATCGGTGAGGAGGAGCCCGACGCCGGGGTGATACGTGTGGGCACGGGCATCGAGGTCGGCTACTTCGATCAGCGCCGCGACGGCCTGAATCTTGAGAGCACGGTGATCGACGAAGTGTGGTCCATGAAGCCGGGCCTGCGCGTCGGGGAGATACGCGGCTACCTCGGCAGCTTCATGTTCAGCGAGGACGAACAGTTCCGTGTCATTGGCACACTCTCCGGCGGCGAGCAGAGCCGCGTCGCGCTGGCGAAGCTCATCCTCGACGACACGAATTTCCTCATCCTGGACGAGCCGACGAATCACCTCGACATCCCGTCACGACTAGCGTTGGAGCAGGCGCTGGAACGATACGAGGGCACGCTGTTCATGGTCAGTCACGACCGCGCGTTCCTCCGGAAGCTCACGAACGCGACGATCGTCATTGAGGATGGCAGCGCGACGCACTACGAGTTCGGGTACGAATCGTACGAACACCACATCGCTCAGCAGCGCGCCGCAGAGGTCGCGAGCCCCGGTCCGGAACCCGGCGAGCAGCCGACGGAGAAGGCCGGCGGCAGAGCCGGCGGCGAAGCCGGGAGCAAAGCCGAACGCGTCCGCGACCACCAGCGCCGTCGCGATGCCCAGCGCAAGACTGAGCGCCGCGAACGCCGCTGGACTGCCGTCGAGGGCGAGATCATGGAGTTGGAGGATAGCCTGGCGCGCCTCGACGATGCGATCAACTCGCCCGAGGACGCGTCCGATTGGCAGAAGCTCAACGAACTGGCGGAGGAGAAGCAGGCGCTGCGTGCGCGCATGGATGCGCTCTACGAGGAGTGGTCCGAGCTGGAGCGCCATTCGTCAGCGGGAACGGAGTAGGCAGGCTGTTATGCGGTGGTCTGTCGCCAATGACGGGCCTCGCACCGGCTTGTATCCCCAAACCCAGCCGGACAAGTTGATGTTTGTGGCCGGAGCGGTGTGCTGGAAACGCCCTCACCCTGCGGACCCTCCGCGTCTCGCTACGGTTTCGCTTTCCCTTGTATGTTGCCTGGCAGGGTGTAGGGTATTGGTGGCCGGTGCCGCGTGC
>CAZEAI010000113.1:0-17191 GCA_964510105.1 uncultured bacterium
GACGCGAACTCGGTGATCGCCGAGCCCGGATTCGCCGAGCCGGACGCCGATGACTCGCCCGCGTGGGAACTCGGCTTCGAGCGCATCCCCGTGGAGCGCATCGGGCTCTACGCAGACGAACTCCGCGCGACGTGGCCGGTGGACCGGGCGCTTCGCAGGGGCGCGGTGGTCCGCCGCGAGAGCACCGTCCAGCTATTCGATCCCGACACGCACGGCCCGTGGAGTTTCTCCAAGCAGGTGGAAGTCGCCGGGACGTACCCGCTCGACTGGGACGGTGCGCTGATCGGCGAGGGAGACGAACGTGGTCCATCGCGCGCGCCGGGCTTCGACACGGTGTTCCCACCGGAATCCGGTGCGGGTGTCGATTGGCGGGCCTTCGACTCGGATGAATTCCGCTACTTCGACTTCGTGGAAGCGTACGCCGAGACAGACAACCGCGTCTGCTACGCGCGCGTCGCCATCGATGCCCCGTCGGCGATGGAAGCCCGGTTGAGCATCGGCAGCAACGACGGCGTGAAGGTATGGGTCAACGGCGAACTCGCGAACGAGGTCTGGGCCGGGCGCGCCGCGCGACCGCATCAGGAAATCGTGCCGGTTCGTCTCCAAGCGGGACGGAACGAGATTCTCGCCAAGGTTGCGAACATCGGCGGCGGCTGGGGGCTGTTCCTCGCCATCGAGGACCCGGAACGCATCCTGCGCTGGGAGGCCGGGCGGTAGCTGGATGGATGTCGAGCAGGCACGCGCGAGCCACGACGAACTCGCAGGTGCGTGGCACCCGCGCAACGATTACCGCACCGACGAGGCGCGTCGGTACACCGCGTGGATGGACGAGCACGTCGCCCCTTACGTAACGCCGGGGTGCCGTCTGCTCGATGTCGGGTGTTCGACCGGGAAGATGACGCTCCACGCGGAGACGCTGGGCGCGGACGCCGTCGGCATCGACTGCTCGCCCGTCTCCATCGGGATGGCACGCGACGTCGCAGGAGAAACGGATAGCGCCGCGCGGTTTGTCGTCGGCGATTTCTCGCACCTGCCGCTCGCCGACGGAAGTTTCGACGTTGCGATCTTCCCGCTGAACGTGATTCTGTGCGGCTACGACGAGATGTCGGGCGTCGCGCGGGAGATTTCCCGAACGCTACGGACCGGCGGAACGTTCATCGTCACGTTGCAGGATGAAACCGCGCGGGTACTCGAACGCGGCGAGAGTCCGTTCGATCCCGTGACGGGCAGGCACGACAGCACGCTCACCGCGCCGGGCGGAGCGTCGGTCGCCTACCCAACGTATTTCTGGACTCCCGCCTTCGCCGCGCACGTGATCGGGCAGCGCCTGTCGCTCGAACACTCCGCGCCGATGGGGAAAGATCGGTACCTGCTCGTATTCAGGAACGAGCCTAGCCCCGGCTGTCCACCTTCCACGGCACGACGTCCGTCGTCTCCTGGAAGTGCGTGAGCAGCCGCTCCTTCAGCTCCGCGAGCACGTCCGCGTACGCCGGGTCGTCAACGACGTTCGATAGCTCGCGCGGGTCTCGCTCCAGATCGTACAGTTCGTCCTGCTCGTAGAGCCGCCGGACGTACTTGTGCGTCGCTGTGCGGCACATGATCGCCTTGGTGTGCTCCGGCATCGACTGTTGCAGGTCGACGCGCGGCCAGTATTCTCCGCCGGGCACCTGCGAGCTGGTCGACTCCAGCTCCATGCAGTGCGACTCGCCGTCCAGACGCCCGCCCTCGCAGAAGACGGCGTCGCGATGTTCCTCCGTCGCTCCGGTGAGCAGCGGTACGACCGATTTCCCGAAGTGCGTGTGGTCGGGCTCGATGCCGCACAGCTCCTCGACGGTCGCCTTCATGTCAATGAGCTCCACCAGCGCCTCGGATACGCGCGGCTTCACATCCACCCACGCGGGCGGTTTCACGATGAACGGCACGTTCGCGATACACTCCTCGAACGTGTTCTGGTTCTTCTCTACGAGGCCGTAGTCGCCGGTGAAATCGCCGTGGTCGCTGAACATGAAGAACGCGGTATCGTCGTAGATCCCGGCGTCGCGGAGCGCCTCCAGCACCATGCCGATCTGCGCATCCACGCGCGCGCACTGCCCGTAGTACGTCGCCTTCAACTCCGTCCAGCGCTCCTCGGTCCACGTCTGCATGCCCTGCCGCTCCCAGATGCCGCGCAGCATGCTCGGCTTACCATCCCACGGCCCGTCGGGAGTCGGTGTCCGCTCCGGGATCCTCTCGCGGTCGATCATGCTGTAGAACGGCTCCTCGACCCGATACGCCGGATGTGGAAATCCGAGCGGCAGATAGATGCAGAGCGGTTGATCAGCCGGCGCCGAGCGTATCAGTTCGCACGCAGCGAGCACATGGCCCCAGTCGAAGTCGTACGGACGCTCTTCCTCCGGCAGGTCCACGCGGCCGACGTAAAACGAATAGAACGTGTCGCTGCCCGGTTCGCCGCGCGCGTTCTCATTTCGGCTGCGACCGTCCGATTTCGACCCGGGAGGGGGCGCCGGAATGCGGTTGCGCACGTCGCAGTAGCGCTCCACGGGCTCCTGTCCTGGCGTGAGATCATTCTTGCCGCCCCACCAGACGAGGTATCCCTCGTCCTTCAGCATCTTGAGCAGATTGGGCTCGTCGGTAACCTGGTCGTACTGGTGGAGCATGTGGTACATCGTCCGGTGCCCGCGGACGTGCGCGTACCAGCCGGACATGAAGCTCGCCCGGCTCGGCGTGCAGACGGTCGCCTGGCAGAATGTTCGGCGAAAGCTCACCGCGTCCGTACGAACCAGCGCGTCGAGGTTCGGCGTCACCGCCGCCGGGTCTCCGGCGTGACCGAGCACGTCGCCGCGCCACTGATCGGGGTTGAACAACACGATGTGGGGTCGCTTCGGCATGAGATCGCTCCATGGTGGATAGTGCCGTTTCGCTGCCTCCCTATGCTCGACGAATCGTCGCACCGGGGGAATCCCTTCCGATGCTCGACGACACGGCGTTCGCGACAACGAAGGCCTGAACGAGTGCGCAGCACTCGCGGGAGTTGCGGCGGCGGCGGCGCACTCGCACCATTATACGTCCCGGCCACCAGGTGGCGCGACAGCGCGCTCGCCGCGAGGAACAGCGAAAGGACGTCCGGCGTGCCCACCGAGAAGCTACCCCACCACGTCATCAGCTACATCCACAACGACCCGACCGTCACATCGGGCGGCGTGGAAACGTTCGCGCGGAACCTCGAGCACATATTCGAGCGGGTTGAACACGTGACGCGCCGGAATCGCGACGTCGATTACGTCGAGCGGTACCACCTCCCGGTCATCTGCGACAACCAGCTTGTCACCGACTGGCCGGAGTCCGTCCCGCTGATCGGATTCCAGCACGGCGTGGCCGCGGTGAAGGTGAGACGCACGAAGAAGCCCGGGCACTGGCCCATGGCGCGGGGGCAGCGTCGGGCGGCCCGCAGGCCGAATACCGTCTGGGCTGCGAACGCCGAGTGGGTGGCTGCTGCTTCGCGCGAGCTGTATGGCAGCCCGGTGAAGCACGTTGTGTACAACCCGACGGACGTGGAGCGATTCGACGGCCTGCTCACCGGCGACCAGCCACGCCGGATCCTGCACGACGCCCGCAAACGACACAAAGGCTCCGCGCTGATGAAGACCATCGAGCGCGCGTACCCGGATTGGGAGTTCAAACTGCTCCCCGGTCCGAATCCGGTGGTGCAGGACCAGATGCGCCACGCCCGTGCGTTCATGCACCTGAGCCTGTACGAAGGCAACAGCCTCGTCTGCAATGAAGCGATGGCGATGGACCTGCCATGCCTGTTCACGCGCGTCGGGCTGATGCAGGATTCAGGCGGACCAACCGAGGTTTGCCTTGTCGACCCGGACGAGATGTACGGAAACCGGACCAGGCTCGTGGAGGAAGTCGGGCTGTTTCTGGAGTCGCTGGAGACGCGCACGTACAATCCGCGCAAATGGGTGCTTGAACACGGCACGCTGGACAGGTCTCGGGCTAAATGGCGCGAGGTCATGGATGACTTCGAGGAGATGTCGGGCTGGCGCGTGGAAGGGGAAAGCCGCGCGGCGAGGCAGATCGCTCCACCTCGCCGCGTGTGACGCTGTCCAGCGCCATGCTATCTGCTCTGCTACTGACTACTCAAGAATCTCCGCACGCGCCGCCTGGATGTACTCCGCGCAGAACTCGTCGCGGGCGAGCAGCGCCTCGCTGGCGTACACCAGCGACATGAGCTTCGCGTCCGTCGGATCGACGATGACCGCGTCGAGGCCCGCGCCCATAGTCAGCACCATGAAGGCCTGATTGAGCAGCTTCCGGTTCGGCAGGCCGTAGGAGACATTGCTCAGCCCGCAGATGAAGTGGATCGACGGGTAATCCTCTTTGAGCGTCTTGATCGTCTCAAGCACCGCGACGCCCGCGTCCGCTTCCGCGCCCACCGGGAACACCAGCGAGTCGACGTAGATGTTCTCCGCCGCCACTCCGCCGTCGGTGAGATCGTCCACGAGCTTCCGCCCGATGGCGATGCGCGCGTCGGCCGTCTTCGGAATACCGGTGTCGTCCATTACCAGGGCGACCACGTTCGTCTTCGCATCCCGAACCAGCGGGAGCAGCGAGGCGAACTTCTCTTCCTCGGCGGAAATCGAGTTGATGAACGGAACGCCGTTGTCGTTGTTGTGGACCTTCAGCGCGGCCTCGATGGCGGCCGAGTTCGGGCTGTCCAGCGCGATCGGCGTATTGTTCGTTGCGCCCTGAACCGTTTCGACGAGCCACGAGAGGTACTCGGGCTCCTTCTCGACGCCGACGGTCGCGGCATTGCAGTCGAGGTACGTGGAGCCGACGTCCATCTGCATCTTGGCTTCGGCTGTGATGGCCTGCACGTCGCGCTCTTCGATGGCCGGACGTATGCCCTTACGAGTGCTGTTGATCCGTTCGCCGACTACCAGCATGGAACGGCTCCATCTTCCGACAGGTGCGTGGCTGTTGGGGCGGCTGATCACCTGCGCGCCCCGTGTATCGTTGTCCGCCGCGGTCGACGGACGTTCTGATGCTGTATATCAGTTCGCGTCCGGCGCTGGCTCGGGCTCACTAAGCTCGACCACGCCGCGATCCTGCGGATTCAGCTCCGCGCGGTTGAGTATCTCCGGGATGACCTGTTCCCAGCTCACCGTCATGAGGTGAATGCCGGCAACGCCTTCGATCTCGCGTACCTGCTCGATGACTTCGCACGCAACGCGAATACCCTCTTCCTCCGAGTCCTCGGCTCCCCGCATGCGCGAAATCGTCTCATCGGGGATGCTCATGCCCGGAACGCTCGCCTTCATGAATTCCAGCGGCCTACACGACTTGCACGGCATGATGCCGACGATGAACTTGAGTCGCTCGTGGAGCCCGCGATCGACGAACATCTCCATGAACTCGCGGAAACGCGGGATGTCGAACGTACACTGAGACTGGATGAAATCCGCCCCTGCGTCGGCCTTCTTCGCCGTCTTGATGATGTGCATCGGCAGAGGATCGCCGAAGGGATTGGCCGCCGCGCCCAGGTAGTAATTCGGCGTGTGAAGAGGCAACTTCGGCGTGGAGCGGACCTCGACGCCGGAGTCGAACCGCCCGTTCCGGATGCCGTCGAACATCTGCAGCATCTGGACGCTGTCCATATCGTACACGGGCTTGCTCGCCGGATGATCGCCCATCGTAACGTAGTCGCCACTCACGGCGAAGACGTTCCGGATGCCGAGAGCGTATCCACCGACCAGGTCGGCCTGGAGCGCAAGGCGATTGCGGTCGCGGCTGGTCGTCTGCCATACCGGCTCCGCGCCCTTCTGAACGAGGTGCGCGCAGACGGCGAGGCTCGACATCTTCACCGAAGCGGATGCGTTATCGGTGATGTTGATGCCGTCTGAGATGCTGCTGACGAGATCGATCTTCTTGTCCACGCTCGCGAAACTCGGAACGCGAGGCGGCACGATCTCGACCGTTACGGCGAACTTCCCGGCGCGCAACACACGTTCAAGCGTGCTCGCCGGCGGGTGGATGGTTCCGTTCGCTTCGGCTTCGACTACTGACATCGGTTGACTCCTGAGACCTGTATTGTCAGAACGGAACGTCTACGATTTCTTCGCGACAGAGCCCAGACCCGCCGTAGGCATCTCTTCCTTGGGCGGAACGGCATGCCCGTTGCGCGTGATGCGACCCGTCAGCAGATGAACCCACGACGGCGTGCCCCAGAGGCGCCAGTCGACCGGCGGATTGATCTGGTCGAGCTTCTCTTCCATGCCGAGCCGGTTGGCCCGCTCGTACACGAGGTGCCATATGCACGGGTGGTCCGGATGCACCTCGCATTTGCCGTTCATCGCGCCACCGCAGGGGCCGTTGCGCATCTGCTTCGGACACCGCATCGAGCAGACCATACCTGTTGATCGCAGGATGCACTGCCCACAGTCGGAGCAGTCGAACATCGTGCCCTTTACGGCCTTCTCAAGCACATCCACAGCGCGGATGTACCACGGCTCAACTTTGCCATTGATGAACATGTGGAATCGTCTCCTCCGGCACTCACGTGCAGAGATGTCGCCCTACTCGGCAGGTCGCCGACGAGCACACGCCGCAATATCCATGCCCGTGTCGCACCACGCGACGACACGGCTGCGTCAGTGGTGCGACGCGCTGCGGTGCACTCCGTTGCGATGCAGTCTGCGCCGGACTGACTCGCCGGACATATTGTGCCAACTGGCAATCGAAATGCGCTACCCGGACAGAAGAATGCCCGGCCCGAGATCCTGAAACGGATCGCCGGGCCGGGCCGTCTGCGTTATGCGCGCGTCGATCAGATGCCGAGGACGGACTTCGCCGCGTCGACGCCACTTGCCGCGTCGGCTGCGTATCCATCGGCGCCGATCTGGTCGGCGAACTTCTGCGTCACCGGCGCGCCGCCGATGATGACCTTGGCCTTGTCGCGAATACCCGCGGCCTCGAGCGCCTCGACCGTGTCCTGCATCGCAGGCATCGTCGTGGTAAGCAGCGCGGAGAGAGCGATGACGTTTGCGCCCTTCTCTTTGACGGCATCCACGAACGCTTCCGGCGAGCAATCCACACCGAGGTCCACGATCTCAAAGCCAGCGCCCTCGAGCATCATCGCCACGAGGTTCTTGCCGATATCGTGGAGGTCGCCGCGAACCGTTCCGATGGCCACGGTACCCACGGGCTGGACCTTGTCGGCGATGAGCTGCGGGCGAAGCTTCTCCATGGAAGCGGACATCGCGCGAGCGGCGACGAGCACTTCAGGCACGTAGAATTCGCAATTCTTGAACTTCTCGCCAACCACGGCCATACCCGGAATCAGACCCTCTTCGAGGACCTGTTTCGCGGCCGCGCCGCCGCCGAGTGCCTCGTCCGTCAACTCGACGGCCTTGATCCGATTACCGGAGATGATCGCTTCCGATAGCTCTTTGAGTTGAGCCATTTGTGGCCTCCATCGTGGCTCTGTACCGTACCGTGGGCGCTTATCGCCCGCGCCGGACCGTTATCGTTTCTTACGGGGCGGACCGACCGGGAAGTACCCGCGCTGCCCGTTGCTCCCGCTACGTGATGACCCTGACCATGTATTGTACTGCGACGGGTACAAGCGAACCAACGCACCGCACCCGACAGTGTTGCTCAAAATCGCGCTTCACAGATTGTCTTCGCGAGTAACCGTCGCGCTGAAACGATCACCCTCCCATACCGTCACCGCAGCGAGTTCGCCCGGAGCCGATTCCAGACCGGCATCAAGCTCTCCCCACGCCCACCGAGCGATTTCCTCGGCGGTCGATGGAACATCGCTGAAGTGTGGGATGTCGTCAATCCGGCTGTGATCGAGACGTCCGACGATGAGCTGATTCACGATCGTGTCCAGATCGACGAAATTGATGAGCATCCCGTGGTCCAGGCGATCTCCCGCGATGACTACTTCCAGACGGTACGTGTGACCATGGACCTGAGCACACGGTCCGTACAACCGTTCGTTCTGTTCATCGGACCGGGCCGCGTCGTGAAGACGGTGGGCCGCCTCGAACGTGTACCGCGCCGTTATCCTCACGCATCCCCTCCGACCAAACCGACGAGACAATTCCGATACGCGGCGTAGCGGTCGAATGGAACATACTCGCGAACACGGCCGTCGAGGAGAGGAATGTACCATCCAGACGCCAGTAGTGGCGGTACGACGCTCGCCAATCCAGCCTCAACAGCACTAATGTCCAGATCAAGCAATCCGGCGTCAATGCCACCTATGAGACCAAGTTCCGGTCCGTATTTCGACCGCAGCTCGGCGTACGGAATGTTCCCAAGCGCGGTGTCTCCGCCCCAGAACGTATCCATTCCCATGTCGAGCGCCGGACCGATCAGCGGAGTGAGGTGTCCGTAGCTCTGAAATACCACCCGGCGGACGCCATGGCTCCGCGCGTGCTCGACGAGTCGGCGATACGCGCCGCCGCACACCCGCTCGAAGGTCCACGGCCCAACGACCGGGCCGGCGTTGGACGCAATCGGCTCGGCGAACAACACGTAGTCGAACTCCACCTCGTCGAACGCGCGCGCGCAGACAGCCATGGCGAAATCCGCCGCGGCGTCCATGCGGCTCGCGACGCCCTCCGGATCGTCCGCAACGGCGTACAGAAGCGGCTCCAGGCTCGCCCATTCGCCGACGCCCATGCTCAGAAACAGACCGCGCGAGACCCGTAGCCCCACGACGAAGTCACGATCCGCGTAATCGCGGACCATTTCGTTCCAGTTGTCGGGGTATCGCTCCGGCGCATCCGCGGGGAGGTCCAACACGGCATCCTCCGCTCCGGCGTCCACGAGTCGGAAGCTGCGGTGGGCGAGGTCCGGCTGAACGACCTCGCGCCGGTCGATGGAGAACTCCGCGTCGATGTCGGCGTCCAGCGGGAATCCCTGCGACGCCCACGCCTCGCGCACGTCCTCGCGGATGCCCTCCTCCCACAACGGAGGGTGGTCAACCGGCTCGCCGTTCATGATGCGATGGAATCTCTCGCGTGAGGTCATTGGATCGCGCCCCGAAACGTCACAGGTCCACCACCCGACCTTCGCGCGCGCTGACCTTCGCCGCGTGAGCGAGTCGAACGACGCGCATACCGTCTTCCGCCGGTATCGTCACCGGGCCGTCGCCCCGCACCGCCTCGACGAACTCGCGCAACTCACGCCGAACTGGATTCTCGAGATCGAGGCTGTCGGGCGAGATCGTCTCAAGCTCGCCGTCGCCGAGTTTCGTGAGAATCTCGCCGGCACGCATGTCGAAGTGAACACTTCCCCGCGTTCCCATGATCTCGCCGCCGTAGCGCCCGATGTGATCGGCGATGCCCGCCGTAAGCTGCCCCATCGCGCCTGACTCGAAACGTATGCTGAGCTGATACATGTCAGGGTAGTCGTAGGGAGCGCCATCCGTGCTGCTCGATGTGGCGTAGACGGAGGCGGGATCACCGGCAAGACAGATCATGAAATCGAGCTCGTGAACGCTGAACTCGAACAGCACGCCGCCGCTCAGCGCCTCCCTGTTGCGCCACGGCTGCCAGGCTCCGCCCCAGCCGGAGCTGGTGCGCGTTATCCGGAGCGTGGCGATCTCGCCCAGCGCGCCGCCGGCGACGAGGTCGCGCGTGTAGTTGAACACGCCGATGTACCGGAGCACCTGCCCCACCATGAGGATGCGGCCGGCTGCGTCGCGAGCGCGGATCATTCGCTCGCACTCCGAGGGGACAAGCGCCAGCGGCTTCTCGCAGAACACGTCCTTGCCAGCCTCAATCGACGCAATGACATGTTCGGCGTGAGCGAACCCCGGCGAGGCGACGATGACGGCATCGATGTCGCCACGGCCCAGCATCGACTCGACGTCGGCGCCGTGCTCCGCTCCGAACTCGGCGCCACACGCCGCGGCCCGGTCCGCATCCGTATCGACGCACGCAACGATGCTCGCGCCGGGCACGGTCACGAACTGGCGCGCGAGGTCGCTTCCCATCGAACCGCACCCGATGAGCGCGCATTTCGTCTCTGCCACCGCGTACCTCCCTGTCGGCCGTCACGAATGTCGATGTGCATTTCATCGCGGAAAGTAAGACGACGCCGGTGCGGTTCAAACGGCGCTCTGCATCGAAAGTTCGCATCTTGGTTCCGCTGTCGCGACGCACGATACTATAGGGACAGGTTCGGGAAGCGCCATACGGTGCCGAGCCCGCCCCACGAAGGACTACGACATCCGCACGACAACTACCATTCCCGCAGGCTCATTCAGCTCGCTCCGGAGGATACTCACGTGAAAGACTTCACCCCAGCGTACGGCATTGTGCCGCCGATGCTCACCCCGTTTCACGAAGACAAGTCTATCGATTGGGACGGGTTCGAGCGTCTCGTCGAATGGCACATCGAGAAGGGCGTGACCGGCCTGTTCATCGTCTGCGGTTCGAGCGAGTATTGGCGTCTGACCGAGGACGAGGCGATCCAGATGGCGACGCGCGCCGTCAAGGTTGCCGCCGGACGCATCAACATCCTCTCCGGCTCGACCATGTCGCCGGAAGACGATCTCGACCGGAACATCGCGCAGACGAAGCGAATGGCGACAGAGACCGGCGTACAGGGCTGTTTCATCACGACGCCCCGCACGATCCCGGCCGAAGACAACCTCATGATCGACTACCACATGAAGATCCACGATGCGGTCGACTGCCCGTTGTACGCGTACGAGATGCCGGGCGGCACGCAGTACAAGTTCTCGCCGGCGGCGTTCGCGAAGATTGGCGAGGCCGAACGCTTCATAGGGATCAAGGACACAACGTGCGACCTCGAGAAGGTCCGGCAGAAGCTTGAGGCCGCCAACGGCACGATCAAGATCATGGAAGCGAACACGCCGAACTTCCTCGAGTCGCTGAAGCTCGGATCCGTCGGCGGCATCAACACCTCCGCCAACATCATCCCCGGCCTGTTCGCGACGCTCATCGACGTGTTCAACAAGGGCGACCTCGAAACCGCCACGGAAATCCACCGCAAGATCGTCGAGTTCGACGAGCGAATGAGCCCGGGCTACGTCATGACGGCGAAGATCATCGTCAACATGATGGGCGTGCCGGTGAAGCAGATCTCGCGGAACCCTGCGCCGGATATCTCCAGCGAGCGCATGGAAGAACTCAAGCAGCTCGTGAAGGACATCGAGGCGACGGAGAAGGAATTCGAAGGCGCAGCCGCCTGAGAACGAGTTCGTCAGAGGATCGCCATAGGGGCGCGGTGAGTGATCGTCGCGCCCCTATGTGTGTACTGGCTCGCCGATGGACTAGGCGGAAAAAAGCGCTCCTCTTGCTTGCGGCAGAACAACCTTTCCGTGCTCACGCCCTGTAGCGGTAGTCAAAGCGACGCAAGAACGAAACGCAATATGCGAAGCCGCACCGATGGCCATGACGAGGCAAGGGGCCCGCGGATCGACCGCGAGCCCCCTGCATTCGAGTGATTCGCATTCACAAGATCCAGGGCGAACCCGGCTCGCACATCGTCCCACCCGGCCTAGTTACTCCAACCCACCAGCACGCCGACCAGGTACTCAACGCTGTTGGGCGGACCCGGGTCGCTGTAGACCGGCAGCCCCAGGACCGCCATTGGCGTCACGGTTACTGCGCCGAAGTCCAAGCTGTACGAGGCGGTGATATCGATGTGATGCACCGCGTCGAACGCCTCGTTCCCCCCGGCAATCGTCGCCCCGACATAGACGTCATTCGACAAGTTGTAGTCGGCCGTCAGCGTGTAGTACCACGACGGATCGACGTCGCTCTCTTTGATCCATGCCTGGTAGTAGCCTCTCAGCCCCATGGACAGCTCGCCTGGTCCCACCGAGCCCAGACTGTACGATCCACCGGCGTAGACGTCGGCCCAATCGAAGTCGACCGGGTCAGGCGTGTTGGGGCAGTGGTAGTAGATACCTCCGATGCTGATCCCCAGCTTCTCGTTGAGGTCGCGGGTGTAGTCGAGACCCAGATCGATTCGGTCCCAGATAGCGTTGAGATCCGTGGTCTGGCCAAGGGTCTCAATGTCGCGATCCGTGAGAAACCAGGCCCCCTGAACATTGAGCGACAGGCCCGTGTCGTGGCTGATAGTGATGCCGGAAAGAGCGACGGGCGCGAATGCCGTTTCCTCGCCTTTGTCATCGGCGCCATACGGCGAACCGCGCCAATAGCAGTGGGACACCACACCGGCCATTACATTCACATCAACCTGGGCCCGAGGCGGCCCTGTCGCCAGCAGGATCGCAGCGATCGCCGCTGCAAACCGACGTTGCATGTCTTTCTCCTCCGTGACATTTTGTCCATGATGGAACGATGCTCACCGGCGGGTGCGAGGACCTCCTCTCTGCTTGCGGAACGCTTGCCTGTTGGCGAATCCGAACGTACCAATAGGCCCGAATGACGCGTGAGTTGCACTGCGCGTCAAGCCATAATGTCTACGAACAGTGGAGTGGTGCCAACTTGTCGCACGAGCACGCGAAGTGGATGCCATTTTGTGCGAATCCGCGAGAGAGACGGGCGTCTTCTTGCACGACGCTATCCAGACAATGGCGAACGCAACGGACAGGAGCTGAGGAACCGCATCCATGGAACGCATCGACATACAGGTCGCCGAGGCAGAACTCGCGCTGAACGCCGAGAAGGAAGAGCGGCTGGCCCGGACGCGGAAATTCCTGCCAACCGACCGCGTACCGGTCGTTGTCAGCCCGAACCAGTGGATGCTCCTCAGAGCGCGCGGCAGGCGGCCCGCCGACCTGATACGCTCCCCACTGGACAACCTGCGCGAACAGATTCTGAACGCGAAGTGGCGCGTCGAGAACATCCGCGACGACAGCCCCATCCCGACTGATTCGATGACGTTCCAGCCGGACCTGGGCTGCCTGCGCGGCGTCGAGTTCGGCATGGACATCACGTGGCAGGACGATCAGCCGCCGAAGTGCGACCATCCGCTCACCGACCCGGCTCAGATCGACGATCTAGAAGTGCCGGACCCGGCATCCGGGCTGAACGCCACGTACATCCAGTGGCAGAGGGAGATGGCCGATGCCGCGTCGGACCTGGATGTCCGGCTCAACGGCGAACCGCTACGGATCGAGGTGACCGTCGGGCACGGCGGGGGCCCGATCCCGGCGGCGTACGCTCTGGCGGGCTCCAACCTGTTTCTCTGGATGGCGACCGATCCCGACCGTGTGCATCGCCTCATGTTCATCGTCACCGAGAGCCACATCCGGTGTATCAGGTTCTTCGACGAACTGATGGGGCGGAGCTCCATCCACGCGGTATCGATGGGCTCCGACACGGCCGAGATGATGAGCCCCGCCATGTATCGCGAGTTCGTCGTGCCCTACTACCTGCGCGTCTGGGACGAGTTCGAGGGAACGCGGGGATTCCACAACTGCGGCAGGAACGAGCACCTGCTCGACATCATCCGGGACGACCTTGGCATCAACGTCAACAACGGGTTTGGTTCGTGCGTTGCGCCGGAGATCGTCGCCGACAAGATGGGCGGAAGCGTCGTCATGGACGGCGGCCCGGAGGCCATGTTCGTGAAGACTGCTCGGCCCGAAGCTGTGGTCGACGAGTGCAAGCGGCTCATCGGCATCCTGGGCAGGCGCGGCGGGTACGTCATGACGGCGGGGGATTCCGCTCCCGGCGCACCTGTGGAGAATCCGAATGCGATAGTTGAGGCATCGAAACAGGCCGGCCCCGTGTTCTGAAAAGGGGCGCGACGGACACCCGACGCGCCCTCCTCTGCATTCAGGCTTCCTGGTCGAACCGGTAGACGAATCGCAGGAATCCTTCTTCGTCCGGCTCGTCGCACTCCCGAACGAATCCGGCTTTCTCGTGACACCTCACGCTCGCGACGTTGTCAGGACAAACGTCCGCGGCGACGCACTCCGCCTGCCGAGCCTCGGGGGTCGCGACCAGTGCGCGCAGAATCGCGACGCCGTAGCCCTGCCTTCGCCGGTCGGGACGCGTCGCGGGAGCGATGTAGCCGATACCATCCTCCTGAATCTCCAGCCCGACGAAACCGACGGATGTTTCGCCGTCGAGTGCGATCCACTCCCAGTAGCGCGGTTGCGACTCGGCATAGGCGAATGTCGTTTCCAGATCCGCCATACCGCCAAGCTCGTTCATGAGAGTCTCATCAAGGAACCACTCGCGGAGCATGGGCAAGTCGTCCCGTGTCATCGGTCGGAGGCGAATCTGGTGTGTGGCGTGGCTCATGATCGGCACTCCTCATAGAGTCGTATACGCGTGGATTCCGGACATACGAAACACGGGAGTCCGCGGAGGGCTGCGGGCACGGGGGGCAGGAGGTGCTGTCGATAGTGCGCCGGGGTTGCTGCCGGCATTTCCGGCTCAGATTCAAACGTATCCGCTGTGCATGGCGACCTCTGGCTGATAGGGTGACCGCGTCGTGTGTTGCGTAGGATACGTTGCGGCGCGAAAAGAGTTCCAGCTCGCGTGCGGAGGCAGAGTCAGTCGTGTGAGGCTCCACGCTCGCCCACGGATGCCAAGATCCCCGATTCGTCCAGAAAGCGCCAGAGCGTATCGGCGATGACTGCATGCGCGTGCGCGGTCCAGTGGCCGTCGTAGCCGTTGTATACCTCGACGCCCTCGCGCTGATAGTCTCGCACAAGAGCGTCGGTCAGATCCAGGAAAGGAACTCCGGCTGCCTCGCACGCATCGCCAACAACCTCGTGCAGCCAGACGAGCGGCGCGCCCCGGTCGCCCAGGCCACGGACGGAATCCTCCGGCGCGTCCATCATGACGACAAGCGGCGCTTCCGCCGCCTGCTCCCTGGCGCGCGCAATCATGAATCGCGCCGCGTCCCGGATCGTGCTCTCCTGACGAGCCGCGCGCTGGACATCGACGCCCGGATTCAGCACGGGGGCATCGTCCAGCTCGCCGGCCTGCATCTCCGCGTATAGATTGGCGTTGAACATGAGGTAGCGCGCCAACGCGCTCTTCACCACGGTACGGGTGATCCAGCGCGGCGCCCCGGGCCACACACCGGGCGCTTCAATCCACTCCCCCTCTGAGCGTTCAATCTGCCAGTGAGGTGTGTCGACGATCGACTGGATGCTTTCGTCAAGGTCGTTGTGTACGATCGTCAGCACGAAGATGTCGGGCCGATAGCTGTCGCGCGCGTACCGTTGCAGGGCGAGGTAGCCGGAGAGGGCCGTACCCGATTGTCCGAACGAGTACCCCGCGAACCGGCCGGCGCTCAGTCTCCCGAGGTGCGCGGAGATGTGGTCGTCCGGATCGACCGCGAAGGCTTCGACGTATGAGTCGCCGATCACCGCCACCGCGCCATGCTCACGCTCACTGCGGGCGGAGTACTCGATCGCGGAGTTCCAGCCCTGCCCGTTGATGCGGTAAGTCGCCTTCTGCCTGCCATATCTGCCGAGGGAATACGGGCCCGTCTGCCCGGACTCGAAACAACCGAGACCGTATTCGGGTATCTCTCTGGAGAATGGCACGCTGCTGGCGGGGACAACCGTCCGGAAGAAGACCTCCAGCAGGATGAATGCGGAGGCCGAGAAAGCCGCTAACCTTCCGATGAACCGCCAGATCATGCTTCCCGCCCGCTCAGAACTGGAAATAGATGAATTCACGATGACCGTAGTTGCCGAGGATCAGCAGGGCAACGAGGCAAACGAGATACGTGGACCAGCGAGCTGGAACAGACCAGCTCGATATCTCAAGTGCGTGCTCTCGTTCGCGTTGCAGCCACTCGATGGCGAGCACGACAAGCCCCAGCGCCAGCGGCTTGGCGGACCCACCGTGCGCCCCCGAGTACCACGGCTGCGTGAA
This sequence comes from uncultured bacterium, assembly GCA_964510105.1. Classification (GTDB taxonomy): domain Bacteria; phylum Latescibacterota; class MWCZ01; order MWCZ01; family MWCZ01; genus CAZWQW01. Next base: position 15,861 of record CAZEAI010000113.1, read on the forward strand.
AACGCCTCCAATGTACAGGATCGCATCTCCGATCGAGGCCGCGCGGAAGAAGACCCACGCGACCAGTGTGGACGAGAACGTGAGCGCGATGCCGAGGCCATCTCGTTCAGTCGGGAGTAACCGGCCCGGAGCGGCATCTCCCGTGTGTTCGCGCTGCCGGTTGCGCAACATCAGCGGAACATAGTAGAGCCCGTTCAGGAAGCCCCACACGACGAACGTCCAGTTCGCGCCGTGCCACAGACCGCTTATCGTGAACGTGCAGATGATGTTCACGATGTGACGAGCCCGCCCCACACGGCTGCCACCGAGCGGGATGTACACGTAGTCGCGAAACCAGCTCGAAAGCGAGATGTGCCAGCGCCTCCAGAACTCCGCGATGTCCCGTGAGAAATACGGGAAGGCGAAGTTGCGCATGAGGTCGAACCCGAAGAGCCGCGCCGTGCCGATCGCGATGTCCGAATACCCCGAGAAATCGCAGTAGATCTGCATCGCAAAGAGGAATACGCCGATGAGGAGTGAGAGACCGTCGAGCGACGCGTACCCGGAGAACACTTGTTCGACGTGTGGCGCCAGGTTGTCCGCGATCACAACTTTCTTGATGAAGCCGCCGAGGATCTGGCGCATGCCGTCCTTCGCTCTGACGAGATCGAACTCGCGCCGGCGCTGGAACTGCGGCAGCAGGTTGCTCGCGCGCTCGATCGGACCTGCAACCAGCTGCGGAAAGAAGCTCACGAAGGCGAAGAACGCCGCGGCGTCTCGCGTATGCTCCAGCTTCCCTCGGTAGACATCGATCGTGTAGCTCAATGTCTGGAACGTGTAGAAACTGATCCCCACCGGCAGTATCACATTGAGAGTGGTTACGCTCGGTTGAAGGCCCACGGACCGGAGGAGTTCGGCGAACGATACGACGAAGAAGTCGAAGTACTTGAAGAACATCAGAATGCCGATGTTCGTGAACACGCTGACGGTGAGCAGTAGTTTGCGTGCGCGCGGCGCGTCGGTCCGGCCGAGGGCAATCCCGACGGTGAAGTCCACGATGGTGCTCACGACGATGAGGGAGAGGAATCGGTAGTCCCACCAGCCATAGAACACATAGCTCGCGACGACCACGAGGGTATTCTGGATGGCGAGCGGCGCCCGCCTCAGACTCCAGTAGGCGATGAAGACCAGGGGTAGGAAGACGGCGAACGTGAACGAGTTAAACAGCATTCATCGTCTTCCCTGAGCCGCGTACGCGCTGATCCGGGAATGTCTGGAACATCCCACACGACGGCGACCGGAATGGGCTTCCGGACGCCGGAATCATTGGTCGGGGCGAGTGGATTCGAACC
>CAZEAI010000114.1:0-17117 GCA_964510105.1 uncultured bacterium
CCGGCGGGCAGACGCAGCTCCACCTCGAACGGCCCGTACTTTATCTCCATCTGATGGTAGCTGACCTGCAGCGCCGCGGGGTTGTGATGGCGGTCGCCTGAGACAGTCAGTACGTTCTGCTTGAATTCCAGCGTCAGCGCGTCCTTGTCGACGCCGGCAATTTCGATGGTGACTATAAGCGAATCAGCAGTTTCGTAGATGTCGGTCGGGGGGCGCCATGATCGCTCGGTGAAGCCGTGAAACGGCTTCTTCGCTCCCATGAACTGCTGGAGTAGCCGAACCATCTCCGCTTCGAGATCGTCCAACTCCGCGAGCTTGTATTCTACGCTCGGCGACGTTGCGAGCTGTGTCATGGCAAGGACCTTGCGTTACTCTTCCGCGGGAGCGGCTGCGCCGTCGGAATTCGCGTTCGCGTCTTCCGTCTCGGGCTGGTCATCGCCGACCGCTTCGGAACTCTCGACCGGCTCTTCGGCCGCGACAGGCGCGGCGTCTGGCTCTGTTTCGGGTGGTGCGGTTTCTGCTACGGTGTCGTCAGTCTCGGCATCGACATCGGCGCCGGCTTCGGCATCGACAGGGCCCTCGCCTTCGACCGGGCTCTCGCTCTCACCTTCGGCAGTCTCGCCTTCAGCTGTCTCGCCATCGGCCGGGCTCTCGCCCTCACCTTCAGCCGTCTCGGCATCATCGAGTTCGGTGGATTCTTCGGCGACCTCTGCCTCCGCGTCCTCCGACGGTTCGACATCACCGACCTCGGCATCGGCGCCGGCAAGCGTATCGGCGACCGCTTCAACAACCGGCTGCGCCTCCGCCTCGCGGGCGCGAAGGCGTGCGGCGTGAGCATCGCGCAGCGCCGGGAACACGGCGACCAGTTCGTCTTTCCTGCGAGCGCTATCGGGGTCGAACGTGAATTTCCATGGCGGCGCTTCGTTACCAGAGCGAGCGAAGAACGCGTAACCCACGGCGAACGCGCCCGGAGGGATGGGCTCGCCGCTCCACATCGCACGACGGATCGCTCGCCGCTGATAGCTCATGAGAGGGCCCATCAGGTGGCTTCGGTGTGCGAGGACATCATCCAGGGGGAGCGACTGCTGAACCGTGCCGTATACGTCGACCATGGAGAACTGGTCGGGTCGGACCGCTATTTCCCGCTCAGACAGATTCTGCACACTCACGCTGAATACGTGCCACCACGTGAGGCGCACTACCCCCTCGATGCCCCGCGTGGAGTCGTCCATGTAGACGGCGTCCAACACGAAAGGCCCGCTACGGGCGATGCCCCCGGCATACCCTTCCGGCGTGGCGTATGTCTCCGCTTCGTCACCGCCTCCGAACCAGCCACAGCCGGTCAGCGACATGATGACGAGAAGAGAAACCCACCCGAGGCTGCGATGCACTCGGTGTCCCCCTGCGCAACAAGCGATGGAAAGGTGAGCTAAACCCGTCGCAAGATTTCCATTTGAGGATACGCTTCCGACCCGGATAGGTGCAAGAGCACGGCGCGCAAGTTCAGTGAGCGAACGTTGCATCATGACAGCGTCTGCACGAGAAGCAAGTTGGTGCCGCCGGTTCTGCCGAACGGTACACCCGCGGTTATCACGATACGATCTCCAGCGCTGACAACCCCTGTACCGCGGGCCGCAACGGAGACTTCCTCGACCATCTGGTCGGTAGATTCAAGGTGCGGCAAGATGACCGGTATCACTCCCCACGAAAGAGTCAGTTGCGAAGCGACGCTGTGCGACGGCGTACCCGCGATGATGGGTGCCTGGGGACGAAACTTCGCCGCTGTTCTGGCCGTGCTGCCCGAATTCGTGCAGACCACCACCGCCGCGACGCTCAGGTCGAGGGATATCTGCGCGACGCTGTGCCCGATGGCTTCCGAGACGCTGAAGTCGTTACGATCCACGCTACGTCTCGTCGGTGGCGCGGCGCGCCCGGCACTCTCAGTTGCCCGGATCACGTCCGACATGGTGCGGACCGTTTCTAGCGGATACCGCCCAACCGCGGTCTCGCCGCTGAGCATCACGGCGTCGGTGCCATCGAGGATGGCGTTCGCCACGTCGGTCACCTCGGCGCGAGTCGGCATCGGGCTCTTGATCATCGATTCCAGCATCTGCGTCGCGGTGATGACCGGCTTGCCATGTTCGCGCGTGTGAGAAATCAGATCCTTCTGCACGATGGGTACGTTTGCGATCTCGGTTTCCACGCCGAGGTCGCCTCGCGCCACCATGATGCCGTCCGACGCTTCGAGGATCTCGTCGAAGCTGTCGAGAGCCTCTCGCTTCTCGATTTTCGCGATGAGCTTCGCGCTGCTACCGGTCGCTTCCACCAGGCCACGCAGCGTGCGCATGTCGTCGGCGCACCTTACGAAGGACATGGCGACGAAATCCACGCCTTCCTCGAGTGCCATCGCGAGGTCGCGGCGATCCTTCTCGGTGAGCGATGCCACACGAAGCGGCGTGAGTGGGAAGTTTACGCCTTTGTGCGAGTCGACTTCGCCGCCGGACACGATCCCGCACACGACGTCGTGTCCGTCGATGGCCTCTACTCGCGCGGCCACGACGCCATCGTTCATCATGATCGCGTCGCCAACCCGAACATCGGCGCTCAGGTGGGGGTAGTTGACGCCTATTCGCGTGCGCGTTCCGACAATATCCTCGTCCGTGAACGTGACGTGGTCGCCGGTCTCGAAGGCTATCGGGCCTCCCTGCACTCTCCCGAGACGAATCTTCGGCCCGGAGAGATCGGCGAGAATGCCGACGGGTGAGCCGCACTCGTTGGAGAGATTACGGAGCGTGTGAATGACGTTCCGATGGTCGTCGTGGCTTCCGTGGGAGAAGTTCAGTCGTGCAACGCCCATCCCCGCGTCGACAAGCGCGCGGAGCCGATCCGGCGAAGCCGTTTCCGGGCCTATCGTGCAGACGATCTTCGTGCGTCGTACCATCGGATACCCAAATGCGCCACGTCGGTTGCTCATGGCACGGTGCGCGACATGATAGTGGAAAGGCTGCCAAACGACGTTCCTCCCACGTTGTGGCGATTGCCCATAATACCATATTTAAACGGACTTGGCAAGAATGCGGGATACTTCGAGGTCCTTTCCGCACGGGCGTCGCGGCGCGTGGGTTCCGTCAGCGCGTACCGGGTTGTGGAGGTGCGAGGCGCCGCTATCTTTCGGGTCCGCACATTACCAGACCACGGAGGGTGTTCATGAAATTCGTCCGCTACGAATACGAGGGATCCGTCGGATACGGGTCGCCGGATGGTGACAAAGCTCGCGTCCTGGATGGAAATCCGTTCGAGGGTGGGGCGCCGACGTCCGAGACCCTCCCGCTGTCGGATGTCGCATTGCTGGCGCCGGTTGAGCCGGGCAACGTGATCGCCATCGGGTTGAACTACGCGGATCATGCGAAGGAATCGGGCATGCCGCTGCCCGACGAGCCGTTCCTGTTTCTGAAGACGCCGGGCAGCATCATCGCGCCGGGTGCGCCCATCGAACTCGTCGTGCCGGAGAACCGCAACGATTACGAGGCGGAGCTTGTCATAGTCATCGGCAAGACCGCCAGTCGCGTGAGCGAGGGTGACGCGCTCGACTACGTGCTCGGATACACGTGTGGCAACGACGTCTCCGACCGGACGTTCCAGCAGGCGGACAACCAGTGGGTCCGCGCGAAAGCGTGCGACACGTACGGGCCGCTGGGACCGGTCGTTACGGACGAGATCGATCCACACAACGTGAGCATACGCACGCGGCTGAACGGCGAGATCAAGCAGGATTCCAGTACGAACCAGATGATCTTCCAGGTGCCGCGCCTCGTCGAGCACGTGACGCGATACATCACGCTCTACCCCGGCGACGTCATCTTCACCGGAACTCCGCCGGGAATCGGCCCGATGCAGCCGGGCGACAACGTCGAGATCGAAATCGATGGAATCGGCACGCTGGCCAATCCGGTGACGGCGGCGTAGCGAGGACGGTACGCCAGGAAATCTTGGCCGGCGCGATGGTGTGAGAGAGGGGCTCGGAGGTTCTCGGCCGCGAGCCTACAGACAGGAGAGCGGGCGTTCCCGTCCGCGATGCAGCCAGCCTACAGCTCCGCCCCGCAGTGTTTGCAGTGGACGGCGTCGGGATCGTGTCCCTCGGCGCCGCATTGCTCGCATGCCTGAGTCGAGACGATCTGATCGCCTTTCCGTGCGGCATCGGCTAGCTCGGCCGTGACGATACCCGTCGGCACGGCGATGATGCTGTAGCCGAGGATCATGATCACCGCCGCGAGCATCTGCCCGAGGTTCGTTTGTGGCGAGATGTCGCCGTAACCCACCGTGGTGAGCGTCACGATCGCCCAGTAGATGCTGCGCGGGATACTCGTGAAGCCGTTTTGCTCGCCCTCGATGACGTACATGAGCGAGCCGAAGATGATGACGAGCGTCGCCACGGTGAACAGGAACACGGACACCTTGCGGCGGCTTGCACGCGTCGCCTGTATGAGCACCTGCAGTTCGGCGAGGTACTTCGCGATCTTCAGCACGCGGAAGATCCGGAGCAGGCGCAGCGCCCGGATCGAGAGCAGGTAGCGCGCCCCCGGTACGAGCAGGTCGAGATACGTCGGGACGATGGCCAGCAGGTCGATGACGCCGAAGAAGCTCAGCCCGTAGCGGCCGGGCCTGCCGACAGTCGCCAGGCGCAGCACGTACTCGACGGTGAACAGGATCGTGAAGAACCACTCCGCCGCGTAGAGGAAGTCGCGATAGGACGCGCGGATCGACCCCACGCTCTCCAGCATGACGACCACGATGCTCGCCACGATCGCCGCGATGAGCAGCACGTCGAACAGCTTGCCCGCCGGTGTCTCCGCCTCGAAGATGACCCCGTGCGCGCGCGCGCGCCAGCCGACGGACGGCTTCTCGCGGCCCTTCTCGATTGTCGCTCTGGTGCCGTAGTCGCTCATGTCATTGAACCCATCATGGTTCGTCGCCGTTCAGCATCACGTCTTGCGAATCTGCCACGCAGATTCGTTCACGAATCCGAAGGATTCGCGGGTCCGTTGCCGTACGCATCGCCGAACTGCCCGATCAGCGTCTCCGTCGGCATCGTCCGGGCGACGAACGTGCAATTCCGCGCGATGGCCTCGAACACGCGATTCGCCACGAGGAAGTGCCCGAGGTCGTTCGGGTGGCAGTGGTCCTCGTCGATAATCCAGTCCACGCCGATCTCCGCCGAGTAGATGTCCGCCAGAATGCAGCCGGTCTCCTCCGCGACGTGCCGCGTGACCACGTTGAACACCTCGGTCACGTCGTAGTCGCTCTCGTTCCAGTTCGGATACTCGTAGCACACCTCGTGCATATAGTACGTATTCAGCAGCACGATGAGCGGGTCCACTTCCTCGCGTATCCGCCCGATGAGTTCGCGCATGGCGTCGCGGAACATCGCCGGAGTCGTGCCGCCGCGCGAATCGTTCAGCCCGTAGCTGATGAAGACGAGGTCCGGCTTCAGCGCGATGACGTCGCCGTCGACCCGCTCCAGCGCCGCCGGTCCCGTCGAGTGTTCGTACGCCGGGCATTCGGTGGTGATGACGTTGCTGCCGATGCCCTGGTTGACGAACTCCAGCGGCGCGCCCTGCCACTGTTCGATCATCGCCGCGACGCGGTTCACCCAGCAATGTCCCTTGTCGGAGACGCTGTAGCCCCACGTCGTGCTCTCGCCGATGGCCACCATCCGGCGCACCGGCTCGGAGCGGAGGTCGGTCTGTCGTTGGAACATGGTGTTAGTCTCCCGAATGGGGGGAAGTCGTCGCCCGATCCGATTGCCGGTCTTGGCTCGCACCTGGGTCACGTGAGCCAGCCCTGCCAGGACTGAGCGATAGAACGTCATCCACGATAGTGACGGCCATGAACCACAGCAACACGACGGAGACGAGAGCAACAACATCTCGCATCTGGGCTGGACTTGACAAGAACGAGTCAAGCGACTCATCGTCTAGGAAACCTGCGATATAGGTGCATGTTGCCGCCCAAGTACCGGCGAATACTCCCGTGATGACCTTGATCCCGACGACGGTGATCCTCAAGTAGTCCGTCTTGGCCCGGACGCCATATACGAGCAGCGGTGTAAGGATCACCACGCACAGCACTACTGCTACTGAGACAGGAACGTTGTTCATCGTCGGTACCTCAGGTAATCAACCAACCACCCAAGCACCGATCCCACGATCCAGCCCGCAAATGCGCCTGGAATATCGGCAATGATCCAACCAACGATGGACGCGCCTACCGCTCCGGATAGGATCGCAAGTGGAGATATCCCCGAGCGGCCTACCGTCTCGGCTCCGGCATCGTTCGCATGATCCTCTCGCGGAGCGGCAAGCGACTGCGACTCGTGCTTTGCTTGCCGAGGCTGCCTCTCGGTCATTTCGATCCCGTCAAGCATCTCAGCCACCCGGACAGCGTCCTCCGTGCCCTGTGGGACGAACTCCTCGATTCCCTGATCCTCTAGCGTGAGTAGATGGTGATAAGGCACGAGCGACTCGGATGGGCCTGGCACAGGCACATAGCCCTCGACCTCCAATCCTGTGACCGTACTATGTATAGCGTCGAACGTTGCCCGTATGATTGCTAGCAGAGATCGGAGAGTATCCTTACGGCCTCTCACGAAGACCTCCACCTTACGCGCTTCGACATCCGCTCGAACAAGTGCCGTGTTCGTATCGCGAGTAAGGACAACTCCAGTCCGCCAGTACGTCCCCTTAGCAACGTACGGGTGCATCCTGACAATGAATCGGGAGACTATGGTTTCGGGTAGTATGTCGTACTGGTACACGAACGCGAGAGCTCCATCCCAGTCGCCGGTGTACATCTCGTTCGCGGGCAAGAGATCGGGCATTAGATAGCGTCTCTCGGTGTGGGCGTCACGCTCAAATTCATAGCAGATTTCGAATCGTATCATCATGTCAGTGATTATGTGAAGGTGCTCTCGCGGGTAGAGGATTGGGTCCAATATGCCGTGAAGCTTTTCGAGCGTAACGACCCCAGTGCCCACGAGATCCCGCTGATTCAGTATGGCGTACACGCCATCCGTCACCCATCTGGGATTCAAGATCATCGAAGCTGCAAGGTGGTCGTCATCTTCGAAATTCAGTGCGATGCCAAGATCGTGAAGATAGCGGATGAGCGTGCGCCGGCTTTGCTCGTCGTCAATGCCCTCCTCGCTGCAGATACGACAGTAATCCGAGTACAATATGAAGTCCTCGCTTGCCTCCTCTAGACGTTCCTTCACTCTGAACCAATTGGTTCTGATTGGAGCCCCCACGTGGGACAATGCCCCGACAGAATTGGACACAGCCGCTTCGAGATCCTGGATACCGTTACCAGTGAGCGCCGACGTATGGACGATCGCCCTGATCGTGCGATATTTGCGCTTCAACGCTGTCCAATCCAGATCCACCGATCCGACATCGCTCTTATTGCAGACAATGATGATTGGCGCGTCGCCTGCGAAGCTCCGCACGATCTTCAGCCAATAATGAAGCCGTGTGCCATGCAACCCTTTTCTATGGTCGAGAACTATGAGATATGCGCTTCTCTCTGTGAGAAAGAACTGGTGCGTGGCGTGCATGATCTCCTGCCCGCCAAAATCCCACACGTTGAGACGGATTTCCGCCTCGTCGACTTCGATTGGCCAATCGCGGATCGATATGCCCTCCGTCTGCGTTTCATCAGGATCGAAATCGGCACCGACGAGGCGCTTCACGAGCGAGGTCTTGCCGACCTCACCCTCGCCCACAAGGAGTAGCTTTGCCTCGTTGAGCGGACGCGTCTCCGCTTCCAGGTGCTCAAAGTAGTAGTTCAGCACCGTAGAAGGGTCATCATGCCGGGCGGCTATCTCCGGTGGGATAGCGAGTTGGCTGACATTCAGGTGCAGCTCTCTGAGGCTCTTCAGCTGCCGAATCCCTACCGGCAGCTTCGTAACGGAGATACCCCTCAGGTCAAGAGACTGGAGGCTCGCCAACAGGGCGATCTCCGGCGGCAACGACGTGAGCGCGTTCCAGGCGAGATTCAGGAACCGGAGATTCATCTCTCCGATTCCCGGCGGCAACGTCGTCAACTGGTTCCAGCTCAGATCGAGTGATTGGAGATGAACCAGCTGCACGACTACAAGTGGCAGCGACTCTAGTTGGTTGTTCTGTAGCTCGAGCGATTGGAGGCTCGTCAGCTGGACGATCTCCGGGGGCAGCGCCGTCAGCTGATTGTTGCGGAGGTCCAGCGATTGGAGGCTCGTCAGCTTCCCAATCAACGGCGGGAGCACGTCTATACCCTCGGATCCAAGGTCCAGCTCCGTCGCGCCGCTTTCCGCCGCTTCCTCTATTACCCGCAGCAGTTCGTCTTGCGTCATCCTACTCCTCCTCGCCCAGCCCGTAGCGGCGTATAAGCTCTCGCAGCGCGGCGGTTGCCCCGTCGTAGTCGCGGACGCCCATGAAGCCGGTCTGCCGCAGTCGCGCACGGCGCAGATTCGCCAGCCACACCGGTTGCTCCATGTGATCGAACAGGATGTCCCCGACGCCGTCCTCGGGCTCGCCCGGCTTCGCGCCTACGAGTTCGTGCGGCGGGATGGTGTGCGGCTCGCGTCGCAGCAGGCCGGAGAAGATGATCGCGCGGTCAGTCGTGACGACGTACAGCTCGCGGCGCAGTGGCGTGAGTTGGAGAATCGTCGCCGCCAGCGCGATGGCGACGAGCACGAGCCATGTCGCGATCAGCGTCAGTTCCCGGCCCGTCGGCGTGATGCCGGCGATGATGGCGCCTACGCCCAGGACGGCCATGAACACGCCGAGAGTGACGACCGTGACGACGGCCTCTCGACGGCGCGCCGCGTCCGTGGTCCCGCACCAGCGGACGGATTCGTCCGGCGCGAGCGCGTCTATGACGATTGCCTGTTCGGCTTCGGTCACCGAATCCCAGCCGGGTGCGAGAGTCATGCCGTCACCTCACGCCACACGCTCGCGGCGAGTGCCGCGGGGCTGGATGAGTACCTGCGCGTCGTCATACGCTCCCCCGGTCGGTAGAATCGGCGGCGCCTGACAGTAGTCGGCAATGTCCACTACTGTGGGCGCTGCTCGACAGTATAACGAGCGGTCGCGCGCGAGAACAGGCGGTATGCGCCAGTCTCTATGCCGGCAAGCCGTTCCGATCCAGTTCCAGTATCGTGGCGAGGGCGAGTTGCGTCGCGCGGAGTTGCGTGTCGAAGTCGACGTTCTCGGGCACGTCGCTGTAGAGGTGGTAGTTCGGCTCGTCGTACGGGAATGAGCCGACCATGATCGCCGCCGCGGGCATTCCGGCCTTCACGAACGAGCCGTCGTCGTCGTTCGGGAACGGGCGCGCGTACTTCGACTGGTCGAGCCCGAGACCGTACCGCTCGTTGAGTTCCGCCTGCAAGTCGGCGATGCGTTCGCCCTCCGGCGTGGCGTACGCGGTGACGTTCGCCGGAGGGTCGCCGTCAGCCCGCTCGCAGCCGCCGAGGCTGTCTATGTTCAGCGCCGCGACGAGCTTCATGCCCGACGCTTTCACGCGTTCGGCGGTGACGGCGCTCGTCCATGGAGTGTGCTCCTCGTTGCACCAGACGTGCCAGCGAGTTCTCCGAGAGGGTTCCTCTCGGAGAACTCGGGCGATGTCGAGGTTCGCCACCGTCCCGACGGCGTTGTCGAACGCTCCAGCGCAGCATCCGAGCCAGCTCTGCGAATCCTTGTGCGAGATCGTGAGAACAAGTTCGTCGGGCAGCTCGGAGCCGGGCGTCATCGCGTAGAGGTTGAACGCGTCGTACCACGGATCGTCGTCGTGCGGTGCGGAGTACTGGTGGTGAATCGGCTTGTTCTCGTCGCGACGGTACGCCTGCACCTGACATGCCTCGCGCTCAACGTCGTATCCCCACCCCACGAGTTTCTCCGCGATGAAGTCGTCCGCTTCGTAGAGCGTCGGCTTCGACGCGCCGGGCCGCGTGTGGACCATCGACCGGCACGGCAGCGGGTCCTTCGCGATGTGGAACAGGTCGCGACGCATCTCCTCCGCGTCGAGGCGTTCAAGCAGGGCGGGGATGTGATCGGTCATGTGGCTGGCTCCATCTGTTGACGTCATAGGTACCGGGCGTACGAAGGTATCAGCGCACAGCCCGCCACGCCCACACGTCCGCGTCGCTGAGCACGAATCGCAGTCGCACTGGCTGACCGGATACGCGCGACAAGTCGCCACCCGTCCACCGCACAGGCCGGTCGAGTTCGTCGCCGTAGATCGGTTCCATGTCCGCCAGCGCGAACCCCTCGATAGGCGCGCCGCGTTCATCCTGCAACCCGATCTGCACCGAGCCGATCCCCGACGTAGCGTAGTTGATCCGCAGCTCGCTCCCGTCGAACGTGAGCTGCTTCGTGATGCACTCGCCGCCGCCGTATCCCGCGTGGAGGGATACGAACCGGTGTGGCGGTAACGACAGGCGACGCATCCGGCCCGGTATGTCCGGCTGGCGGTAGTGCTCGCTGATGTACGCGGACCACTCGGTGTCTGACGTCTGCACGATCCCCCACACCGGGATATTGTTCCGCTCCGTCCAGTTCGCCGGATCGAGGCCGGGTCGGACCCACGCGTCGCAGTACCGCGTCCAGTTGACACCGTCGCGGCTGGCCATGAAGACCGAGTCGCTGACGCCAGGGTACGGGTGGTCGGGATTCGCGGTGCGATGCTCCACGTAGCGCATGGGGAACGAGAGCAGGATGTGCTCCGCGCCGGGGCACGGGACCGTGGCGTTCGTGTAGAGCTGCATGTCGCGGACGCCGTCGCGGTAGACGTGCGGAATCGGCTCGGTCCAGTGGACGAAGTCGGGCGACGTGGAGCTTTGAATGCAGCGAATCGCCACCGGGCTGGGTCCGGGGACGCCTTCGGCCGACGGATCCGCTTCCGGATCATCGAAATACCGCGTGAACGAGCGATAGTGGCCCGCGACTGAATCCCAAAACGCCGTGTTGATCGTATCGAACGAGCCGCGTTTCGTCAGCGGACCGTTGACCATCGGTGACCAGTCGATGCCGTCCGGGCTGGACATCGCGTAGAGCTTCGCCCACTCGGCGGTGAGCCCCTTGAAGCGATGCTCGTCCGGGCAGTCGGGGTTGGTGTCGATGAACACCGGTGGGATGCTCGGCACGCCGCCAATCTGCAAGATGTTGTTGCGCCGGGAGCCCTCCCACTCTTGCAGCCGGAGCTCCGGACGTTCGAACGATATACCGCCGTCGGCGCTCTCCGCGACGGCGGCGACGGAAGTGCTGTCCTCCGCCTTGAGATCCAGGATGGCCGCGCGGTAGTAGAGCCGCACGAGGTCGCCGACCTGCACGATGCTGTGATGCCCGGCGACGTTGTCCTCCCACGGCGCGTCGGCGGTGAAGGAGATATCCAGACGCTCCGGGTGTCGTAGGGCAAGCTCGGCGCCGTTGAGCGTGTCGATCAGGAGATCGTCGACAAACAGCTCGCGGCGGCTGCCGACATCGATGGGTGCGGACATGGCGGACTCCTCCGTAGGGGGTACCGGTCGGGAGTAGGTTCGCGTCGCCAGGTACGCGGGGCAACGGGAGCGCCCCGCTCGCTTAGTCGGGTTCCTCGACGGTGTACACCCACCAGCGTTTTACCACACCGCGCACACGGAACTGCCGCTCGAAGTAGATGGACATGACCGTGCCGTCGTCGGTGCGGATGCGGAACCAGTGCTTGCGAGTGTATTTCTCGCCTTTGCCAGTTTGCGCGTTGCCTTCGGCCAGCCGCTCCTTCCACGTGTCGAGTACGTCGACGATGGCGTGCTCACGTCTGCGCCACCGAAAACGCATCGGCAAGCCCGGGTCGCCGCGGGACATACCGGTCGTGTCTATCGACTCGCTGACCGGTCTGATGCTTTCGCCTGCGAACTGCTCCGGCATGGGCTCCCTCGCGAAGACTCACCCCGCGGAAACGAGCTCGAGGTCGAACGTGAGGTCCTGCCCGGCGAGCGGATGGTTGGCGTCGAGCGTCACTTCCTCGTCGTTCACGTCGGAGATCGTCACGGCGAATGCGCGCCCGTCCTGCCCATCGACCTGCAACTGGCCACCGACCTCAAGCTCGATTTCGTTGGGGATGCGATCGCGACCGACCTTGTGGATCAGCTCAGGGTTGTGCGCGCCGTACGCTTCATCCGCCGGTATCTTGACGGTCTTCGTGTCACCTGCTGCCATACCGTCGACGGCGGTGTCGAACCCGGCGATGACTTGCCCCTCGCCCAGGACGAAATCGAGCGGCTCGCGGCCCTCTGAGCTGTCGAACACCGTGCCGTCGTCAAGTCTTCCCGTGTAGTGAACCTTTACCGCATCGCCGCGTTTCGCCGCCGACATGCACACCTCCAGTAGCGTTCAGTGCTCTTCGTACAAGGATTGGGCGGGCACACAGCGTAGGGCGCTCCGCCGAAGGATGCGGTCGGGCGCCGTGGAAGCATACGCGTCGTCCTTGAAAGGGTCCGGAACAACCTACCGACGTTCATGGGCGACGGCAACCGATACCGCGCCCTGTTCCTTGGATGTCACTGTGTGCCCATGGGAGTTCGTAGATTCCCACTACCCAGCCGGGGAGACAGATGACATGATCGTCGTACGAAACGTTTTCCAGCTCAAGTTTGGCCAGGCCAAACCCGCGCTCGCCCTGTGGAAGGAAGCAGATGGCATCATGGAGCGCGCGGGCATGACGGAGTCCTTCCGGGTTCTGACGGACCTGGTCGGGCCCTCTTACACACTCGTACTTGAGGTAACCTACGAGAGCCTGTCGGCGTTCGAGCAGAGCGCGCCGTCGCTCATGGGAAGCGATGAGTGGCGCGAGTGGTACGGGAAGTTCACCCCGCTCGTGGATACGGCATATCGCGAGGTCCTCAAGATCGTCGAATAGCGCAGTGCGGGAGACGGTTCGTGCAGGACCGTCTCCCCGCCTGTTTCAATGATCGCCGCGTACGCCCCACATGGGGATCGCGACCACCAGCACCGCCAGCGCGACCACCGCGAGCAACCCGAAGAGCGCGTTCCACCCGTAGGTTTCCGCCACGACCGCGCCCACGATGCCCGAAAATACCGCGGCTATCGACGCCACCGCATTCACGAATCCGACTGCGGTGCCGGATAACTCTTCCGGAACGAGTTCTACGGCCCCCGCCGCCGCAAGGAGCGACTCCGGCGCGTAGGTCGCGAACCCCGCGACGGCAAACAACGCCGCGAAGGCGAGGGGCGAGCCACCGAGGTGCGGCGCCACGAGCATGGTGACCGCGAGCAGCCCCGCGCCGAAGACGGCGATGGGCATCCGGCGCGCGCCGAACAACCGGTCGGAGGCCCACCCCGCCACGACTGCGCCCGCCATGCCGCCCATGGGGATGAACGCCGCGACGAATCCTGCCCGGTCTGGCGCGAAGCCGCGAGCCTGCACGAGGTACGTCACTGCCCAGAAGAAGAGCGTGTACATGATGAACTTGAACGCTCCCACTACCACGGCGACGCCCCACAGGTGGCCGCTCGTGAGCAGCGTGCGGAACGACGGGCGAGTATTGGCGCCCGATGGCCGCTCGGCGGGAGGCGTTTCCAGCGGCGCGACCGTCGGGGTAGCCGACGCGACCGACGGCGCAGCCGACGCGGGTTCATTGCGCTGCCAGAGCATCACGGGAATCATGACGACGGTGAGCGCAAGCGCGGGAATCCAGAATCCCCAGCGCCAACCGGCGACCGATCCCGCGGCGCCGCTGAGCGCGGCCGCTGTGATCCACGTTGCGATCGCGTCGCCGGCCTGGTAGCTCGTCGTCCAGAAGCCCATGACGCGTCCGCGATTCTCGCGCGGGAACCACCGTGTCATCGTCTTGACGACAGCCGGCCAGCCCGTTGCCTGCGCGAGCCCGTTCGCCGCCCAGATGACCCCGAGCGCGGTTACCGATGTGACGAATCCGCTGGCGAAGGAGAGCAGGGCCGTCGCCGTCATGCCCGCGAGGAGCAGCCGTCGCGCGCCGATGCGATCTCCAAGCGCTCCCGCCGCAAGTTGCCCGACGGCGTACGTGAGCTGGAACGTCGTAACGACGATGCCGAGCTGCACCGTGGTCCAGCTCAGCTCCGACATGAGCGCGGGCTGCACGACGGGCAGGTTCTTGCGCGTGAGGTAGTATCCTGCGTATGCGAGCCATGTCGCGGCGAATATGCGTGCGCGAGGCGATATCATGAGGGGGAGGAAGATACCACGCGCCGCGGATGGAGCGAAGGTCAGCGCCTCGGTGTTTCGTATGGAGAGTCGCGCGTATCGCCGATGCAATACGACCTGGTTCTCGTTCGACAGACATGCAGTGGCGTGCAGTGATATCGCCGGGCTCAGACATCGAGAAAGAGGGATATGGCACACCATGATCGAATACAGAATCTCCGTGGATACGCGAGACGCGGGCCCGCGCCGCTGGTCTCGGCGTTGCTGGTCGGGGCGCTTGTCGTCGCGGGTGCGACGATGATCCTGGCCGACGCGGTAGCTGAGACAACCACGGAACGGCTTGAGCAGTCACCACAGTGGCGCGACGGCCGGTTCGAGAATGCACTGCCGGAGCAGAACGGCAGCATGCTTGTCGCGACCTGGAAGTTCATGACGGCAGGCGAAGGGCGGGTTCCCGATGCGCCCGTCGACATCATGAATCGAACCGGGTCGGACTTCGACGGACCGCCGTCTACCGGACTGCGCGTGACCTGGCTCGGGCACTCGACGTTCCTCGTGGAGATCGACGGCGCCCGTGTGCTGATCGATCCGGTCTGGAGCGAGCGTGTGTCACCGTTCAGCTTCATGGGGCCGAAGCGCTTCTTCCCCCCTCCCATGTCGCTCGACGAGGTGCCGGACGTGGACGCGGTTGTGATCTCCCACGACCACTTCGATCATCTTGATGAACCGACGATCGTTTCGCTCAACGAGCGCGGGCTCCGCTTCTTGGCGCCCCTCGGGGTCGGAGCGCATCTCGAATCGTGGGGTGTTCCCGGCGAACGCATCACCGAACTCGACTGGTGGAAAGACGCCGACGTCGGTGTGTTGACGCTTACCGCCACGCCGGCGCGACACTTCTCCAATCGCTCGATCACCATGCTGGACAAGAACAAGACGCTGTGGTCGGGATGGGCGATTCAGGGACCGGCGCACAGCATCTACTACAGCGGCGATACGGCGATGTTTCCCGGATTCGTCGAGATCGGCGAGCGACTCGGGCCGTTCGACGCGAACATCGTCGAAATCGGTGCATACGGCTCCGCGTGGCCGGACGTTCATCTCGGGCCGGAGCAGGCGATGGACGCGCACATGCAGCTTGGTGGCGGGCTGTTGATTCCGGCGCACTGGGGCACCTTCAACCTCTCGCTCCACTCATGGACGGAGCCGATCGAGCGGTTACTCGTCGCGGCGGAGCAGGCAGGCGCAGACGTCGCGGCTCCCCGTCCGGGGCAGAGCGTCGAGCCCGCGGCGTCGACGCCGCCCACTCAGTGGTGGCCCGGTATCCCGTGGCGAACGGTGGACCAGGCCCCCGTCGTGTCCACCGGCCTCCGCGAGCCCTGACTCGATCACGTACCGCTTCAGGAACGGCCTGCCCCATGCGTCTGTTCCGATCTCTGTGAGCCGGTTCTTGGAGATCTTGAATGGATGCCAGGCATGTTGAGCTATGCGAGAACCATGAATGGGATCTTTCGCACCTGAGAGCGCTCTTCCTCAATTGCACGCTCAAGAAGACGCCGGAGGTCTCTCACACCGAGGGCCTGATCCGCATTGCCCGAGCGATCATGGAGCAGAATGGCGTCGCCGTCGAGCTGCTGCGCCCCGTCGATTACGAGATCGCAAACGGCGTCTACCCCGATATGACCGAGCGCGGCTGGGCGCGTGACGACTGGCCGGAAATCTACGAGAAGGTCAAGGCGGCGGATATTCTCGTCATCGGCTCGCCGATCTGGTTGGGCGAGAAGTCGTCGGTATGCACGAAGGTGATCGAACGCCTCTACTCCACCACCGGCGACCTGAACGAGCACGGGCAGTACGCGTACTACGACCGCGTCGGCGGTTGCCTCATCACAGGCAACGAGGACGGCGCGAAGCACTGCTCGATGAACATCCTGTACTCGCTTCAGCATGTCGGCTATCTGATCCCGCCCCAGGCTGACGCGGCGTGGCTTGGCGAAGCCGGACCGGGACCCTCCTACCTCGATCCGGGCTCAGGCGGCCCCGAGAACGATTTCACGAATCGGAACACGACGTTCATGACGTGGAATCTCCTCCACATGGCGCGGGTGCTCAAGGATTCCGGCGGCATCCCGGCGCACGGCAACCAACGCTCCGAGTGGGACGCCGGTTGCCGCTTCGACTCGCCGAACCCGGAACACCGATGACGTTGTGAGCCGGTGTGTCGGCGGATGGCGCATAGCAGTATCCGCCCTCGCTGGGGTCTCCCGGTCTGCCCACTGGGCGGATGCGTTGATGCTAGCGCGTTGGTGGGGCAGACAAACTAGTCTGCCGGCATGATGGCCGACCCGGGTTCCCGCCAGCAGAAATCGCTCCGGTCGCTATTCCCCCCTGCCGGGTATTTGCGGATACATGACGGAGCGCCTGCGTCGGTTTTCGCCAGTGGGCGAACCAGATACGACACGATGCCAACGCCCGAAAGGCGGTCACGATGAAGCGCGCGATCCACGTACTCTTGTCTATCGCATTCACAACGATTCTGGGCTGCCAGAAGTCGGAGATTCCCGACGGTACTCCGGTTGTCGATTCGTACGAGTTTGCCGACATGGAGTCCGACAGCGCGCCGAAGATGCTGCTGTTCACGTCCATCAGCCCGCAATGGTACAAGCACCAGGTCGACTACCTCGCAGGGATGGGCGTCAAAGGCGCGATGATGCATGGCGTGAAGCACTCATGGGATTCGGATATCTGGGCATTACCCAACACGTTCGCGCCCGACGCAGCGGAGGGACGGGTCGTTGGCGAAGGGAATCCGCTGTTCCAGCTCTGCAAGGATATGAACGAGGTCTGCGCGGCGCACGGCATCACGGAGCACAGCATCAAGGTCGCGTACTACAGCCATCTGCCGG
>CAZEAI010000115.1:0-16869 GCA_964510105.1 uncultured bacterium
ACGTCCCGAAGGTGGTGCTCAACTCCGGCGAACCGGGGCAGGGCTTCACGTTCCTCTGGTTCAACGGCAGCGGCACGTTCCTGGCGAATGCGCTCGGCGCGAATCCGAACGGCAGCGCGGCGTACAACCCGCTCATGGGCGAGATCGCCGGCATCGACGATCCAGAGACGATCTCCGCCATCGTCGAGAACACGGCCGACATCCGCGAGCAGTACGGCATCGGCGTCGACGAGTACCTCGCATCGGTGACGGACAACCTCTCGCAGATGACGCCGGAGCTTCGCGAGCGTCGCGCGCAGGCCATCGAAGAGAACCTGCGGAGTCGCATGAATCAGGGCGAGAGCCGCATCTACCCATTCAAGCTATTCAACGCGATGATGCTTGAGGACCTCAACAACGAAGGCCCGTTCGGCGCGATGATCCTGCCATTCGACTACAAGACCTACTTCGAGACGGGCAATCCCGAGAACGCGGTTCGCAAGGCCATCTCGCACCCGATCGTCGAGGGGATGTACGGTACGCCGTTCAAGGTCTACATGATGGACGAGTTCATGGCGTACTTCGGCGTCGGCGAGTGGGATGCGAGCTACCCGTTGGACGAGGGCAACTGGAACGTCGAGCCGCGCTGGATGCGGCAGATGGGCACCCTCATGGTGAACCACGGGATCGAATCCGAGGGTCGCCAGTGCGTCGAGTGCCACGCGTCGAACGGTATCATGGACTTCGAAGCGCTGGGCTACTCCGCGCAACGAGTGCATGACCTGGAGAATCTGCCGGAACTGCGCCATTTCCAGCAGCAGGGCGCGCAGTTCACGCGGCCCCGGTTGTCGCGGTACGCGCCGGTGACGGAGCACGCAACGAACTAGCGTAACGAAGCTCCGATTCGCCCGGCGGTCCAAACCGCAGGCTACGAACACCGCTGTTCTGCGGAATAAGGCCTCCCTTCGGAGGCTCCGAGCCCGATAGGCTCGTGGGCAGCGTGTGTTCTGGGAGTCGCCGGAGGGCGACTTCGCACAATGCTAGCCCGCGACTTCAGTCGCGAGGCGCGAGCAGGCGCACCGTACGATTCAACAGTCCGCCGGGCAGCGGGGCGGTATGGGCTCATGGACGCGATGCGTTCGTGAGCTCGCCGCCCCGTTTTGGTGTACGATACGTCAAAGGAACAGACGGAGGACTGCGAAGCATTGCTTGTGCCGGTTGCACGAGGACACACAGCGGGCGAGTTTCTGTGTGTGTTGGGCATGAACGTCACAGCGCCCATGCGACATCGCGTTTCTGCGACTCGCGCGCTGGTCCACAACAGTTAGGGAGCGACCGACGTGGCAAACATTGCATTCGAGCTCGACCACGAGCAGGAGCCTGTGGCGAGGGTGAAGGTCGTGGGTGTGGGCGGTGCCGGCGGGAACGCAATCCAGCGCATGATAGAATCTGGCCTGTCCAGAGTGGAATTCATCGCCATAAACACGGACGATCAGGTGCTCCAACGTTCGAGCGCAACAACACAGATCTGCATCGGCGGGAACGTAACGAGAGGCCTTGGCGCGGGCGGTGACCCAAAGGTCGGTCGAGAGGCGGTCGAAGAGGACCGCGAACGTCTCGCTGGCGCTCTCGCCGGTTCGGACATGGTCTTCATCACGGCGGGAATGGGCGGAGGTACCGGCACGGGAGCATCCCCGGTCATCGCCGAACTGGCTCGTGACATGGGTGCGCTCACCGTGGGCGTCGTTACAACGCCATTTCGCTACGAGGGCCCCAAACGCCGAAGAAGGGCGTCAGGCGGACTCGCCGAGCTTTCGTCGAATGTGGACACGCTCATCGTGATTTCGAACGAGCGGCTCTTGGAGGTGCTGCCTGGAGAGACGCCGCTGAGACAAGCGTTCGGGGAGGCCGACAATGTGCTTCTTCGCGCTGTGCAGGGCATAACGGACATCATCCTCGTGCCGGGACTCGTAAACCTCGACTTCGCTGACGTGCGGGCCGTTATGGCCCATCGCGGCAATGCCACGATGGGCGCAGGTACTGGCGTTGGCGGAAATCGAGCAAGAGACTCCGCTCTGGAGGCTATTAGCAATCCGTTGCTCGAGGACGTGTCTATCAGGGGCGCGATGGGATTGCTCGTGAACATCACCGCGAGCCCAGCTCTCTCGCAGGAGGACGTCAACGACGTGATGGAAGCTATCAACGATGAAGCCGGTGATGGAGCGGACACGTACGTGGGTGTCGTGCTAGACGAGGGTGTGCCGGAAGATGAGATCCGAATCACACTGATAGCGACTGGGTTCGACAGACCGGTGGATGAACAACGGAGCGAAGGTGGGGGGCAGGATTCCAGTCGCATCGATACTGCGGAGACGCCTCGTGAACTGGTCCAACGGCCGAAAAGACCGCCGCCGGCTGACGACATTTCGATCCCAGCGTTTCAGCGTGGGCGACAGCAAACGTCACACGACCGCGAGAGCGTGACAGAGCCGTCGGTGAGCGACAGTGTGGCCCACCGAGGCGGCCTACATCCCACAGCAGACGCATTTCGCCTTCCGGCGTTCATGCGGAGAAAATCCCAACCTCTGGAATACCTAGGTGCCGCGCTGATTCGCCGACGCGAGACGCCCCCCGCTAGCCCAGTAACCAGGCTGGCGGCCGGGAAAGAGGCGCTACTCGATCCGCGCGCCGAAAGCGATGACATTGTGCCGCACGTGGCGCATTCGGACGAAAGCGCGACTGAGGACGTTGACCGCCTACTATCGCTTGTGACTGAGCGTATCAGAGTGCTGAACGACCAGCTTGAGGAGACACATAACCGCGTATCGAAGCGCCTCGGCAGCACGCTGCGCGGTGATCCGGAGCCCAGAGATGAGTGATCTCCTCAACATGCTGCGGGAGCTCGTGACGCTGACCGACAGAGTCTCGGTTCTAAAGGACGATGTGGATGGGTTGTCCGAAGACGTCCGAGAACTCAATGAACGCATCGTGAGACTCGAACAGCGCGAGGAGCTGTTGTTGGCGAAATCTCGCTCGGAGGCAATGCAGGCTGTGATGGACCTCAACGGCGCGGAACTGGAACGCGTGATCGCGCTGGAGCGGCGCGTCAAGGCGCTAGAGAGGAGTGACGGTAGCGGCGACGCAAGTCAGATAGCATCCCAATAGTCGCATAGTAGAATGGGGACTCAGGCCGAACTGCGGGAAAGTGTCACAAGCCCAAGCCTGCCTCCCCGCCCTCACCTCCCGCCGGTTGAGCCGGTCGCGCCGATGTGATATACTCCAACATGCCCGCAGAGCGGGCACGGCTTGCACGACCGACCGTGCGCGCAACTCGCAACCATCACGCACCTGAGTATCGAGGAGATCGCCATGTCGCTGTCACGCCGGGATTTCATGAAAGCCGGACTCGTCCTGACCGGAGGAGCGCTCGTACCGCGCTGGGCGCGCGCGGGCGTAGACTCCACCGAGTCCATCCCCGACGTCGTACATACGTCGGGTGGCAGCGCGGAGGAGAAGGTGCGAGCGGCGGTCGATGCGCTTGGAGGTATGGAACGCTACGTGAAAGCGGGTCAGCGGGTGCTCATCAACCCGAACGCGGGCTTCCCGAACCCGGCCGACATGGCGACGACTACCGATCCGGCCGCCATCGAGCCCGTGATCGAGATGTGTCGCGAAGCAGGCGCGCGGGAGATCCTCGTCGCTGACTACCCCGTGCGCGACCCGGAGCTGTGTTTCGGCCGCCTGCCGGGCACGCAGGTATCTCCGCTCACGGCGCGCAGCCCGTACACGACAACCGCTATACCGGGCGCCGTTGAAGTGACGGAGGTAGACCTGGCGACAGCCGTCGGCAGGGCGGACGTACTCATAGCGATGCCCATCGCAAAGTCGCACTCATCGGCGGGCGTGTCGTTCGCGATGAAGGGCAACATGGGGCTCATCCAGGCGCGCGGACCGTTCCACTCGCGCTACGACCTGCATCAGGCCGTGGCCGATCTGGCGAAACTCGTTACGCCGACGCTCGTCATCACCGACGCACAGCGCGCCCTCGTCACGCGTGGCCCCGGCGGACCGGGGCGCGTCGAGGCGCCCGACGCGATCATCGCGGGCGTGAACGCGGCATCCGTCGATGCCTACACGGTCGGCATCGCGCAGTGGTACAATCGCTCGTTCACGCCGGACCAGGTCCGCCACATCAAGCTCGCGGGCGAGCAGGGCATCGGCGAGATCGACGTGGCGCGACTCACCGTCCGGCGGATAGAGCTGGAGGCTCGCTCGGGCGCGGGTTGAGATACGCCCCATCCCACTGAGTCCACGCCGGTCTCGGTCTGGCTTCCCTATGATTCGCTGGCGCTGGCCCATCCAGATAGCGACGCTCGCGCTGTTTCTCGGCCTCGCCATCGCGGCGGCATGGCCGAGCGCATCGCCGATATTCCCGACGATCTGGCTGCAACTCGACCCCCTCGTCGCCGTAGTGACTGCTGTCGCCGCGCGCGACGTATGGCCCGCCCTCGCGTGGTCGCTGGTGCTCGTGGTGGCGACGCTTGCCGTGGGACGCTTCTTCTGCGGCTGGCTCTGCCCTCTCGGCACGATACTCGATCTCACCGACCGGTACATCTGGAAGCGCGGGCCCTCGCGGCTCGGCGACGAGATTCGTCCTCGCGCGAAGTGGAAACAGATCGTCCTGGCGGTGGTGTTGGGATCGTCCGTACTCGGCGTCGGCGCCGGGCTGATCCTCGACCCGCTGGTGCTGCTCATGCGCACGGTGGAGCTGGTGCTCGTCCCGGCGGCGGCATGGCTCGGCTACGGCGGGCTTGTGACGGCGCGCTTCGCTCCCGGGCAGGAGGCGCTGAGCGTTCCCGCGCTGGAATCCCCGTCGCTCTATGGCTGGATGACCGCCACAGCGCTGATATTCGCCGGCATCATCGCGCTGGGACGTACCGAGCGACGCTTCTGGTGCCGCAACCTCTGCCCGCTCGGCGCTATGCTCGGCTGGCTCGGACGGGTGGGACTCTACAAACGCTACGTCGACGGGAGTTGCTCACAGTGCAGCCAGTGCGCTCGCGACTGCCCGATGGGAGCGATCCCCGCGGCGGACTTCACTGAGACGCACCGCGGTGAGTGCGTCCAGTGCCTGCGATGTCAGGACGTGTGCCGGATGACCTCGGTGCGATTCGGCCCGCAAGGGCGAGACGATGCGCCCGGCTTCTATCCCGAACGGCGTCAGGCGTTGGCAGCCGTGGCGGCGGGAATCGGCGTCGGGCTGCTCGGAGTCGCGTCGACGGATGCCCGCCCGCGTCCAGGTACGGTACTGCGGCCCCCCGGTTCCGTTCCGGAAGACGAGTTCCTCGCCCGCTGCACACGCTGTCTGGCATGCGTGGAGGCGTGTCCCACCGACGGCCTTCAGCCGCTCGGAATCGAGGCAGGCTGGGCGGCGCTCTGGTCGCCGGTGCTGGTACCGAAGGTGGGTGGGTGCGAGGAGCCTTGCCACAACTGCACGCAGGTCTGCCCGACGCACGCGATCCGCCACATCTCCCACGAGGAGAAGTCGTTCGCCCGCATCGGCACGGCGCGGGTCATTCGGGATCGCTGCCTCGCGTGGGAAGAACTCAAGCCCTGCCTGGTGTGCGACGAGGTATGTCCCTACGATGCTGTCGAATTCATCACGATCACCGACCACAAGGGAACGCAACGCCGCCCCACCGTGCTCGAGGACAAGTGCGTTGGCTGCGGCTTGTGCGAACACGAGTGCCCGGTCGCCGAGCCGCGAGCCATCGTGGTTGACAGATACGGCGAGGAGCGACTGAGCACAGGGAGCTACATCACGCCGAAGAAGCGCGCGCTGAGAGTCGTCGGCGACGACCGCGACACCGACTACCTGCGCGAGCATCGGGAGAGCGTGGAAGGCGACCCAAGCTACCCGGCGCTGGAGAACGAGCCGCTTCCGCCGGGCTTCATCGTCGACTGATCCGGGTCAGGACGCCGCACTGCGCCAACGACGGTACTCCGCCGTCCAAGCTGCAATCGAAACCGCCGTCATCCCGCAGAACGCGACGATGGCGTTGACGGACCGTCCGCCCGTGGCGATGACGTCCGCTCCTACGAACAAGCATCCCACGAGATAGACGACTCCGAGACGCATACGCGGCAGCTTGAGCGGGCGAACGACAAGAGTCAGCACGAAGCCGATCGCGGCCCAGCCGGCGATGCGGTGTAACACGTCTCCGAGCCCCAGCGAGCTGCCTGTCCAGACCTCGCTGCCCTGACCCGGAACGACGAGGTGAGCGCCCCACAATCCAGACACAGCCGCCGCCACCGCGGCGAACGTCATCCGGGAGGCCCACCCTCTATCCCGTTCGAACAGCATATCGGCGATGCCCCACGCAGCGACAAGAGCCATCGCCCGTGCAATCGGAGCTATGATAGACTCGACCGCGAGCCCTCGCGGCGCGAGGATAGCCCGCGACGGGTCGGGTGGTAGCAAGCCCGTGTCGACCGCGAACGACGCGAGAGTCCAGGCAAGTACGCTCGTCACGATCACTGAGATCCACACGGAACTGGCCCTCCACCGGCACGAGAGCGCGATGATCGTCGCCGCGGCGTACGACGCGAAATAGGCATGCGGAACCGCTCGCGAACCGGCCAGGCTCTCCAATGAGGGCGCTGCTGCTACTGTCGCGACCCACAGCACAATCGCGAATGGCCACAGGACGGCGGACACCCGGTTGGCCGCCTCATGAGCGAGGGAAGAGGCAAGGAACGAGCCCACGCCACCGGCGCCGTCGTGCTGCGGCGCGTCCGTGCGGGTAGCCGATCTGAGCGGCATAGGGTCCTCCGGTGGGCGGTAGGCGAACCGAATTGGCGTTGACGCGTCTCAACGTACGGGCGGCGCGTGAGCTTCCCAAAGGTAAGCTCGTTGAGTTGCGGCAATCGGAAGCCCTTTGGCAGTGGCGAGACGGTGTCGACCGGCGACAGGTATACCAGTATCGCCTTGCCCTCGATGGTGTTCTGCTCTACTCTCTCTGCCGACTGCCAATTCCACGATGTGGACTCATCGAAGGGGAATCAGAAGATGATATCCGCGCCGCCAGCCATCCGCCCACGTACCGCCCTGTGCCTCGTCGTGGCATCCGTCGCCACAATCCTGTGCACCTCCGATGCACGTGCCGTTTCCGCGACCCAGCGCTACGCGCTGCCGCTGCAAACCCAACTGTACAGCGCGGTCTTCAGCCCGGACGGGCAGATCGTCTATACCACCGGAGAGGGACGCACCGTTATCGCGTGGGATGCGGCAACTGGTGACTTCATCCGAGCGCTTCGGGCCGATGACTGTCCCGGCTTCCCGCTCACGATCTATGCGCTTGCTCTCAACCCCGATGGTTCGCGCATCGCGGCGGTCGCCAACGACGGCAACGTACGGGTTTGGGACACAGGCACCGGCGGGCGCGTGCTGACCTTCCGTCCCGAGAGAATCGGCAGCGATCTCACATACGCCGCCGCGGGATCGCTGCTCGTGACGGTTTCCCGGGCCGACCGCAGTCCGGCCATCCGTGTGTTTGATGCGGAGACCGGGGCTCTCGTGCGCGCGTTTGCCGACGAAGTCTCGTCATGGTCTCCATCGGGACGCGCCTGCGCGATCACCCCGGAAGGTCGCCTCGCCGCAACCACGATGAACGACAATATCGCGGTCTGGGACATCACAACGGGGGAGAGGGTCTGCACGATGGACGCGTCGGGCATCGGGGAGGGGTACGATGTACAGTTCAGCCCGGATGGCGCCTACGTTGCCAGTGCGCACGCGGTCCACCTCCCGGAATCTGTCTCCAGGCACGGTGCGGTGTACCTGTGGAACCCGGTCACGGGCGATTCGATCGGTTCTTTCTACAACGAGTACCTTACCGCCGGATCGGCGTCGATCGTTTCACTGGCGATATCACCGGATTGCGCCCGCATCTACGGCACCACGGAACAGGATGTTGTCGAGGCGTACCTCGTCGTGCCGGACAGCGCCGGGGCCGGTGGGGTGATCGACTACGAAGCCGTGGCCCACGTGCCGGCGCCGGTCGTGAAGATATGGGATGTCGCCACCGGGGACTCGGTCGGCATGATCGGGCCGCTGTCCGACTCGTTCTACTACTCCAACGGTCCTGCGGCTCTATCGGTGAGCCCGGACGGGCAGCGCGCAGTGACAGTGGGCCGATCAAAGGGCGACGCACTGTCCATGTGGGACCTCTCGACGGGCGAACATCTCCACGACCTAGACATGCACGTGTCGTACGACTACACAGACGCGGTCATTACACCCGACGGCGTTCTCCTCGGCACGCCGGGTACGGGCGGCACCTCGCTGGTCGACATCGCGACCGGCGAGCCGGTAACCGAGCGGTCGTGGAGCGGGAGCAACCCGTCGTTCAGTCGGGATGGGCAGTATGTAGTGTCATCGAGAGCCGATGGTCCCGCCATCGAGATCTACAACCCCGACCGCTTACAGCTTCCCAGTGGGGCCGCGCGCGTCGTCCTGAGCGAATTCGCGACGGGTGACTCGGCACGCGTCTTCGCCGTCGATCAGGAGAACGCGACGGCACCATTCCATTGGTTGACCGACGATGGGTATGTCGTCGCCATCGGGGCGAGGCAGGACTCGCTCGACGCGACATCGTACCGGGCAACCGCGTGGCGATGGAACGCCGAGACGGGCGCGCTCGCGAGTACCACCTACATCTACAGCTCGCAGGCAGAGCATACCACCATGGGGACAGTCCGGGATGCCGTTCTCCTGCCGGACGGTGAGCACGCGATCGTCACGGACGCCATCTCGTACGAAATGTGGAACGTGGCAACTGGCCGACGCGTGTATTCCCGAGCACTGACGGGTGGCACCATCCAGGATTTCGATCTGTCTGAGGACGGGCAGCGCTTGCTGATCCTGCACCAGCCGGGCGACTGGAGTCGCGCCGTGGTCTGCGACGCTGCTACAGGCGATACCATCCGGACGATACGCTCATCTAGGATCATGCGAATCGGGAGCGTGGCGATCAGCGCCGACGGCGAATCCGTCGTGCTGGGCCCGAGCGACGCAACCGACGTCGAGATCTACTCGGCGAATTCGGGAGAACTCGTCGCATCGTTCGCAGTGTCCGAGCCGGTCGGCTCCGCCCCGTTCCGTAATTGGCGCGTGTACGCCACGATGGTGACTCCTGACGGTGCGCGTATTCTCGCGTTTCTGCGCGACGAATTGCAGGTGTGGGACATCGACCCGCCCCTCGTCGGCGATCTCACGGCTGTCGAACAAACCGCCCGACCAAGCCGGCTCTCGCTCTCACAGAACAGGCCGAATCCGTTCAACCCACTCACCGCGATACGGTTCAGTCTGCCCAAAGCCGGACATGCGACGATATCCGTGTACAGCGTGAACGGTCAACGCGTCCGCCGCCTCACTGACGGCTATCTCAGCGCGGGCGCGCACGAAGTCATCTGGAACGGGTGCGACGACGGCGGGCGGAGCCTCGGCAGCGGCGTGTATCTCTACCGGCTCACGTGGGCCGCCGCAGGCGCTCAGGACTCGCGAGCGAACCCAAGCCAAACGACGCGCGAACCGGCGGCGCAGTCGATCGTTCGCCGAATGATACTCATCCGCTGACCGCCCGCGCGGAGCGCGGAAGCGGGTGGCTGCCGGCCCGCTTCACGCTGCGGACCGGTGTCCGTCGCACTTCTCCGATGCCCCACCGCGCCGTACCTTTCCGGATCGCCCATGACAGAGCGCAGAAGGACCGACGACGCGTGACCGACCCGACCTCCGCAACATCGCCCGCGAACACGCCCGCCGAGAGCGGCTCGATCTGGCCGAGCATCCGCCAGTTCGGCAAGCAGAGCGCCGTGTACGCACTCGGCACGATCGCCGCCCGACTTGTCGGCTTCGTCCTCATCCCGCTCTATACCGAACACCTGCCGCTTGGCGACTACGGCGTCATCGCCCTGCTCGTACTCGTGACCCAGGCGGTGAGCGCCGTGGCCGGGCTCGGCCTGATGAACTCCATGTTCAGGCTCTGGCCGGAAGCCCGGGACGACACCGCGCGGCGGCGCCTGTTCTCCACCGTTGTGCTGTCACAGGCATCCGCCGCGGCGCTGCTACTGGCGTGCGTGCAAATCGACCCGGGATGGTGGTCCGCTGCATTGCTCGGATCGACGGAGTGGGGCGCGTTCGTCCTGATTGCCGTCGCCACCGGGCTGTCGGACATGGTCTTGACAACGCCCCTCGGAGTGCTCCGACTCAAGGAGCGCGCAGGGCACTTCGTCGCTGCCATGCTCATCCGAGCGGCGGTCTCGATGGGTGTCGCCGTGTACCTGGTCGGAGTCCTTCGCATGGGAATCGCCGGCGTCCTCTGGGCGAATCTCGCCGGTGCGCTTGCGACGCTCGCCGTGCTGGTCCCGGTCTCCACCAGGTACCTGCGACCATCGTTCGACGTCGCGCTCGCGAAGAAGCTGCTTCCGTTCGGGCTCTGGTACATGGTAGGGATGACAGCGGGAATGTTCTACGGCATGGGCGACCGGTATGTGCTCAAGTACCTGCTTGGGCTCTCAGCCGTAGGCATTTACGGCGTTGGGCACCAGCTCGCCACGAGCGTGAATATGCTCGGGCAATCGTTCATCAGCGCCTACCTTCCAATGGGCCTGAATCGCGGCGGCGATGCCGAAGGAGGCCGGTTCGTCACGAAGTCGCTCACGTACTTCGCCATCGGGCTGACGTGGGTTGCGCTCGGGTTCAGCCTGCTGTCGGAGGAGATCGTCCTGCTCCTAGCCAGCCGACCCGACTACTACGCCGCGTGGCAGGTCGTGCCGCTACTCGCCTTCGGATTCGTCCTCTACGCGCTTATCGGCGGCGTCGAGATAGGATTCTACTTCGCGGGCATCGCGCGGTACAACACGTGGGTGATCATCGGCGCTCTTGCACTGAACATCGGGCTGAATTTCGTCCTGATCCCGACCCTCGGCATCCTGGGTGCGGCTCTCGCCGCGGCGACGGCGTCCGCCGCCCGTCTGGCGCTGTCCTACTACTGGGCGCAACGGCTCCACCCGCTGCCCTGGGAGGTGCGGCGCATCGCGCACGTGTTGCTGCTCGCGGGAGCGTATCACGCCGCACTGCTCATACCCGGGGGGTTCTGGTCCGTGGCCATCGCTAAGACCGCCATCGCCTGCACGTTTCCGGCGGTACTGTGGATGACGGGGCTACTCACGCCGCATGAACGTTCGACCATCCGAGCGTTTGTCGGACGTCTTGCCGGATGGTGATCCCGCGCCCGGAGTACTCGACGCCAAGCACTCGTGAGCCCGCGCGCGGCTCCACCCGTGCGGGTTCCGCCTCGGAATCCATGATCACCGGCGAGCCACGGGGGGAGTATCCTCAGCCAACAGGCGTGTATATTTGAGAGATACCTTTCCGAATGGCCGAGCACTCCTCCGGAAGATCACATGGCGGTCGAAAAGAGAACACAGCTATCCATCTGGTACTTCGTCGGCGCGTTCATGCTGCTGTTGGCGCTGAACGTACTGTTCTCGCAGGGACCGGTGGAGCCAATGCACTACGGCCGGTTCCGGCAGTTGCTCGAACAGGGCCGCGTCGAGGAAGTCACCCTCTCGACACAGCACGTGAGCGGCACTCTCCGCGGCCGCACGGACGCCGAAAACAGCGAGAGATTCGTCTCCGTACGTGTCGACGACCCCGGACTGATCGACCTGCTACGCGAACGCGGCGTCACATTCAGCGCGCGCGTCGAGAGCACGTGGTTGACGGAGATGATCGCTTGGATCGGCGGGATGGCGATCTTCTTCGTCATCTGGATGTTCCTCATCCGCAAGATGGGAGCCGGCGGCGGCGGGGTCATGTCGATCGGCAAGAGCAAGGCGAAGATCTACGTCGAGACCGAGACGAAAGTCACGTTCTCCGACATAGCGGGAATCGACGAGGCCGAGGAAGAGGTAAGGGAAGTCGTCGAGTTCCTGAAGGAGCCCGATCGCTTCCGCAAGCTCGGAGGACGCATCCCCAGGGGAGTCCTGCTCGTCGGCCCGCCCGGAACCGGCAAGACGCTGCTCGCTCGAGCCGTCGCCGGCGAATCCGGCGTGCCGTTCTACAGCATGTCCGGCTCCGATTTCGTCGAGATGTTCGTCGGTGTCGGCGCATCGCGCGTGCGGGACCTGTTCCAGCAAGCCAAGGAGCGAGCGCCGTGCATCGTCTTCATCGACGAACTCGACGCGCTTGGCAAGGCGCGCGGCATGAATCCGCTCGGCGGGCACGATGAGCGAGAGCAGACGCTCAACCAGTTGCTCGTGGAGATGGACGGCTTCGACGCGAATACCGGCATCATCATCATGGCCGCCACGAATCGTCCTGAGACACTCGACATGGCGCTCCTGCGTCCGGGTCGGTTCGACCGGCAGATCGTCATCGACCGTCCGGACATCAACGGACGCGAGCAGATCTTGAAGATCCACGCCGAGGAGATCAAGCTCGCGGACGGCGTCGATCTGCGGAAGCTCGCCTCCGCGACGCCGGGAATGGTGGGCGCCGATCTGGCGAACGTCGTGAATGAAGCGGCGCTGCTTGCCGCCCGCGTCGGGCATGACGCGGTGACCGAGCCGGACCTCCACGAGGCGGTCGAGCGCACAATGATCGGCCTTGAGAAGAAGTCTCGCGTGTTGAACGAGGTCGAACGCACCGTCGTCGCCTATCATGAAGCGGGACATGCGCTTGTCGGGCTGTGCACGCCGAAGGCGAATCCGGTTCATCGAGTCACCATCATTCCGCGCGGAGTCGCCGCCCTGGGCTACACGATGCATCTGCCCACGGAGGACCGCTACATGCAGACGAAGTCTGAACTCGAAGCCGAACTCGCTGTAACGCTGGGCGGGCGCGCCGCGGAGCAGGTCGTCTTCGGACGCGTCACGACCGGCGCGGCCAACGATTTCCAGCAGGCCACCCGTATCGCGTCGGCGATGGTGAAAGACTACGGCATGAGCGACCTCGGCGTCGTTTCATACGAGGACGATGGACAACAGGGGTTCCTCCGGCAGATGATGGGGGCGCCACCGAAATACAGCGAACGCACCGCCACGGAAATCGACCGCACGGTCCGGGAGATAGTCAACGGTGCGTACGACGACGTCGTGGATCTGATGACCGACCGCCGCGACGAACTCGAAGCCGTCGCTGGCCGTCTGATGGAGCACGAATCGATCACCGCGGAGGAGCTTGGCGACCTCATCTCGGCTTGCCGCGGCGAATCCGACGATGGAGATAACGGATCGGACCCGTCCGATCCAGGCGTAGGCTGAATCGCTCCTGCCGCCGGCGGCGTGTTCGCGGACAGGAAGCATCTCCACAAGAAATGGATCGCACTGCCGCCGGTAAGCGATCCTTGACCCGGAACGAGCGTCCCACGTGTCCCAAAGCGTACCGAACGCAGTACGAACGTACCGGCGCAACTTCTGGCTCGTCGCCGGGAACGGCATCCTGTCGACCGGCGCATTCGCGCTGTTCGACCCGGTGCTGGTCCTCACCGCATTCATCGTCCAGACCGACGGATCGCCGCTGCTCATCGGACTCGCGGGCGCTGTCGCTCCCCTCGGATTCTCGTGGCCGCAGCTCTTCGTGGCGAACATAATCCAGCCGAAGCCGCGCAAGCTGTACGTGTACCGGTGGGGCGTCCTGGGACGCATGGCGAGCTTCGCGCTGCTCGGGATCATGATGTGGACGATGCGAGCGGGCCTGCCGTGGTGGTTCCCCCATGCGATGCTCGGCCTGATGTTCATACACTGGTCGTTCACGGGAATGAGCGGCGTCGCGTGGATCGATATCATCGGCAAGACGATCCTTCCGCGCGAACGTCCGACGGTGTTCGCGTGGCGGCAGTCCGGTGGGCAGGCGATGGCACTTGCGTCGGGCTTCGTCATCAGTTGGGTGCTGAGTAGCCGGTCGGGGCTGGTCTTCCCCGTCAACTACCTATTTCTGCTCAGCTTGATGACTGTGATTCTGTTCATCGGGCTGGCCATGTTCGCGGTGGTCGACGAGCCGGTCGACCCGAATGCCGTTGGCGAGCGCAGGCCGTGGGGAGAGTACTTCCGCACCGGGCCGCGAATCGTCCGTACCGATGCGAACTACCGGCGATTGCTGGCGTCGTTCCTGGCGTTCGCCGTCGCCGCGGCGGGTACGCCGTTTCTCGTGCCGTTCCTTATCCAGCGCATGGGAATGACAGACGCCGTGGTCGGTCCGCTCATGGTCACGACGGCCGTCGCCACCGTCGCGATGACCATGTTCTACGGCTGGCTCGGAAAGCGATCGGGAAATCGGGCAGTGGTCGTGCTGGCGACGAGGCTTGTGGCGTTTTCGCCGGCGATGGCAGTCGGCGCGGCGATGCTACCGGAAACCAGGTTGGGAGGCGTGGACGTACGGTTCGTCCTGATCGCGCTCTCACTGGTATTCGCTCGAGTCGCGGGCCACGCCATGGCGGTGGGTCGCAACAACTACTTGCTCGATATCGCGCCGCCGGATCAACGTCCGACGTACACAAGTTTCTGGCAGGCTTTCGCATTCATCACAACATTCGTGCCGATCATGGCCGGCGCCGTTGTCGCGGGCCTCGGTTACACAACTGTGTTCGCCCTTTGCACCGCGTTCGGAATCGCCTCGTTCCTGATCTCGCTCAAACTGATTGAGCCGAGGTTGGAGTGGGACCGAACCGGACGCGAACCCTCGGTCGGCGTGCCGGTCGACAAGCTGCGACGAGATGACGTCGCGTGAGGTAGTCCACGAACGTGTCACAGACAGTTGAGGCGCCGCCGGTAGATATCCAAGCGCCTCCCGACGGAGATGCATCGGCGCACAGGCCGCACGAGTCGCTCACTCCGGCCGATGAACGACGGAACTTCCGGCTCATCGTCATGAACGGCATTATGACCGGCGGGCCGAGCATGTTGTTCGACCCGAATACGATCATGGCCGCGTTCATCACGCAACTCACGGGCTCGCAGACGCTCGTCGGCCTGGTGTCGGGCGTGATGATGATCGGATGGGTCTGGCCGCAGCTATACGTTGCGAACTGGATCGAGCCGAAGCCGACAAAGCTCTTCGTGTACCGCATCGGCGCGGTGCTCCGCTTCACGATGCTCTCCCTGATGTGCGGCCTGATGTGGATGTACCGCCACGACATGCCGCCCTGGTTCGCCTACGGATTCATCGGCCTCTTCTTCCTCTACTGGTCGGCCGGTGGATATAGCGGAGTCGGCTGGTACGAGGTCCTGAGCAAGACGATTCCCGCGCAACGCCGACCCTCCGTGTTTGCGTGGCGACAGACCGGCGCCGGCCTGTTCGCCCTCGGAGCGGGATTCATCGCGACGTGGGCGCTGAGCGAGCGCTCCGGCATGGCGTTCCCCACGAACTACCTCTTCCTGCTGGCGCTCATGACGGGGCTCATCGTCATCGGCATGGGCGCCTTCATGATGGTCCGCGAGCCGGTCGACTACCAGACGGCGACGCGACGCAGGCCCTGGAAACAGTATTTCCAGTTGGGCCCGCGTTTCCTCCGCGACGACTCGAACTACCGCCGGCTGGTAGCGGGGCAGTTCGCGTTCTCGCTTGCACTGATGATCACGCCCTTCCTGGTGCCGTTTCTCCTGCGCGAGGTGTACATCGACGCGAGCACAGTTGGCGTGCTCATGGCGGTCGCGGCGGCAACGGATCTCCTCATGAACGTCTACTGGGGCCACCTTGGCACGCAGCGTGGCAATCGCGCCGTTCTGGTTCAGGCCAGCCGCGTTGCACTCATATCGCCGTTCGCGGCGCTGACGGCGCTCTTCCTGCCTGATGCGGATCTCGCCGGCATCGACGTACGCATCCTCGTTGTCGGTATCGCACTGCTCATATCCCGCATCGCCGGGAGCGGCATCGGCGTCGGCAGGATGAACTACCTGCTGGATATCGCACCTGTTGGCGTGCGCCCCTCCTACATCGGGTTCATGAACACGTTCAGCATCTTCTCGATGGTGGTTCCCGTCATGGCCGGCAGGATCATCGACACCGTCGGATACCTGCCGGTCTTTGGGAGCGCCGCGCTCTTTGGTATCGTAACACTGTTGATCACCCTCCGTCTAGACGATTTCAGACACGGACGCGAGCACGCCACTTGAAACGCGTCCACCGAGCATACACAGACCAACAACCTACCCATCTGGAAAGGGAACACACGATGGCGAAGATCAAAGTGCTGCAATTCAGCGGCGGCGAAATCCACAACTGGCAGGGCGTCGGCAACGCAGTGAACGACGCACTGAGCGAGTCGGACAAGTTCGACGTAACGCGTGTCGACGAGGACCTGAGCGTCTTCGCGAGCGACGACCTCGCGAAATACGACGTCGTCGTCTTCTTCTACACCGTCGGCGAGATCACCGATAAGCAGTACACCGGCATCTCCAACTTCATCAAGAGCGGCAAGGGATTCGTCGGCATCCACTCGGCGGCCGACTCGTTCCGCGGATCGCCCGAGTGGCGTTCCATGGTCGGCGGATATTTCGCGACGCACCCGCACTTCCGCGCGTACCAAGTGAGCGTGCTCGACGACACCCATGCGATCACCGAGGGTCTCGACGAGTTCATGGTCACCGACGAGCAGTACATCACCGAGTACGATTCTCGTAACAACATCCTCGCAACCGCTCTCTACAAGGGCGTCGCGCACCCGGTCGTCTGGACGAAGCCGTGGGGCGACGGCCAGATCGCGTACATCGCGCTCGGACACGACGAAGGTCCCGCGCGGCATGAGACGTTCAAGCTCATGCTGAACCGTGCAACCGTCTGGGCAGCCGAGGGTGACGCGGAGTAAGGCGGCGTACCGGGCACACAGT
>CAZEAI010000116.1:0-16623 GCA_964510105.1 uncultured bacterium
TCCGGGCACAGACCTTCGCACGTTCGACGGCGAACGCACAACGGTGGGCGCGATCTCGGCGTGAATCGCCCGAGCGCGATCGCCGCTGTTGTCTCCCGGCGAAACGAGCTTCCACGCGACGGCTGTTCCGACAAGCGATCCTACCATGACGACGCTGAGCGCCGTCTTGCCGTCATCGACGTTTGCCAGCGCGAGAACCGCCCCGCCCGTGAGCGCTCCCAGCAGGCCGCCCGTGTTTATGAGCCGGACATCCCCTCGACTGTACTCCACGCGACTCGCGAGCGCCGCACCCGCGAGTATCCCCACGTTCCCCGCGGCGAGGGTGGATCCGAGGATGAACTCCCCGTCGTCCGCCCCCGAGAGCACGGCGATCCAGAGCCAGTAGACGCCCGTCCATCCGGGCATGCTCGTAACAAGCTCGACGTCGCCCTGCGACAGGTTCCGTCCGCTCGACACGATACCCGAGGCAAGAATGCCCGTCGCGCCGCCGATCATCCCCGGAATGAGGACTCCGTTGGTTGACACGTCGTCTCCGAAGACGAACGGCCAGCCCAAGCCCTGCCACATGCCCCACGAGCCGCCGAAGGCGATGAGCGTCGCACGCGCCTCGCTGACGTCGCGGTTCTTGCTCCACATCCACGGCACGGCGAATCCGGCCGCGCCGCCAGCCAGCATCGTCAGCGCGAACATGTCTCCGCCGCCGTCGGCGAGAACCGTGAGGAAGGACGCGTTCGTGATTCCGTAGCCCGTCCCGAACAGTGCAAGCTCGACGCGTCCGGACCGCTCGATGCGTCGCGTGTCCGCCGCCGGGGAGCCCTTGCTGTAATCCACCCGGGCGACTCTTTCGCGCGGCAGGCGGATTTCCAGCCCGTCGTCGGTGCGAATCACCACGGACGTGTCGTTGTCGGCGGTGACGGTACCGTTCCAGTCACGCCCGCCGCGCTCCACGACGGTATCGCCGAAGACGGCGGATACCATGAGCAATCCCGCGAACAATGACGCAATGCAAGCTCTCATACACCACCGCCTCTCTGAGACTACGCAACACCCGGCATATCCATACGATACACCGACGCTAGCCAAGGACAACCTGCTACGATATAGGGTACATGGCTGAGTGGCATCGTGGGAACAGCGCCGGAATGAGAACCTTCGCGTCGCCGCCCCTTGTATCGCAGTCGGGATGCACGTGGTGGAGTTCATCGTACGAGCGGTACCCGAACAGGATCTGCAGGAACGTAAGATCGACGAACCCACACCGGTCGTTGTCTCGCGCGCTGTGCCGACGTGGCTCAACGGCGGTAATCCGACCATCATCGAACACGAGCTTCACGCCGTCGCGATAGAACGTGATGGCCAGTTCGCCGGTGTACCCCGCCGCCGAGGACGCTGCGAGCCGGTGCTCCAGAACCGGCGCGATCAGCCGGAGAAACGCCGGGATATCCGGCACGCGGACGTACCACGCCGGGTGAGTCTGCTCGCCGCGCTCTGGAAGCATGTCGCCGGCAGCGTCGAAGAGCGGGTGGTCCGCCTGAAGGTAGTACACTTGGTATTTTGCGCCGTCGTTGGCCTGTTTCAGCCAGCGCATGATCGACGGGAGCGCCGCCAGCCAGGAGACGCCGGGCTCGATCTCGCAGATCTCGACGCCGATGGCCTCTCCGCCGTGGAACCACAGCATGCCGACGGGCTCGCCCTCCGGACGCTCGACAATCCCGGCTCTCCGGCCATATCCGGCGTTCTCATTGCCCATGTGGAATCGGAGCGACTCCTCGTCGCGCACGCAGGCAACGAGCGACCTGCTCGCGGCGTGCTGGTACATGCGCTGGATGAACGCCGCGTCGTCCGGCGTCGCCTCGCGAACGTTGAACGGCTCGGCTGCCCCCTCCGGCAGCGCCGGGACGGCCTCGAAACCTCCCCGCCGCCACGGTACCCGCTCCAGAGCGTACTCGTAGCCGTACATCCGGTAGTAGGCGTGGATGCCGTCGATGAAGAGCACCATCGCGCCGAGCCGCTCCGCCTGCTGGTGGAGCAGGTCGAACTGAGCCCGCACGAGGCCGCGCGCTCGGTAGTCGCGATGGGTCGCCACTATCTCCGGACGCCCGACGGGGAACTCGACGACGGGTTCGCCGCGATCCGCGCAGCCGTAGGTCCAGCGCTGCGGGATGTAACCGCACGCCGAGACGATCCGCCCGGTGGCGGTTTCCTCGGCGACGGTCCAGTTGGCCGCGCCGGCGGTGAGATGCGTCCCGTTAGAGAGCGCGCGCGCCCACGCTCCGATGCCTGTGCTCAGTTCATCCCCATCGTCGTGACAGAAAATCTGTTCCGTCACGTCGACGATGCCCTCGACATCTTCCGTTGCAGCGTGCCGGACGACGATGCCGTCTCCCATATCGATGACCATCGATTCCGCCATTGTGACCCCTAGGTGATGTTCCATACGTTTGCCGGGCGTTTCGGAGAGAGCGCCCGCAGCACCGCCGTAGCCCGCGACTCAGCGCTACAGCCCAGAAGCCGTGGACTCGCGCAGTATGAGCCCGCCACCAAAATCCTCACGATTTGTGAAAACCCCTCCAGATTACAGCCAGTGACGGACGAACTTCATGTCAGCGGCGGTGAGGCCGAGTATCTTCGCCACGGTGAACGGAGTACACGCACCGTTGTCCGGTATGTGCTGATCGCTGCCGAGTATGCACTCGACGCCCATATCCAGCAGCGTCCGGAAGAAGAACAGATACCGCTCCGCGAACCACTCCTGATTCTGACCGAGGATCCGCCCCCAGCTTGACTCGTTGATCTCCATGGGGATGTCGTGTTCGATGGCCGCTCGCGCGAACTCTCGGAGGCGGATGCCGAATAGCTCCTCGACGTTCGCCAGCGGATCGGAGAACTGGCCGAGCGGAGGATGAGGCGGCAGGTTCGGATGCTTCGGGCCGGGCTTTGTGCTTCCGATGTAGTGGTTCACCAGACGACGCAACGGATGTGCCATGAAACAGGGCCTGCCGACGCGGTCGCGAAGACGAGCCATGTGCTCCATCCCCGTTATGAGGATTTCCCCCGCTCCGTCTACGTCCTTCATGCCACCGGGCTCGCCCAGGAAGTAGTCGACTTCCGGTGGGTCGAACGCCGCGTCGCAGGTTCCCTCAACGATATAGGGGAGCGGAATTTCCGGTCCGAACGGGATCACCATATCGGTGTACTTCTCGCGCGCCGCCCGTACGTCCGCCGCGAAGTGGGCGAAGCCGGAGAGATCCGGTGCGTAGTGGCGGAACTCCATGTCGGTGAGCGGATTCAGGTAGAGGCCCCAGTGGTCCGTGATCCCGAGGATCCGCCGACCTGTGGCCCGGGCATAGGCCACGACGTCGCCCAGCGAGTACGGCGCCAGGCGTTCACGCCCCGCGTGAAGGTGGAAGTCGATACTGCAGAGCTGGAGATCGTCCCATTGCGGCTTCATCTACGACCTGATCCTTCCTGCCGGCGCAATCACTACTGAACCTGCCAGACCATCGACGGACGCTTCGGGAACATCGCCCGTAGAAGCGCAGCCGGCTCACCTCTCGCACTGCAATCGGGGTATATCGCATTGATCTCTCCAACGGTGCGGTGACCGAACAGCAGATGCAGGAACGTCAGATCGGGGAAGAACGCGTTGCCCTGATCCTCGACAGTCGGTTGCCACTGCTCGATGGTGGAGAGTCGACCGTTCTCCAGCACGATGCGAAGCCCGTCCCGGAAGAAGCTGATCTTCAGTTCGCCGGAGTGCCCGCACGCCACCGATTCTGCCAGACGACGTTCCAGCACCGGCTTGATGTGGTGCAGGAAGCGCGGTAGGTCCGGCACGCGCATGAACCAAACGAAGGGAGGCAGCTCCTCTGGAAGTCTTTCGGGTATCGCCGTGAACACAGGGTGGTTCCGGGGCAGCCGAAGACAGAACCTGTACTTGTGGATCTTTTCAGCGTCATCTGTCTCTGTGTCCCGCGCGGCATTCGCTGCGCATTCTGATTTGATCCAGCGGAGTATGCGCGGAGTGGCGTCGAGCCAGGAAACGCCCGGCTTGAGTTCATACAGGTCGATATTCAGCGGGTAGTGCGCAGGACGGCCCCATCGCCAGCTCGCGATCGCACCCACCCGATATCCATCCGCCCGTTCGATGATCCGATGTACACAAGTAGACCACTTCCTGCCGCTGTGGAGATCGAAGCGCCAGACTGCCTCGTCGCGGACGCAGGAGATAGCCAACCGACTCGTATGCTGGTCGTACATTTCCACGAAGAACGGCAGGTCGTCTTCGGTCGCGTGTCGGACGTGGTACGCCTCGGTCTCCTCATCACCGAGCTTGGGAACGTGATGCATGAAGCCACCCCAACCACCACCCGCGTCGATGGTCATCTCGTAGCCGAATTGCCGGTAGTAGTTCGGAATGCCGAGTATCGCCTGAGCAAGGTGTTCGCGCTCTTCGCTCCATCGGTGCAGTACGCCGAGCTGTTTCCGCACCAGTCCCCGTCTGCGGTAGTCGGGATGGGTAGCGATCGACTCCGGTTGCCCCACCCCGAACTCGATGTCCTCGTACCGCCAGGTCTGCGGGATGAATCCGCACGCGGATACGATCTGACCGTTGTTCGTGTCCTCAACCACGGTGAAATCATGCGGACTCACCGTCGGATGCGAACCGCTCAGTAGGTCCGCGACCCAGTCGGCTGCATATGTCGCCGATTCGTCCGGTCTGCCGAACACCTCTGCGAAGAACGCGCCGATGGCGTCGACGTCCGCCGGCGCGGATTCCCGCAGGATGAGTCCGTCGCCCAGGTCTTCACGCATGTTCGTCCCCCGCTACGTCCACGCCCTACTCGAACCGAACACGGATCGCCGCCATCTCCCACGGCCGGAACGTTCGACGCAGCGTCGATCCATCGATCTCGACGCCGTCACCGTCGTTCCACTCGATGAAGTCGCACTCACACGCCGAGACCGGCTCCCGACCAAACTCGATCATAGCGTCCGTCTTGCGGCCGGTCGTCTCGTAGAGGTGGAGTACGATCTCATCATTCGCCTCTTGGGCCTGCTTCACCGCCGCGAGCACGATGTTCTCCTGCCCGACGCGTATCATGCTCGCCGCGTGGTGGCGCGATCCTGCGTGCGGAATCTCGCGCTGCGCAACGACCGGGGCGTTCAGCGCATGGGCCGCCTGAACGACTCCCGCGTCCTCCCACCGATCCGCATGTGGCACGATGGAATACGTCACCTCGTGGACGCCTTCGTCGGTCTGCTCGGACGACTTGTGCGCGGGTATGGACCGAACGAGGGTCAGCGTCATCGTCCCGTCCTCGCGCAACGAATGGCCGTAGCGACCGTCGTTCAGCAGCCCGATTCCCCACGAGCCATCGTCGGCTGCCAGATCGACCCACGTCTGCGCGGCGCGGTCGTTGTCCGGCACGTCGCGCTCGACAACGCCCCACGGTACTTCGCATGACCAGCGCCCGGAGTTGCCGAACGGCGTCGGAACGAGCGACTTCAACACGACCTCGGACTCGTGCAGGTCGACGTGCGCGAGGACCTCAAGCCGTGCGCTGTTCCGGTAGATGCGGAACTCCTGCACGAACGTCGATCGATGCCACGTCGTCGTGACGCGAATCGCCGCTCGAACGTCGCCGTCTTCGATCACCTCGGTGCCGACCGTCTCGTTCGCAAGCCACGGCGGTCCCTCCGGGGCGAGGTGCCACGGATTGCCCATGTCGCGCTGGAGTTCCAGCACGCAGGCCTGCATGCCATCGGGCACGATGTTCACGCCGACGCGCTTGTCGAAGAACTCATCGACCCAGCCGGTGCGCGGATCGATCGTGACTCGCACGTAGTCGTTGTCGAGCGTCAACGCGTCGGGCCCGACCATCGACGCGGCGTACGTGCTCTCTTGCACGTAGGCGGGGCGCAGCCATACGGTGCGGTAACCACCCGCCGGCACGTCGTCCGGCTGAACGAGCATACGGTACGTCTTGTTCGTCTTGTCGAATGTGCCGATGGAGGTCTCGAGGATCTGCGCGGGCACGTCCGCGCCTTCGCCATCGACGA
Organism: uncultured bacterium; assembly: GCA_964510105.1. Lineage (GTDB taxonomy): Bacteria > Latescibacterota > MWCZ01 > MWCZ01 > MWCZ01 > CAZWQW01. Next base: position 6,064 of record CAZEAI010000116.1, read on the forward strand.
CCTGGAAGCCTTCCAGATAGCTGTGCGCTTCCGTCAACACGATCTCCGCGGCATCGGAGCGATCCCAGCCGAGGGTGTTCCACAGCACGACGGGAATGCCCTCGCCCTGTGTGTCGATGTCGCGTGAAAGCGCGTTCGCGGCGTGGTCGATGACGTCGACGCACGTCTGCTCGGCCTCGTCGTAGCGGCGATGCGCCTCGTCGTAGGCCTCGTGGATCGCTGTACCTGGGAAGATGTCGTGCATCTGGTTCAGCAGGACGCCCTTCCACGCGCGGTCGAGCCAGTCGGCGGGGTACTCGCCGGCGAATGCGGCCAGCGTCTCGGCGGTGCGAAGCATCCATTCGAGCTGTCGGTTGCGACGCTTCACCTCGACGAAGGACGTGTACGCGCCGACGTTGTTGTGACGCTCGCCCACCGTGCTGATGAATTCGCCCTGCACGACGCGCATTCCCTCGGCTTCGGGCGAATCCTCGCTCAGCCCGTCGAAGAACCGGCGCGGTGTTGAGAACTGCACCTTCGGAAACGCGGCAAGCTCGCGGAGTTGCGCGACACCGGCCGGGCTCTCGGGCCAGGGCGGCGTCAGGTCGTCGCCGTCGAGGAGCATGCACCGGTCCAGCGACGTGTTCGACATGTGGGCGCAGACGTTCCGAACGACCTTGTCCTGATCGATCATCTGCGCGGAGTCGTAGTGCCCCGTGAAGTAGTGCGCGAAGACGCGCGAGCCGTCGAGGCCCTCCCAGAGGAACTGCCCGCCGTGGTCTGCCTGGTACCAGTTGCCGAACGCGAAGCAGTCGATGCCGCATTTTCGCCAGATCTGCGGGAGCGTGTTTGCATGACCGGAGAAATTGTCCGGCGCCCAGTGAATGCGTATGTCGTGGCCGAACCGCTCGCGGAAGTACCGCTTGGCGTAGAGCATGTGGCGCACCCACGACTCGCCGCCGGTCATGAAGCTCTCGGGCTCGCTGTAGGTCGCTCCTGGGATATCCCAGCGGCCCTCTTCGATCCGCTCGCGGATGGCGTTCTCGGTAGCGCTGCCCTCCAGATGTTCGTACATGGGCGGCTGCTCCTGTGAGAACGTGTATTCCGGGTCCTCGTCCATGAGCCGGAGCGCCATGTCGAACAACGAGCGCGAGATCCGCTTCGTCTCGTCGTACGTCCAGCCCCACGCCAGGTCCACGTGGGAGTGCGGTACGATGTGGACTGTGTATTCCTTCGCGAGATCGTTCAGCTCGGCGAGCAACTCCGTCGCGGCGAGCACGTCCTGCCAGAATACCGAGGGCGCGCCCGCGTACACCTCCGGGTCAACGACGTCGGCATAGCGCCGCAGCACGTCGTCGATCGCGTCGGCATGCCGGGGCTGCGCGGTGCGCCACGCACGGACGAATTCGAGGCTTCGGCGCGCGCGCTGAACCTGTCGCAGGCTGTCCGACTCCCACACAACGAGCTGCTCGTGCTCGTGGGAAAGCTCGCCCATACGACTCCGAAGCGCGATCACACGATCTCCGGCAACGCTGCCCGCGGCGAGCGCAAAGTCCGGATCGAATCCTTCGGCGACCTGCTCGCCATCCACCCAGACAGCGACAAAGCCGCCGGGCACGGTCGTCCCGCGCAGGTCGCCCGTGATGAGCGGACAGTGGGGAAGCGTCGCGCGGAGCCATGCGGTATCCCAGCGCTCGCCTTGCAGGCCTTTCCAACCCTCCGGCCAGGACGCATCATCGTAGTCGGGTGCGTGCGCGCCGTCGCCGGTGGGCGCCACGGGATCGCCGATGATGGAGCGCCAGGTGAGTGGCAACTCGTTGGCAGCGAGAATGCTGGTGATCGAGTCGAGTCTAGCGTCCATTCCGGCCTCCCCGGTACGTGTCTCACTAGAAGACTCGGGAATGTACCGTCGGCACGCTATGGAACCAATATTCACGGGTGGATCGCGAGCCGCACCGGCGTACCATATGCCTCGGCGCCACTCTCACACTGAGGAGCACTCCCGATGAGCCAGAATCCTCTTGCGTGGACACCTTCGATCTCCGCCGCAACCGAGGCGCCCGTAACGGCCACCTCCGCGCTGCCGTCATGCGCCGCATACCGCGTCCGGATCGACGTTCATCTCGGCGAGTCAGAGCACCCCGCGTGTCTGAGCGTCGGGCCGTGCAGCCTCTCCGTGAGCGGGAGCCCGGAGGACCCGCACCTTGTGACAATTCAGGCGTTTCCGGGCGATGTCGAGGTGGATTACCGGCTCGTACCGGACGTGGCCTCGTGGGCGACCTCGGATGACGAGCGAGAGCAATTGCGCGAGAGCTTCGGCTCGCCCCCCGGATGGCGGGAGCGCACGTTCCGCCTCGCGCTGGACGTGTCGCCTCTGGAAGTGCGAGCGTGGGTGGACGGCCGCTACGTTGCATCGTTCGACGCCGTCGACGCCGACAGCATCGAGCTTTCGCTGCCGGCGGGAGCGGCGGCCACGGGCTCCGGCACGGTTGAGCTTGACGCCACCGATCGATACCTGCCGCTGGATTTGCGGCGCGCTGGAACGACTGGCGAGACGCCGGCCGTCACGATGCGGGACACCGTACCGTTCGTACAGAATGCCGCAGCCGACGTCGGCGCGACGGGATATCGCAGCCTCCAGTCATACATGCAGTGCTCCGCCCTCGACAGCGACCCGACTCGCGCTCTGTACCGGATACCGAATCGCACGTACGACCGCATTCACCTGCTGTGCGAACTCGACGGCGACGCGGAAGGCCGGAACGAAGCGGCTGTCCGGCTGCTGGTCCCCGGGCGAGAGAACCCCGTATCCTCGCACTTCAGCGTCCCAGCCGGAGACGGCCCGACGTATGTACCGGTGCCGCTTGACGTCGGAGCGTTCCACGACTTCCTGACGAACGAGGACCTCGACGCGATCGAGCTGGACTTCACTCGCCCCGTATCGCTGGACCAGGGTCGCTACCCGCGTCCCGGCGGGCCGGCGAGCCGAGTGCGAATCCTCGCGGCGACGCTGGAGGAGGCTCCGTTCGCGATGGAGGTGTCGTCCGACCGGAGTGGGCACCTCTTCGAGGCGCCGGACATCCCTCGATTCGCCATCGCTTTCGACAGCATGCGCGACGAGCCGCAAACGGTCAGCGTGACGCTTGAGATCACAGACCCCTACGGGAGCGACACAGAGCAGCAGTCGTCGTTGGAGCTTGGGCCGCGCGCGTCGGAGATCGTCGAGATTGAGCTGCCGCAGGCGCTGTTCGGTCGCTTCGGTCTGCGCGTGACGGCATCGCTCGACGACGGATCGCGAGCTACGGTGCGCGAGACTACGTTCGCCCTGCTTCCACCCGACACGCGGCAGGCGACGACCGACTCGCCCTTCGGCGTATGGTGCTTCTTCGAGGGACACGGCGGCATCTCGGTGGAGGAGGCGGCGCCGATATTCCGTCTGGTCGGCGCGCGCTGGACGCTCGCGAACTTCCTCACGACAGGCACGCGCGAGGAGACGGACCACAAAGTCGCGGTGCTGGCGGAGCACAAGGTAGGCCTGTCCTGCGCGAACGTCGCGTGCATTCACATCACGTGCAACGCCGGCGGCGACGTCGACGAGATGATACGCCGGATGCATGAGATGCCGCCTGCGCCATACTGGCTCGTCTTCTGGGAAACGTCGCTCAGCAGGCAGCACGCGAATTCATTCCCCCTCGAACTCGTCGGCGAAAACCCCGCGCCGCTGAGTGCCGAGGAAGAGAGAGCGCTCGACAACTGCGTCGCCACCGCACTGGCGTACGCGAAGCGGGTCCGCGAGGAGTTCCCGAGCGCGAAACTCGTTTACGGCAACGGGTACACGCCGTTCCTCGCGGCGCTCATGCAGCGTGGTTTCCCGGCGGATCTCATTGACGGATTCGGCCTCGACTTCGACATGTTCCTGTCGATGCCGGAACTTCAGCCCGGACCGCTGCACGCCCCGTTCGGCGGCATCTACGAGCTGAAACGGCTACAGGAGATCCACGGCTACCCGGACAAACCTCGCTTCCTGACCGAGGCGATCTACTGCTCGCAGGCTCCGGGCTGGCTCTCCGAGCGCGAACAGGCGGATCACTATGTCCGCGCGCACCTGCTCGCTCTGGCGGGGGGAGTCGTTCACTTCGGCATGACCACCGAGCTGTGGGATCCGTGCGGTTGGTATCAGTACGGAGGCTACGGCCCTGTCGGCATGTGCCATCGCCCGCCGGAGATGAACCCGCGCGAAAGCTTCTGCGCGTACGCGACTATGACCCGCATGGTGGACCGAGCGGCGTTCGCCGAGTCGCTGCCGATGCCCTCTCCAAGTGCGTACGCGCTGCGATTCTCTAGCCCGATGGGGGATATCCACGCCCTCTGGACGGTGCGTGGCGAGCGATGGGCGACGTTCAGGGCGATCACGAACGGCGAACCCGTGGCGACGGACATGTTCGGAAACACGTACCGGCTGCGCGAGCGCGACGGTGCGTACCACATGTTGCTGACGTCATCGCCGGTGTACGTCGAGGGGCTGTCCGGCGTACGCGACATGGAACTCGGCGCGCCGGCGTCTCGAGGCGACACGTCGGGTCGCGACACGATTCTGCGCTTCGATGCACGCACGGGCTGGTCGGAACGCCCCGGCGCCGACGACATGCTCGACCGGCTCGTCGACGGCCCGCACGGAAGCGTTCGCGCTCCCTACACACCCGGGCGCTACGATATCACCATCGATTCGGACGCCGCCGTCGGTTCAGACGCCGCCGTCGACTTGGACGGCGCGGGCCTGCACGTCGCGTTGCCGCAGGATCAGGCCGCACATCCGTTGCACGTGTTCTACACTCGTCTCGATCTCACCGAGCCTGTACCCATTCCGTCGGATGCACGCTGGATTGGCTCCCGCATCCGTGGGAACAGCTCCTGGGGACGGGTGATCTTCGAGCTTGTGGACGATGCCGGCACGCGCTGGCGATCGCTCATGGATCACAGCTACATCGATTTCGACGGGTGGACGGAGGTCGCGACCCGCCTGCCGACTCCACCGGACGACGAAGACGTCGACCCGCGCGGCTGCACGTCGTGGAAGCCGGACGCCGACGGCGCGGAGCCGCGTCCGCCGCTGACGCTCGTCGGGCTGCTGTTGGAGGGCCGTACGCACGTCATACGGGGCGGATCGCTCGACGCCGTGCCGGACCCGGCGTTCGACGTGAGCGAAGTCTTCGTGAGGGCGTGACGGTAGGGGGGGGGCCTCAGGCCCTCCCCTGCGAGGCGGAATGCAGCCGTCGTTTGTGTCGCGGTCGTGGCGATGCGAGGCCGGCGTCGCACTACGTGCCGTCATTCTGAGCGCGACGAGGAATCCGACCGGTTGCACTGTGCGGAAGACCGCCCAACGGACCCGACCAACCTCGGAGAGCGGACATTTCTGTCCGCGACGGCACACTACGCGTAGGGGCGAACCACGTGTTCGCCCTGTCTCGCGCCACACCTTCCCAACGCAGAGACAGCCTCGCTGCCATTCTGAGCGAAACGAGGAATCTCGCGGAAGGCCGGGGCGATCACGGGGATCGCCCCTACACAGACGCCGACCGGCGACAGCAGCGGGCATTCCTGTCTGCGTGATGTGTCCCGCGCGGAATCCCTACACGGGCCGTTCCAGCAGGTCCACCTCGACGGGATCCGCGCCCGGATTGGCGAGGTCGAACGCAAGGGTCTTCAGCTCGTGATGCCCGATCGGAACCTCGGCGCTGATGCCGTGCTCCGGGAGTTCGATCGTCGCCGTCGTGTTCTCAGCGCCATGCGCCTCGTACATCCGGACGATGAGCCGGCCATCGGCCTGCGCCTTCTTCACAATCGTGCCCACAACGTTCTCCGGGCCAATCTTCACCAGCGCCGACCCGGATGAAGGCAGCGATCCGGCATGATGCGGCTCAACGAACGCCGTCATGCGAGTATTGCACTCCTCGCCGACGCGCGGGACGAGCGCGGTTCGCCAATCTCCGGCGTGCGGCACGAGCGAATACTGGAAGCTGCTCACGCCGAGATCAGCGTAGTGGTAGCCCTCTTTCGCATCGACCTGACGACGAGCGTGAAACGCGTAGATCGACGTCCGGAGCACGCTCGTGCGTATCTCGCCATCCTGGGCGTCGAAGCCGAAGCGTCCATCGTTCACCACTGCGACACCGCCCACGCCGGCACTGCCGGCGCCGCCTTCGACGCTGCCGGTCATGTCGATCCACTTCTGCCCCGGATCCTCGTCGCCGTTCGACGCTCGCTCGATGTACGCGTACGGGATCTCGTACGTTGCCGTGCCGTCGCTGACGGATGTCGGCACGCAGAGCTTGAGCATCCGATGCGGCTCACGGAAATCGATGTCGCAGTCGACATCCACACGCGCGATGCCGGGGTATACGCTGACACGCTGGACAATCGACGAGTTCTCGTACGTGCCGCGGATCTCGATCGTCGCCCGAACCGGCCCCTGCTCAACAAGGCGGACCTGACCGTTCGCGTAGAAGCGCCCGATCTCGTCGCGGTACTGATCGACGTTGTGACCCCACGTGTCCGACGGGTCATGCATCACGCCGAACATCACGCCGTGTTCGCCGAGAAGCTCGGGGCCATCAGCGAGTTTCAGGCTCGCGATCGCGCCGGTGACCGGGTCGATGCGCAGCGAGATGAGGTCGTTCGAGAGGTTGTCCGGACCGAAGCACAAGCTCGGCTGCGTGAACTTCGAGTCGTAGTTGTCACGCATCTCATCCAGACGGATGCGGTAGAGCTTGTATCCCAGCGCGGGAACGTCCGCAAGCAGCAGCACCTTCGCGAACGTGCTGTCGCCGCGGTCTTCGGTCTCCAGCAACTGCCCCTGAAGCTCGTTCCCTTCCTCGTCGGTGACGAGAACCATGCGCGGCACCCCGGCCCGCGGGACTTCCACAGTCACCACGTCGCGCCGGTCCCACGGATTCGGATTGAACACGATTACGCTTACGCCCTGCTTCAACTCCTTGTTGCGGGTGTCCACGTTCCGGGCGATGACGCGCAGGGCCTGAGTTTCGGCCGTGTCCGCCGCCTCAAGCGCCTTCTCGTACATTACGTACACGTCTTCGTACGCGTCCGCGAGCGACGTGCCTGCCAGGATGTCGTGGAACTGATTGAAGAGCACGTCGCGCCACGAATCCCGTAGCTCGATGGTCGGATACGGCGCCTCGTAGAGCGTATGGGCCAGGGCCGACCAGCGCTCCGCGGCCATAAGCGACTGCTCGCAGCGGCGATTGTATTTCTTCACCGCCGACACGACCGAGTAACAACCCGGCGCGTGAATCTGCAGGTCGTCCCGTAGCACGGGGTAGCCCGGGTCGTCCTCGCGCACCTTCGCGAAGAACGCGTGACACGTCGAGAACTCAGCGGTCGAGTCGCCGGCCTGCTTGTTGTATTCCTGTATGCCCTTGATGTTCTCCTTCGTCGGGCCGCCACCGTGGTTGCCGACGCCGTAGAAGCAGAGCGCGTCGGTAAGCCCGTCGACCGTCATGTCCTTCGCGATCTTGATGCGGTCGATCATCTCCCGGAAGTCCGCCCCGAAGCCGTAGTAGTGGTACGGCGGACGGCAGGCGAGCACGCGGCTGCCGTCGGGAGCCTCCCACCAGAATACCTGCGGAAGCTCCTTCGTCTCGCTCTCGTACTCGCGGAATTCCTCCTCGCTCGGGCGGAAGAAGAGGTAGCTGTCGAATCCGCTCTTCGCGAGGATCTGCGGCAGATTGCCGTGGTGTCCGAACGTATCGACGTTGTATCCCACGGTGGGCTCAACGCCGAACTTCTCGAGGAAGTACTCCTTGGCGTACAGCGCGTGCCGGACGTAGCTCTCGCCGCCGGGGATGTTGCAGTCGGGCTGCTCCCACCACCCGTTCACGATCTCCCACCGACCCTCCGCGATACGCTCGCCGATCCTCGCGAACATCTCCGGATCGTCCTCTTCCACCCAGAGGTAGGAAGCCGCAGACGAGCGCGTGAACATGAATTCCGGCGTCTCGTCCATGCGATCGAGCGCCGAGCGGCAGGTGTCGAGCACCTCCTTGCGCCCCTCGTCGATACGCCAGAGCCATACGGGGTCGATGTGTCCCTGACCGATCATATGCACAGTGATGTTCTTCGCTGCTGTCTCGTCGTTCGCCATCGCGGGAGGGTGTCCTTTCACGGGCCTGCAGGTCTGATCTGGAGGTGAATGACGGATGAATGTAGGAGTCGTCCCACGACGCGCCAAGGCGCGTGGCGATGTCCCGCGAGTTGCACCGCATTCGGGCGCGGTGTACCGTTTGACGCGCTATGGCACGACGCCGACACGTCCGGTCCCGGAGGACTCCACCATGACACCGCGCGAACGCCTTCTCACCGCTATCCACAACGGCAAACCCGACCGCCTCCCGGTGCAGGTCCACGGCTGGATGGACTACTACCTGAACAAGTACCTCGACGGCCTCGACCAGTGGCAGGCGTACGAACGTTTCGGCATGGATATGGTGATATACACCGGGGCGAACGCCGAATACTCGGACGATCAGAAAGCGAACTGGATCGGCGAGCGCGGGCCGACCACGACGGACTCTGACGGCGTCCGCTCCTGGTCGACGGTCCTTCACACTCCCGACGGCGATCTGACCCAGGCGCACGCGAGCAACGAAATCACTACGTGGGAGACGGACCACCTCGTCAAGTCCGAGCGTGACTTCGAGCTGTTCGAGAAATACGCTCCCGCGCCGCGCAACGACTACTCGCCCGCGCTCCAAACGAAGGAGCGTCTTGGCGATCGCGGCATCGCCCGAACCGGTGCGTCCGGGTACGGGCAGGGCAGCCCGTGGCAGGACCTGTGCATCCTGATGGGAACCGTGCCCGCGATCATGACGGCGCAGGACGACCCCGCGCGCGTCCACCACATGCTCGAGGCGATACTCGCGAAGCGGCTGGAAACGCTGGAGAAATCCGGCCCGAACCCGTGCGACATCATCGAAACCGGCGGCGGCGCCGGGTCCGACACCGTGATCAGCCCGACGATGCACAAGGAATTCTGTCTCCCGTACGACCGGCGGCAGCACGACGCCATCCACGCGAAAGACCCGCACATCCGGATCGTGTATCACCTGTGCGGCGGACTGGCGCACATGCTCGACCACGTCGTCGAAAACGGAGCGAACGGGCTCGAGACGATGACGCCGCCATCGATGGGGGGCAATTCGGATATCGCCGAGCCAAACCGGCTCGTCGGCGACCGACTGTTCTTCATCGGCGGATTCGATCAGCAGGCCGGGTTCGAACGGGGCACGCCCGAGAACGCGCGGGAGCAAGTATTCGAGTTGTTCCGGCAGCGTCCGAACGGGGGCTACATCTGCTGCCCGTCGGATCACTTCTTCCACGGCGATCCGGCGTGCCTTCAGGCGTTCGCCGACGCGGCGAAGGAGTGCGTGTACGCCTGAGGCGACTCCAGCGAACTCTAGCACGTGCTGGAACCGCCGATTCTGTTTGGCCGGTATATCTTATGCATGGGTGGCGGTGTGCGATGCCCCCGTGTGTCGGTGGCCTGTCCAGTCGCACGTCTGGGGACCGTCGCCCTTCGAACGCTCGCTATGCTCGCGTTCGTTTACGAGTTCGCAAGCGAACTCGCCCCGTCAGCGCACTACCACCAACATGCGCCCCCTCGCTATGCTCGCGTTCGTTTACGAGTTCGCAAGCGAACTCGCCCCGTCAGCGCACTACCACCAACATGCGAACTCTCGCTATGCTCGCGTTCGTTCACGAGTTCGCAAGCGAACTCGCCCCGTCAGCGCACTATTGCCATACGGCGAACCTGTACGCGCGCGCCCGCCTCCAGCCGGTACACGTACACGCCGCTGGCGACCTCGCGACCGACCGCGTCCGTGCCATCCCACGTGACCGTGTGCGTGCCCACCGAGACATGCTCGTCCACAAGCGTCCGCACAAGCCGGCCGCTTACGTCGTAAACGGCCAGATTCGCGTGCCCGCTCTGCGGGAGCACGAACGGGATCGACGTCGTCGGGTTGAACGGGTTCGGCGCGTTCTGACCAAGCTCGAACCTGAGCGGCAGTCCATGCGCCACGAGGACCCCTGGCTCCGGTACCGCGGGTAGGTTTGCCCGCGTGTGCATCGTCGACTCGTGGCCATCGGCATCGAACGTCGTCAGGTAGTAGTAGTAGTCCCGACCAACCATGACACCCGCGTCGAGCCAGCTCGCCGCGCTTGGAGACAGCTCCGCGATCAACGCGAACGTGGAGTCGCCCTTCATGCTGCCTTCCGCACGATACACGCGCCAGCCAGCGATGTCCGACCCCGTCGTCGTGTTCAACGTCCACTGAAGCATCACGCTGCCCGGGCGCGAGTAGACGTCGAACGTCGCGGGCGCGGGAGGCGACAGCGCTAGGATGCCTGCGCCGACAGCGGCGCGTAACGCCTCCTCGAACTCCGCGCGCGTGGACGCATAGCGCGAGCCGCCGACGCCATCGGAGAATTGCGCCGATTCGTACACCGCTTTGGCCTGACGCATCGTCTGGAACAGCGAGTCGATCGTGCTGTGGACGAGGCTGTCCT
>CAZEAI010000117.1:0-16541 GCA_964510105.1 uncultured bacterium
GTTCGCGTCGTAGGGCGCCGCAAGGGGCGCGGACGGTACCCTCTCGTCCATATGCGTCCAGCAGTCGCAAGTGGCGTGCGTTTCGCGCGGGCTGAGGTGGCCGAGGGGCGGCGCGTCGCCGTCGTCAGATAGCGCCGCTTCCGCCCAAGCGCGGAGAGCGGACATTCGTGTCCGCGGCTACCTGTCCTCCTACCCGATCCCCTCGCCCCCGCTCACGGCTCCAGTCGGATCAGCACCGGGTAGTCCTGCACGTTGAACCCCCGGATCGTCGTACCGCCGTCAGCTTCCTCTACGTCGAGTTCCTGCTCCGTGCCGTTCAACGTGTCCACTGCCCACACCCTCCGCGCTGCTACGTCCCGGATCGTCACGTCGGTCGACGCGCCGCGGACGCCGTCCTCGGTGGCGCCCGGTAGCCACGCTGCGATGAGCACGGCGCCGTCGCTCCGGCGGAACGTGAACGCGACGATTTCCTGCTCGCCGCTGAACGTTACCTGCACCGGCGTGGCCTCGAAGCCGTCAAGCGCGGTGGAGATCGTCCGGAACGCGTAGTAGATGGGCTGTGGTTGCGCTGGACTGATCGGGTCGGTGTTGAACGCGTTGCGCAGGAGCGTGCAGTCCCAGTCGACTCGCCCGGTCTGGAACGTCTCGTTGTAGAGCGAGATGACGTCCATTCCGCAGTGAGCGACCATGAGCTGCGACGAGTACTTCGCCTTCTGCATCTCGGAGCACCAATCCGGTCGGCCCGGATAGGGCGCGGCCCACACCCACTCGGTCGCGGCGTATCTTCCGCGGAAACCTCGCGCTTCGCAGTCCTGTCGGAACTGCTCCACCTGGCCGCGATACCGCACCGCGTTCCATTCATCCGGGGGCGCCTGGTAGAACGGATGCCACCCGATGGCGTCGAGTTCCGGCGCGACGTCGGGATGAAGGCATCCCAAGATCGACTCGCGGTCGAATCCGCCCGTCGAACCAAGCATGATCCGCGCGTCGGGGTCGGCGCGCCGGATGGCGGGAATCGTCTCACGCACGATCCGGACGTAGTTGTCGATACCGATGCCCTGCCACTCGTTGCAGATCTCCCAGTACGCGACCCGGCCGCGGAACTGCCGAACCATGTACTCGACGTACCGGAGCCATCCCGCCATGAGTTCGTCGGTCTGATGCGGCCAGCCCTGGTGGTCGAAGTACGTCTCCATCATCTCCCGCCTGCGGTCGCGACGCCAGTCGGTCTTGCGCGGAGGGTCATGATAGAGCCAGTTGCCCTTATCGAGACACAGGATGACGCTCATGCCGTTGTCGTGTGCCTCGGCGACCGCCTCCTCCGCGCGCGCGTCGATCTCCAGCTTGCCGCGCTCGCGCTCGACATACGACCAGAGGTACACTCCCATGTCGTACCCGACGCGCGTCCACTTGAAGCCGAGATCGTACTGGATCGGCCAGAGCATCTCCTGCGTGTACCGATCCATGCCATAGCCGTAGAACGTCGAGGATACGGTTACGCCCGCCCCCCGCGATGCCAGCGCGAGGTTGCGGCCGTTGGCGTCGCCCACCTCGAGTTGCCCTATGGAGACGGCCCGCCCCCAGATCTGAACCAGTTGGAAGTCGCCGAGGATTACCCATATCTGCTTCGCCCGACGCGGCTCGAATGACAGCGTCGTGGCGCCGGCGTCCGGTCCGGTGAACGGGGTGTTCTCATACACCGTCTCCCACTCGCGGGCGTCGCAGCTCAGTTTCACGACGACCTCGCCAGGAAGCGCTTTGCCGGGCTTGAGCCCTTCCCCGAATTGCCCCGCCGCGCCGGGACCGCTCTCGCTGCATACGAGGGCGACCGATGCGACCGTGGCCTCCACGGGCAGATCGATCCGTATCCACTCCGGCTGGCGGTTGTTTGCGCAGCCGCCACGGCTCGACCACGCTGTCTCGGGATCGCCGTCGATGAGATGAATCGGCAGCAGCGGCTGATCGTCGTTCCACATCGTCTTCGGTTCGCGGGCCGGTGTCGAGCCGCAGAGATTCGAGCTGATCTCCCACGACTTCTTCGGCGCGATCCGCGCGCGAGGCCGCTCGTTCCCCTCCTGGACGCCGCCGCCGGGCAGGAGTTCCGGGCTCACGCCGTAGACATAGGTGTAGCCGAACGCGTAGATCGGCGCGCCTTCGCATTCGGCTTCGATGGTGGCGTAGTCCTCGATGGAGCGCCCGCGACCAACAGGCTCTGCCATGGTGGCCCCCTTTTCGGTGGCAATTCGATACGACCGGCGACTGTGGGCGGAAAGATCAACCACGCCGCGCGTTGGGGCAAATGAGGGGGTGTGGGCATCATGCGTGGTGGCGCGCGAGGCAGACGCGATACGACGGTTGGAGGCGTGGCGGCGGGGCGATGCCGCAAACAGCGATGCGGGTCCGCGCGTCCAGCGTGGTCGGCGGTTCGCCCGCGTGGCGCGCGTGGGCGCAGCTTGTTCATAGATTGTGGCGAGCGCCGCGGATCTCAGACTGCGGCGGATCCGTCACCATTCGATCTCGATGGCGCGACTCGCGGAGAGTGCCTGCTCGGCCTCATCGAGGCGACCCAACTGCATCAGTACGTGCGCGAGCCGGGCCTGATGGGTTGCCATGATGCAGGGGTTGTGCTCCTCGAACCTCGTGCTTCTGTGCATCTCTGTCGCCGCAGTATGGAGATCGCCTTCTGCAAGGGCGATAAGACCTGTCGTGCTGTGCAATTCGCATCGGCGTACCGTGTCTTCCTGCGCCGAGCCTCTCCATATGGCCAGCGCCTGGTCCACGAGATCCTTCGCTTCGATCGATCTCCCTGTCGCAGCGGCGGACCGAGCGGCGCAATCAAGTGATGACATACGCCACCACCGATTGTTGGGATATGCCGTGAGCTTGGCCGCAGCGTCTTTGGCGTACCCGAAGGCCTCCTCGTGGTTGCGGGCCGCCAGATGGGCCTGAGACATCTTCAGTTCGGCAACGCCCACGCCGGTCACGTCCTCCCTCTCATAGCGCTCGGGTGAGCGAGCCAGGTTGCGGGAATCGATCACGGCTTCCTGCGCCGCTTCCAGGGCCGACTCCAGCAGCGTGGCCTCATCCGGACAGTCCTGGCCCTCATCGTGAAGCTTCTTGGAGCGGCCAAAGAAGAGTAGCCGCAGGGTACAGAGTGTGCTACGATGGCGGTGCAGCATGGAGCTGTTGTGGCAATAGGACTCGACATCCAGTCTGTCGAGGCTGTCTACCTCCGAACTCAGTTCGTCCAGGCGCCGCGCCGCTTCGCTCAGGCGCCCCAGGGAGAACAGCGTCTGTACCACGCGGAACTTTCCCCGGAAATACTGCTTGCCCGATGTATCATCGGCCTCATCCACACAACGCTGGAAGATGTCCAGAGCTGGCTCGTACAGCCGCTTCTGTGTCATCATCACCCCGCGGTGCCACAGCAGTTTCTGTTCGTTCGCGCGGCCAACTCGCCCCCGCGCGCGCGCAGCTTCCAGCGCTTGCTCGGCTGAGTCCAATCGGTCCTGGTATCCGGACGGACACCCGTTCACCTTCTGCAGTGTGGCCTGTGTCACCGCCATGTCGAACGCATCGATCGGGTCCAGGGCACTGATGTCCCCCGGGACCATGCTTTCTGACAGCCATTCGGCGAGCAGCATATTGTGATACATGTGCTGGAGATCTTCGCTCATGCCGCACACAAGTTTCAGGTAGCGCGCTTGGTCGCCGGCTTCCCGGTAGTGGAAGAGGGCTGTCGCGAGGAACGGTATCGCTTTGCACATCGCCGCCCTGCTGCGTGAGTTCGCGTCCAGATCCTCCTTCACGTGTTCCTCGAAGCGCTCTCCTACTCGAGACGAGAGAATCTCCCTCTCGCCCTCCGACCAATCGAGCAGCTCGCAAAGCAGATCCCTTACGGTCGTCGACATTGCGTACCGGTCACCGTCGTCGCCGTGGTCCATCATCACGAGCCCATATTCGGCAAGCGCCGCGACGGCGCGCTCGACCTCATGACTGGTGATGTCCAGGCACTTCGCCAGGGAGGAGGCGCTTCTCGGCTTTCTGAACAGAGCTGCCGCCTTTGCGACCTTCTGCAGATTCGGCTCGTTCTCCAGAGCCGAGAGCGCCATCTTGCAGAGCGCCGCACTGTCCCGGCGCTTGACAAGCTCTTCCAGACTGTCCCTCACGCTTACGCGGTCGGCCGGGACCTTCTGAAGCAGACATGCAGCCATGACGATCGTGTTCAAGTCCGCTTCCGGGTTCCAGCGGAGGACACGTCCTGCCACCGGCGAGGTGACTCCGCGCTGCTGGCACAGGAGCTTCGCCGATGCCTCGGAGGGTCGCGGAAGCACGATCTGGCAGTCGATCGGCATCTTGTGGGGCCATCCTCGGACCGACGCCAACACGAGTTTGAGGCCGACTGGCGCGCGGTCCAGTAGTTCGAGGTAGAAACCCCACGCCTCATCCGGGAGCCTTTCCACGTGCTCGAACGCAATGATGATGGGCCGCTTCGCCTCTGACAGGGCGACCGCGACGGCGATGGCTTCGGAGGCAGTCGTCCATTCCCGGGTCGCGCTGTTTCGCTGTTCGCGGTACTTTTCAAAAACAGTGTCATCCATCGATGCCAGCAGATGGAGGAGGTACGCATCCCACGGGAGAAACTCCTTCGCCTCAAGCCGATAGACGAGAGCGTCCCCCAAGGACTCGCGATTGTGCAGTGCCTGCGCCAGGAATGAGCTGAGGCCCCTGCCCGGCTTTCCTCTGACGAACGCGGTCTTGTCATCGGAGAACAGGAAATCCCTCATCTGTGTGTCCGCTTCGCCAAACTGGAGCGTACCGCTGGGAAGAGGTGGCATCTCGGCCCAGGGGCAGTCGAATAGCTGTGAGGGCGAGCGGTTCGGTCGTATGGAGTAGATCAGGTCCGGCAGCTCGTCATGTTCCACGGGGTACACCTCAATGTGGTCCGGGACTCCGCCCTCGACCATGCCCCGTACCTTTTCCTCATACGACTCCTTCGTGCCCTTGGACATGAGCATGACGATTCTGGTATCGCGGTCGAGGCTGATCAGCAGGTTGTTGACCATCTCATCTTGCGAGCCGATGCCGATAACCAGCAGAGCTTCGCGGTCGATGAGCGCCTTCACCTTGCTGTAGTACGTGACTGACGAGAAGTCGAGATCGCCCAGCACGACGGAGCGCCAGCGAGCCGCGTCACCATGGAGCTTGGCGAGGAAGAAATCCTGCGGGAATCGGAAATCGACGTCCTCAAGATCGTGTGGCAGGAGCGGCAGCAGCGACTTGCCGGTCAGGCGCGCGTATGCGTCCTCGAGTTTATGGTCGTAGTTCGTCGTGAAGGACCCACGCAGCCCCAGGCGCATGAGTGCCATGTGAACCGGATGACTCGAGTTCTTGCCCAGGAACAAATCGGAGAACGCTCTCTGCTTGCGTGCATCGTCTATCTGAGACTCCTTGAAAGCCCGGCCGGCACGCTTGAACTCATTTTCGGCCATCGCCTTGTTGAAATTCGCGACCGTCTCGTCCTGCCCCGGATAGTGCGGGCCCTCCAGCTCGTCGCGCAGTCTATCCAGGATGTCCTTCCATCCCCCGATGCCGGCAGTTTCCGAGAGGTGCGATAGCCCTGCGCCGACAAGGCAGTAGAGTTCCCTTTCCTGGGCCAGCTCTCTGATGTAGGACACAACCGGACTGGATACACTGGCTGGCTCATGTCTGCTGGCTTGCGGCATATCGAACGTCCTCCCCAGGCGGGTATGAGCTTCGGCTCGCCAAGCGATAGGTGCCCGACTGTGGGCGAGATCTCCAGCGAAGGCGCCGGCCTGCCGTAGGCGCGCCAGCAGGTGTTCCAGATGATATCTATTCGGGAACTCGCAGGCAACCCAACGGTGATGCCGCGCCAGCCGTGATCGTGACCGAAGAGCGGCGATTCGCAACGTAAGGGCGGGCTGTGCTGCGCGCGGCGTGCTGAAGAATCGTCCGGTCCTCCATGACGGCACGCGCAACGATCCACTCCATGCTTGCCCGATGGCCGAGCGCCGCATTACTTTCCAATGTCTACGTATGAGCGTGTCTTCGCTAGCGACGCGATCCCCCGGCACGCCGTCGGGGCCACCAAACGAATGAGCGACGAATCTGACAATGAGTCTTCTCTACCGATTCCGCCCGGCGCTGACGGGTCTGTACTGCGTTACAGCGCTTGCCGCCTGCGCAACTGTTGTCGAGACCTCGCCGCCTCCGGTATCGACGCTACCGGCCTCGGATGAGACTGCGACGACTGTCAATGTCACCGCTGAGACGCCATCGTTTCCCGCTGACACTCTTCTTCCGAGCGAGACCAGCGCCACCGACTTTCCCGCCGACAGTCTCATGGTCGTGCTCGGCACGCCGGAGGACACGCTCTATCTCGACGAGTACGCCGCGGACTACGCCCTCGACGACGATACGCTCGGAGTCGACGCCGACCGCGTGTTCGAGCGCGCGTGGAACAGGCAGTCCGCCGCGCGCGACCTCATACGGGAGGCGCGAACGCAGATCGACACGGCGCTGGCGCTGCTCGATACGATCCCCGAGTACTCCGACTCCACAGCCCTGGTGACACGCGACGAGATGGTCATCGAGCTATCGCAACTCGTTCGACAGATCGCGCTGGTAGAGTCGCGCAACGGCTTCTCGCGCAACGGGGAGATGCCGCTCGAACTGAATGAATTCGTCGAGACCGAGATCCGCCATTTCCAGGGGCGCGAGCGCCGTTTCTTTCTCGCGTCGTACGCGCGGGCGGGCGCCTACCTGCAACTCATGACGCGGAAATTTTCGGACGCCGGCATGCCGGAGCAGCTCGTATATCTCGCGTTCATCGAGAGCGGGTTCAAGACCAACGCGTTCAGCCGCGCCCGGGCGCTCGGCCCGTGGCAGTTCATCGCGTCCACGGGGAACCGGTACGGCCTGACGCGCGACCGGTGGATCGACCGACGGCGCGACTTCGCTCATTCCACGGATGGAGCCATCGCGTACCTGACCGACCTGCACGCCATGTTCGGCGACTGGAACACGGCGATCGCGGCGTACAACTCAGGCGAGGGGCGAGTGCTTCGTGTCATCAATCGCCAGCGCGAGAACTACCTTGACCAGTTCTGGGATCTCTACATCCAGCTTCCGCAGGAGACGAGGCGGTACGTGCCGCGCTTCCACGCCGTTCTCAACATACTGAGCGATCCTGAGCGCTGGGGCTTCACCGACCTGCCGGCCCCCAACGATCCGGTCGAATTCGATACGCTCGTCGTTGAGAAACAGATGTCGCTGGCGAACATCGCGAGTCGAATCGGCGTCGCGGCGACCGAACTCGAGTATCTGAATCCCGAGCTGCGACACAAGATCACGCCGGAGTACGCGTACGCTCTTCGTGTTCCTCCCGGTAGGGCACCGCAACTGGCGGATGCCATCGACCGGAT
Organism: uncultured bacterium; assembly: GCA_964510105.1. Classification (GTDB taxonomy): domain Bacteria; phylum Latescibacterota; class MWCZ01; order MWCZ01; family MWCZ01; genus CAZWQW01. The sequence goes on from CAZEAI010000117.1 coordinate 7,446, forward strand.
TCCCGAGTCGAAATTGCCGGACGTGCCGGAATTCGTGATACACCGCGTGCGCTATGGTCAGACGCTCTCCACGATCGCGCAGCGGTACAGGACGTCCGCCCGGGCGATCCAGCTCGCGAACAACCTCCGTAGCGCGCACCGCATTCGCGCGGGCCAGCGCCTCCGCATTCCGGTGCGAAACGCATCATACTATGCCCGCCGTACGACGCGGAACGCCGTGCAGACACCCGACGGCGCGACAGTTCACGTTGTGCGGCGCGGTGACACGTTGTGGGAGATCGCGCAGGCGTATGGCACTACCGTCACGGCGATCCGTCGACTGAACAACATGGGGCGCTCCTCGCGCATCAACCCCGGTGAGCGCCTGGTAGTGAAGCCCAACTGAGGCGGCCGCCGGCTCCGACCGTCATTCCGCTATCTCCCGCCACCCCCGTCGCGCGCGGTAATACCGGGTCCACCTGCCAGGGGAACCGAACTCCGCATCGTAGACGGACCCTCGGCACTTGACAATGCATCCTCGACGATTCACCATTGTTGGGCTCGCGAAAATCGTGGCGCCTCGCCCGTTTTGGTGTGCCCGACGGCACAACGACGTAGCTGGTTTGCGACCGAGCGAATGGAGCGTGGCGCCGAAACAAATCAGCGCGGACGCTGAAGTTTGCTTGACAGAAGTATTGAGCGGGCGTATTCTTACTTGTGATGCTGGGAAGGTGTCCGCACAGCGCGAGTTTCGCGCACCGGTGGCGAGCTCTGGGCAGAGCGTTCGCACCGTGTCGGACTTCACCGGCGTCGCTACATTGCTAGGCATTACCAATCTGGGGCTGACTCAGCACGATCACGTGACTGTGAGGAGGGTACCACGATGAAGCGTGGTGTCGTGGCAGCATTTGCTCTGGTGATCGCCATGGGGCTTGGCGTGTCACCTGCATCCGGAGCTGACCGGTTCCCTGTGAGCGTAGGGGTTACCTACGGATCATGGACGCCGTCGCTCGATGCGTACAACATCCGGTTCGTCGATCAGAACGGTCCGAACATCGTCGATCTGAATGGAACGTTCGTAACCATCCGTATCCGCGAACCGATCGACTCGACTCGGACGTTCTTCCCCGGCAGCACATCCGAGTACACGGTGAACTCCCAGGATTACCTGTTCTCCTCGTCGTGGGGCATGGGCGTTCATGCCAAAGTGCGGCTCCACAGCGACCTGTACGCTATCGTGGAGTACGACTGGTGGAGCCAGTCTGTGGGAAGCGCGCGCAACTTCGGCGGGCAGATCGGGTTTGAGTCGTACAAAGTGAAGCTCAACCCCGTGACCGGCACGCTCGTGTTCACGCTGCCGACCGAAATCGGCAATCCGTGGTGGCCGCAGATCTACGTAGGCGGCGGCGCGGGAGTCGTGCTCGTTGAGCGGACGACGAAGCAGATCACCAGCGCGACGTCGGCCACCGGACAGAGCGCCACGTCAAGTGGCTCCGGCACGCTCCTTACGGGTCTCGCCGGGCTGGAATACCCGATGCCGTTCCTGAATGATCGGGTCAGCCTGTTCTTCGAGGGCCGGTACTACGCCGGCGATTACGCGGAATCGTTCGCCAAGCTAGGCGACACCGGCGGCGCGATCGAAGAAGATGGCGAGGAACTCCGGGAGGACGTCGCCGTCAGCGTGCAGGGCCCGCAGATCAAGTTCGGCATGGCCGTCAACTTCGGGCAGATCCGGACACGCGCTGCCAAGGGTGTGCTCTCGGGGATGCTCGAGAGTCGTGGTCGTCGGTCCGGCGGCTATGCGATGATGCCGTCAGGCTTTGCTTCGCCAAACGTCGGAGCGGGGATGGCGATGGTCTATCCGCAGTCGGCCGATCAGGTTCAGGTGGTGCAGGGAGCCGCGCAGATCGACGAGAATCGCATCCGTCAGATCATCCGCGAAGAGCTGCTCAGTGCTCGCGTGGCGACTGGTGGAGCCGCTACAGGGCCCGTGAACGACCTTGCGGAGCAGCAGTTGCGGAGCATACGCGAGCGTCGGCTGCAGGCCGAGCAGGAATTGGAGCAGCTCAAGGAGCTGTTGCGCGAGGAGAGCTGACGACGTTAGCGGAGCGACCACGGGATGCGTGAACGATACGGTGGTTTGGTCGTTTGCGGCGTATATCTGGTCGGGCTCTTCGCGGTCACTGTCCGCGCGCAGGCAGCCCCGGACGCAGGTGCAGAGAATATTGCACGCGTCCTTGTAGAGCGCGGTTATGAGAATGTGGCGGTTCGGGCCACCCACGACGAGGTCGTCGTCTGGTGCGAGAATCGTCGGATACGCTTTCCGGCAGTCTGGATGCTGGAAGCATTGACAGTTGCGGCGGAACGAGTATCATCTGAGACGCTCGTGCGGGTCTTCGCTCTGCGAGATGCCCGAACCGTCACCTGCCTTGAGGCTGGAGCGGAGCATGTGCTCTCCTGGGCGGACGGTCGAACGAGCAGCGCAGCGTTCCGCGGGCAGTTGGACGTTGAGTACGAGGCGCGGAGTGAAGCGCCGGAGCGGAAGAACTCGTCCCTGGGGCGGTTCGACCTGCTCCTTGGCCCCGGTCGACTGTTGGCTGAGTTCGGCGTCGGGGGCGGGATCTTTATCAGATCGCTCGTGGATGTGAGTAGCGCGGTCGAGGTGACGGCCGCGCCGGGGCTGACCGGCTACGCGCAGGTCTTCGTCCCGATTCATGTCCACAAGGGCCCGATAGGCGATAGCTGGCGATACAACGAGATTCGTCCCGGAACGATGTTGGTCCGGTACTTTCGCTCGTTCGGCTCGACTGGCTTCGCGACGGTCACGGTGGGTGCTTACGAACTCGCCAGCGTGCTCTATGACAGCTACGGTGCGATGTTTGACGCCGTGAACTGCAGTCCGGACGGTCACTGGTCGTTTGGGCTGCGATGGGGCTATCTCGGCTCGGGCGCGTACTTCCTCGAGGACGAGGTTGACGGACGATACCGCGTGTGGCAGATGGCGGTGCCTCCCGACCGGCTGGTGTATGTGGCACGGGTTGGGTACCGATTCACCAGGGTCGACCTTCGGATGGTCGCTCAGTGGGGAAAGTTCCTCGGAGGCGACCGGGGTTGGCGGCTCGATGTCGAGCGGAAATTCGGCGAAATCGGCGTGACGTTCTACGGTATCAAGTCGGATGGAGAAGCGTTCCGGCACAGGAAATACGTAAATCAGGAGGATACGAGGCTGTTGGGCGGGTTTCGGCTGGAGATTCCGCTGGCTCCACGGAGGAGGGGGATGCCCGCTCCGTTGAGAGTCACCTCCAATTCCTCGTTCCGGTGGTCGTATCGATACCGGGTAGGCGATGTTGGGATCGGCGTACAAACGAGGTATTCCGTTGCTGAGCAGATAGGCGATTACAATCCGGTAACGATCCTCAATAACCTGGATCGTGCTCGCCCGCGCATATCGCGGGATTAACAGGCAGACGTAACGCGTTCCCAAATGCGGGGTGACGATCCCGTGGTGACTATGGAACGCACATGTGTTCGCTGAACACAGATAGGTGGGGGAACCATGAACCTTCGCAGATTGGTAGCACCGGTCCTGATCGGACTGGGTCTGGTGGCCTTCGGGCTCTCTGGATGTGAACAAAGAATCAACACCACGAGGACAACGCCCATTCCGCCTTACGAGGTTGTGCCGGCGGATCAGATCGTTATCAACGTCGTCTGGCCGTCTAGTCCGGCCAGCGCGAAGATCACTGTGGCCCAGGGCGGATTCGTCACCGCTGACACGACCTTCACGAACCCCTCGGGTGTGACGACGCTTACCGTCACCGGCCTGCGCGTCGGAACGTACACCGTATCCGTCAGCGCACAGGGCTTTACCGCCCAGTCGGCATTCCTGACGATCGTGGACGCGACGATACCGACCGCGACACTCGCGATGCAGGCGATCGCGATAACTCCCGAGATAAACTTCGTCGAGACGGTTATCACGCCGAACGTTCCGCAGACGATATCGATTGAGTCACCGGAAGTGGTGACGGATGCGGCTCCCGATGCGCCGCCCGCCGAGGTGACCGTTACGACTGACGTGGTTGGTTCCGTGACGGTCGTCACCGCCACGCAGGCGGATGTGCCGCCGGTCGTCACAGGCTCTTCGGTCACTTCGAGTGTCGTCAGCGCGATACAGATCCAAATTCCGGAAGACGATCCCGATGCCGCGGTGGCGGTGACACTCCCGCTGCCGCTCGACTCGACGGATTTCGCCTCCGCTGAGGGCGGCGAAGTCGACATAATCTCGTTCGATTTCGCCACCTCCACGTGGAATACCATCGGGACGGCCACGATTGGTTCGGGCGGCCAAGTAACGACGAGCGTCACGGGCTTGTCCACCGATAACATCGTGGCGGTAGGCGTGCCCCCAGCCATTGAGCAGCAGGAGCAGATCGGGCAGGTCCAGGAGACGTACTCGCAGGCCGAGATCGATGCGGCCCTGATTGGTGGCCAGACGGAACTCGAGATCGCCGTGAACCCGGAAGTATCGTTCACGATCGGAAAGCTCGGGCGGTCGTTCGAATCGGGCGGTACCGTGTTCGCGAAATCCGCGGTTAGAGACGCGCCTCCAGGAGTGCCGATCAACTACTGGGCGCAGGCCGTACCGTTCATAGCGAACCGTGAACCCGCGCTCTACGACTGGCTGTACAACGATCGTCTCACGAATGCCGTCGACATCCAGGGCACGGGATCACGCCAGGTCGACGTGACGCGCAGGACTCTGTCGTTCAGTTTCACCTACAACTATGGTCGCGTGGCGAAGGTCTTCAGTATGGAGATCATCTTCTCGAAGGGCGAGGCGACTATCATTCACACGTCCGGAAATGCGACAGGCGGCTGATACAGCATACGCAGTAATCGTTCAGGGTTCCCCACCGCTGAACGCGTCCACGAGCGAGCCCGTCTGGGCTCGCTCGTGGCATTTCCGCTTCAGACGTAACCATTGGGAGGACACTCCATGGCCGGTGTCAACAAGGCTATCATCGTCGGCAACCTCGGTCGCGATCCACAACTCGACTACACGCAGAGCGGAACCGCACGTTGCCGATTCTCCGTCGCGACGACGGAGCAGTACAACGACCGCGACGGCCAGCGTCAGGAGAAGACCGAGTGGCATAACATCGTCCTCTGGGGACGGCTTGGCGAGATCGCCGGGGAGTACCTCAAGAAGGGTCGGCAGGTCTACATCGAAGGCCGAATCAGCAGCCGCCAGTATGAGGACAAGGACGGGCAGAATCGCTGGATCACGGAGATCGTCGGACGCGAAATGCAGATGATCGGTGGCCGCGGCGGTGGCGGCGGCCAGGACGGCGTTCCGCCGCCGGACGAGCCGGAGATGGGCGGCGGCGGCGGCGGTGATCGCCCTCAGCGCAACGGCGCTTCCGAGGGCGGCCAAGGCGGCCAGAGTGGCCAGGGTGGCCAGGGTGGTGGCAGCATGCCCGACGACGACGACGATCTGCCGTTCTGATATCAGCTGACAATCCAGCAACAGCATCACGCGGGAACCGCTCAGCGTTGTAGTACTACGCGCGGTTCCCGCCTTTTCTTGGGCGGCCCATGTGGCGAGGATGACGTGGAACGGGCGACCCCCGTCGATGCGATCTCTTTGCAACGCCCCTGGGGGCGGCCTATACTGAATTGTTCCTACGCCCGAGGCCATCGGTTGTACCGCCGTCGGGCCCTGCAATACTGTGATCGGAGCACCAATGAGTCGTTCACTGGTCATCGTCGAATCGCCCACGAAGGCACGCACAATCAGCAAGTTCCTCGGGAAGGACTTCGACGTGAAGTCCTCCATGGGGCATGTCCGCGACCTGCCCACTAAGGATCTCGGCGTGGACGTTGAACACGGCTTTCGTCCGGAGTATACCGTCCTCGACGGCAAGGAGAAGGTCGTCAAAGAGCTGAGGGCACTGGCCGGGAAGGCGGACGCGGTCTACCTCGCGACCGACCCCGACCGCGAGGGCGAGGCCATCGCGTGGCACGTCGCCGAGGTGATGGGCGTCGCGCCGGAGCGGACCCACCGCATCACATTCCATGAGATCACACGCGGCGCCATCAACCAGGCCCTGGAGCATCCCGCGACCATCGACATGAAGAAGGTCGACGCTCAGCAGGCCCGTCGCGTTCTCGATCGGCTCGTTGGATACCAGGTGAGCCCGCTGCTCTGGAAGACCGTGCGGAGGGGGCTGAGCGCGGGACGCGTGCAGTCGGTCGCGCTCCGGATGATCTGCGAGCGCGAGGATGCCATCGAGGTGTTCGTTCCGGAGGAGTACTGGACGATCGGCGTCGTTCTGGACAACGGCGACGTCTCGTTCGAGGCGGATCTGCACCAGATCGACGGCAAGAAGCTCAAGCTCGGCGACGAGGAAGCGGCCACGCAGGCCACTACCGAGGTTCGCGAGACGACCTTCGCCATTGAGAGCATCGATAAGCGTCGCCAGAAGCGTCGCCCGGCCGCTCCGTTCATCACGAGCACCCTCCAGCAGGAGTCGTCGCGGAAGCTCTCGATGCCGGCGGCGATCACCATGCGCGTCGCACAGCAACTCTACGAAGGCGTCGAGGTCGATGGCGAACAGGTAGGACTCATCACCTACATGCGAACCGACTCGACCAACGTCGCCGCCGAAGCGCTGAACGCGGCGCGCGAGCACATCGGCGAACGATACGGCGAGCCATACCTTCCGGGCCGCCCCAATACCTATCGCAGCGCCCGCGGAGCACAGGAGGCGCACGAGGCGATCCGCCCGACGATGCTTCAGTACTCGCCCGAGGAGATCAAGGACGCGCTCAGTCGAGATCAGCTCCGCCTGTATCGTCTCATCTGGAATCGCTTCATCGCGTCGCAGATGACACCGCAGGAACTCGATATCACGACCCTTACCGCCGTTGGCGGCCGATACACGCTGCGTACCGCCGCGACGGTGGTCGCGTTCGACGGTTTCACGCGCGTGTACCTTGAGGGGCGCGACGACGAGGATGAGGAAGTAGAACATCCGATCCCGCCGCAGCTCATTCAGGCTTGGGATGCCCGCGCAGACGGCAAGTCCGATGCGATGTTCCAGGGCTACGGTGCGAAAGACGTGTCGCCTGAGCAGCACTTCACGTCGCCGCCGGCGCGATACAGCGAGGCGACGCTGATCAAGCAGCTCGAGGCCGAAGGGATTGGTCGACCGAGTACGTACGCGCAGATCATCAGCACGATCGTCGACCGCCAGTACGTCCAGAAGGGGCAGGGGCGGCTGACGCCCACCGACCTCGGACGGGTCGTGAACCGCATTCTCGTCAGCCAGTTCCCGGACCTCTTCAACATCGAATTCACCGCCCGGATGGAGGACGAACTCGACAAGGTCGAGCAGGGGAACGACCATTGGGGAGAGATGCTCTCCGAGTTCTACGGGAGTTTCGAGTCCGCGCTGGCTCAGGCCATGGAACGGCGCAAAGAGCTGAAGGAGTCGACGCTCGAGAAGTCCGACGAAGTGTGCGACAAGTGTGGACTCGGAATGGTGATCCGTTTCGGTCCGCGCGGCAGATTCCTCTCGTGCAGCGGCTTCCCCGAGTGTAAGAACGCCAAGCCACTTGGCGAGGACGAGGTCAGCGACGAGCCGGTGCCCGGAGTCGAATGCCCGGAGTGTTCAGGCCAGATGCGGCTCCGCGCCGGACGATTCGGCGAGTTCCTCGCGTGCCTGAATTACCCTGAGTGCAAGGGCTCGCGCCCGATCCCCACCGGAGTGAAGTGTCCGCGTCCCGGATGCGTTGGCGAGATCGTAGTGAAGACGAGCCGCCGTGGCAAGCGGTTCTACAGTTGCGACCAGTATCCCGAGTGCGAAACGACATACTGGGACAAGCCCGTGCCGCTCCCGGAGGAAGATCCGGAGTCGGGCCTGCTGTTCCGTCTCGAAAAGGTGAAACGCGACGGCACGACCGAGCTTCGAGCCGCATCGTACCCGCCGCCGACACGCGCCCGCACCAAACCCGATTCCGAGGACGGCGCCGAGAAGAAGAAGCCCGCGAAGCGCAAGACCACGCGAAAGAAGAAGGCGACGAAATAGGGTGAACGCGGATTCCGTGGAGCCGCCGCGTATGCGCACGGCAATCGACGACTTTATCACGTATCTCGTCGGGGAGCGGAACTACTCCCAGCACACCGCTCGTGCCTATGCCGCCGATCTCAGACAGTTCGCGAGCTACGTGGAAGACGAGCTCGGCAGCGACCCGAAGCTCGACGATCTGGACCGCATGCAGGTCCGGACGTTCGCCGCCAGGCTCATGGATTCCGGTCGCAAGCAGCGAACCGTCGTGCGGAAGCTGGCGAGCATCAGGTCGTTCCAGTCGTACCTCCAGCGTCGCGGGCTCATCAACGAGCAGGACTGGGGCCGCCTCGCGCCCCGCCAACAGCAGAAGTCGCTTCCGACAGTGCTCGACGTCGAGCAGGTCGCCAAACTCATGACCCTCCCCAAGAATGTCGAACCGGAAGATGTCCGCGACCTGGCGATCATGGAGCTTCTCTACTCGTCCGGACTTCGTGTCTCTGAGCTTGTCGGCCTGAACACGACTCATCTCGACATGACCGAAGGACTGGTTCGCGTACTAGGCAAGGGCAACAAGGAGCGAATCGTCCCCGTCGGAAGCCTGGCGCTGAACGCGATCGACCGGTATGTGCGGGAGTTCCGTTGGCAGTTCGTGCCCCGCTATATCGGCAGGACGCCGAAGCGCAAGGCGGTGTCGAACAAGACTCCGGCGCTGTTCCTGAGCAGGCTCGGGCGGCGCATCTCGGTCGAGCGCGTGCGGAGTGTCGTGACCGGCTATCTCAGGCAGGTGACAACGGCCGAGTCCGTTGGACCGCACCTGCTGCGCCACGCGTGCGCGACTCACCTCGTCGAACGCGGCGCCGACCTGCGCGACGTGCAGGAGATGCTCGGCCATTCGAGCGTGACGTCGACCCAGATATACGTCGCCGTGGCCGCGCGTCGCCTGACGACCATATACGAAAGCGCCCATCCGCGCGCGAACTGACGCGGGATCAACTCAGCGAGGACGGCACCATGCATCACGATACAGACGACAGCAACCGCC
>CAZEAI010000118.1:0-16443 GCA_964510105.1 uncultured bacterium
CCTTGATCCATGACGCGCCGTGACTGTCCGCGTACGGGTGCCGCCCGCGCCCCGGTGTCTCCTGGTACGGACCGGGGTAGTACTCGTCGGGAGCGGCCTGGTAGCCCAGCAGCATCTGGTTGTACTTCGCCTCGTGGCCCTGGCCGACTGCCGAGTTCGCGGTCCCGGTCCGGATGACCCGCGTGTACGCCTGCCAGCCGATGGTGCGCGGCTGAGCCGGGTCGTCGCGCCGATCGGTAGGCGATGTGTCGTAATGCAGGATCTGCCACCCGCCGGTCTTCGCGCTGAGCAGATGTCCGGTGATCGGATCGGGATCGCCGATGTCGTTCTGCTTGCCGTGCGGCGCGTTGTAGACCGACTCATCCTGATCGCCGTCGATGACGTACACCAGGCGCATGTCCTCGCTACGCGCACCGTCGTAGTCGACGCCGTAGTACCGCCAGATGCTGTCGTTGCGCGCTTCCCCTGAACTCTCCGTCCGGGCCGCGCCGGCGGAGGAGCGATCCCACTGGAACATGAAGCTCTGCATAACGCTATCGATAGTACCGTGCGTGCCGCCACAGCAGTCGACGCGGTTGACGCCCATCCTCCCCCAGATGCCATCGTTGATGATGCGCGAATGCCAGAACATGTAGTCGTCGTTCCGTCGATCCGCGAAGATGTAGACCGTTCGATTCGTCGAAATCCCCATGCGCGACCACGTGTAGTTCTCGAACACCAGGTCCGCCGGCAGATCGGGATCGAACACATCGGCCTGGTAGGGTACGTCGCTCTCGTCGCCGATGAGCTGAGGCCACGGGCCTGTGAAGCAGTGATCACAGTCTTCCTCTTTGTGAGACAGCCGGGCGTTCTGCTCGCCATCGACCGTGACAACGGCATAGGCCTGGCGGAACGTGCGCCGGGCGAGGCGGCCCCTGAACAGCATCCGGACATCCCTATTCACCGCCAGCGGATCAGGCGGAGCGGCGAGAATGTCCATCCCGTTCTCACCATCGCTCCAGCCATCGCGCTGACCAACCATGTACGGCCACACTACGTCCGGATACTGGGGTTCCGGTACGTTGCGCGCGCCGATCAGGTATCCCTTGTAGTTGGCATACGTGCGACGGTCGACTGGATCGTTGGCTCCCGTATCCCACCAACCACCGGGCCAGACGAGGGAGTTGTTGTACCCCCCGTACTGATCGTTGCGCATCATGTCCCAGTAGTTGCCGTAGGGGAGATTTGTGTGAATGTGTGACCATCCGCCGCCCTCGATGAGATCGGCGGACCGCGCGGGCGCGGCGAGACAGAGCGCGGTCAGAGGAATCGCGAACAAGAGTCGTGCAAGCGAGTTCATGGCAGCTTCCTCCTTGAACTCAGGATACTCGGACTGGCACCGCGAGCAGAGACGCGGGGCGGCAAGTATGACGACGAAAGCCACCCGGCCACGTGTGTGTACCAGGTGGCTTCCACCCTGCAGAAGTGTGTTGTTGCGTCTACGCCCTGGCGCTACATACCGAACTTGAGCGTGACGTAGTTGACCGTTCCAAGCGACTCACCGAAGTCGCTCTGCGCATAGTCGATCCCGGCTCTAACGCCCGACCACGTGAAGTTCACGCCACCACCCAGGCTGAGCGCGCGTGTGTCGTAGTTGCCACCATATCCCGCACGCAGGAAGACGATGTCCCCGTAGCCGTATTCGACTCCGTACGCCACCTTCTCGGGGTGGTCCGGCGGGTGGAGACCGTCAATCGCCACAAGCAGACTGTGTCCGGCATCCTGGAGAGCGGGCGCGAGGTCGAACGCATCCATCGTCAGGCCGATGCTGAATGTAACCGGCGGGCGGAAACCTTCAAGCTCGTATGTCTGTGTCCGGGCGAAATTGCGAATGCTCATGCTGATCACCGAGCTGCCGAATCCTGTGCGGTACATCGTTCCGGCATCATAAACGAACGTCTTGATCGACGACTCTGTGTTCGTGACGATCGTGGACGTCAGGTACCCGTCCGCGTCGTACGTGTCGCCGAGATGGTCGTCGCCTCCGGTGTCATACCACGGCAGCGTCTGATTCATGTACTTGGCCGTGATGCCGATGGAGAACTTGTCGGTGAACTGCTTCGCGACGCTCAGACCGAACACCGTCTCCGTCGGGTCGATGTTCCCGATATTCGAGAAGCCGTTCAGGTCGTCGCGGTTCACCGCGGTACCATGTATGGTGCCGTAGTCCATGGCCACGTACGACAGCGCGGCGACGAATGCGCGATCTCCACCTATCCGCACCGGCATCGCGACGGATGCGGCCTGCATCTTGATGTCGGCGAACCAATTCACATTGGTCGCGAGAGCATCGAACGTGCCGCCCAGGTATCCCAGGCCGGCGGGATTGTAGAACGCCGAAGTAGCACCCATCGACAGTCCGGTGTGTGCGTCGGCCATTGCCGCTGCTCGCGCCACGGGTCCTATCTTCAGGAACGTCATGCCGGCCTGGCCGGTCTTGTCGAACAAGCCCGCGTGCGCCGGTGACGTGGCGAGCATGATTCCTGCCAGCGCAAGCGTGTAAAGCGCAATCCTTCTCATGGCTTTTCGCCTCCCCCGCTAGCGGATGATTATGAGTTTGCCCGCTTCGGCCTGGCCGTCGGGCGTTCGAACGACGTATACGTAGATCCCGCTCACGACGTACTGGTCGCTGTCCGAGACCAGGTACCATTCAGCCGAATGGCTCGCTGTGCCGTCCGCGTTGAGTTCGTGATCGATCGTGGCGACGATATCACCGTCAACCGTGTAGATCCGAATCGTGCAGACAGCCGGGATGAAGTGGAACGCGATGCGCGAGTACCCGGACACCTCGTTGCCGACAGACGACGCCTGACGAGGCCCGAACACCGGAGAGTTGGGCGATGCGGACCACGGATTCGGCGCAGCACGCACGTAGCCGTTCAACGTGTTCAACGAATCGGCCGGATCGGACTGTGCGTGCCCGACCGAAGCCAGCATCGCACACAGGCCGAGCGCAAGGAAGAGCAGTCGCGCCTCAATCCGTCTCATGATGACCTCCCGGTGGTTCTCTATCCACATGTAGTTGTAAGGCTCCGCCCCACAAGGCGGGGCTGCTGGAGATGTCGCGCGACGCCAAACTCGCCAGACCGCGCCTCTGGTGAGCCCGACAGCCTTCTCGGGTCAGGCTCACCACAGACGCGCCTTCATTCGCCGCGTCCTCACCCGGCTCCCACCGGACCCGCCCCGACAATTCGTGCGGACGGTGGGCACGCGCGCCGCAGTTCGCGGCGCGCGTGCTCTGTTCCACCAGATACGCGGATCGTACTCCGGACTTACCGGATCAGCACCATCCTGCGAACCTGAACGTTGTCACCACTCGTGAGGCGATAGATATAGACACCACTGCCGATCGCATTACCGACCGCGTCGGTGCCGTCCCACACGAGTTCATGGTTACCCGCGAGCATGTTCCCGCTGATGAGCGTCCGCACGAGCTGGCCATTCATGTTGTAAATGTCCAACTGCGTCTCGCCGGCTTCGGCAAGACTCAGGCGAATGGTCGTCGTCGGGTTAAACGGGTTGGGCGCATTCTGCTCGAGCGCGAACCGCAGCGGCGTTCCGTTGACCGCAACCGGCGGAGGCTCTGGAATCGCCGGCAGGTTCGTGCGCGTCATCATCGTGGACTCGTTACCATCAGCGTCGAACGAGGTCAGCTGATAGAAGTACGAGAACGCCGGAGTGACTTCGACGTCCAGCCACGAAGCTGCCGACGGCGGAAGCTCGACTACCAGGGCGAACGTGGAGTCACCCTTGAAGCTGCCTTCCGCACGATACAGCCGGTATCCGGCAATGTCGGATCCCGTCGTGGTGTTGAGCGTCCACGACAGCTTCACAGCACCCGGACGCGAGAGAGCGTCCAGCGAAGCCGGTGCCGGCGGTGAAAGCGCGAGGATACCTGCGCCAACCGCGGCTCGCAGAGCACCTTCAAGCTCTTCACGCGTCGACGCGTAACGACCGCCATAGTCCGCGGCCTCATACACGGCTTTCGCCTGACGCATGGTCGCGAAGAGGGAGTCGATCGTGCTATGCACGAGCGCATCCTTCTGCTCGTCCGTGATGTCACCGGCCATCCACTGACGTCCGACCGCGTCGGCATGGGGCTCCTCGAGCCCGCCGAAGCCGGTTACGTACAGCGCGTTGATCGTGTCGAACGGCGCGATGTCGTCGGGACCGAATCCAGCCTGCTGCTCAATGTCAGTGACTTCGATGTCAACACCGAGCACCTTGCCGGGCCAGTACGTTCCGCTCGTCTCGGGATCGTTGCTCGCCTTGATCCACGACGCGAAGTGCGACGTAGCGTTCGGGTGCGCGCCGCGTCCCGCGGTTTCCATGGCAGGACCGTAGTAGTACTGGTTCGGGCCCTGGTAGCCAAGAAGCATCTGGTTGTACTTCGCCTCGTGGCCCTGACCGACTTCGGCATTCTCCGTGCCCGTACGGATCACGCGACTGTACGCCTGGAATCCGATGGTGCGCGGCTGCGCGACGTCGTCGTTCCGATCGGAGGTCGACACATCGTAGTGCAGAATCTGCAGGCCACCCGTCTTGGCGCTCAACAGCGCGCCGGTGGTCGGGTCGGGATCGCCAATATCATTCTGCTTGCCACTCGGTGCATCGTAAACAGACGCATCCTGATCGCCGTCGATGACATAGACCAGACGCATGTCTTCAGTCTGGGCACCGTCATAGTCGACACCATAGTAGCGCCAGATGCTGTCGTTGCGAGCCTCACCCGAACTTGCCGTTCGGTTGGCGCCCGCCGACGAACGGTCCCACTGGAACATGAGGCTGTGCATCACGCCGGTGACCGTACCATGGGTTCCACCATGGCTCTCCACCGTGTTGACGCCCATCTTGCCCCACAGACCTGTGTTGACCATCCGCCAGTGCCAGAACATGTAATCATCGTTGCGACGATCGGCGAACGAATACACGCGACGCTGGGTCGAGATACCCATACGCGACCACGAGTGCGTCGTGAGCGTCATATCCGCCGGAATGCTCGCATCGATGATGTCGATCTGGTACGGCGCATCCAGCGAGTCCGCGCCGAGCTGCGGCCACGGGCCCGTTATTTCCGTCGAAGTCTCATCGATGTGGACGAGATGCGCGTTGATCTCGCCATCGACCGACACGGACGGATATGCCTGCCGGAACGTACGCCGGTCCATACGCCCCTTGAAGATAAACTGGACGTCGACGTTGATGGCTGCCGGATCCGGCGCGCCGGCAAGCAAACCGACACCCTTCTCACCATCGTTCCAACCATCGCGCTGGCCAACCATGTAGGGCCACGTCACGGATGGGAACTGCGGATCGAAGACGCCTGTCGCTCCGATGCAGAAGCCCTTGTAGTTGGCGAACGTGCGACGCTCTGCAGGATCGTTGGTGTTCACGTCCCACAGGCCGCCGGGCCATGTGAGGGCGTTGTTGTACCCACCATAATGGCGGTTGGTGAACTGATCCCACAGCTTACCATACCGCACATTGCGGTTCATCTGCGGCCAGCCGCCGCCTTCGATAACTTCGGCGCTGCTCTGAGTCGCCGGCATCAAGATGACGCCGAGAATCAGGGCAAGCAACCACTTCCAGGCTGACTTCATCATGTCCTCCTTAATGAAACGGCCTGACACATGCACTCGTTCTTGCGTCGGTTCTGCAGTCGTCAACCCTCCCAGTCCGGCCGGGATAGCTCTCGCGCTGTTCGACTCCCCGACCCACCGCTGGTCGGGAAGTCGGAACTCACAAAGCATGCCTATATCAGTTGACCGAGAGGTTCAGCGAGAACCTCACCGTCCTCGGGTTCAGGAAGTGAGCCCACCCATCGTGGGTCGGAATCACCGCGTATTCCGGGAAGTCTCCGACCCGGTCGTCGCCCGGATCGGTCTCGATCGCTCCGTCCTCGATCGGGAAATGGAGCGACTTCATGTAGTTCCTCTGCTCGGTCTCCGTCATCGACCCCTGCCACAGGATCCTATGCCCGAGCACATTGTCGATCGTCATCGACACCTCGCCGATCACGCCACCGAAGGAGAACCCCTTGCCCAAGCTGAGGGACGAGACCCAATTGTCCCGACTGCGGATGTTCAGAGGCGGCGGCGGCGACTCCGAGTTCGGGTTGTAGACGCCCTGTGCGCCCTGACTGTACCGCATGTCGAACGTGAGCGCCCAGAGCTCACCAACCGCCGGAGGGAGCCCCAGCGGATCGAAGCCACGCGGCGTATGAAGATCGAGATACAACGACCAGACCGGCTCGGCTACCGAAGTGACCTGATACGCCTCTTCCCGCCAGATCTGGAGACCAAGCTCGTCCTCGCGAGCATTTCCGACCTTGCCTTCGTCGCGAAGCGAGAAGTCGCCCTGGAACCAGCCGGTGAAGAATCGTCCGATCCGCTTCTGGAAGCGAACTTCGACACCACGTATCTGGGCGTAACCTTTGTTCCCCCAGGTCCACTGCAAATCCGTGTACGTCAGGTAATAGCCCTTCTGCTCGACCTCACCCGTGATGTCCTTGTAGTAGCCTGCCACGCTGAGCAAATACTGCGGCTCCACCCGCCATCCGAACAGCCCCGCGTACAACCAGTTCGTGAACTCCCGCTCGACGCCCAGCTCGTACATGATCGTGCGGGGCATCTCCAGGTCGGCATTCGCCTTGGGGCCAATGCCGGTGCCGCTCGGATTGTACTGATAGTCGTAGAGGTGAAGTGTGATAGGCTCCTGATAGAACCGACCATAGTTGAAGAACACCTTGCTCGCGTCGGTGATAGGATGCGACATCGACAGGCGTGGTGAGAGCTTCGTATGCGTCTTCGCCGGCTCAATTATGACGGGTATGTCGGAATTGACGGCATTCGTATCGAGCCAGTGGTAGTGATCATGGTCGGTCTGGTGCGGCCACGCGTAGTCCTTGCGCCAGATGCCCGAATAGAGATCGTCGCGGTTGTACACGTTGGCCTGCGAGTTGAAGTGATCCAGCCTCAGGCCCAGGTTCAGGATCATGCCCTCGTACTCGATCTTGTCCTGGAGGTAGCCGCTGATCGCTAGCGGACTCTGGTTGAAGTAGCTGTACTGGTTGTTGCGAATGGACGCCTCGATCGTCCGTTCGTGCAGGTTTCTGACGGACCATTCGAATCCGGCTTTGAGCTGGTGGTTCGGCGTAAGCTGACTGAGCACAAATCCGCGAACTCGATAGGCGTTCCAGTACGACGAATCAAGGTTGGTCGTCCCGGCGCCGAAATTGTATGACGTCCCGATGACGGCGCTGCCTTCATCGCGGGAGTCGAGGTTCGACCCCTGATGCCCGTACGGGGCGATGCCGAACGGATCGTTCGGATTCACGTCGATCCAGCCCGTGGTGTCCGTCGTAAGACCCGCCGTGAGGATGTTGTGTTCATCGAATAGGGGGTTGAATTCGCCCGTCAAGAGCTTCCGCTTGGGCCAGATTCCCATCGTGTAATCGCGCGACTGATAGTCGAACGTCAGCTCATATTGCGTTGCTGTCGAGAGCACATGCGTGAACGTCGCGCCACCATTGAAGCCCTTGTTGTCCGACGGGGAGCCCCGGTAGATCGCATACTTGTTGTAGGAGGTCATGGACCCGCCAACTACGCCGCTGTCTTCGTTATAGGCCCCCGTGAGGGTGAGCTTCGCCGGGCCCATGCGGTAGGTCATTCCGAGCAGATGAGTGAACGCGGTCGCCGCAGGGCGTGTCGAGGCGAGCATATACAGTGATCGAGCGTTGCGGTGGGAATAGGTGAAACTCAGACCGTTCGCGAGCGGCACCGGCCCACCGAACGACAGGTCGAAGTTGTAGTCGGCTTCGTTCGCGTAGTCGTCTTCCGTGAATCCGTGCCGATGGGCGTAGTACTGCTGCTTCCTCTGCGCGATGTCCAACCGGATGTCGTACGGCAGGAACGGCGGGATCGTTTTGATCCAACCCGTGAAGAGGGTGTCCAGATCGTTGGGATCGTCCGGAGTTGAGAGCACCGGCAGCGCGATGGTGTCCAGTATCGAGGCCTCAGTGGCGTAGATCTGCCACTCCCGCGTATCCGGACCATATGCCGAAGGCCACGAGTTGCCGTACGCATCCTCCGTCCAATGCTTCTTCTGAGCAGGTGTGTACACACTGCGCGAATTGAACCAGTATCGACGGGCATCGTCACGCGTCACGACGTTGATGACGCCGGAGCGAACATTACCGTATTCCGCATTGAATCCGCTCTTGAGGACCTGCACTTCCTGAACCGACGTCACCGGAATGGTGTTCACCTCGGTCTTGTTCAGGCGCACGTCGGTCATATAGTGCCCGTTGATGAGCAACTGCGTCTCGTCGACAAGCCCGCCTCGGATCGTCGACCCATCCGTTCCCGGCTCCCGAGCGATCGCACTGGCCAGCGACGTCATCGACGGTAGCGCGAGCACATCCTCAGCGGTCAGCGAGGCCTGACTGCTTCCCACGTCCAGCTTGATGACTTCGCGCTCAGCCACCACGGTGACGCCGGAGACCTCGATCGCCGACTGCGACAGTTCATAGTCGATCTGGGTCGTGCGGTCGATGTTCACGATGACCTGGGTCTTCGTGAGGGACGTGTAGCCGATCATCGCGGCGCGCACACTATGCGCTCCCGGAGGGACGCCAATGACGTAATAGTGGCCATCCGGGTCGGTAGTCGCACCCATCTGGAGCCCCTCGATCACCACGGCTACGCCGGGGATCGGCTGACCGGATTCCTCCTCAATCACACGACCGGCGATCTTCCCAGTCGTGGCGGCCCACGAAATTCCGGTCGTCATCCCGACGACCAGTATCGCCGATAGGACCGTGTTTCGCCGGGCTCGCGCTGACAATAGGGAACCCATCATCAGTTCCTCCTCGGATGATGTACATGGTGCGGGGCTGAGCACGCATGTCGCCCGCGAACGAGATTCTCGCGGGAGGCGCGTGGGTCAGCACCGGCGTGCGCACGGCTCGCGTCCGCGATGCGATCCACAGCGGCGCGCACTACGAGCCTCTGTCGTGTCTTTATCGTAAGAAACCCGGCGGTGATTCAGCTCGTAGTCTTGGTCGCATACTCCCCAGTTGCGACCCTCGCTCGTATCCCACTAAATGGACTGTGAGCCCACTGTCGGACGCGTCCGGCCTTGGTGCAGGCACTCGACAACATACTCAGCATGCAAACTAGGCTCAAGAGCAAACTGAAAAAAAGAAGCCGCTCCTCCAAGTCCGCCAGACGGCGCTTCACCGGTGTTCCGAGTTATTGTCTGCATCACAATAAGCCCGCTTGGAGGGGAACTGGAGACCATCGCGTCCCGATACCTGTCCCGTCCTATCGATGCACCAGCAGGGCCAAAATTTCCGTACTCTCGAATGAGCGGCGTGCTTCGCGCACGTCGAACGGCGCCCGAACGCCCCGCGCGCGCATGCCACCGCGATCACGATTCCCGCGGTTCTGTACGTTCTGCCGCTCGCACCGAGGCCCGTCTCGCAACGGATACCGCGTTCCGGTCAGTTGAATGACAGGATCGCTGAGAAGGACACGCTCCGCGGGCCCATGAAATGCGCCCAGCCATCATGTGTCGCGATCTCGGCGTATTCTGGGTAGTCGCCTATCCGGTCGTTCCCCGGATCCGTCTCGATGGCCCCGTCGTCAATCGGGAAATGAAGCGACTTCATGTACTCTTTCTGCTCGTTGGCGGTCATCGATCCCAAGTTCAGCGTCTTGCGCCCCCAGAGGTTGCCGATCGACATGGTCACCTCGCCGAACACGCCGCCGAACGAGAACCCCTTGCCAACGCTGAGACCGGCCCCCAGCGAGTCGCGGTAGCGGACGTTCAGGCCGGGCGACGGCGATTCGTTGTTCGGGTTGTACTCCGTTTGCTGCCCCTGGCTGTAACCCATGCTGTACCGCACATACCAGAGTTCCGTTGCGGACCGAGGCAAACCGAAGACGCCAAAATCGCGCGGTGTGTGGAGTTCGAGCAGGATCGACCATGAGGGCTCGGCGACCGATGTCTGCTGGTAGGCGTCCTCGCGAAGCATCTGTAGTTCAAGCTCGTCCCGCCTGGCGTAGCCCACGCTCCCGAAGTCGCGTAGCGACCAATCGCCGTGGACCCAGCCGATGAAGAACCGTCCCACGCGCTTCTGGAATCGGAGTTCGACTCCGCGAGTCTGGGCGTATGCCTTGTTCTCATACGTGTCACGCACATCGGTGTAGGAAATGTAGTAGCCCGTCGTGCCGACCTCCTTTATAATATCCTTGTAGTACCCCGCTATCGTCAGGAGATACTGCGGCTCCTCACGCATACCGAGGAGGCCCGCGTACAGGCCGTTGGTGAAGAGCCGGCTCAGCCCAAGCTCATACTGAATCGTGCGCGGCATGTCGAGGCTCGGGTTTGCCGTCGGACCGACCCCCTGGCCGCTCGGATTATACCCGTACATATACAGCTTGACCGTGGTCGGGTACTGGTGGAAATGCCCGTAATTGAAGAACACTTTGCTGTTGTCGGATATCGGGTGCGACATGGCAAGGCGAGGCGAGAGCTTCGAGTGAGTGCGGGGCGACTGGATATCCACCGGGATGTCCGAATTCACGGCGTTCGTATCGAGCCAGTGGTAGAGATCGTGGTCCACGTGGTTCTGCCAGCCGTAGTCCTTGCTCCAGATCTTGGAGTACATGTCGTCAGGGTTGTACGTATGCCCGCGAGCGTCGAAATGGTCCAACCGCAGACCGAGGTTCAGGATCATGCCCTCGTACTCGATACGATCCTGCGCATATCCACTCAGTGAGAAAGGGCCGCGATTGTAATAGAGGTACGCCCTATCACGGAACACTGCAGTCTGCGTCTGCTCGTGGTAGGACTGCCAGGCTCCCTCGAACCCCACCTTCACCTGATGATGCAGGTTGACCTGGCTGGTGAGAGACCCGCGAATCCGGTAACCGTCCCAGTAGGATGAATCGATATTCGCCGTCGCCCCGCCGAGGTTGTATGCGGTACCTAGAACGCGATACCCCTCGTCGGGCGAATTCTGGACACCGCCCTGATGGCCGTATGGCGCGATCCCCAGCGGATCGTTGACGTTCACGTCCAGCCACCCGGAGGAATCCGCGGTCAGGCCCGCCGCGTATATCGATCGATCCCAGAACTCCGGGTTCACCTCGCCGGACGGGAGCTTCCTCATGGGCCAGAGCGCGGTCAGATAGTCGCGGTACTGGTAGTCGAATGCGAACTCATACTGAGTCGCCGTCGAGAGCACGTGCGTGAAGGTGGCTCCGCTCACGAAGCCCGAGTTTTCGTTCGCCGCGCCCTTGTAGACGGCGTACTTCTGTTCCGCCGCAGTGCTGGCGCCGACCATACCGTGGTCGGCGTTCACCGCTCCAATCAGCGACAACTTCGCGGAACCCAGTCTGTAGGTGAGCGTTAGCTGCTCCGAGTGAGCCGTCCTCGCCTCGCGAGCGTTAACGAGTTGATACGGAGAGTATGAGTTCATGTGTGCAAGCGTGAAGCTGAAACCCTTCACAAGCGGCACCGGCCCACCAATCGAGGCGTCGATGCTGTAGCTGGGTTTGTTCGCGTAGTCATCCTCGGTTAAGCCGTGACGGTGCAGCCAGTAGAGCTGTTTGCGCCTGGCGATGTCCAGACGTCTGTCGGCCGGGATGAACGCAGGAATCGTGTTGATCCAGCCGGCAAACGCGAGGGAGTCGTCGAGCACGTCGGGTGTGGACGTGTCGGGAACCTTCACCGTATCGGCGATGGAGGCCTCTGATCCGTGGAGCTGCCACTCACGCGTCGTCGGACCATACGCCGAAGGAGCCGGGTTGCCGTATGCATCAGTCGTCCAGTGCCATAGCTGCGCGGGCGAGTACGATGCGTGGGAGTTGAACCAGTACCGTTCGGGATCGTCCCGAGTCACGACGTTGATGACACCCGACCGCGCGTTTCCATACTCGGCGTTGAAGCCGCTCTTGACTACCTGCACCTCTTGCACCGACGTGCCCGGAATCGTGGCTGATGAGACCGTATTCAGCCGCATGTCGGTCATGGCATGGCCATTGATGTAGAGCTGGGTCTCCTCCGCCAGGCCGCTGCGAATCGTGTTGCCGCCACCGGCCATGCCGATGGCGCCCCCCGTCGAGGTGATTCGCAGCTCGATCATGTCCTCTCTGGTAATGTTGCCCTGGCTGCTCCCCACGTCGAGCCGGATGATCTCCCGGTCCGCAACTACCGTAACCCCTGCCACTTCGATGGCGGACTCGTCGAGTTCGTAGTCGATCCGCGTCGTGCGCTCGATGTTCACCACTACCTGCGTCGTCGTGACCGGCGCGTAGCCAATGATGGCGGCGCGAACGCTGTAGGTGCCCGGCGGAATACCGATCACGAAGTAGCTGCCGTCCGAATCGGTGTTGGCGCCGATTCGCAGGCCGTCGACCACAACGGCGACGCCGGGAATCGGCTGGCCGGAGTCCGCGTCGGTCACTCGCCCGGCAATCTTCCCGGTTGTGGCGGCCCACGACGTTCCCACCGCCATCCCCGCAAGCGCCACCGATAGGACCACATACCGCCGAACAAGCGATAACATCACGGAACACATGGGAACCTCCTCGGATGACGTATGTGACACAGGGCTCCGCGCAGGTGCGCTTCGCGAACGAAACCAGCTATCGGAATCTGTGTCGGAGGCAGCGCGCGCCCATGCCCGGTAGGCGTGCCCGGCACTGCCCAACCGCGCGGTGCAGATCGCCGACTCCCCATCCGCAATCTGCCCAGCGCCCCACCACGTCGGCCGCAGACCCATGACGCGACTGCCCGACCGTGGTACGGATGCCCGGCAACATAACCAGCGCACGGTCAGGCCTCAAGGCCGGACCGGCAGAAATGCCCGGATTCGAGTCGGCCTCCACATTTCGGCCCTCACACAGAGGCAGGACGGAGCCCCAGGCCGTGGCCGATGGCACACGATGTCCGCCAACACCGGGGCGGAGGGCCTTCGCGGCTTGATCGAGAACCTGTGATTCTCGTCACGGAGACGACGCCCCGAAATCCGTATCATCGCGGTGAACCCGCTCGCGGCAGGCGCTGACGCAGGGCATCGCGCCGATTCTTGGGTAGCAGGCGATCTTCACGTACGTTGGACTCACGCGCGAGGGCATCTAATGAATACGCGCGCGCGGTATTTGGTATAATGGGTAATCGTGGTCGGATACGTAGTGTGATGCGCGCACCGAGCCCCCCGGCGGCATGCCTGCCCTCGCGCTGCTAGACCGGCGTTGGAAGCCGGTCACGGAACATGGAGCGGGCCAACTGGCTCGTGGAGCATGGAGTTACCGATGATGCTGTCTCGAACGCTCATTCTTGCCGCCTTCGTTCTGAATCTGGCCCCCGCGGCGTCCCTCGCTCGCCTGCCGGCGGCCGGCGACCCCGCCGAGCGGCGGGCTCGGTTGCTCGCGGAACGCGAGGAAGCCCGCGCGCAGACGTTGGCGCCGACCCGTGGCGCGACGCGACCGAATCGATCCATGGCGCGAACGTCCCGCGTCGCGGCATTCGACGGAACACTCGCGCCGGAGGCATCGGTTCGCGCGCACGGGGATTTCCTCGGCTACGCGCTCTCGCCCGACGGGCAGCTCATCGCGGCGATTCCGTTCGAGAAGCCTACGGCGATTCGGATCATATCCCTGGGTAACGGCGAGCTTGTGCGCGAGATCGATGCGTTCGCGTGGCGCGTCAACGCGCTGGCCATATCTCCCGATGGACAGTACCTCATCGCCGGCGGCGACGACGGCACAGTCGATTACGAGTATCGCATCAAGGCGTGGACGTTCTCGTCGGGGGCGCTCGTAAGAACGTTTGAAGAGTGGCACACTGACTGGATTCGTGCCGTCGACATGAGCGCGGACGGCGCCTACGTCGTCTCGGCGAGCGACGACTTCACAGTCATGAAATGGAGCTTCGCCACGGGTACTCGTCTGCTGACCCTCGCCGGACACACGGACTGGGTGCGCGACGTGGATATCACCCCGGACGGCCAGCGGATCATCTCCGCCAGCGACGACAACACGGTCCGCGCCTGGCAAATGAGCGACGGCGCGCCGGTCTGGACGTACACCGGCGCGGACTGGATCAAGCAGGCCGACATCACGGCCGACGGCGCTCGCGTCGGAGTCGTCTACGACGGCAGCACCGACGCATTCATCCTCGACGCCTCGAACGGCCAACTGCTCCACACGCTGGTGGGCGTCGATAACTGGTACGTGTCCACAGTTGCATTCACGGGCGACGGACTGCATCTGCTGGCCGGCATGAAGAACGGGTCCATCCGCGTCTGGAACACCTCCACCGGCGTGTTCGAGCGCGAGCTGTCGAACGTGCATACCTACGACATCGAGCGGCTCGTCACCGGCCTGGGGGACGATGTCGCGCTGACGGGTAGTTGGGGCCTCATCACCAGCATCGAGCTGGCCACCGGCGACGTGATCCAGGAAATCGGCGTCGGCAGCCTGATGAGCGGCGCGGTCACGCCTGACGGGCGCACCGTGGTGACGGGCAGCGCGGACGGACGGGTCCGGCTGTGGGACCGGCGCACCGGCGCGCTGCTCCGGACAAGCAACGAAGCTCACGACGACTGGGTCGTCGCGCTGGCAGTCAGCCCGGACGGGAGGCACATCGCGTCTGCCGGCGACTTCCTGCTCGACTACAACGTGAAAGTCCTCCGGGCGGACGACCTTAGCCTCGTGCAAGAGATGCAGCACGAGCCCGATGAGACTATCAACTCGATGGCGTTCACACAGGACGGCGAGATTCTCGTCACCGGCACCGACTGGCCCGCGACTCTCGCGTGGCGCGTCGCCGACGGAGCCATCCTGCACGAATCCGGCGACCACGCGGAGTCAGTGGAGTACGTCGCCATCACGCCGGACGGAATGCAGATCGTTTCGGCGGGCGACGCCAACGGGTACATCGCCATATATGACATCGGCACCGGCACGCGCACAGGCACCGCCACGCATGGCGACGCGTTGCGCGGCATCGGGTTCGGCGAGGCTCCCGCCTCATCAGCGCAGACCATCTACAACGAGGACTTCGAGACCGGCGCGGGCGGATGGACAAACGATGTCGCGGCCTGGGTAACGGCTGACTGGGGACTCGGGACGCCCACGACGGGTCCAGGATCGGCGCACAGCGCGTCCACGGCGTGGGCGACGGGACTTCACGCCGACTACGAGCGCGATGCGTATTATTCACTGCTATCGCCGTCCATCACGCTCCCAACGCTGCAGCAGGGGGAGTCGATTCGGCGCACGTTCGCCGAGTGGGACGGCATCGAGGCCGCCTACGCTTCGGCCTCCGTATGGATCACGCCCGACGCAGGCGGAACATGGTATACGCTCGCGGTTTACGATGGTGAGAGCGGCGGCTGGACGAGCCGCACGATCGATCTGTCGTCGTTCGCCGGTGAGACGGTTACTGTCACGTTCGACTTCGGCTCGGATGACGTAAGCGTAGAGTACGCCGGGTGGTACATCGACGACGTATCGATCGAGATCGTATCGCCGTCGCAGGCGAACGTCCCGGCAGTGTTCACCGCCGACGGCCTGGGCGGCGTGAACGCGTGGGCGCTGTCGGATGGCTCATGGGCGCGCGGATATCAGCTCGGCGACTGGATCGAAGCGTTCGCCATGCCGGCGGGAGGCGAATACTTCGTCATCACGGACTACCTCCCGTCGGCGAACGAGAGCGACGATCAGCTCCTCGAGCTGTGGGAGGTGGCGACCGAAACGCAGAAGGCTGAGATCGTCACCGGCCATACCAGGAGGATCGGCGCCATCGACTTCGACGCCGAGGGCCGTTACATCGTAACGGGCAGCCAGGACGACCAGTCCGTTCGCTCGTTCATCGTCGACCCGCCGCTCAGCGCCACCGTGCAGCCGACGCTGTCATTCGACGCGCAACCGGGCCTGCCGGTGCGGGTCCTCGTCCGGGCGACGCACCACGGCGACGCGTCGGCGCGTCTCGCCTTCAGCGTGAACGGGTCGCTACTCACTCCCGATCCAGCCGGCCTCGTCGTGCGAACAGCGTTCGACGACATGCCCGGAGCATCCGTGAGCGTCAGCGAGGGCGCCTCCATCACGGTGGATCTATCAGCGACCGGACGAGTGTCGCTGCAGAACGACGTGCTGGCCGAACTTGCGTTCGTCCCGGCTCCGGGCGCCACTCCCGGCGCTTCGAGCGCGATAACGTGGCAAGCGGGCACAACGCTCGGCGGAATTGCGCCGGAGACGATCCACGGCTCGTACACTATTCCGCTCCCGCGCGGCACGCGTATCTCCACGATACAACCGGATACCATCACCGAAGGCATAGTCAGTTCGCTGGAAATCCGCGGCGCGAACTTCACGGGGGCATCGGCTGTCG
>CAZEAI010000119.1:0-3503 GCA_964510105.1 uncultured bacterium
GCATCGGAACAACTGGTGCCAGGGTGATCATCGTGCAACGCCGGACACCGGCGACGGCACTCTCGCCGGCGCGCTCAAGTGCTACTCTCCCCCGCTGCATCGCGCCGTGCGAGTCGCGCCGGGCGACATCGACCGCGAGCGGCCGCAGAGGATTCGCGGTCCGGACTCAGGAATGATCGGAGCCCGTGTTCAGCAGCGCGATGAAATGTAGCTCCCGACCGAACACGCGATCGAAAGGGAAGTTGTACAGCGGCACACGAGTATCGAGTCGGGCAACCTCCAGACCCGTCTTGGAGAACTGCGCGGTCCATTCGGCACGACTCAAGTAGTTGTACGGGAGAGCAACTCCGTGTGGGCGGTTACCAACCCAGTCCATGAATCGCAGCGTTGCGCGATCCGGTGCGTTCTCGCACAGGTGATCCTTTATCAGCACATGCTTCCCGGCAACTCTGCCCGCTTCGTTCAGCAGGACCGACACGTCATTCGTGTGATGCAGAACATCGACCATCATGGCCAAGTCGACAGAGTTGTCGTCAAGCGGTATGTGCTCTCCATCGAATACCTGGTGCGGAATCTTGCAGGTCGGACGCTCCATCACCTCCAAGCCGGTGACACTGACGTTCCGCGCGAGGTTCTCGATTTCGTGTCCAACGCTGCCGTCGCCACAGCCGATATCCAGGACGCGCATGCCCGGGGGGATGGCCTCCCCGAGCAGTCGCGCCAGGACCTGTATCCGTCGAGAATGAACGAGTCCCCCATGGATCGCGCCGGTAACTCGGGAGGTTACGGACCTATCTGCCATACCGGTGAATCTCCGCCTGCGCCATCGTGCCTACCTCGTAGTGGTTCGTAATCGAGCGAACTCCGAATGAGCGTCAACTCGGTAGTCGGCGCGGCAGATTCAGCAGCGCAGAGAAAAAGCTGGAGAACACCGTCTGCGCTCCGACGCTCAGGATGACCGCGGCAGGGATCACCAATCGCATCGTCACGGAATAGTCGAGGGGCCCGAAGCTTTGCATCCGCCAGTATGAGAACGCGCCAACCAGCATGCCGAGCCCGCCGACGACGAGCACCATGCCCACGACAAGGAGCACCTCCAGGGAGAAGACGCCAAGCAATCGGCTGAACCGTTCATCATATGGCAGAAGGCGTTGAGACATGGCGAATGCTTTCGCCATCGCCGCGAACCAGAGCGCCTGGTATCCCACGATACACGCTACGCCCATAGTGAGCATCGTATGCACGTCGATGCTGACGTCGCCAACCGTTCGGGCTCCGGGCAGCAGCCAGATCATGCCTGCCAACCCGGCGAGCATCAGGAGCAGGCCGGGGTAGACGAACAGCCATCGAGGGCTGTACATCAGGAAGAACCGAAGGCTGCGCCATCCATCGCGGAACGTTCGAAGATGGGGAGGGTGGCTTCGCCCGTCGGGATGGAGCGTGATCGGTACCTCTGCTATCCGCATGTTCGTCAGCGAAGCCTTCGCGACCATCTCAAGAGCGAATTCCATCCCGGTCGTCTGCAAGTTCATGCGGCGGAACGCTTCGGCCGTGAACCCGCGAAGTCCGCAGTAGAAGTCGTGGACCTTGGAACGGAAGAAGAGCCTTCCAAGCGCGGAGAGGAGAGGATTCCCGAACCACTGGTGCATCGGCGGCATCGCTCCCGGGGCGATCCGCCCGCCTCCGCTGGGGAAGCGGCAACCCATCACAAGGTCGCTCCCGGCTCGCATCTCCGATACGAACCCGCCTATGTTCGAGAAGTCATAGCTGTCGTCAGCGTCGCCCATGATGATGAAACGCCCTCGGGCGGCGAGAATTCCGCCGCGCAGAGCGTTTCCATATCCCTTCTGCTCGACGTCGACGACTCGTGCCCCGGCCTCACGCGCGATATCCTGCGAACCGTCCGTACTCCCGTTATCGCCGACGACCACTTCGCCGCGAACATCCAGCTCTTCGAATGAAGCGAGCGCCTTCCTGACGCAGATCGCGAGGGTTTCCGACTCGTTCAGACACGGAATGACGACTGTGAGTTCGACCTCGTCGGCCGGACTCGTGCCTTTCGGTTCGTTCTGCACGGTGTTTGATCCTTCCTACGTCTGCCGGTGCGCCTTCGGCGGCGGCGTATCGATCCGCCGCGCATCCGCGCGAATTGTGCGATGCGGAGTCGCCGAGTATCTTCATAAGATACATAGCAGACCGGCAGAAAACAGTGAAGTCCGGCACACGAGCACACCAGCCAGCGTGCTCTGACCGGCTCAACAAGTTCACATCGCAGCCACCCATTCGTCAGGAATTGCCATGCCAGATGCCCGCTATGACGCTCTTGCCGACACGCTCGTAAACTACTCGGTTCGCGTACAGCCCGGCGAGAACGTGCTCATCGAGAATTCCGAGACTCCAGATGACTTCACGATCGCACTCATGCGGAAGGTTCGCGAGTCGGACGGTAACCCCTACGTGCACGTCTCACACCCTCGTGTCGGACGCGAGTTTCTGCTCGGCTGCACGGAGGAGCAGATCAAGCTCCACGCCGACGTCGAGCGGATGCGCATGGAGAACATGGACGCGTACATCGCAGTACGCGGCGCCTCTAACGCCAACGAACTGGCGGACGTCCCGCGCGAGAAGATGCGTATCTGGGAGGAGCTATTCGTCGAACCGGTGCATCACGGCGTGCGGCTGAAGAAGAAGTGGGTCGGGCTTCGCTGGCCGACGTCGAGCATGGCGCAACTTGCCAGCATGAGCAGCGAGGCGTTCGAGGATTTCTACTTCGACGTGTGTAACCTCGACTACGCCCTGATGGCCGATCGCATGGAGCCGCTCAAGCAGCTCATGGAGGACACGAAGCGGGTACATATCCATGGCCCGGAGACGGACCTGCGATTCCACATCGAGAGAATTCCGGCGATTCCGTGCGCGGGGGAGTACAACATCCCGGACGGCGAAATATTCACCGCGCCGGTGCGCGAATCGGTGAATGGATTCATCACGTTCAACACACGGACTGTGTACCGCGGCTCTCCGTTCGACGGCATCCGCCTGGAGTTCGCCGACGGGAAAATCGTCAAGGCGACCGCAGAGACGAACGAGGCGAAACTCGACGAAATTCTCGACGCCGACGAAGGGGCTCGATACACGGGCGAGTTCGCCATTGGCGTCAACCCGTACATCACCGAGCCCATGCAGGATACGCTCTTCGACGAGAAGATCGCCGGTTCGATTCACCTGACGCCGGGTATGGCGTACGAAGAGGCGGACAACGGCAACAACTCAAGCATCCACTGGGACCTGGTGCTCCTGCAGGACGCCGACCACGGCGGAGGGCGCATCTACTTCGACGACGAGCTGGTTCGCGTCGACGGCGATTTCGTCGTGCCGGAACTCACGCCGCTGAACCGAACGGAACTGCTCGACGCGGCGGGATGACCCCCCGCCGCCAAACGCCACAGTGCGGCTCCACTTCAGTCATCCGCGCGCGGGATGAACGCGAGCTTCCGCGAGCG
>CAZEAI010000119.1:3603-16180 GCA_964510105.1 uncultured bacterium
GTGCGGCTCCACTTCAGTCATCCGCGCGCGGGATGAACGCGAGCTTCCGCGAGCGTTCACCGGCCAATGAAACACGTCGGGCGACCGGACTTCTCGTAATAGCGCTGGTGGTACTCCTCCGCGCTCCAGAACGTCTGCGCCGGCTCGACCCGCGTAGCGATCTGCCGCTCGCGGCCTTCCTGCGCGCGTTCCAGCGACGCCCGAGCCACTTCTGCCTGCTCCAGCGTGTGGTAGTAGATCGCGCTACGGTACTGCGCACCGATGTCCGGTCCCTGCCGGTCTCGCTGGGTCGGATCGTGTATACGCCAGAACTCGTCGAGCAGCTCGTCGTAGCTGACCTCCTCCGGGTCGAATTGCACAAGCACGGCTTCGGCGTGGCCGGTACGGTCGGAGCACACTTGCCGGTAGGTCGGGCTCTCAACGTGCCCGCCGGTGTAGCCTACCGAAGTCTCGGTGACGCCCTCGATATTGCGGAACGCGTGTTCGACGCCCCAGAAACATCCCGCGGCGAATGTAGCGGTCGAACCGGGCGCCAGGACCTCCAGAGACTCTGTCGATTCGCCCGTACCGAATCCGGTGGCGAACGACGTCCCAACCGTTGCCCAGTATCCTGCTGCGAGGGTGAAAAGCGCGCCCAGCCCAACGAGAGCAGTCGTACGTATCAGTCGTGTAGCCATGGCATTCCTCCTTGTACGCGTTCGTGCCACCTGCTAACACGAGTAGCCACCGCGGTGTTCCCGCCATATGGCACGAGGCGTATGTTCGAGACACCTCGGGGTTCACGAGTCGACAGGGAGGTTCGCTCGCATGCACCGTTCTGCCGTGTATCACAAGCCCGGACGATTCGCCGGTTGGCCGGCCAACAACGGCATCTGGCAGTACGGAGACGAGATCGTCGTCGGGTTCAACGAGGGGGCGCTCGACCCCAGCCGGCAGGGCATGCACCCGATCAGCCGGGACGAGCCCCAACGCTGGACCCACGCCCGCAGCCCGGACGGCGGCGAGAGCTGGGACGATCCGGAGATCGATCTGGTAGTGCCTCCAGCGGTCGCAGCACGGGATTGTCCCGGCGATATCCCATTCCACGACGATTTCGCGCTTCGCTTCATGCGTACGTCGGATGCGGACGGCGCGCAGTCGTATTTCTACCTCTCACCGGATCGCTGCCGGACGTGGCTCGGACCGTACGGATTCAACGACTTCCACGAACAGGCCGACTTCCCGGGGCGCGGCATCGTCGCGCGCACGGACTACCAGATACTCGGCGAGCGGGAGCTTATCGCATTCGTCGCCGCGGTGAAATCCGATGGAATGCCCGCTCACGCTTTCTGCGCGCACACGGCAGACGGCTGTCGAACATGGACGTTCCGTTCATGGATCGGTCCGCGGCCCGGCATGCGCAGCTACATGCCGTCCACGGTACGCCTCTCGGATGGCCACTTCCTCGTCGCGCTTCGACGGCGCGAAGAGGGCGGAGTGTTCATCGATCTGTACGAGTCGATGGATGTCTGCCGCACGTGGCGACATGTATGCGCCCCGGTGCCGAACCTCGGCGGCGCCAACGGCAACCCGCCGGCGCTGGTACGCTTGGCCGACGGACGGATCGCGCTCACGTACGGCTGGCGCGGCGAGAATCCCGGCATGCGGGGGATCGTGAGCGAGGACGCGGGGCGGACGTGGGATACTCCGCGAGTGCTACGCGCGGGAGCGGCCACACCGGACTTGGGCTACTCAAGGAGCGTCCAGCGGCCGGACGGGAATGTGGTGACGGCGTACTACTTCCACGACGAAGCGGAAGGCGAGCGGTTCATCGAGGCGACGATCTGGCACCCGGATGAAAAGCTGCCACGCTTAGAATCGTAGCGAACGGGAAGCCGTACATGAGAAACCCAGCGTCATGCCGTCGGGCCTGACGCTGGGTGGCGATATCGTGCTGGGCGCGAGCTAGGCTGCTGCGGCGAGCTTCCGCACGTAGCTCGTCAGCCGGCTCTTGTATCGGGCGGCCGCGTTGCGGTGGATTACGCCCGAGCTTGCGGTCCGATCTATGACCGGTATAGCAATGCCCAGGGCTGCTTCCGCCGCCTCAGCCGATTCCGCTGCGCGCACCTTCTTGATGACTGTACGGAGGCGGGAGCGCCACATGCGATTGCGGTCGTTCTGCTCTCGGCTCGTCCTGATTCGTTTGATTGCACTCTTGCGGTCTGCCACGCTGCCAGCTCCTTGTGCGCGGACGATTTGCCGCGCCAGACGTTCGACTCCGATTCGATTCGGAACTTCAGAAGATACCAACCCGCGATATCGTAGTCAACAGTGGCGTCGTCGGGGCGGACATCAGCGATACTGAGACCAGAATCGCTCCGACGTCTCGTGGCCCGAGTCCTCCCACACGTCTCGCAGCCGAAGCAGCTCCGCGCGTAGCTCCGCCACCTGCGCCGTCGACTCCGACATACGCGCAAGATCCGATGTCTCGTACGGATCGCTCTCAACGTCGAAGAGTTGCGTGTTCCGCGCCCCGCCAACAGCGTACTCGATGAGCTTGTGCCGGCCCTTCCGGACGCCGCGTATGCTTCCCTCGTATGCGAGGTACAGGCTCTCACGATGCTCCGCATCTCCGCCCAGGCATGGCGCCAGGCTCCGGCCCTCGACGCTGTCAGGCGTTTCCATTCCGACCAGATCGCATAGCGTCGGGTAGATATCGAGCAGATACACAAGCGCGTCGGTCGATTGCCCGGGAGGTATCCCCGGCCCGGATATCATGAGCGGCACGCGCACGCTGTGATCGTACAGGTTCTGCTTCCCCATCAAGCCGTGCTGCCCAACGGCGAGCCCGTTGTCGCCGGCGAAGACGATGATGGTGCTCTCGCGCTCGCCGGTCTCATCGAGCACGTCGAGCAGCCGTCCGAACTCGTGATCGAGGTGCGATATCATCGCGTAGTACTCGGCGATGTGCC
Organism: uncultured bacterium; assembly: GCA_964510105.1. Classification (GTDB taxonomy): domain Bacteria; phylum Latescibacterota; class MWCZ01; order MWCZ01; family MWCZ01; genus CAZWQW01. The sequence goes on from CAZEAI010000119.1 coordinate 6,555, forward strand.
GACGGATCTCCGACGGATCGCGCGGAAAAGCCGCCAGCATCTCGTCGCGGATGCGGAGCGCGCCCGTGTCGAACGCATGTTGTGCGGAGAAGTTCGGCGGAAGCTCGATCTCGTCCGGGTCGTACATCGCGCGGAATGGCTCGGGCATCGTCCGAGGGTCGTGCGGGGCCGTCAACGACACGTAGCTGAAGAACGGCTTCGCACGGTCCCGTTCACGAAGAAAGCGCGACGCGGCGTCGACGAACAGCTCGCTCGAGTGCTTCCCCGCATGGACGTGATCCGCGTCCCGATACTCGACGTCGTTCGTTCCCCACGGGTCCCGCACGAACGGCAGCCGGGAATCATACTTCCCGTCCGGATCGTAGTGGAACGCAGGCACGTTCCAGTGGTCGCTCATGCCACCGAACATGATCTCGTCGCCGGTCAAAAAGCTCCGCTGGTACGCGCGCCTGCCGTTGTGCCACTTGCCGGCTCCAAACGTCTCGTACCCAGCACGGCGAAAGTGCTCGCCGAGCATCACGTGATCGTCCGGCACTTCCTGGCCGCGATCGTCGAGATGAAACAGCGTCCGCCCCGTGTGGAGCATGGCCCGGCTCGGCATGCAAACGGCGCCACACGTCCCGCCGGGTATATGCGCGTGGGTGAACACCGTCGATTGCGGGGCGAGGGCATCGAGCGTCGGCGTCGAGATCGCGTCGTTGCCCAGAGCGGCGATGGTGTCGAAGCGCTGGTCGTCGGTGAAGAAGAAGAGCTCGTTCGGTTGATCGCTCATGGCTGTCCTCGCGGGTCGCTGGGTGGCTTGGCGGGGTAGACCGCCTACCTGTCCACCACCGGGCGCTCGACCATGACTCCCGGCAGGAACTCGTTCGTGAACGCAGCCGCCGGATCGACACGGGTGTCGATGATGCCGAGTTCGCGGAGCAACTGCTCCGTCGCGGCGAAGCCGGCCAGCGTCTGCGCACCCAGCCCGAGAGAGTCCGTGTCCGCGCTGAACAGGATCGGACGGAACTGCCGGAAGTTCTCGCGCACGAACCGCTCGTCGCTGACAGGGTAGCGCGTGGTGTAGATCGCGACGGCCTCGTCCGGGTTCTCGACGGCGTGTTTCCACCCTCGCAGGCTCGCCTCGACGAAACGGCCGCACACGTCCGGCTGTTCGCGCAGGAACGTCTCGTTCGTGATGATGTTCGTGCTTAGTACGTTGACGCCGTACCGGTGCATGGGAATCCGGACAACCTCGTACCCCTCCAGCTCGACGAGAACCGGCTGATCCTCCGTGTAGGCGAGAGCAGCGTCGACGGCGCCGCTCAGGAGCGACGGCACGACGGCTTTGCGGATATCCACTTCGTCGATATGCGATCTATCGATATCGAGCCGACTCATGAGCGCGCGATACTCGTCGAACTTCACCCCAGTCTGCGTCAGGCCGATCTTCCGGCCAACCAGGTCCGAGGGCTCGCGGATGCCCGATGACGCAAGCGCGAAGATCACCGTCGGCGAGTGCTGGTTCAGCAGCGCCAGCGACACCGGCGCCGCTCCCCGTGAACGGGCGATGATCGTCGCACCGCCGCTGGAGACCCCGACGGAATACTGTCCCGAGCCGACCAGCGCGGCAGTGGTCGTTGCGCCCTGCCCCTCGTGCAGGTCGACGGCGAGACCGGCTTCCCGGTAGAAACCCTTCTCCTGCGCGACGATGAAGCCGGCTTGCTCCATCTGCGGCTTCCAGTCGAACAGCACGTCGAGCCGGGTGAGCCCGTCGTCCTCCGGCGAGCCACCGCACGCAGCGAGCGTCACGGCGGCAAGCACGAATCCCAGGATTACCGTGCGTTTCATCGTGTCCTCTGTGTGCGTATACGATGTCGACTACGTTCGCGAGAAACGGCGGAATCCGAATCGCTCGACCAGCTCGACGACGCTGTAGAGCAGAACCCCCATCGATCCGAGCACGATGAGCGACGCGAACATAAGCTCCGTCTGAAGTTCGTCGATGCCCTTCTGCGTCAGGTAGCCGAGACCCCGGCTGGCTCCCACGAATTCACCGACGACGGCGCCAATCACGCTCAGGGTCGCCGACATCTTCAGCCCGGTGAAGATGAACGGTACCGCGCTGGGCAGTTCGAGCCTGATGAAGGTCTGCCATTTCGACGCGGCCAGCGAGCGGAACAGGTCCACGTCCATGGGGTCCGAGGACGCGAATCCACGCGCGGTGTTGATCGTCACCGGAAAGAAGCTGATCATCGCGGCGATGAGGATCTTCGGCAGGATTCCGACGCCGATGAGCACGATGAACAACGGCGCGAGCGCCTCCTTCGGGAACGTCTGCGACGCGACGACCAGCGGGTAGAACATCCGATTCAGCGCGGGGGACCGGCTCATCACCACCGCCATCGCCATGCCCACCGACACGCCAAGTGCGAAGCCGCCGAGCACCTCGATGGCAGTGATCTGCGCGTGATGGAAGATGATCGGCCATCGGGTCACCAGCGTCCCGAATACGAGGCTCGGCGGCGGGAGCAGGTATCGCTCAATCCCGCGCACGCGGACCCAGAACTCCCAGAACAGCGTGATCGCAACGACAAACGCGATTGACGCGCGGTAGAGGTTGAGGTATTTCCAGATGGTTCGCACAGCCTTGGCCCGATCCGCTACGCACTGGACGACGGGCAGACGTCGTTCAGCACGCAGTCGCCGCACTTCGCTTTGCGCGCGGCGCAGACGGCGCGCCCGTGGTCGATTAGCCGGTGCGCAATGATGGTCCATTCGTCGCGCGGGATAACGGCCATCAGGTCGCGCTCTATCTTGCCGGGGTCAGATTCATACGACAGCCCGATCCGGTTCGACAGCCGCGACACGTGCGTATCCACGACGACGCCGTCGTTCACGCCGAATACGTTGCCGAGCACGACGTTCGCCGTCTTCCGAGCGACACCGCGGAGCGCCGTGAGTTCAACCATCGTGTCGGGCACTTCGCCGCCATGCCGTTCGACGAGAGCGCCCGCCATCTCCTTGAGCGCCTTCGCCTTGTTGCGGTAGAAACCCGTCGAGCGCACGTCCTCCTCAAGCTCCGTCAGGTCCGCGTCCGCGAATGCCCGCGCCGACGAGTACTTCGCGAAGAGGTCGCGCGTCACCTCGTTCACGCGCACGTCGGTACACTGCGCCGAGAGGATGGTCGCGACGAGGAGCTGGAGCGGCGTCTCGTGCCTGAGGGCACACGTCGCGCCGGGATATGCCCCCGCCAGCCGCGAGCGTACCACGTCGGCATGCGCTTGCCGATTCTTCTTCGCGATCTTTCTTGTCGCCATGATCGGGTTCCCAGGTTGATGGGCTCCTGTACGAGTATCGGCGTTGTGGGAATGTTGCGACCGGCGGGTGCGCAGTCAAGCGACGGGGGGCGGGTCGCCCCCTTCCGCTCTGTCGCGCTTCGCGTCTCCAGAGCACCTTCCCCCGAGGGGGGCAGGTCAGGCGCGTCCGAGTGGCCCTGCGTCTTGCCCCCTCCGGGGGAAAGATGTCGTCGAAGACGACAGAAAGGGGGCTGCGCGGTGAGGGTTTCCGAACGCGATGGTGTCTCACGTCCTCCGTAGCGATGCTGCCTGGCGAATGAGGGTCACACGTCGAGCCCGCCGTCATTCTGAGCGCAGCGAGGAATCCAGCACGAGCAGCGCAACACGGCCCGGCCCCGCCTACCCCGTCATTCGACGCGAAAGAACAGGTTCAGCGCCCAGTTGAACGCGCTCACAACGATGCTGCCAAGGAGCGCGGCATAGAATCCATCGACCACGAGCACATCGAAGATCGCCGCGGTGAGTCCGAAGATGATCGCGTTGATCACGAAGTAGAACAGGCCGAGCGTGACGATCAGCAGCGGCAGCGAGAGCAGGACGACGAGCGGCTTCACAACCGCGTTCAGCACGCCGAAGATCAGCCCGATCAGGAGCAGATTCCACACGCTCCACGGCTCGACGAGCACGACGCCGGACACGATCAGCGTGGCCAGGTAGATGGATATGCTCGAGAGCGCTACTCGCAGCAGTGTCTGCACCATGGACGTTTCCTCCAACGGCGGCGAGCGCCTAGAATTCGCTGCCCGTCGTGCTCGCGACGAGCTTGCCGTGCTTCACGCCTCGCGCTCCGATGAGCTGGCTCGCGAGGTCACCCACCTGCGTGGCGGGCCCTCTGACGATGATCACCTCGAGGCAGTTCCGGTGATCCAGATGCACGTGCATGCTCGAAAGAACCGCGTCGTGGTTGTCATGCTGAAGCTCGGTGAGCCGCTCGGCCAGTTCGCGGACGTGATGGTCGTACACGAGGGTGATTGTCCCGACGACCTCTTCGTCGCTCTCCCACGCCTCGTCGACGAGCCGGTCCCGGATCAAGTCGCGGAGCGCTTCCGAACGGTTGCCCCATCCCTTTTCGGTGATGAGCCGGTCGAACTGCTTCAGCAGCTCCTCGTCTATTGACACGCCGAATCGAGTTAGTTCGCTCATGGCATCGCACACCTCAGATTGTGCCCGTCTTTCCCGGAGCCGCGCACGTTCCAGCTATCGTACGAGGATGTCCCCTCGCAGGATGCTCGGAGCGCCGCCGGGAGCGTTGAACTCCACCGTCGGCCAGTCGGGCGTAATTGAGATGATCTCCGGGCCGTCGGGAGTGGCGATGATCGTATCCTCCGATTTCGTCCCGGTGATGGACGGATTCCACGCAAACGCCTGCCACGGCTGGACCGCCTCGCGGCACTGCAACGTGCCCTTGAAATCGCGCGTTTCGTAGCCCGTGCCGCCGCCCTGATGGTGGAGCATCCACTCCTCGCCGAAGCCGTGCGCGTCGTAGGCGTCCACCGCCTGCTGGAACAGCTCGTCGACGTCGGCGCCAATCGTCGTGCCGGTGATGAACGTGGCGTCAATGTCCATGCACGCGTCGTGGCGACGCCGGAGGTCGTCGGAGAGCGCACCGAAATTCACAAGCCGTGTCGCGGAGACGATGAGACCATGTCGGCGGCCGCAGATGACGAGCATCGCGCGGCTTACCAGCCGCTTGTCCGTTGGGATGGGATGGCGGTACAGGCTGATGCGCTCGTCGACGGCCACCAGCACAACGGCCGGGGCGATCTGCCGGTCGGCCAGCGCGCCGGAGAGCATGCCGGCGATCTGCCACTCGCTCATGCCCGGCTCTATCGCGCGGGCAACATCGGATATCGCCGTGCCGGAGTCCCGTCCGAGAGCGCGGTAACGCTCGACCTCCAGCGGAGTCAGTTGGTAGCGCAGGTGATTAAGCTCGCCCGCAAGTGCGCCCGTGTCTGTCTCGTGCGTCTTTCCATCGAGAGCGCCCGCCACGAGGCGGGCGACGTCGTCCGGGCCGCCGTCCCAACGATACGTCAGGGGCTGGAATCCGAGTTCGCCGAGCCCTTCCTCATCCATGAGCCGGTCGATCTCGATGTTATTCGCGATGAGGTAGTCCTGCGCCGGCGTCACGAGGACCTGGGCGACCCCGCCCTCGGAGGCGAGCGCCACGTGGCTCTGTCCGCCGCTGGTGTACCAACTGAACGACTTCTGCTGCGTGATGAGCATTCCGCCCAGATCGTGGAGGTTGAGGAAATCCTTCATGCGCTCGCGTTTGATCGCCAGATCGTCGGAACGTGTCACTGCGCGCATCCTTTGCGTTGGGGCCTCTGACTGCATTGACAATGGAATATCGCACGAACCGAGCCGCTCCCACACGCCACCGCCCACGCGGAGGAACTGGAGCGGCAACCGTCTGGAGCGAACCCGTTCCCATGCGGGGTGGATCGGCCCGAGGCCGATTCATGAACGCACCCGCGCGTCGCTCGGGTGGGCCGTCTTTGCGTGAGACCACGCGCCTTCTCGCAAGGGGTTCCTCGCTCCGCTCGGAATGACGGCATCTGAGTGACGGAGGTACCTTCGGCGTCCCCTTCGCGCCCTTTGCGTCTTAGCGTGAGATCCTCTCGTCTCGCCGTCCCGCGCACATGGCTCCTGGAGCGTCGCGATGCTACCTTTCTACACTTGCGCTGCGATGGACGAGAATTCACGCGGGAGAACAAGCGATGAAAGCGGTATGGAGCGTAGTAGCGACGACACTGCTGTTGGCGATTCCGGCAGTCTGTGGCGCACACGAGGCAGAACGTCACGACGGCGTTCAGTCGTACACGGTAACGCCCGGACGTCCCGGCCTGCCGGACCGAACGCCCATCTACGAACAACCGTGGACGGGTGATCCCGAGAAGTTCACGTTCTGCATCATCGGCGATAAGACCGGCGGCGGCGAGAACAACTGGCCCATCTTCGACCGAGCCGTCGAAGAGGTGAATCGGCTCAACCCCGATTTCGCCATCATGGTCGGCGACCTCATCCAGGGCTACACGGACGACACGTTGCAGGTGAAGGCGCAGTGGGAGGAGTTCCGCTCCCACGCCGGGCAATTCGACGTGCCATTCCTGATGCTGCCGGGCAATCATGACGTGAACTTCGACGCCGGGCGCGGCTGGTGGGAGCGTTACCTGGGCCTGACGCACTACGCGTTCACGTACAAGAACTGCCTCTTCATCGCGCTCAACACGAGCGAAATGCTCCACGATCCCGACCGTTCGCTCGGAGATGAGCAGGTCGAATACATCGAGACGGCGCTCGCCGGACATGCGGACGTCCGGCACACGTTCATCCTCATGCACCACCCAATCTGGGCGCGCGAGGGCAGCCCCGAATGGAATCGTATCGAGGAGGCGCTCGGTGACCGTCCGCGCACCGTCATTGCGGGGCACTGGCACAGGCTGCAGCACGAGCTGCGCGACGACAATCGCTACATCGTGCATAGCGCCACCGGGGCTGGGATGGGTCCCAGCGAGGCGAAGATCCTCGGACGGTTCCACCACTACTCGCAGGTGGTGGTCGACGGTGACGACGTGTCGTTCTCCATCATCGAGCCTGGAGCGAACTGGCCGGTCGACGTCGCTCCCATGGGGATCGCCGAGCGCGCGCGTGACGTCATCGACATTGCGCCGATGGCCGTCGAAATCGACGGTGAGGAGATATCCGCGTCGCTGTCCGCGAGCGTGGCGAACCCATTCGATGACAAACCGGTGACCGTCACGATCCGCGCCGACGTGTCCAGCGCACCGGCATGGGCGGCGTCGCCGGACTCCGTCACGGTAACGCTCCAACCCGGCGATGAGGGAGACCTCGCGCTGACATTCACCGGCGACGCAGCGCACCGGCTGCCAACGCCGAAGGTGAGCTTCTCGGCGCGATTCCCCGAGGCCGAGCTGTTCGGGTACTCCCTCGGGCAGTTCGAGCCGTTCCGCGACGAAAGCCGTTGCACGATCGACACGTGGCAGGTGATGGGGCCGTTCGACGTTGGCCCGTTCCGCACCGAGAACCTCCCGGAGCACCCCGAATGGGCGTTCCCGCGCGTGTTCCAGGTACGCGCCCCGGACGCCGGGTGGGCCGACGGCATTACGTACGAGGAGGCCGGCCGGACACACACCTGGCAGGAACTCGACGCGGACACAGCGGGCGTGCTGCACTTCAACCAGCTTGAGCGGAAGGACTACCTGCTCGGATACGCCTCCGCCGCGGTGTACAGCCCGGTGGCGCAGCAGGTCGCGGCTCGCGTCCGTGTGGACAACTTCATGGAGTTCTTCGTCAACGGTGAGAAGGTCGGCCAGCTCTACGGCTCCCCGCGCGACTTCATCATCGTGCCGGTGGAACTGAACGAGGGCTGGAACGAGGTCCTCGTGAAGATCGTGAACAACCATGGCGATTGGCACCTCTGGTTCACGATGTTCGATCCGCAGGGCAACTTGCGATTCGCGCCGAACCGCCCTGCGCGGTAGTCACGACGGGCGACCACCACGGTGCGCGCTGATCGTGAGACAGACGCACAACGGTGGTGCCGCGGACGTTATTCGTCCGCGCGGGACACTCCTGTCGGCGCACGGGTAAGCACATAGGAAACGCCGGTTCGCTGGGCAGCGGGCCGGCGTTCTTTGTTGTGGTGGATCGTACCCCAACCTGCCCACAGCTCCCGCACCGGCTTATCTTGTGTATCCCTCAGCACCGAGGAGGCGCGGGCCATGCTCGACGAGCGCGGTGCGTCGGTACGCAGAACCACCGGCAGACGCAACACGACAGGACCCGACGGAAGCGATGGCGCGGCTATCGCGAGCGCACCCGTGCGCATGGGTCGCGCGCTCACGGTCGGCGTCGTCGGCGCGTGCCTGAACGCGTATCTCCTGCAGTACGTCGGCCTGTATATGCTGGGCTCGAACCTCGGCGTCGACTACCTGCCCATCGGCGTTCTGTGCCTCTTCGTTCCGCTCATCCTGTTGAATCCGGTTCTGCGTCGATTCGGCGTCGCTCTGCGCCGCGGCGAGCTTGTTGTCGCATACGTGACGATGCTCGTTACCGGAGCCATCGGTGGAAGCGGCCTGGCAGCCCGGCTCATCCCGTCCATGGTGGCGGTGTTCTACTTCGCGACGCCGGAGAACGACTGGGAGAGCACGTTCCACGGCTATATGCCCGACTGGATCGCTCCCCAGGACGCGGACGTGATCCACATGTTCTACCACGGGACGGAAGGCGCACCCATCCCGTGGGGCGACTGGCTGTTGCCGCTTGCGACGTGGCTCGTGCCGTGGATCGGGATGGTCTGCCTGACGCTCGGCCTCGGCATGGTCCTGCGGGAGCGCTGGCTGAAGGGGGAGCGCCTGACGTTCCCGCTCGTGCAGGTGCCGCTGGCCCTGCTGGGCAACGACGAAACTCCCGGCTTCAATCGCGAGTTGCGGAAGGACGTTGTGTTCTGGGGGGCGTTCGCGATACCCGTGGTGCTGCGTGCGCTGCAGGGGCTGCACCACCACTTCCCATCCGTGCCCATGGTTCCGATCGGCGACCTCGGCAACGTTGGCCTGATGTTTCAGGACCCGGTCTGGGCGGACTTGTTCAACACAACGTCGCTGCAGATCCACCTGGCGCTCGTCGGGATCGCGATACTCATGCGCTCGGAGGTGTCCGCCAGTTTCTGGGTGTTCGAATGGTTCTACCTCGGCGTTGGAGCCTTTCTCTACTCCATGGGTCCCGGCGAAGGAGCGTTTGCCTACACACCGCAGGCGACGTTCGGCTACGTGATGTTCATCTACTACTGCCGCCTCGGCGGGACGCTCGTTGCCGCGACGCTTCTCCTGTGGACGGCCCGACCGTACATCACACGGGGGTGGCGCCTGCTGATACGGGGCGTATCCGAACGTCGTGACGGAGACGGGCTGCTCATGTGGTCCGTGCCGCTGATTGTCGTAGGGATAGCGATGTACCTCGGCTGGGCTCACGCAGGCGGCATGACCATGGGCGCCGCGCTCTTGATGCTCATAGTGTATGTCGCGTCGCTGGTGGTGCTCGCGCGGATCATCGCCGACGGTGGGCTGTTCTGGGCGAGCCTGAGCCTCGACCCGATGCGAACCACCGTCCGGTTTCTCGGCACCGAGGCGATGTCCGGCGAAACGCTGACCATGGTGGCGTTCACGAACCATGTGCCCATGGCGCCACGCTCGAACATCCTTCCGAGCATCATGGACAGCTTCCAGTTCGGGAACAAGACAGGGGTATCTCCGAACAAGATCGTCGCCG
>CAZEAI010000120.1:0-15334 GCA_964510105.1 uncultured bacterium
CACTTCGCCGTACTCGACATGCAGGTCGACGCATTTCATCAGCAGGTCGCGCGGGCCGACGAGTTGCTCGTCCGGCTCGACGAGTCGCACGCTGAACACGTTCCCGCCGAGAACCGGTAGCGGACCCCGTGTCAGGTCGAACGTCACGAGGCGCGTCCAGTTCTTCATGATGTCCGCGCCGTCGAGGGCGTAGGGCGTCAGCTCGTCCTTTTGAATCGGCTCCGGCTCGATAGGCTCGCCGTTGAGCAGGTATTCCATGCGGTCGAGGCGGCTCCAGACGAGATGCCACTCGTTGAGTTCGCTGATCCACGGCGTCTCAAGCTTGAACTCGGCCTTCAGCAGCACGCGCTCAAGGTCGCCGCAGTCCCGCGAATCGTGCAGGTTGTCGCTGACGTCGAACGTGCGGGCAACGCCGTCGGGGCATCGCTCGGGGTCGGAGGACCAGACCAACTCCGCCTCGTGATCCCTGTGCCAGTTCGTCGTGTAGATCTTGCTGCGCCGCTCGAAGCACCCCGGGTCTCCGAGTTCCATCAGGTGCGGCATCGCGCGAGCGACCGGGCCGGGGTAGGGTCCGGACCAGAACGCCGAGCCGTTGAAGAAGAAGACCCCGTCCACGCCCTGGCGGTAGTAGTTCAGGCACGCAGCACGGAAGTACTCGATCTCGCCGAAGCGTTTCGTGTCGTTCAGATCGAATCCGATGCAGTCGAATCCGGCGTACACGGCGATGCCCTTCTCGCGACCAAGCTCGACGACCTCGCGCAGGTCCGAGCCGTACGTCCGGCCGATGGACAAGCTGTCGACGAGGCCCTCGGAGAACCACGAGCGCCAGTCCATGCCCGCTTCGTCGCACGCGGGTTGCTCGTAGATCCGCGCGAGTATCCGCACGTCCCGGCCGCGGCGTCGAAACGCCGGTTCGACTCGTGCGCGCACCTCGCGAATCAGTTCCGTGAGGCACTCCGGCTTCTCCTCGCCCGGCGGGAAGTACGGGCGGCTGCGCGAGAAGTCGAGATCGATGCCGTCCACGTCGTAGCACTCCGCCGCGGCGACGATGGGCGCGATCACGTGCTCACGCACCTCCGGGTGAGTGAAGTCGAGGCCGGATATGCTACGCGCCGCCGCCGGACTGTCGTCCGCGGGCTCACACCCCTTCCCGACGGACATATCCCGGTGTTCGATCCACCAGCGCGGATGCTCCTCCCACGATCCGTGGTGGTAGTCGTTCATGCGGAACGCGAGCGTGAAGTCTAGCCCGTACCGTCGCGCCGCGTCGGAGACGAGGTCCACCACGTCCACGCCCTGCTTCCACAACTCGTGACTCGTGCCGTACCGGCGGCGCTGACCTTCGTCGCGGTAGTGGTCAGCGTCGGGACGAGCGTTTTCCATGAACATCCCGAGCGGCCTCCCTTCCGGGTCGACGTACTCGTACGGCGCCGGGTCGAGATGATCACGCCACATGCGCGGCATGTCGTACGGGCCGCCGAGGTACGTGTGCCCCAGCCACGAGAAACAGTCGACCTGCGTCCGGGTGACCGGGAGAACAGCCTTGCGCAGCACGTTCTCCGGCGTGATCGGGAAGTCCGTGTATTGAAGCGCGTGGCCGACTTCGTGCCAGATGATGCGATGCGGGGTGCGTGGCATCGGATTCTCCGATGTGGGTTCGGGCGCTCACGCGTGAGGTCGCTCTCGAAGGTACGGCGGGCTCCTGTCGCGGGAAGGGTTGAGCGGCTGCAGGGAGGTCGCGAAGTGACGTTACCGCGTTGGGGCGGCCGGCTGCGGGAGAGAGCTTTCTACGAAGCACAGTCGCGCGAAGTGACAGCCTCAATCCGAGGGAGCAGCGAAACCAAATGCCCACGACGATACCCCGCCCCGATCTCGTCTCCCCCGACGCCCCTGAAGGTGTCGAAGTCGTGCAACTGACCACCGGGGACCTGCCGAGCTGTCACATATACATGGAGGCGCAGGTGTTCGCGCCGGACTCCAATCGATTCATCCTGCACGAATCCGCCACGCCGCACGGCGGACGCAAGGACGACCCGAAACATCAGTATCTCGTCTGCGATCTGGACGACGGCGGCTCGTTGCGGCCAATCACCGAGGAGACGGGACCTGTGGCGCCGTCGATATCCCCCGACGGACGGCACGTGTACTACTTCGTCGACGAGACAGAGATCGGCGGCGGCACGTTCACGCTCAAACGCGTCGGGCTCGACGGCACGAATCGAACCACGCTGCTGGTCGTGGACGCTCCCGTCGGCGGCACAGGGCGCTACGCGAGCCGGCTCTATCCCATATCCACGATCCGTTCGGACGGAAAGATGCTCGCCCTGTCATGTTTCCTGGGCGACGGGACGCTGGAGGGCGTCGACTGGGGCCTCATGACGTTCGATCTCGACACGCTCAACGTGGACGTGATCCTGCGCGGAGCGAGCTGGTGCAACGTCCACCCGCAGTACTCGCGGACCAGCGATGACGAGAACATGCGTGACATCCTCGTTCAGGAGAACCACGGCAACGTGTCCGACGGGATGGGCAGTGTATCGCGGCTGACGGGCGGGTTCGGTGCGGACATTCACGTCATCAGGGATGACGGCAGCGATTTTCGCGACATGCCGTGGGGGCGTGACGGCAACGAGGCGTGTCAGGGCCACCAGTGCTGGCGAGGCGAGTCGACATGGGCCATCACCAGCACGGGCACGCGGAATCCCCCGGAACAGCAGCTCATCGAGGGTCTGGCCGTGGAACATGCCGACCACGCAGGGCTCGCGTCGCCGGGCGGCAGGCGAAACGACATGAGCAGAGGCTACTCCGGCCCGAACTTCTTTCACTTCGCCACCGACCGGGCGGGCCGCCGCCTGGTCACGGATACCAGCGCCGCGGACCAGGGCGGACGCGTCCTCATCGCCGATATCGGGAAGGCCGGCGAGGACGCGCTGTCGTCATGGACCGGTCTGGCGAACGCCGGTTCCTCATGGAGTAAGGACGCGCACATCCACCCGTTCCTGTCGCCTGACGGAACAAGCGCATTCTTCAACTCGGACGAGTCGGGCGTCCTGCAGGCGTACATGATCACCGGCCTCGGACCAGTGAAGTAGCGCGCGCGGAGTTTGGCCGGCCGAATGCCGGAGGCAAACGACCCGCGGGCTCAACGCGATAGGAAACACGATGAGCGCAGCGCATCCCGTCCAGAAGGAAACGCTCGACGTGCTCAAAGAGCGCGCGATCGAGCACATGGACGCAGCCCTCAAGAGTGTCGCGGGATGGGTCGAACGCATCCGCGAACCGGAACATCCCGCACGGATGCGATGGGCGGTGGAGACGACGCGCCCCGGCAACGTTGCCGCCACGGCGAACGTACTCGGCGGATTGGAGTACGTGGGACTATTCGACCGCCTCATCACCGATGCAGATCGTCGGTGCGGTGTGGACTGGGTGCGCGGAATGCGCGACGACGCGGGGCAGTATCGCGACCCGGCGCTGGTTGATCGCAGAAGCCCCGATTGGCCCGCCGACGAGCCCTGGCCGTCGCCTGCGATGCTGGAGAATGTGACCGGCTACGCGCGGCACGTGCTCATCCAGTACGGTGGCGACGCCATCGATCTGCCGCTTCAACGACCCGCGGACGGCTGGCCTCAGCCGGAAGACCCGCCGGAGCGGACCGTCCAGTGGATCAGAGATCGCCCGTGGGATTCCGAGCCGTGGGGCGCGGGCAGCCACGGACAGAGAATTGCGACGTATCTGCTTGAGTGGTACAAGCAGGGCAGGATGTCGCTCGATCCGCTCATCGACGCGCTCCAGTTCTTCTACGACACGCAGGACCCCGAGACAGGGCTCTGGGGCGGCCGCTCCGTCGAGAGGCAATACCGCGTCAATTGCACATTCAAGCTCTTTCCGCTCATCCGCGACCGTCTGGATCTACCGCTGCCACACGCGGATAGGATCGTCGACCGTGTGCTGGAGGAGTTCTACCGCCCCGACCTCGATGACAGCGCAGGCGGCTGCGACGAAGGGAACAAGTGGTATCTCGTGTGCCACGCGCTGGAAGAAAGTGGCAACCATCGACGAGACGAACTCCAGAGGATGGCAGCGTACCGAATCGTGCGCCTGATCGAGCTATTCTCCAAATCCGACGGGGGATTCAGTTGCTCGCCGAGTGTCTGCCAGCCGGGCTGGGTCGGATTCGACATGGCGCCGCCGATTCCGCAAAGCGACGCCATGGGCCTCTCGACGATCGGGCGCAGTGTGAGCATGTGCGTGGCGCTTCTCGGCATCGAGAACGCAACAGCCTGGACAGGCGACTGGCGAGCGGGGGCCGTCAGTGAGCCCACCGAGTTGCGCGACGAGATCGCCTCACGCATCCCGCAACTCGCACGGATCAGTTGACGTCGAGCACCCGATCGGGTATGCCCGCGTACGATAATCCCACGGACGGGGCGGTCCCGCCGTTGCGCCCACGTATTCTTCTTCCGAACGCGAATCGACAACGTGTACCGACACGCCGAGAACTCGTAGGAGTACGCCATGCCCAGCGCCATTCGCTGGACAGACGGTCGGCCCACAATCGAGGCCGCTGAGTTGGGGCAGGCAACCCGCGTGACCGAGTGGCTCGTCACCGGTCCCTTCACGCCCAGCGGCGCCGGCGCGTCCTTCCGCGAGCGCGCGATCGGCCGACTCGACAGCGTGGACGAGGACTTCCTCGGCGGCGAGAGAACCATCCAACCGCGTGAGGGTCGAACGCATCCGAACCCGTCTACTCCCGAAGGCGCCTGCGCCTGGGAACGACTGAGCGGAGCCGATGGGGCCAGCCTCCCGCAAGCGCTCGGGGGCGACGGCGTGGTGTACGCGGCGTTGTATCTCGACGTCGCGGAGCATACGGATGTCGCCGTCATCGTCGAGGATGGGCCGGGGCAACAGCAGCCCGTCGTACAGGTAATGCTCGACGGCATCGAGATCGCGCGACGTGGCACGCCGGGAGTCGCCCGCCTCGCTCCCGATCTGCACTGTCTGATGCTCAAGATAACCGGCGGCGCGCACGGACGGCATTCGTGGCGTTACGGAGTGAGTGTGGGAGTTGTGCAGCCGCTGGTAGACGGCCTCGGCGTCGCGCTGATTCGACCCTCCGGATTCTGGCGCGGGCCCGCCGACGCACCGACTGCGGAGATTGACGCTGCGCTGGTCAACACGGGCGTCGAGGCGGTTGTACCAGATGATCTCACCGCGCGCTTCAACGACGAGAGCCCCGGCGCGGGGATGGACCTCGACGATCTCGCGCCGGGCGAGGCTCGCGGTGTACGCCTATCGGCGCCACTGGGAGCGATCCAACCGGAGTCGGAGGCGGCCGCTACGGTCGCGTGTGGCACAGGTAGAGTGTCGGCGTCGGTGACGATTCCGCGACTGCCCAGACATGGCACGCTGCACGTGATGGAGGGTTTTCATTGCGATCCGGTCTGGGTCGCCGACCAGTATCGCTACAACCTCATGTCGCTGGACATCACGCGTCAGATGGTCGAGGGGTGCCTCGCCGATCCCGGCTACCACGCATTCGTGCACGAAATCGACTACCTCAAGCCGTTCGTCGACGAGTATCCCGAGTACCGGACCGCCGTGTTCGACCTGATAGAGCGGGGTCAGCTCTCCATCGGAGGCTCGTACAACGAGCCTAACGAGAACAACTGCTCGGGCGAGGCGCTCGTGCGGAATATCCTGTACGGAAATTGCTTCCACGGCCATTTCCTGGGCGGCGATCCGCGCATGTATCACTCGTGGGACGTTTTCGGCCACACGCCACAACTGAGTCAGATACTGGCGAAGTCGGGGATCGTCGGCGCGCTGTGGTGCAAATACATCTCCGGATTCCCACCGATCTTCCGACACATGTCGCCCGACGGGACGTCGATCCCGCACGTGCGCACGTCCTACGGGCGGGGCAGTCGGAGCATCGACGACCTACGCACCTGCACGGCGTCGCTCCTGGCGGAGATACAGTCGTTCGGTATCGACCGGCATTTCGTGTGCGACGCGCACGATTTCTCGTCGCCCAGCGGCTGGATGGTAGGCCAAACAGACGAGATGGCCGGTTCGTATCCCGAGATCATCATGACCAGTCCGGAGGAGTTCGTCGAGGCGCTCGCGAACGACGACGCTCCGCTTCGGCTTACCAGCCGGAACGCCACGCAATATCACGTTGGCACGCAGCATTCCCGCTCCGAGCTGAAGATCGCGAACCGGATGTGCGAGAACGCGCTGACGAATGCCGAACGCTGGGCGACGTTCGCGTCGCTCATGGGCGCGACATATCCGGACCTGCCGCTGGATCTGGCGTGGCGACAGGTGCTATTCGGCCAGCATCACGATGCCCTCACCGGCACGCCGTGCGACGTTTCCTACCTCGACATCATGGCCGGATACCGCGAGGCGCTCGAACTCGGCCATGAATCGCTTCGCGCGGCGACGCAGTTCATCGCCGACGGCGTCACCACGCCGGACGAGGGCGAGTCAGTCGTCGTGTTCAACCCGATGAACTGGGAGCGCGGCGGCGTCATTCAGCTTGAGAAACCCGCGGATGCGGACAGCGTGGAGGTCCGCACACCGGACGGCGACGTGCTCCCAAGCGAAACCAACGGCGATCGTGTCGACGTGCTGGTGGACGCCGTTCCGAGCGTCGGATTCACCACGCTCACCATGCACGAGATCCCGGCGGCGGCGAGCGCATCCCAGGTGGAAGCCGTCGGAACTGTCCTACAGAACGAGTTCTGGACGATCACCCTCGACCCCGAACGGGGCGGCGGCATATCCAGCCTGGTAGACCGCAAGTCGGGCCGCGAGCTGATCGATGGGAACATCGGCGTCGGCAACGACCTCGGGGCGCTCAGGGAGTTCAACAAGCGCGCGGAGGCGTCGTGGGAGTTCTGGACGCTGGGTGAGCGCATCTTCGCATCGGACAGCAGAGCCGACGTGCGCATCGAGACCTCGCCGCTGAAGCAGGTGGCCTCCATCACCGGCCGGTTGGGCGACATCTGCTCGTACCGGCGCACGATCACGGTACGTCCGGGGCAACGCCACCTCGATGCGCACGTTACGCTGGACGGGTACGTCCACGAAGACAACCTGTTCGTCGTGTCGACGCCGCTGGCTCTCTCGGGAGCGCTGCCGATCTGCGAGGATCGATTCGGCAGCATCGTCGCGCGTCGAGGATACAAGAAGTACGACTACCGCACTCGGGGTCCGAGCAGGCCATCCCACTGCGCGGTGTACCCGGTATACAACTGGGCCGATGCCGGGTGGTCCGCGCGTGTAGATATCGGTGATGAATCGAGCCTCAATATCGGGCTCGCGGGGCTGATCATTCCGCACGACGATGAGGTCGAAGTGCGGCTCGAATCGCTCATGAAGGCGCTGGGGCGCGTCGGTGTGACGTGCACACCCTACTACGACGACGATGACGAACCGCGGCTGACGAAGCTTCACGATACGTTCGGTCCGGTGGCCTATGACGACACCCAGCAGAAGCGGCTTGACGACATTGAGTTGAGCGCCGAGTGGGTGGCGGTTTCTGTCGCCGGAAACAATGCGTACGCCGAGGAGTTGCTGGATCGATTGCCCGGCGCGGCGAAGCAGCGAATCGCGGCCGATGAGGCGCAGCAGGGCTGGTCGATCATCGTCGCGGAGGATGAGGCGATACCCGAGGGCTGGCCTGCCATGCCGGTGATCGTCATCTCCGCGACGTCGCACGAAGGCCTGTCCGGCGCCTT
Organism: uncultured bacterium; assembly: GCA_964510105.1. GTDB lineage: Bacteria > Latescibacterota > MWCZ01 > MWCZ01 > MWCZ01 > CAZWQW01. The sequence goes on from CAZEAI010000120.1 coordinate 7,749, forward strand.
CGCCCGAATCGACGAAGACCTGACGCGCGATGCGCGAATCGCGTTGCCGGACGGGTGCGACTTCCGGAAAGATCCGGAACCCGTGGACAGCTACGGCTTCGCGTATCTCACCTCCGGCACGGGTTCCGCATCAATGGAGCCTGACGGCACCTTCACCACGTTCCTGACGCACACGTCGAACTGGTCGGCCGTTCACCTCAAGCCGGCGACGTTCGTGCCGGAGCACCGCACGATGGCGTTCCACTACGCGATGTATCCGCACGACGGCTCGTGGCGCGATGGCGACGTAGTCCGCGCGGGCTACGAATTCCTGAACCCGCTAACCACGGCGGCCCCGGCGGGCGGCAGCGGCGCTCTGCCACCCTCGAACAGCTTCCTGAGTCTGGATGCCGATGACGCCGTAATTACGGCGATTAAGCCCGTCGGCAATCCCGTCGCGCGGTTCGAGAGCGTGCCGAGCGATCCACGTCGTGGGATCATCGTACGGGCGTACGATTCGTGTGGACTGGGAAGCTCCGGACGGTTGTCGCTGTGCGGCCCGATCGCCGAGGCGTTCGCCGCGACGATGATGGAGGTCGATACCCGCGCTCTGAACGTCACCGACGGCGCGCTTGAATTCCCGCTGGACCCGTTCGGCATCGAAACGGTACGCCTCGTTCCTGACGCGGCGGCGTGGCCCGCGTTGGGCGGTGCGGAGCTTGGACCACGGGCGGCGGCGATCCAGCCCGTGTGGTGTCGCCACTGGCGGCATAACACGAGCGCCCACCCAATGGGATATCTGCCGGTGGGCATCTACCTGGACGGCGAACTCCCGACCGAAAACGCGGGAGGCGGGCACCCCACCGTCGGACGGCTGCGAATGTGGATCGTGAACAACAGCACCGACGAGACAATATCCGGCACGGCGAGGCTCATCGCGCCGGAACGGTGGAACGTCATTCCGTCTGATATCCCGTACAACATCCCGCCGCGCGGGCACCTGGTGACGGACGTGACCGTGGCGTTCGACATGCAGGACCGGACCGGGCTCCTCAAGGCGCGCATTGAGCACGACGGGCAGACGTACCAGGACGTCCTCGAGATCGGCAGGAAATCGGGCATCCAGCATGGCGATGCGGACTCGACGTGGCGGAACGACACGGCGGTCCTCAAGGAGCGGGAGCCCGAATGGCGAATCTTGCGCGACGGAGACGACATCATCGTGCGTGTCCGCAACCCCTGGTGGGAGCCGCTCGACGTCGAGCTGGTGCTGACGACTCCCGTGGAAGCGTGGGGCGATGTCGCGGGCGAGCACGGCTTGTGCCACGTCGGACCGGGCCACGCCGGGTTGACAATCGCCGGACGGGGCGAGGCCACGGCGCGGTTCGCGGTGGAGAACGACGCCGGTGCGACGTTCTGGGCGTGGGTGAAGCTCATGTGCAACGGCAAGGCGGACTACAGGCGCGCGTAATGGGTGGGCGCTTGGAGTGCATTTGTTGGTGTGGCGCAGGCGTGGGGTTCGTACTCGGAGGAAACAGCGCAAGATGACTCGATGCGATATCCCCGGCGACGAGTTTCAGCTCGATGTCCGGCTGGTGGAGGTGGGCGAGTCGGTCACGTTCACGCTGCGCGGGAATTCCCCTGAGGATCGGTTCGAGATCTTTCCGCGCTATCTGGAACGCTGCGACCCCGAACTTGCCCGGCAGTCGCCAGCACCGCTGCAATGGCTTGACGACATGAAGTGTGAGGTCCTGCCGGCGGAGAGCAGCATCCGCTACACTCCGCCAGCGCCCGGCAACTACCTCGCTCGTTGGACGAGCCGGCAGCACGGCGTCGAATACCGCTATTTCGCGGTTATCGATCAGTCCTACGTGATCTATCGACCAGCCGTCTGGGACTGGCCCACACCATTCCCCGCGACTGGCGGGCCGGAGATACACAATGGCGGGCTGCCGCTGGACTGGTGTATCAGCTCCGACAAGACCGACGAGCCTTACGTTCCCCGGCTGCTTGAGGAACAACGACGCTACGGCGGGGGCATCGTCTACGGCATGAAGTCCGCCCACGACGCCGAACCGGCCGCCGATGCCATCCGAGCCCTTCAGACCACCGTCGCGGATTTCCGCCAACACGGTCTCGATGTCCGACGGGTGGCCAACCTGTGGTACGGCGACAGGCTGTCCAACAGCAAAGTGCAGACTGCTATCGCCGCCGGGTTCGACGTCATCGACGGATACGTGCCCCGTGCCGACACGTGCGGCATGGGGGCCCCGTACTACCCATTCTACATCAGCCCAACGGATCATCGATTCCCGAGCCAGAACGGTCCGACCGCAGCCACTAGCTGCGTGTTCGATTTCGTCGGAAGCTGGCATTTTCATGGCCCGATCGGATTTCATCGTCCGAGCGCCGAGGGGAGCTGGGAACGCGCCCGGCACTATATCGATCTCGCGGCGCAGGAGGCAGTCCTGACGGCCCGGAACAGCGGAACGCACAACTACCTCACGACGCTGGTTAACTTCGAAAGCCCTGTCGCATGGGGTACGCCGTCCTACAAGATCGCCTGGGACGACGAACGAGGGCGGGAGTTCTTCGAGAATTACATGCATCTCCTGGCGTTTGAGCATACGCATCGCTGGCCTATCGTATTCGCTCGCGCCGCCGACTATGCGGATTACTTCCGAGCCCATCACACAGAGATGCCGCGAAGGATCGTCAGCTCCATCACCCATGACCTGGAGTACGATCGGTACTGGACGGATGAATGGCATGAGAAGGGAATCACGCCGAGCGGCTACGTGCCGGTCGATCAGTCCTTGCGCGCCTTCCGTGAGGCGCGTATCATGCCCCAGTACAACATGCCGATGTCCGTGGAGTTCATGAACTACAACGACAACCGTCGAACCTGCCGGTTCGAGTATGCCTGTCCGAAGCCGGTCCACTACTACGACCTGACGGGTGCGACGCCATGGCCGGCCCGTCCGCCGGAAGTTGATATCCCCGATCCCGACATCGCGATCTCGGTCCTGTGCGATCGCGATCACTATGAGATCACCTATACCCTCGCGGGCGACGCGAGCTTTCCAGACTACCTGATGGCCATCTGGGATATACCGCGGGACTTCCATGAGTGTCGCGTGGAGACGAACGCAGAGGAATTCATCTGGGTCGAGAACACAGACGGCAACTGTCGAGGCATTGTACGCTTCGACATGGAGCCCGAGTGCACGATTACGGTCCAATTGCATCGATGATGACACACAGCCGAGGCAGCCAACCATCCAGCAAAGGAGACATCCACCATGTACCAGTACGAGAAGTTCCTTCCCGGGCTCGCCGCGACGGCGCGTTCGCACTACACGAGGCAAGTTCGCGACCCGAGCCGTCGGGATCACGGTGCGTTCATAGCGGACATCTACGGGTGCCCGTCCGCGGACCACGCAGCCAACGGCGGGATGCTCGCGGCCGCCTGCGCCGCCTTCATGGCGGAAGGCTGCGAACTGGAGGGCGACGACGAGCTGTTCGACCGAATCATGGAGTCGATCGCGTTCCAGCGGCGGTGGCAGCGACCCAGCGGATTGGTCGACCTGATTCAGATCGATTGGGAAGACCCGGCGACCACGGGATTCACGGTGAATCAGCTTGCCCCGATGGTGGAGTGCGCGCGCCGCCTCTCTGACGGACCCGACGGCGAACGTTGCGCCCGGATCGCGACGGAACTGGGCGAGTACGTCCGGACAGCGGCGGCGGGCATGGTCGGCGGCGGATTCCACACGCCGAACCATCGATGGGTCGTGTCATCGGCGGTATCCCGCGGGATAGCGCTCTTCCCGGAGATCGACGGACTGGACTACGTCGAGAGTATCCTGGCGGAGACCATCGACATGAACGCCGACGGTGAATACTCGGAGCGTAGCTTCGCCTGGTACGACGCGGTCTGCCATTCGGCGCTGCGATCCATGGCGGACAACCTGGATCGACCGGAACTGCTCGACTTCGTTCGGCGCGGGCTGAACATGGCCATTGCCCTCCTTCACCCCGACAACACCGTCGTGACGAGCTTCTCCAGGCGCGGTGACAGCGCGATCCGCGTCGCGCCGACGCTGACGGCGGAATCCTTCTTCGATATGGCGCAGCGCGACGACAACGGCATCTACGCCACGGTAGCCGACACACTGGTCAGCGGCGAGTACGAACCGGGGCTCTCCGTCGCGTTCATCACACCATACCTGGCGAAACCTGAGTACCGCACGCACGAGGTCACCCGCGAGCCGATGCCGGACTCGACCAATGTGGCGTTTCCTGACTCGCGCATCTGGCGAGTCAGGAAGGGGCCTCTCTCGGTGACCGCTGCGGCGGGCACGAACAATCCGCTGGCCCTCCGCTATGGGGATGCCGAGCTGACTGCCGTGCGAGTCTGCGGCTCTTACTACAACTCCGGCCAGTTCAACGCCGACGAGTTCGAGCCTGTCCGCGGCGACGACGGTGAGGTCACCGGCGTGCGGCTGTTCCATGACGGCGAGCTTCGCATGCTGCGATGCAATGATCTACCGCTCGGACATCCCGTCCCGTGGGGTGTTGAGGCGTTCAACGCGGCGAACGCGACGCGCGAACACGTGTTTCTGCCGAAGATCGACATGTGGCTCGACATCGACCAGGTTGAGGGCGGTTTCGATCTGCGCGCGCGCACCGAGTGCGAGATGGACCGGATCACGTTCCAGATCGAGTTCTGCTTCCGAGGTCCCGGCGAATGGGAGACCGAGGGACAGGTGGCGAAAGTCGTCGACGGGCAGACCGCCATACTGAAACAGGGATACGGGGTGTTCCACACCGGCAGCTACGGTCTGCGCATCGGGCCGGGTGCCGCCGCGCACCGCATGTGGCAGATGCGTGCGGCAACGGCCGGCCCCGGATTCCGCGTGCTGACGACGTTCGAGACACCGATGGATCACAGTTTCGAGATCCGCTACGGTACGTGGTCCATCGCGACGAACGAGCTGCTACCGGGGTAGGATATGCCCAACTCCCGCAAACCGAACCTGCTCTTCATCCTCGCCGATGAGCTGCGCGCCGACGCGCTCTCCTGCATGGGTGGCCGGTTCATTCATACGCCGAACATGGACCGGCTCGCACGCGAGGGCGTCCGGTTCACGACCGCCGTCACGCCGAGCCCGATCTGCGTCCCCGCGCGGACGTCCATTCTGACCGGGCTGCCCATCCACGCGACGGGGATCGTACTGAACCCCGACGCGAAGATCGACGGCATGTGCGATGATCTGCGGTCGTTCGACGACGTCCTGACGGGCGACGGCTACCGCGCGGAATACGTCGGCAAATGGCATGCGCCGGAATCCCTGCGGCGGTGCTACTCCCACTGCGTGTCGACGGGCAGCTACCGCGAGTACTTGTCGCGCCGTGGCTTCGAGCCGGTGGAGGTGAGCGAGGACAACCCGTGTGTTTCGCCACTGAGCGGACAGCCCTATAAGCCGGACCCCATGGATCACGTCGTCCGAGTTGCCAGAGACGGACGTGGCCACGATCGCGTCGAGCCGGGGCTGGAGTACGGCCGCGATACCGTGCCGCCCGAGCATTCGCTCACCGCCATGGTGGCCGGCGAGACCATCGACGCGTTGACGCGCCTCAAGGACGAACCGTTCGCGCTCACCTGCTCGTTTCTGTTCCCGCATGACCCACTCGTCGTGCCGTCCGCCTACTGCGACATGGTGTCGGAAACGGATATGGTATCCCCGCCGACGCTGGACGACACTCGCGCGAACACGCCCTACAATGACTTCACGTGGCACATGGACGGTGTCGAACGTGAGCACGTCCGCCTCATCATGGCGAGGTACTACGCCGCGACGCTGGAGGTGGACCACCACGTCGGCCGGGTGCTCGACGCGCTGGAGGCGCTCGGGCTGGCCGACGATACGCTGGTCATCCTCACGTCCGACCATGGCGAGATGCTCGGCGACCACGGGCTGATAACGAAATTCGTCCATTACCGCGAGTCGGTGGGCGTCCCGCTCCTGATGCGAATGCCCGGCGCGATCGGCGCGGGCGGGACGGTGAACGATCCAACGTGCCTGACCGATCTGCACGCGACAATCGCCGACTACCTCGGCGTCGAAGCCTCCGAGCCCCACGGCGAGAGCCTGCGGCCGTGGATCGACGGTGACGGACCGGAAGCCGAGCGGATCGCGTTCTCACAGTTCGAGCACTGGAACGCCATGGCTCAGACGCGCGAGTGGAAGTATGTCTGGAGCGCCCGCCCGGACGACGTCGACATGCTGTTCGACCTGTCGAACGATCCGGCGGAGCTGAACAACCTGCTCGGCGCGAACCCGGACCGGGCCAGACACCTGGAGCACGCCACCACCATGAAGCGTCACCTCACGGACTGGATGGAGCGCGCCGAGCACCCGTGGCTGGAACAGGTGTCCGGCAGCGAGGTGAAGTGAGGGCAACTCGCGCGTAGTGTCGGACGGCCTCGTCCCGCGCACACGCGTTCTACCAGGTCGAAATCTCGTGCGTCATGCTGTTCCCCAGCGATCCGGTCAGGATGGCGATCAGCGTCCAGAATCCGATGCTCAGAAAATCGCCCACGACCAGCCCGATCGCGCCCGAGCGGATGCGCGCGTAGCCCCGGTTCCCCCACGAACGGACGATCACGATGCGAATCAGCCAGCCGAGGAATATGGAGAACCAGATGCACTCCATCGGTACGCTCTCGGCGATCACGAAGCCGAACGGGTATACCGGCCACCAGAGGAGCCGTCGGTGGGCGACGATAAACGCCACCATCAGGCCGGCGCCAAGCAGCGTCGTGAGGATTGACGCGACGTTCGTCGGTGCGGCATCGCGCATGTAGAACGCGGATTCGTTGAAGGGATACGTGGCTATTCCCAGAAACGTCTTGACATCGAGTGCCTCTGCACCGCGCGTATAGCTCATCCACAGGAGTACGACGAGGCTGACGAACGCCGCTACACCGAAGCCTATGGCCACTCCTCCGAGGATTCTGGAGGTGGCGGTGCCTGTCCGGCGACCGAGCTGCATGCTATCCATGAGGCTCGGCAGGATGTTGGCCCGCGCGGCCATGGGAACGTGGTTGCTCAGCGCGACGAACGTCAGCGTGCGCCCGGACATCCAGTCGGTGCCGAGGAACCGCACGGCGCTGCGCATCGGGTCGAGACTCAGGCTGGCCCAGAACAATCCGCTATCGGCGACGATCCGCGCGAGTACGATGATCGCCGCGACGTGCAGCGTCAGCATGAGAACCGCCGATGTCGGATCCATCCCGCCGACGCGCGTCCATCCGAGGTAGAGCGCCGCGCCGGCGAGCACCATCCACCCCGCCCAGGGCAACCATCGTTCGTCCGGCGCCCCTGAGCGCCACGGGTGGAGCAGGCCGGCGACCGCCGCCGATAGCTGATTTCTGGCAGCCCACAGGATGTACACAGCGCCGACGATCGTACCGCCGAGCCGCCAGTGATAGATGAGCATGACGTAGCCGAACGTCTCCTGCGGCGTATTGATGTGCGTACCGCCGCCGATGCCGGTCGCATACAGGATCGCGCCGACGGCGAGGTAGAACCACTGGAAGA
>CAZEAI010000121.1:0-15253 GCA_964510105.1 uncultured bacterium
AGGGAGAGGTTGAGGCCGCTTCCGTACTCGATCTCACCGACGTCTCGATCGCCGGCAACGAAGGCAACTACGGCGGTGGTATCGCCCTGTATTCGAGTGAGCTTACCTTCATGGGCGGCGAACTCGTCCGGAACATTGGGGATATGGGCACCGGTCTCCTCGCGAACGGCAGCAACGCCGAACTCCAGGGCGTAGAGGTCTCCAGCAACGTTCAGGACATCAGCCCCGGCGAATGCTGTCCCACGTTCGAAGAGATGGCGGGGATCTCCGCCGTTTCCAGCGCGATCAGCCTTACACAGTGCTCGGTCTCGCGCAACGTCGTGGGCGTCGCAGTCATCGGCGATGACTCGAAGCTCGACGTGAACAGCAGCATCGTTCATGGGAACGTGGCCGCCGGTATCATGATTATGAAAGACAGCTTCGAGAGCCCCGGTCCCGAAGTAGCCGTCGTGTACTCCTCCGTTCAGGATTATCTGGACCCGCAGGAGATCGACGACGAATGGTATACTGACGAGGGTGGTTGGGACGGTCTCCTCGCAGCTCTCGACGTAGTCCTTGCCGAACTCACCAATGTACCGCAGTCGCTTGGCGTGTGGCCGGGTCCGGGCAATACAACCGCGGACCCGCTGTTCATCGTGCCCGCCGGCGCCGATCGTGACTTCGGCCTCCACTTCATGTCGCCGGCCATCAACGCCGGCGATCCGGCGCTTCCGCTCGACGCGGACGGCACTCAGGCCGACATGGGCGCGTACCCGCTCATGATACGGGAATCCGGGCTCATGGCGTCGGACGTGCCGAACGACCAGGGCGGTGCCGTGTATCTGAAGTGGTGGGCATCGAAGTTCGACATCAACGTGAACGATCTGACTCACTACAGCATCTGGCGTTCGTCGACGCTCGGCTGGATGGGGTCGCCGCCCGCGAGGGTCACCAAAGTGGGTGGAACGGTCGTGGCGTGGGAGTGGCTCGGGGACGTACCGGCGCATCGTCTCGATGCGTACGCATACCTCGCCGCTACCCTGGAAGATCGAACTCTGGCCAGCAACGGGTACCACTGGTTCATGGTCAGCGCGCAGACGGCGAATCCGAACGTCTTCCACGATTCGGAGCCGGTACTGACGCACTCGGTCGATAACCTCGCACCGGCGCCGCCGGCGGCGAGACTCGCCGTGAGCGAGAACAACACCGTCACACTCGCGTGGGACGTGAGCCGCGCCTCGGCGAACTCCAGCCGACTGGTTTCCGATCTGCGTGCCTATGAAGTCTGGCGCGGTGACAGCGAGATTTTCTCGCTCGAAGGCGCCGAGTTTCTCGGATCGACGCATGATACGTTGTTCGTCGATGAGTCGCCGATTGAGGGCACGATGTACTACCATGTGCTCGCGGAAGACGTTCACGACAACAAGAGCATCGCGGGAACGCCGGTCGAAGTCGTGTTCACGAACATCGTTTCCGTGCCGACGGAGTTCAGGCTGCACGCCAACGCTCCGAACCCGTTCAACCCGTCGACGACGATTCGGTTCGACCTTGTTGACGCCGATTTCGTCCGTGTTGCGATCTATAACACCCAGGGGCAGCTCATCAGGACGCTCCTCGAACGCGACATGGCAGCCGGTCGTCACGAGATCGTCTGGAACGGTCTTGACAAGACGGGTCGCGAGATGTCGAGTGGTGTATATCTCTACCGCCTTGAGAGCAACCAGGGCATCGACACGAAGCGGATGACACTCGTGCGCTGATCGCACGAGTGTCATTCAGGGAGATCGCGCATGCGCTATCTCCCCTTCTCCCCAGGCATATAGCGCACGACGGCCATCGGCGGATACGCCGATGGCCGTCTTTCTTTCGGCGCAAGCGGCGTTGGGAGTTCCGTCACTCGGTGCAACAATTGGCGTCGTCGGACCGTCCTTTCGATGGGGAGAGTTACCGGTCGAGTGAGGAGCGACATTCTGCCGATTTCGCTTCTCGCGTCGTCCTGTAACTGAGAGTAGCGCGCAAGCGTCGGTCGCCGCGGTGGAATGTCGCCGCATCTCGCGGAACGTCGAGATCGAGGGCTGGTTCCATGAGACAAAGCCTGCTTCTGCCAAGATTCAGCCTGGGACGACCCGTCACCGTGGTGATGATGTTTGTCGCGCTACTCGTGATCGGTCTCATCGCGTACGCACGTATCCCGCTCGAACTGACCCCCCTGGGCCATGAGAACCGCTGGCTGGGCGTGTGGATTCCGTACGGGAGTTCGTCTCCCGCGGTCGTCGAGCAGCGTATCACCCGCCCGACGGAAGGCGTCCTTCGCACGATGTCCGGAGTCGAGCGAGTACGCTCTACGAGTCACGGCGGCGGCATGTGGATGTCCGTGGTTTTTCGCCAGGGCACGGACATGGCGGAAGCGTATAACCAGCTTCGCGATCGGTGCGACCGGGTGATGGCCGTACTGCCTGACGATGTTCGGCGTGTCTACGTGCGCCAGTGGTCCGACGAGGACAGACCGATCCTCGGGATCGATATCGTCGCCGCCGGCGACAATCCGAACCTGCACGAGGTGATCGAGGAACACGTCAAGCGTCCGATGGAGGCGCTGGACGGAATCGCCAACGTCGCCGTGTACGGCACACGCGCGGCGTCGGTGCAGATCGACCTCTCACGCGAGCGAATGAACGTCCACCGCGTGGATGCCGATCGGCTCTACAGGCAGCTTCGGCAGGAGAACTTCGCCATGAGCAGCGGGTGGATGCGCGACGGAACGTCGAAGCTGTATGTCCGGTCGGACTGCCGCTTTGCATCGCTCGACGAGATACGCAACCTGCCGATCGACGGATGTGCGGGATTGACTCTGAGCGATATTGCGGAGGTGGAATACACTCGTCCGGAACGCAGATGGCACTATCGTATCGATGGGACCGACGCCGCGTGGATATCCGTGCGCAAGAAGTCCTCCGCGAACACGGTCGAAGTGACGCAGCAGGCGCTCGACCTGCTCAACAACGATCTGCTCCAGCGGCCGCAACTGAGGGGGTTCGAGCCCTACGTCTACTTCAGCCAGGCGGAGTACATCACGTCGTCGCTCAATCAGTTGCGGTCGAGTGGGCTCTGGGGCGGGCTCTTTGCCGCGATCATCCTGTTGCTCGTACTGCGGCGCGTCCGCACCGCGCTGCTCATCGCCGCGGCGATTCCGCTCTCTATCATGATCAGTCTCGGAGTAGTGTATTTCACGGGCTGGTCCCTCAACATCATCACGATGATGGGACTCATCATCGCGTTCGGTATGGTAGTCGACAACTCGATCGTCGTCGTGGAGGCGATATATGCGCGACGGATGGATGGCGAGCCGCCGGCGTCGGCCAGCCTGCGTGGCGCCAGCGAAGTAGGGCTGGCGATTACCGTGTCCACGACGACGACGCTCGTGGTCTTTCTGCCGCTCATGTTCATGACGGGCAACCAGGATGCCGGTTTCTTCCTGGCGCGCATTGGGATGCCGGTCATCTACGCGCTTCTCGCGTCGCTTGTTGTCGCGCTTGTGTTCGTCCCGCTGGCGTCGCGCTACATCATGAGTGGCAGGCCTCCCGCCGAGCCTCGTACCGTCGCCCGGCTCAACGTGTTCTATCGCCGCGGGCTGGACTGGGTGATGGCGCACCGTCTCGAAGCTGTTCTCGTCGCGATCGTCGCGTATGGCACGATTTCCATCCCGCAGGACGGGATGAAACCCAAACCGTCGGAGGAGCGCTGGAACAGCCTCTACATCAGTTTCGACCTCCCGGACGACTACGACGTCGCCCGGTCGGACAGCATCATGAGCCAGTACGAGACGTATTTCATCGATCGCCGCGAGGAATACGGTCTCGAAGAGATACAGGTGGATTTCAGCCGAGGACGAGGCAGCGTCTGGTCGCCATTCACCCGTGACAGGCGCGAGTGGTACACGATAACTTGGCACAACATCGTGAACGGTCTGGGGTTTTCACGCAGAGGCCCGATGCCGAAGAAGGCCGTGTTCGACAGCATCCGCACGAACGCGCCGAGGTTCGTCGGTGTGCGCATGAGCATCGACGAGGTCAAGGACGAGACGAAACGAACGTCGGTGACACTCTTCGGCGAGGACACGGAGACACTGCTGCGCCTCTCTTCTGAGGTCGAACGACGCCTCCGGCTCATTCGCGGAGTCACCGAGGTCGATTCCGACGTGGAGTCCGGCCGAGAGGAACTGGTGCTCGAGGTGAACAGGCCGCGCGCCCAGCTACTCGGGGTTTCGTCCGCGGACATCGCGCGGACTGTCGGCGCCATCATGCGCGGTGCGACGCTGAGCCGCTATCACACCGCCGATCGCGAGGTTGACGTGACGGTTCGGCTCGATGACGAGGACCGTCGCACGCTCGACCAGGTGCTCGGCCTGACCATCGCAACGCCGGGCGGAGAACGCGTGCCGCTGTACTCGCTCGTGGACGTGTCCCATGATCGCGGCCTCGGGAGGATACATCGGGACAACGGTCGTACGCGCATCAGAGTCACGGCGATCAGCACGCAGGAGGGGATGGAGAACCTTCGTGAGCGCGTGCTGTACGCCCTTGGCGGTCTGGAAATGCCGCGAGGTTACCAGTGGTCGTTCAGCGGTCGCTTCGAGGAGATGCGTGAAGAACGGTCCGAGATGTCTCTTGCGATCACACTCGCCGTGGCGTTCGTCTTCCTCCTCATGGGCATCCTGTTCGAGTCGTTCATCATGCCGCTCTCGGTTCTCGTGTCGATTCCGTTCAGTTTCCTCGGCGTGTACTGGATGCTTTATCTGACGGGCACGGGCTCGAATGAGATGGAGATGAGTTACGTCGGGATGATCGTTCTTGTTGGCGTGGTCGTGAACAATGCCATCGTTCTCGTGGATCTCATGAACCGCCTGCGCGCGGACGGCATGGTCCGCCGGGACGCGATCCTGGAGGCCGGTCGGCGGCGATTCCGTCCCATCGTCCTCACGAGCATCACCACCATCATGGGGCTCCTGCCGATGACCCTTGGTGGCTCCGTCGTCCTCGGCTCCGCGTACAACGTGCTTGGCGTCACGCTTATCGGCGGCCTGCTGTCATCGACGTTCTTCACGCTGTTCGTCGTTCCGTTGTTCTACACGCTGCTCGACGACCTGCGCGAGGCCGCGGCACGGATATATAGCTCGATGACCGCGCGCATAGCAGGCGTGCAGCAAGTTGGGTGAGGCCCCGGTCCGGCGCGCCTGACGGCCGCTGACGACAGTCGCACCGCGAGGTGCCGCTTCCTGTCACCATTCCCCCGTACACCGCCCGCGCGTACCCATGCAGGACCCGACACTCCCTTAGATGGCGGTACGAAACGCCGTGCAGGAGCGTGCAGAATGGATACGTCGACCGGCGCCGGACACGAGGCGACATACGCCGCGGACGTGAGTCCGCCCGACCACACGATACTTACGGACCCGGTCACCGGTGTCGAGCTGATGTTTCTCACGACGAACTCGCGATCCTCCGGCATCTACTTCCACGAGCGATCCTGGCTCGCCGACGGCTCCATGGTCCTCTTTCGCCGCGAGGGCAAGGTTACCGGGTATCTCGTGGAGACCGGCGAGCTGGTTGACTTCACTACGCCGATGGGAGACCTCGGTGATTCCACCTTCACCGCGGCGGCGACACGCAACTCGCTGTTCTGCATGCGCGGCAACGACCTCCTGGAGCTGACCCCGGAAGTCGACGCGTCCTCCGACCCGGCGGCGATCCCCTCACACGTGACGATACACGAGCGGTACATCGCGACGCTCCCACTCGCCGGGCAGATTAACGGCAACTACGACGACACCTACCTGTCGGCCGGACTGCGCGGAGACCCTCCCACCATCTGCGTCATAGGCATCGACGACGGGAGCGTGCGGGAAGTTGGCAGGTTCGAGCCACCGTTCATGTTCCGGGGGCACGTGAAGTGGAGCCGCACCGCGTCCAACCTGCTGAGCTTCTCCGCCGGGCCGGACTGGCATCGCGACGGCGATCCGCAGCACGCCCGGATCATGGATCCCGAAGACGGCGTGGTTCATGTGGCCTACCATCAGGTCGCGGGCGAGCTGTTCACGCACGATTCGTGGTGGGTGGACGATCAGATACTCTTCTGCGGCGCGCCTCCGGCGGTGGGACTGCCGGGCGACCCCGCCAAGCGCGAGATGTCCCATGTGAACGCCCTCGACACGCGGACGGGAGTCGTGCGGATCATCGGAGCGGGGAACTGGTGGCCCGACGGCTCGGACCACGACGTGTGGAAACGCAACTGGTGGCACTGCGCCGGGAGCGACGACGGCCGGTGGGTCGTGGCGGATACGTTCTCCGGCGACATAGTGCTGTTCGAAGGCAGCACGACGCGTCCGCGTCTGCTCACGTCAGGCCATCGTACTCATGGCGTCCAGCATGCGGAGCCCGGCTGGAATCGCGCCGGCGAGAAGGTGATCTTCTCGTCGCACATGATCAGCCCTGATGACGAGGAAGAGATTCAGCCGCGGGCGTGCGTCGCCGCCATTCCAGCCGACTGGCAGGAAGAGAACTCGGCGCGTTTCAGGTCCGCGCGGCGGTAGACCGTCGCCGGACAGGCCGACGCCCGGACGATGTCCGGTCCGCCGGCTCGCATTGCACATGTTCCCTCTGCCGAATCCGGCGGAGAGAGGAGACTCAGATGTTCGATCCCGAAACCATCGCGTCGGCAGGCACGCTGCGCAAAGAGCCATTCATCGAGCAGAAGGACATCTTCGTCAGCGGACTCGACAACGTCAACATCTACCGGATTCCCGCTCTCATCACGACGCAGAAAGGCACGTTGCTGGCGTTCTGCGAAGCGCGCGAGGCCGACGACCAGACGCCCACCGACCTGGTCCTGAAGCGTAGTTTTGACGGCGGGAAGACGTGGCAGCCCATGCAGACGGTGCTCCATGGGAAGAAACCGGGCGCCGAGGCCATGATGAATCCCTGCCCGGTAATCGACCAGAGCGACGGGACGATCGTGCTCCTGTGCAACTCCTATCCGGGCATCGAGGCTGCCGGACAGTACGACTCGCAGTACATCCCCGGCGCAGTCAGACAATTCGTCTTGAGAAGCACTGACGATGGCGCGACCTGGACCGAACCGGTCGATATCACGGAGCAGGTATCCGACCCGGAGACGTGGTCCAGCCTGTGCGCCGGACCGGGTGTTGGCATACAGACCACGAGCGGACGGTTGGTCGGGCCGTGGTTCTACCATAGCGATGGAGAGACTCACGCCGGCGCTATATACAGCGACGATCACGGCCTGACGTGGCAGAGCGGGGACCAGGTGCCGGGCTCCGGCAGCGAGTGCCAGGCCGTGCAGTTGGCGGACGACTCCCTCATGATCAACATCCGCTCGACCGACTTCCGGGAAATCTCCATGAGCGACGATGGCGGGCAGACCTGGTCGGCCAAGAGCCAGGACCGCACCCTCATCGAACCGACGTGCCAGGCCAGCATCCAGCAGTACACGACCCGGCGCGACGGTTTCGACAAGGATCGACTGCTGTTCTGCAATCCCGCCGACGAAAGCCGGCGCGTTAACATGACCGTCCGGCTCAGCTATGACGAGGGCAGGACCTGGCCCGTATCCAGACTGATCCGCGCGGAACCATCCGCCGGCTACTCCTGCCTGACCGTGCTAGCGGATGGATCGATTGGCCTCCTCTACGAGTCCGGTACACACTCTTGCGAAACGATATGCTTCGCCCGTTTCTCGCTGGAGTGGCTCACAGAGGGCGCCGACAGTCTCAGCGCGTAGCGTCACATCAGGCTGGAAGGATTGACGATGACACAGAACAGCCCGTCTCCCGTCGCGCCGGAAGTTGTCGTCGACATTGACGTCAACAGCGAGGTGTGGTGCCGCGACGACGCCATGACCGTTGCCGATGTGGAGGAACTTGTCGAACGGCTGTGGCGGGAGGGGGTGCGGACCATCCTCGTCCGCTGCGGATGTCTCGGCATTCTCCCGTACCACACGGATCTCTCCTATCCGATGTGTTTCGATGAGGCCCACGCTCGTCAGCGCCCTATTCCCGTTGTGATCGACGACATGGACGCCTACGTTGAGCAGCGCGCCCAGTGGGACGCCAAGCACGCCCGGGTCCTGCGAGATTTCAACCCACCGGCGGAGTTCACTCGAAAGGCCCATGAGCTGGGAATGAAAGCGATCCTCTGGATCGACATTTTCGACGACGGCTTCCCGGGCTACCGGTCGAAATTCCTCGATGAGAACCCGCATTGCCAGTGGGTCGGACGCGATGGCGAGACGTTCTTCGAGGGCCTGATGGACTACTCGTGGCCCGAGGCGCGCGAGTTTCGTGTCGCCCAGGCGCGGGAACTCCTCGATCTCGGCGCGGACGGCATCCATTGCTCGATGAGTTCGCATGGCCGGCATTTCCCGAACACACACGAAGACGATTTCTACGGCTTTAGCGAACCGATCGCCGAAGCGTACCGCGCGGAGCACGGCGTCGACATACGCTCGGTGGAGCAGTTCGACGAGGTGGCGTGGCACGACCTCAAGGGCGAGGCTATGGTGCAGCTCTACCGTGATCTCGCTGAGGTGTGTCGCGAGCGCGACAAGGAACTGTGGATCGGCCTGCAACTGGGACGTTACACTCAGTTCGCGGTCGATCCGCACTTCAGCACCAACGTCGTCGCGAGGTACACGAACCACTGGAAGACGATTGTGGACGAGGGGCTCGCCGATGTCATCATCCTTGGCGACTACGAACTGGCGACCGATATCAACGGCGACTACTGGACCGCGAAGCCGGACATCCGGCGACGACCCGGCGAAGACCTGTTTGCGTGGGCCGCGCGGCACTACCGGCCATACTGCGAGGGGAAGACGCGCCTGTATCTCTTCGGGGAGTGGCTGCGCGTCGACCCGGTGACACTCACGAAGCAGGTCGATTTCTGGATCGACACGGTACCGAAATACGGATTCGATGGAATCGACATGCACGAAGCCTGGGCCTTCGAAGCGGAGACCGGTAACATGGCGATGTTGGGCCGGACCGTAGACGGCATTCGGGCTGGGGCCGCTCGCGGGGAGTGAACGCGTGGTCGCTCACTCCCCGAGCCACAGTATCAATCTCGCATCTCGAATCCCCATACCGACGCGTTCTCGGAGCGGATGCGCAGCCGGATCGATTCGTGTCCGGACGCCAGCCGGGCAAGCTCCCCCCAGCGGACGTCGTGCGCGATGGAATCGCCGCTGATGGGTGTGGCGTTCTCGATGCCGCAACCCGGGATCTCCTCGCCCCATTCGCCGATGACGGCAACGCGAATCCAGCCGTTCGGACGCGTCGCCGCGTTGAGCGTCAGCTTCGCTCCGGCGGGAACGGGATGGGTCAGCAGTTCCGCCTCCACGTCAGCCGAGTGGTACCCGACCCAGCGTCCGGCCCGGACGGTGCGGCAACCGATCCCCCGGCCGTCGTAGCTCCCTGCTTCATGGTGAGACGTGATTGAGCCTGCGTGGTAGATCCACAGGTCGTCACCCATCTCGACAGGTGGTGACGTGACCGTCGTCAGTAGCATGGGGTGGTCCCATGTGCCCGGGCGTGGCGCCATGTAGGGCTCGCGAAGAGGTTCGCGGAACCATTCCACGCCGTCGCTGCTGTGGGCGAGTTCGATCCAGCCTCCGCCGCTGGGTACGTCGTACATCCGAGCCAGGCCGATGTACACCCCCGCGGACTTGAACACAGACATCCCGTACACCTGCCGGTTCTTCCCACGAATCAACACTTCGTTCCTGCCCTTGAGGCTGAGACTGCCTTCGTCGACCTGGTCCCACGGATCGGCGTCGGCATCGTCCGTATTGAGTACGGTGCGCGGCGGGCTCCAGTTAATCAGGTCCTCGCTCTCCATCCGCGACACGTACCGGTTGGCTTCGACCACAACCGTGACTCGGACCGGCGGCCGTCCGTACACGGAGTAGCGACGGGTGTCGGGGTCCCACACGAGTGAGGCGCTGGTATCCATCCAACTCGGGATCACCGGGTTGTGTTCGTCGGCGACCCAGCGGATGCCGTCGTCGGAGTAGGCGATGCACAGGCCCGAAACGCCTTCCCCGAAGCCCGCGAGGTACATCGCCGTGAAGCGCGCCTTCGCCGCCGGGTGATCCTGCATCTCCGCGTCGAGCACGCAGAAGCCTTCGGGCCCGTTATCCCCGACGAGCCTGTGCCCGTTTGCGTCGAGTTGTCCGGGTTCCAGGAAGGCGTTACGGTTGCCGAATTCGTTCTCAGGCAGGAGCCCGAGATCGGGAAGCTCCCACGACACGCCGTCCTGGCTCGTCGCGAAATACTCCCGATAGGCCGGCGCGGTAAGGTACCACATACGAAGCAGCCCCGTTGCGGGGTCGCGGAGAACGCTGCCATACGCCTGCGCGCGCGGCAGGACCGGCCCATCCTGCAACGGCTCCGGTAGCTCCACCCGACGGCGCATAGCGAACGCTTGCGCGACGAGGGTGTGGTCGATGAGCGAATGCGTCGTTTCGTTCAACACGTCATGTCTCCGAGATTACGCCGTCGAAACGGCACGTGCTGGTCATCCAACATGTTGCAGGTCAGTCGTCATCGACATCCGACACGTACGCCCCGTGCGCTGCCAGTGTTCGCCGCCGAGGGCGATCCCCTCATCCAAACGCCTCCCGTACCACTCGGCCCTCAGCGTCTTTCGGAGGCTGTATGCCCAGGCAGTGCGCCAGCGTTGGCGCGACGTCGGTCAGGTTGACCCGATCGCCGCGGCCGCCGCCGACGACTCCCGGCCCCATCAGCATGAAGCACGCCCGGTTCGACGCGTAGCCCACCGACGCTGTCGGCATGTGCCAGTGGACGGCGTTCAGCGACTTCAGCGCGTTCGACAACGGCGCGTCTTCGAGCGCCATCACATCGGGTGCGTCCATGTAGGCCTGCACGGTCTCCGGGCTGAGGCCCTCGAACTGCTCCAGGTACGTCAGGTAGTACGGATTGGCTATGCAGAGTACGTCGGCGAATCGGTCGCCCCAGATGCCCAGCGACTGGAGGTCCTCCCGCCTGCCGACAGCGGCGAAAACGGGCCGACCGTCGGCCGGATCGACGACGCTCCGGAGCCTGTTGACGATCTGCCCGCGCAGTTCCTCGTACTCCGCACCCGGGGACACGATGCCGCCCTTCTCTCTGCCGGAAAGGTTGATCCACGCTCCGGCGTGGTGGGCGGCGTACCAGGCTCGCGTCTTCTCCGGGTCGATGTCCAGCAGGCCGGTGTCTTCCCGTTCGCGGAAATGAAGCCAGCCCTCCCTCATCATGATGCCCGGTGTGTTGACCCATTCTGTGATCGGGATGTTGCCATGGTCGGACACCACACAGAACGTCGTGGACTCGTCGGCGCACGAGCGCCTGATGCGATCGACCATATCGAACATGATCCGGTACGTCTCGCCGAGCCATTTGTCGGCGTTGCGGCGCACTGCGGGGTCGTCATGTTCCATGTCCATCAGTATGTCGTGGTTGATGCCGTCGGGGACGTGGTACTGGACGAACATGGCGTCCCACGGCTCGGTGTTCGCCAGGTACTCCGCGCATCGGACGGTCCAGTCGGCCTGGATACTCATGATATCGAGCACTTGTCCCATCTCGTCCCTGCCGAACCAGCCGGATCGGAACGCGCTATCAGGGCTGAGTTCCAGCGCCTCGACGTAGCCGCCGGCGTGCCTCACGATCTGCTCCTCGATGCCCCGGGGGTGTCCCCATCCCGTGGGTGCTCCGGCCATTGAGCAGTAGATGGTGACCTTGCTGCCGTCGGCGTTGAGATCGACCACTTTGTACTGCCGCAGCGCGCGCCTCCCGGCGAACCGTTCATCGACCCAGCCCGACCATTCGCCCTTCGCCATCGTCGCCAGAGCTTTGCCGACGTTCTTGCTGCGGGAGAGCACCAACTTCGTTGTGCCTCCGTCCTTCACGAGCAGTATGTACCTGCGCTCCGCTAGACGCTCGTTCTCGATGCCCTCGTTAGTTACGCCGGCGGCGCCCCAACCAAAGCGACGCTCAGCGTCGAGATCGACGACGCCCTCGCACAGCACCTCGTAGCGAGTCGGGACGTTCTTCCAGCCGGTTGCCGGTCGTAGCGCCAACGGGCGTACTCCAGCGGCATCCCGGCAGTTGCTGACGAGCTCGTGCCATCGCCGGGTCCACTGCGGCGAGTTCAGTCCGTCGCCGCCGATCACCACTCCGTCGGTCAGCGTCAGCGGGAAGGCCGTGGGATAATTGATGAGCAGGCAACGCTTTCCCTGACGCTCGGCGGCCTGCCAGAAATACTCGGCTCTGCACAGCCGCGAGTTGAATGTTCCCGCCCACTGACCCGCCGCCATGCCGGGCTTGTGAACGCCGAATCCGACGATCCCGTGCGTCCCGGACCATGCGCCCGTGGCAATCGTCGTCCAGTTGGTCGGCGTGTCCGTCGGCATGGACGATATCGCAGGCGAGAAGAAGCCCTCTCGCAGCAGGTGGTCTAGTTCCGGTACTCGCCGCCGGTAACGCAGTACCTGCTCCGGGATCATCCCGTCGAGGCCGACCATGATGATCTTGCTACCCGTACGTCCGATCCTGTCTGACACGGAATTGCCCTCGTCTTCCGGCGTTTGGCGACCGCCGTCCGCGGCGCCTAACGCCCCTCGTTCACATCCGGCAGGTACGCCCCGTTCGCCTTTAGCGTCTGTCGAAGCGCCTGAGCATCCACACTGTGGACGTTGCGATCGCCCGCGCTGGCCATGGCGGCGGCGGCTCCGGCTGCCTCGCCCGTGGTCAGGCAACACGCCATGATGCGAACGCTCCCGTTGATCTGACGGTCGCTGGAGATGCACCGCCCCGCCACGAGTACGTTCCGCAAGCCCTTTGGAGTCAGGCATCGGTACGGCACGCCGAAGCTTTCGCCCGGACCGTAGTTTCGAATTTCCCGCTCGATTGCCGCCTTGGTCTCCGAGATGTCCTGCTCCGCCATTTCCTGCGCGCGCTTGCGCGACCCGTGGACGTCGATGTTGTACGCGTTGCGGCAGATCTCGTCCGGGAAGCTCGCGCGAGCCAGGTAGTCGTCCAGCGTGAGGTAGTAGTCGCCGATGACACGCCGCGTCTCCCGCACCCCGAGGCGCGCGCCGGTGGCTGCGAGGAACGAGTCCCGGAACGCCGGATGTCCCGCTGCGAAGGCGTCGCGATACTGCGCGGTCATCTTGCGCCCGTGGATGAGTGCGGCGGATATGCTCTCCGGGTCGGTGTTGTCTACGTCGTACACGTGGCCGGTGTTGAAGCCGTACGTTCCCGGGCCGATCTTGATGTTGCACGTGTGCAGGTCCACAATATCGGGATATGCGTCGGATTTCAGCGCCTCGTGAATCGGGCTGTTCGGATCAAAGAAGTGGATGCCCGGACCTTCGGCCAGTGCCTCCTCATCGATGTTGCCGATGATGAAACAGGCCGTCCCCGGCTGTAGACCGCCGTCTTCGTCGCCCTTCTCGATCTCTGCTCCCGCCCACGCGGCGAGGTCGCCGTCGCCTGTGCAATCGACGTAGATGCGCGACCGATATGCGCGCAGCCCCGCCTTGTTCGCGATGAGGAGTACGTCGACTTCGTCGTCCTGTATCTTCTCGACGGAGCAGAACTGCGTGTGAAAGAGCACCTCCGCGCCGGCATCCGTGACCATGTCGTCATAGATGCGCTTGAGCGATTCCGGGTCGATGGCCGGCGTCGTGAGCGGATTCTGCTCCATCTGCTCGCCGAGATGCGGCATGTTGTCGCCCAGTCCGTGGCGGACGTGTTCCGCCAGCCCTCGGGCGATGTTCTTCTCGCCATCGGTGTATCCGCAGAACCACGGCACGAGCCCAAGCGTGCCCATTCCGCCGAGCGCTCCCTCGGCCTCCACCAGCAGCGTTCGGGCTCCTTCGCGAGCCGACGCCGTGGCCGCGGCGCAACCTGCCGGGCCGCCTCCAACGACGATCACGTCCCATGAGTCGTCAAGCGGGACTTCCCGCTTCGCCATCATGTAGCCGGGCATACTGAGTCCTCCGTTCAGGTTCGTTGTCGCCGGATCAGCCATCGCACCCGGCGTTGTACTCGTCGACGATATCGCCCACGATGCGAATTCGCTCGATATCGCCCGTGGATGAGATCTCGTCGGATATGCCCAGAACGAGCCGGGGCGCGAAGAGTTCGATGATCTTGTGCGTGCATTCAACGAGAGTATCCACCTCGAACGTATCGTCGAAGTAGATGGCCGGGAGTCCGTCCAGCAGGAACATCTCGTCGCCAAGCGCGTCGCGGACCTGCTCCAGAGTCACATCGCCCTGCGGCACCGGCGTGATCGCCTCGATAGCGTCGAGCCCGGTCTCCCGAGCGTGCGGCAGGAGCGGGCCGCAGTCGCCGTCCCAGTGGGATGAGACGAACTTGCCCGCCGCGTGAAGCCTCTCGCACCGCTCGGCGCATCCGGGCAGGTGATACTTGAGGAACAGCTCGGGCGATAGCGTCCCGGCGTGAACGTTCTCGCCGAAGTTGATGATGTCGATAGGCGATGCGCCGATGACGTCCGTGAGCCGGAAGTGGCACTCGTCGAGCGCGCGGAAGTAGGCTTCGATTTCGTCGGGCCAGTCGATGATGGCGTATACGGCGTCCTGCACGCCCATCGTGTTGATGTAGAGATCCTGCACGTTCGAGCGTGGCATGTACGCCGTCGGAGCGCCGAGATCGCCGAGATCGCGCTGGAGCTCGTCGTACCGGTCCTGATCCCACTCCCAGTCGGCGTTTTCCTCGATCCACGTCGCGACTTTCAGCTCCTCCAGCGTGGCGATCGGCGCCTTCACGCGAATGGTGCTTCCGCTGGTTGGAGTCTTCCGGTCGATCTTGATCTGCTTGCCGACGGGCGTCTGGATGGTCGTCTCGGTGTGCGTCTCGTTGAGCTGCCGCGTGCTGACGATCACCGACGGGTGATCGATTCGGCGGAAGCACCCGTTGAAGTCGTACAGGCGAGCCGAGCACCCGAGCGACCGGTGAATATCGGGGACGCTCAGACCCGTGTACGGTTCGGGCAGCGGCTCACCGGCGAAGAGCTTGTCGTGGTACCAGCAGCCTATCCGAGGCTGCCAGATGATCTTCCCGCCGGATCTGCCGAAGACTACGTCGGTGTGGAGGCGCGCGAAATCCGTCATCTTGCATGTCCCGATGGGGGAGAGGTGGCGCGTTGCGCGGATCGGGAAGGAAGTTCGCTGA
>CAZEAI010000122.1:0-14928 GCA_964510105.1 uncultured bacterium
CGTCTGTTCGGTGCGCTCCAGGATGTCGCGCTGTACCGCGTCGGGAAGGCCCGTGAATAGCGCGCTGAATCCAGAGACGCGCACGAGCAGGTCGCGATAGTTCTCCGGGTGAAGGCGGGCGTCCTCGAGCAGGGCGCGGTCGGCAACGTTGAACTGCACCTGCATGCCGCCCATCTCGAAGTACGACCGCACAAGCGCGACGAGATTGCGTGTGCCGCTGTCGCCCTGTAGCGCCGCCCGCTCGAAGCGCATGTTCACCACCGTGCCGCCCACAACGTCGGCGTAGTCGACGTGTGCAACGCTGCGGAGCGTCGTCGTCGGACCGTGGATATCCCGCCCGAAGTGTGGCGACGCCGCGTCGCTCAGCGGCGTGTGAGCCCGGCGTCCATCGGGCGTTGCGCCGACCTGCGCGCCTGCGGGGATGTTGTTGACGTTCGCCCCGAGGAGCGGCACGTAGCGCCCCACCGGCTTACCGCCCGCCGCGGGCGTGCGTCTGGCGAGAACGAAGCGGCAGAATACCTCGCCGATCTCCGCCGCGAGCCGATTCGTGCGCTCGTCGCCGTTGCCGTACTTGGATGCATCCCGAAGAAGTGACTGCCGGAGCACCTCGTCGCCGTCGAAATCCCGGTCCAGCGCCGCGACGAGATCGGGCAGCGAGAAACGTCGTTCGTCGTACACGAGCGTGCGAACCGCTTCCAGCGCGTCGGTGGTCGTCCCGATACCCATTCCGGCGACGCCGTGGAAGTCCGCGAACAACGCGCCGCCATCGTTGATATCGCGGCCGCGAGCAATACAGTCTCGCGTGAGGGCCGACAGGAGCGGGCTCGTGAAACGCTCCGGATCGAGCGCCTTCGAGCGGCTCACGCCTGCGACGTGCTCGGCCACCATGTGCTCGACCTGCTGCGTGAACGCGCAAATGAGATCGTCGAACGTGGCAAGCTCGACAGGATCGCCGATTCGCGGCCCCGCTTGCGCGCCGTCGAGGGGATCGACTCCGTTGTGTAGCGCCAGTTCGAGCGCCTTCAGCAAGCTCACGACGCTATCCGACCATGGCGGCATCCGGCCGGGTATGAGCGTCTCGATGCAGCCCACGAAGCAGACGTCCCGCGCATGAGTCTCCGGGATGCCAATCTTCACGAGGCCGTCGATCAGGACCTCCTCGTTGAACATGGCCGGGAAGCCGATCCCGGTCTTCACCAGCTCGGCACATGCCTCGAAGAACTCGTCCGACGATTCGGCGTGAAGCCGCGCGGAGAGATTGCTCGCGGGCGTTCGCACGCGTCCGGTGACTTCCAGAATCAGGAGGCTCAGGTCGTTCGTGCCGTCGTCGCCCGCCGGAGTTGTACCGCCGATCGCGATGTTCTGAACCGGATTCGGTATGCCCGGCTCCGCCAGCTTCGCCCAGAGCGATTCGAGGATCGCGGCGGCAGCATCTCGCGTCAGTGCGCCGGAACCGATGTCGCGACGGTAGAACGGCCACAAGTACTGATCCATGCGGCCAAACGCCATGGCGCCGCGCCCTTCCAGGCAGAAGATGAAATGGAAGGTCCAGACGAGCTGCACCGCCTCGTGGAACGTCTCGGGGGCATCGGTCGAGACGCGGTCGAGCAGTGCGGCAAGCGCGTCGAGGCGCTCGGATCGTGCAGGGCCGTCAGCGCGAGCCGCCTCCGCACGGTGCTCCACAGCGTATCGACGCAAGAATGTCGCAACGCCGTCGAGCGCCAGGACCACCGATTCGAGAAAATCCCGCTCGCCGGTCGGGCGGTCGAGCTTCCGCGCCGCGACCGCGTCGGCGCGCAAGCCGTCGATGCCCTTCGCCAGCAGCGTTTCGTAATCGGGAGCGTAGTGATCCGCATTCGTCCTGAAACTCCGCTCGCCGATCTCGGCGACCTCATCTCTCGCGCGAGCGTAGTCGTGTGAGGTCACCCCATCGGGCAGGCCGGCGAATATCACGCCGCGCATCGACCCGGCAAGCAGGTCGTCTTCGTGAATGGCGAGCGGCATACTCTGCAGTACGGCGTTCAGCGCCAGTGCACGACGTACCGTAATCGGACGGTCGGACGTCTGGCGGAAGCTCAACGCGCGGTACCACGGTCGCAGATCGATGCCCTCGCGCGGGATCGCTCGAAGGTAGGCGAGCAACTCGGGTCCACGCCGCTCGAATCGGTGTACCACTGTTGAGCCCTCACTCCCCGGATGTCGGCATGTGCTCACAACGAGACAGAGTATAGACGGTACGCGCGGGCGAACTCCGGTCAACGCCGTGACGCAGCGCGTGATCCGCCTTGGGAACCATCGCGAGTGTGTCCACATTTATGGTCTCCGTTCCGATTGGCTACGGCTACGGGCCGTACCGGATCGAGATGCACCGGTTTGCGCGGCAGGCCACCACTCACGCGAGCACCAAGAAGGAACGCGAAGTGAAAGAGAATCGTAGACTATCGGTCCGCATTTCGAACGAGTTGTCGAACGAGCAAGCGGTCGCCGTTGGTGTCGCAGCGGCTCGCGACGCGGCAGTCGCGGCTGGGTGGAGTTGCGTACCCGCCGACGAAGGAGCGGTCGATGTGGCGGTCGACGTCTGTCTGGGGGAGGGGGCAGTCGCGGCGCCGATGGTGACCGCAACGACGCCGACCGTCACCGAGCAGGGCTACACGATCCGGACAGCGGGAAGGCCGCCCGTGACGCGCGTCGAAGCGGGCGGAGTCCTCGGAGCGGCGTACGGGCTGTGCCGCCTCGCCGACAGAATCCGCACCACCGAAGCCTGGCCACCCGCCGACGAGGATCGTACCCCGGCGTTCGAGCAGCGGTTCGGCTTCATACACGTAGGGTTCGCGTCAAAGGCCGAGGCGCCGTATGTCGACGTCGACGCCACGAGAGCCATCTTCGAGGGGTGCATTCGCCAGCTCGACACCGCCGTCGCCATCGGAGCGACGAACGTGCTGCACTACGACACGCAGGACCTGGTCCCGTGGGATCATCCGGTGCTCGGGCCGCGAAGCGCCGCATGTCGGGAGCTCTACCGCGAATTGATCGAAGCGGCTCACGCCCGCAATCTGCGCATCCACCCCATGGGCGACGAGATGCTCTATCTGCCGAGCGAACTCGAGAAGATCGGCGCGACGCTCTCGACCGACGATCCGAAGCTGTGGGAGATGCTGAAGGACAAGTACAGGGGGCTCCTCAGGGACGTGCCCGAGATCGATGGGATCGCCACACGAATCGGCGAGGTGATACCCAAAGGCGACATCATGGCGTGGGACGTGATCCACACCAGCGACGACAGATCGCTGGAGGGCAACTACCGGCGATTCGTCAAGGCCATGCACGATGTGGTCGTCGGCGAGTTCGGCAAACAGCTATTCCACCGCACGTGGTCGGTCAGCACGTGGGAGCAATCGAGCGTACCCGAGATCTACGAACGCACCTTCACCGACGAGATACCGACCGAGAATCTCATCCTGTGCATCAAGACAACCGTCGGCGACCAGTGGCAGTGGCAGCCGCTGAACCCAACGTTCGGCATGACGAAACACGATACCGCGGCGACCGTCGAGACCGGCCGCGCACAGGACTATTTCTCCGGCCCTCCCGATTTCGCGGTCGAATTCGCTCAGGCGGGGCTGGAATGGGCGCTGGAGCACGGCGCGGTGGCCGCAACGGCCGGAATACGAGACCACTGGCAGGACGATCTGTTCGCGGGAATGGAGTACGCGACGTGGCAGTTGATGTGGGAACCGTATGAACCGGTCCGCGACATCGTCGCCGGATGGGCGCGGGCGATGATCGGCGGAGCGGCGGCCGATCGTGTCGCCGACCTGCTGCTCGAGCTGGCCGACGTGTACCGCGAGGGATTCCACATCCGCGGAGTCTCTTACAACACGTGGGAGCCGCTCCGCCACGTCCGTACGGGCTACGTGTGCCTGGGCAATCCGTTCCTCGACGGGGGAGCGGGCCAGCGCCGCTTCCTGCGGGATCAGTACCTCATGGCGCGGCCCGAGCTTGAGCCGGCCATCCGGTCGATCGACGAGTACACGACCCGGTACGACGGCTTGCTGGAATCCTACCGTGGCTGGATCGAGGAGCTTCCCGATCCGACACGTGGCGAGTGGCTCGAGAGGATCCTTGCCCGAGGCAAGTACGCGCTCCACATCAACAGGGCGTACGTGACGGCGTTCCTCCGCTACTTCGAGTACGAGGACAGCTCCGATGAGGCGCGTCGAACGCAGGCGGTCGACGCAATCGCGGCGCTGACCGACGAACTCGCCCTCTACCGTGAGCGCTCGGCGTCGTACGGCTCGTCGTACATGGACGCGGCCAACGTCCAGGGCATCGTCGAGTTCCTGAAGTTCGCGGAGAAGGGGATAGACGACCCGGAGGCCGTCAAGCGCGCCATGGCCGGCGCGCCCGACGAGTCAGGCGTCAAGCGCATACTCGACGAGCGGCTGGCGAGCGACGCCGAACTCATCGATTCGACACCAGACGCGTACCTGTTCTGTACGTGGCGAGGCCGCGTCGACGGTCGCGACGTCCTCCGACTATCGGTCGAAGACGGTAGCGTGGTGCAGGAACACTACCTCGGCGACCCCGCCGGCTGCGAAGAACTTGTCGCGAACGCTGCTCCGACCGGGAACGGCCGGTACGCAGTCAGGATGAACCTTGGGGACCATCGCGGGCGCGTCCATATCCTGGATGCTCCGACTCCAGCCAACGGGATGGTGCTGTCGATCCTGCTCGACGATCATCGCCCCGGCTACGGATCATACGAGTTCGAGATCCATTGGATCGCTGAGTAGGCCACCACTCACACGGGCGCCGAGAGGGACGCGAAGTGAACGGGAGTCGAAGGATATCTATCCGAATATCCGATGAGTTGTCGGACGAGCATGCCGTCGCCGTTGGTGTCGCAGCGATTCGAGACGCGGCAGCGCAAGTCGGTTGGGAAGTGGCGCCTACGGACACGAGCAAGGCCGCCATGGCAATCGACGTCCGTCTCCGCGACGGGGCGGTCGTATCACCGGTGGTGCCCGCAACGCTGCCCTCCGTCGCGGAGCAGAGCTGTTCGGTCCGAACCACCGGGCATCCGCCTGTGACGCGCCTGGAGGCCGGCGGCGTTCTCGGTGCGGCATATGCTCTGGCATGGCTGGCTGACGGGCTGCGAACCGGTCGCGACATGCCGCCGGCGGACGAGGAGCGCGTGCCGCTGTTCGAGCGACGCATTGTCCATGGCGGTGTGCCGAGAGTCAAGACCGACGAGCCCCCGTACGTGGACGTGGAGCGCTCCAGGGAGCTTATCCCCGACTGGGCTCTCATGCTCGATCAGGCAATACTGTCGGCGGCCACGGAAATCATCGTCGGCGGCACGCAGGACATCGTCCCGTGGGACGATCCCGTGTATGGTCCGCGGAGCGAGGCGTGTCGCGAGCTGTTCCAGGAATACATCGAAATGGCCCATGCGCGCCACATCCGCGTCTACTCGTCGGACGACGAGTTCACGTACCTGCCGGAGTGGTTCGAGCGAACCGGCGCGACACTCTCCACCGACGACCCGAAGCTGTGGGAGGCGATGAAGAGCAAGTACCGGGCGCTCCTGCCGCTGATGCCGACGCTGGACGGGGTGCAGACCCGCGTCGGCGAGGCGAATCCGCGCGACGGCATTCAGGCGTGGGACGTGATCCACACCGGCGAGGACAGGTCGATCCAGGGCAACTACCGTCGCTTCATCAACGCGATGCACGACGTCGTCGTCGGCGAGTTCGACCGGCAGTATGTTCATCGCACATGGGTCGTCAATACGTGGGAACAGTCGTGCGTGCCGGACCTGTACAAGGACACGTTCACCGACGAGGTGCCGACCAGGAATCTGCTCCTGAGCATCAAGTCTACATGCGGCGATCAATGGGAATGGCAGCCGCTGAACCCGACGTTCGGGCTCACTCCGCACGCAACGTGCGTGCAGGTCGAAACCTCAAGAGGGCAGGACTACTTCTCGGGGCCTCCGGATTTCTCGGCGGAGTTCAGTCAGTCGAGCTTCGAGTGGGGGCTGGAGCATGGCGCGATCGGGGCGCTGCTCGGCGCGTGGAAGCCGAGAGGCGACCTGCGCAACGCCCTCGACTACGCCACGGCGCGCCTCGCATGGGATCCCTACCAGCCCGTGAAGTCCATCGTGGCGGATTGGGCGGCGTCCGCCGTCGGCATCGAAGTATCCGAACGCGTGGCCGACCTTCTGCTCGATCTGGATGACATCTACCGCGACGGATTCCACGTCCGAGGGCAGGCATACAATACGTGGGAGCCGCTCCTGCATGTGCGCAAGGGGTGGGTATGCAAGGGCAACCAGTATCTCGACGGCGGGAAGGGGCAGCATCGCTTCCTGCGCGACCACTACCTGCTGGCGAAGCCCGAACTGGAATCCGCGCTCCAGACCATGTCCGTACACGTCGATCGGTACGACTCGTGGCTGGAGTCGTACAGGGGCTGGATGTCGGAACTCCCCGAACCCGAAGCGGGGCGATGGCTCGAACTCGTTCTGGAGCGAGGGCAGGCCTCACTCCACCTGAACCTGGCCTACGTGAGGGCGTTCCTCCGCTATTTCGACTACGAAGACCACGACGATGCGGAGCGTCGCGAGCGCGCGCGGGCTGCGCTTGCCGCCCTCGGCGAGGAGGTGTCCGGGTTCCGCGACAGGACGTGGGAGCAGGCGTCGGACTACATCCTGAATTCGTTCGCGAACCTGCAGGGCATCGACGAGCTGCTGCGCTTCGCCGCGCGCGGTCTGGAGGATCGTGACGCGTTGACGCAGGCCATGCGCGACGCGCCGGACGACGAGGCGGGACTCGCCATGCTCGCCGACGCGAGAGATGCCGACATCGCGCTGCTGGAGGCCTCCGGCACGGACGCGGTCGTCGTCGCCAGATGGACGGGCCTGGTCGACGGACGGGACGTGCTGGATATAGACTTCGCCTCGGAGGATCACTCGATCGAGCACTGCCTCGGCGATTTCGTCCGGGAGTCGGCATGCGAGTTTCCGGGAGGTTCGTTGCCACCGGGCGAGCGCAGGATCGCGGTCCGACACGTCCAAGGGCACGAGCGAGGGTATGCGTACGCGCTGGAGCAGCCGAGCGATAGCAACGGCAAAGTGCTGAGGCTGCTGCTGGAGGACCTGGTCCCCGGATATGGCTCGTACGAAGTCGAGATGCTCATGCTGCCGGATGAGAGGTGAGCGGCGGGGGACAGCCTGCAACTTCGTGTAGAACGGTCCGTCCTGTACTTGCGAACTGTGCTGGGAGGTTCGATTCCGGGCATGCTCGCGAGGCCGCGCGGCTGCGTGGAGAACCTGCTCGGCGGCACACCATCTCACTACGGGTCATCCCGGGCGTCTATACCGTGAATACAAAGAAACCGGAGGAACCGACATGGATAGTAGAGACGTTCCCCTCATCCCGCGTAAAACCTTCTTCGACAACCCCGACCGGGCCTCCGTCCAGCTCAGCCCCGACGGGGAGCACATCTCCTACCTCGCCCCGTGCGATGGCGTGCTGAACGTGTGGGTTGCGCCCCGTGAAAACGTGGGCGCGGCAAAGCCGGTAACGAACGACACCGGTCGAGGCATCAGCAGCTATCAGTGGGCATACACCAACGCCCACATCCTCTACACACAGGATGAGGACGGCGACGAGAACTGGCACATATACGTCTTGGACCTGGAGACCAACACAGCGAAAGACCTTACACCGTTCGAAGGAGCCCAGGCTCGTGTTGAGAAGCTTAGCCACAAGTTGCCGGGCGAAGTTCTCGTCGGCATCAACAATCGCGACCCGCAGTTCCACGACATCTACCTGGTGGATATCGTGAGCGGAGCGATGACGCTCATCCAGCAGAACGACGAATTCGCCGGATTCCTTGCCGACGACGAGTTCCGTCTTCGCCTGGCGTTGCGCACGGCGCCCGACGGCGGGATCGAGATGTGGAGGCCGTCGGCGGACGGCTGGGAGCTGTGGGAAGCGATCCCCGCCGAAGATGGGATGACTACCTGTCCCCTTTGGTTTGACGAATCCGGGGATCTCCTGTTCATGAGAGAGAGCCGCGGTCGCGATACGGCCGCCGTTGTAGCGCGGCATATTCCCAGCGACACGACCACAGTTCTGGCTGAGGATCCGCAGGCCGACGCCTCGGACGCGGTGCGACACCCAACCGAGAAGCACGTCCAGGCCGTCTCATTCGTCTACGAACGCAAACGCTGGCAGATTCTTGACGAATCCCTGGAGTCGGATCTAGCCTATCTGCGCACTGTTGTCGATGGGGACGTGGAGATAGTCAGCCGCACTCTCGACGATGTGTTCTGGATCGTGAGCTACGTCGTCGATGACGGCCCGACGCGCTACTACCTCTATGATCGCCGGAAGCGTGACGCTCAGTTCCTCTTCACCAACAGGGCCAGCCTTGAGGGTCTGCCACTTGCCACGATGTACTCGGCAGTGATCCAGGCCCGCGACGGTCTGGAACTCGTCGCCTATTACACGCTCCCGGTCGGCTCCGACCCCGACGGCGAGGGCATACCCGCCACGCCACTGCCGATGGTGCTGTTCCCTCACGGAGGTCCATGGTGGCGTGATTCCTGGGGCTACAATGCGACGCACCAGTGGCTGGCCAACCGCGGCTATGCCGTGGTTTGCGTCAACTTCCGCTCGTCAACCGGCTTCGGCAAGGCTTTCACCAACGCCGGCGATCACGAGTGGGGCGGCAAGATCATGGAGGATCAGATCGACACCGTGCGATGGGCGACGGAGAAGAGGATAGCCGACCCTGACCGGGTGGCCGTCTACGGGATCAGTTTCGGCGGGTACTCCACCCTCGGCGGATTGACGTTCACACCTGAGATCTTCGCCTGCGGCGTGGACATCGTCGGCGTGTCGAGCCTTATCACCTTACTGGAGTCCATCCCGCCGTACTGGCGGCCAATGTTCGAGATGTGGGCCGCACGTGTAGGCGATCCTCGCACCGAGGAGGGTCGAGCACTCCTGACGGAGCATTCACCGTTGACGCATGTCGATCGCATATGTCGTCCGCTGCTCATCGGGCATGGGGCGAATGATGCACGGGTGAAACAGGCTGAATCCGATCAGATAGTGGAGGTAATGCAGGACAAGGGGATTCCTGTCACATATGCGCTCTATTCCGATGAGGGACATGGTTTCGCACGACCTGAGAACAATCTGTCGTTCTACGCCATCGCCGAGGTTTTCCTTGCGGAGAGCCTGGGCGGTCGCTGCCAGCCTATCGGCGATGATTTCGCGGGCTCAAGCGTCACCGTGCCGGAGGGCGAGCACGAGATTCCCGGCCTGGCGGAGGCGCTGGCACTGGTGCGGTGAAACGGATCATGCCTGATGGTGGTCGGTCAGGGCGCGGGCGTCGCGGCGGCGGTGGCGGCGGATGCGGGAACGACGCCGCGCGAGGTGGATATCGCGGCGGTGCAGGCGGAGTTGCGGCGTCAGGGAGTGGTGGTGTGACGGCGGAGGTGGCGAGCTGGGGTCGCGGATAGGAATGTCCGCTCTCCGGGCGCTGCGTGGCGGCACCGTGACGACTCTATCTCACGAGCGTGACGCGGCGAGCCATGCCGGCCCCGTAAGTCTCCAACCGCACGAAATAGACGCCGGTCGCTACCACTCGCCCGGATGCATCGCGCCCGTCCCAGACGAAGTCGTGCTCTCCTCCGGGCAGGAAGTCGTCAACGAGGGTACTGACGTGTTGTCCCGTGGCGGATCGAACGACGAGTAGCACCCGACCCCGTAGCGGCGAGGTCCAGTGAATAGTCGTCGCCGGGTTGAACGGATTCGGCGCGGCAGATAGCCTGAGATGATCCGCGACGTATGATCCCAACGGGTTGCCGGAGACGTATCCGGAGTCCAGCGCCGCGCCGATCTCCATACACCCACCGGCGAAGTACATCGGACCACCGGGGCTTGACAACAGCACATCGCTCGTTATCGCGTCCACAACGTAGTCGCGCATGGCTGTGCACGGCGCGGATTCGCTATAGATCTGTCCGTGACTGAAGAGCCCCCAGCCGTTGGCTCTGAATTTCCACGCGAGTCGCGGGCTGTCCCCCGAGCCCGCCACGTAGTAGATCAGGCTGGGAGGCGATTGCTCCTGGCTAGGCGGCAGAGGCGAACGAAACTCGCGACTCGCCACGGAGTAGGCCTCCGCCGCGTCGATCGCCGGCGATGTCGGAGTGGACGGAGGTATCGTCCTCCAGCTGTTGTCGACGCTCGTCACCTCTCCGGTGGAATCGAGAGCAGTTATCCGAAGGGAGCCTGAGGACACGGGTATGCCAGCATACTGCTGAGATACGCCGATCCGGCGTTCTCCGTCGCGCTGGCTGACCGTCGACGCTGAACGAACCTGTGCCGCGTCCAGTCCGCCGATCAAGTCTCCGTACGCCTCGATGTAGCGGCGTATCTCGGCCGTCGGGCCAGCCTCGTACGCGGCCAGGTCAATAGAGCCGTACTCCCCTGCCTGGACGCCAATCGAGAGAAGCGCCACCGCGAGTATCGCCATCACGGTTCGACTCATTGCGACCGGCCCTCCTCGTCGAAACGGTGAGACGGGCTTGGCGTAGCAGTACCGGGGTTGCTCTCGAAATGTAGTCTTGCGCCACTATCCGTCAAGAGCGCGGATGCGCCTCACTCCGCGCCGCGCACGTTCTCCTCGATCTCAGCGACCGCGTTTACCGCGCCGAGCGCCACGGACACATCCGGATGCTGGAGCGTCCAATGGTACGATGCGGCAGCGGGCGTCAGCGAGACCGAATCGGCGTACGCGAGGAACTCCGGGTCGGTCAGCACGTCTCCGCGTGCGAGCGCCTTCATCGCGACGAAACCGAGGTCGCGCTCCCTCACAAGAGGCAGCAGCCTCATCGCGGCGTCCGGGCGGAGGTAGTTGAACGGATACATCACCATGTCGAGTCGGTCGCCGTACCGCTCGATCATGTGCGCGGCAAACTCGCCGTCCTGGTGGTCGGATATCCCGGCGGCGCGAATCTTCCCCGCTTCCCGAGCCTCGTCCATGGCGTCGAGCGCGCCCTCGATGACGCCCGGGCCGTACCAGGCGTTGCACATGCAGACAATGCACACGTCAAAGTGGTCGTAACCGAACAGCTCAAGCCCGCGGTCGATATCCTGCGCGACGGCTTTCTTCGCCCAGTAGCTGTTCGTGTCTGGCATGAGATACTGGAGCACGCCGGCCACGAGCGTCGCGACGCATTCGCCTCGCCTGCCGAGGATCTTCAGCGACCGACCGAGCGACTCGGTCTCGGTGTCCAGCGACGTGTCGAAGTAGTTGACGCCGAGGTCGAGCGCGCGTCCGATGACCTGCGCCCTCTCGACGTGTGACATCTCCGGCACATCGCCCAGGAAATCGGTGCGCCAGGTGGACGCCTGGCCGACGCTCAGGCCCGCTCGCGCCACCTTGCTCTGGTGTCCGCCGACGCCGACCTCCGACACGCGTATCCCCGATTTGCCGAGCACGCGGTGGTTCATTCGTCCTCCGATGTCTCGCCGCCAGGCTGTGCGCGACAGAATGCGCGAGACAGTGCGGACGGATACTATGCCTCTTTAGTCCAGTTCCTGAAGTCGAGCTTGAGCCGCTTCCCGCCGGCCTCCACCAAGTGTACGCCGCTTCCGAACACGCTGCTCGCGAACCGGCATTCGACCGACGGCCAGGCAGCGTAGTCGGGTCTCGCGTCTCCCACGGCGCTCTCGAACGGCGGGCGCTGCGCCCGGTAGTGCTCGTGCGTCAGTACTGACGGCACTTCGCCGCCCGCCCCGACGAACGAACGCGCATGCGGCAGCGGGCCGGGGTTGCCAAGCTCGATAACCGTACCGTCGAGCATCCGGTGACGCACCTGCCACGCACTCTCGTCAACGTCCGGGCGGCTCTGCGTCACAACCGCGACGAACGCGTCGAACGACGGCCACTCTGTCGATTGCGAGGCCTCGAGCACGACGCCGTGCCTGCGATGCGGCCCGACGAGTTCCCAGCAGTGGCGGCCCTCGAACGTCGAAAACAGGCAGTACGAGCACGTCACCGGGTTCTGAAGCGTTCCGTTGTCGCCCGTGTACGCCCTCCGCCGGAAGTAGAACGGCGCCAGAGGATAGATCCCAACGTACGTCGAGCCGACGCGCAAGCATATCCACTGCGGCTGCTGTTCGGTCAGCAGCTCTTCCGGATGGACGGACCATTCGTCCGCGTGGAACGGGAAATGCCCGTGGATTGATGGGTGCGGGTCGGTCTCGGGTATGTTGTAAAGAGCGATGATGGCGTTCCGATGCTGTACGAGGTGCTCGTACTCCGATGCGCCATCCCACACGCCCGCCTTTTCGGTCTTCGTCGGCTGATTCGTGAAGATCATGGCGAATGGATCATCCGCTTCGGCCTTCAGACTCCACCGCAACTGGTTGTCCGGCCATGCGTGACCCTGCAGCGATCCGAGCGCGAACGATCTGGTGATGTAGGTGTAGCGCTGAACCTCCACCGGCACGCCATTCGACCCCACCTCGCCGTGCCGCTCGCGTATCTCGTAGGGTGCGTTCCGTTCCCGCGCGGCAGCGAGAATCGCCTCGTGCGGGACGTAGTCCGTGTCGGCGGCCGTGAAGAGCAGCCACAGCGAACGGGGATCCACCATGCTCCCCGCGCCGTAGAAGAGAAACGACCACAACTGGGACGGATGATTGGTCGTGTTGACGAGGGTATGGTCGTACGCGCGGCTGTGCGCTCCCGCGTACATGTCGCCGAGCCGGTTGATCGCGTGGTGAAGGGCGATGTAGTCGGTCATCATCTCGGCCATGCGCGACACTTCGGGGTCCGTTGCCAGGTCGCGCAGGTTGAGCAGCGGCATCGTGTACGCCATGCAGTAGATCGAGCTGTGGCACTCGGGGTGTCCGTACACACATCGGCTTTCGCCCCAGGCGCGCAGCCAGTCGAGACTGGCCTTGTACGCCGTCTCAGCCGGAACTCCGTCTATCCGCCGGTCGGGGAACGCCTGAGCGACGAGCAGACGCGTTGCCGCCAGCATCACCTTGTGATTCTCGGTGTGTTTGCTGTCGTAGAGTCCCTCGTACGAAAAGCCGTCGGTGAGCGCGCCGACGATCCTATCGAAAAGCGGCTCGCGTATCTGTTCCCGGTGGCGAAGCACCGCGCGAACGTACCCGGGGACAGTAAACATGCACAATGTCGACAGGCTGCGTTCGAGGTAGTCGAACGCGCTGTCCAAGTCCCGGCCGCGGACGAGGCGGGCCAGTGCGTACCACACGACGGACCGAATGTCATAGGCGCTCTCCGGGTCCTCGCCGGAAAGACGATCTATGACAGTCGCTTTTGCCGCCTTGATGTTCATGTCTCCGCCTCTCGCCGTCGTTCACGCTATTCAGCGACCATCCGGTGCAAAAGCGACGCCGGGGATCGGGTACCCGTCGGGATCCGTGAGGCGGAACGCGAATCGCCACGCCTCCGTTGCCTGGACGATCGTTGCTGTGAACAACGTTGCGCCCTTCGGGAGCCGAACGGGGATCTGCTCGTTGAACTGGTACCGGTCGCGATGGAAACCGTTGTGCACGACCGGCTCATAGTCCGGGCGATCGCAGATGGTCCTGCCGCCCAGCCTGGCGACCAGACCGTCGTGCCAACCCAGGTGCACCACCGCATCCCTTGCCGCGTCGCTGCGGATCCAAACGGCCATGTGCATGCTGAAGTTGTCGGCGCCGATGAAGTCGAATACCAGGCGAGTGTTCACAAGCCCTCGCGGGTCGTGGTTGTACCAGCGGAACCACCTGACCACTCCGTCGCGTCCGTAGAACGATCGACTCGTGTCGAATGGGTCGCCCAACGCTTCCATGGCGGTACGCGTTCCGAGTTGCGGATTGCAGAGCGGCCCCAGCACCCACCACGTTCCCGGCGTCCCGAACGCATCACATAGGGAGTCAGGGAGACGCGCTCCATCGTCGAACTCGCGCACCGCGTCGAACAGCCTGAGCATGCGGGGGTCGGCGTCGCGCATTTCGGCATAGCGAGTGCGGTCACGCAGTACGTCATGCCAGCCGGATATGGCCGCTGCGGCGTCGACGAACTCCGGGCGGCGGCCACTCGCGCTCCACCCGTCGTCCCGGTCCGGCATGTACCATACCGCGTGGGACGAGTACGACCAGAGATACCGCTTGCTCAGGGATCGCAGAATCCTCATCTGCAGGCGCCGCTCCTCGTGCTCTTGCCCCCATGGTCTGACCGGGTAATCCGGGGCCTCGGATTCGGCCATTTGGAGCGGCCACACCCCCGGCGCGACGGTGCAACGTCGCTTCCAGTACGCTGCCGTGGATTGTCGCACGAAATTCCCCATCCGGCACTCGTCGAAGCACGGAACCGATGCCTGAGTGACGGGATCGTGCATTCGATAGGAGTATTCAGATGCGAGATGACAGCCGCCGGGCGCATCGCGCTCGGCCATCACGTCGATGAGGCCCATGAGGTAACGCAGTTCTATCGGGCGCGTCCTGATGCCACCGGGCAGGAGGAATACCGTCGCCTCGGGGAACTCGTCCAGAGCGCCTTCCATTGACGCTCTTCCCTGGTGGTACGCCCCGTCGAGAAGGTCGCCGGGCGAGTAGCCGTCGTAGGTGTAGATCGCGTTGTCGAGTTCGTAGCGTGGGAACGGGTACTCGACGTCGATACTCAGACCTCGGAACCCGCAAGCTCGGGCCGCACGTCCGAGCGAAGCGAAGTGCCGCTTCATCTTATGCGTGAAGTTCCCGGACAACAGGAGGTCCGGGGAAGGCCAGGGATCGCTGCCGCCGAATGACACGCCGAGCAGGTTCTCCGCGAGCCCGGCATCGCACAGAGCCGCGACGTTGTCGGCTGCAAGGGCCAGCCACCGGCTGTCGG
>CAZEAI010000123.1:0-12974 GCA_964510105.1 uncultured bacterium
GAACGTGATCGGCATGTATTTCCGCAGGCCGCCCATGTTGCGCATGTCCTGCGGATCGTTCTCGCCGGTCTCCGGATTCCACTCGGCGTGCGTGTGGTGATACGCGCCGTGCATCGCGTGGATCACGCTGCCGGACGCGAGGAACAGCAGCGCCTTGAACACCGCGTGCGTCATGAGATGAAACAGCCCGGCGGTATACGCGCCGACGCCCAGCCCGAAGATCATGAACCCGAGCTGGCTGATCGTCGAATACGCGAGCACGCGCTTGATGTCGGTCATCACGACGGCGATCGTCGCCGCGAAGAACGCAGTGATCGCGCCCGTGTACGCGACGAACGTCAGCGCGTCGGGCGAAAGCAGCGGGTAGAGCCTGCCGACCATATACACGCCGGCCGCCACCATCGTCGCCGCGTGAATGAGCGCGCTGACCGGCGTCGGACCCGCCATCGCGTCCGGCAGCCAGACATGCAACGGGAACTGCGCCGACTTGCCGATGGCTCCCATGAACAACAGGATGCCCGCAAGCGTCAGTAGCCACATGCGTCCGTCGAACGCGCCGTTCTCGACGGCACCGAACACATCGCCGTATCCGAGCTTGCCTGTGACGAGAAATACCGTCATGATGCCGAGGAAGAAGCCGATATCGCCGACACGGTTCGTGATGAAGGCCTTCTTCGACGCCGCGCCGGGGTTGATGTCGGGTGGGACGACCTTCTCGTCGTGCAGGAAACCGATGAGCAGATACGAGCTTACGCCTACCAGCTCCCATCCGACGTAGAGGGCGAGCAGGTTGTTCCCGAGCACCAGGACGAGCATGCTGAACGCGAACAGCGCGAGGTAACCGAAGAATCTGCTGTAGCGCGGGTGCCCGTGCATGTATCCCGTGCTGAACGTGAATATGAGCGTGCTGCATCCCGTGACGACGACGAGCATCATCGCGGTTACGTTGTCCACCAGGATGCCCATGGGAAGCGTCCAGCCCGAGGGCGCAAGCGACGCATCGCGCAGCCAATCGGTAGCAACCCACTCGAACGCGCCGTGTTCGAACGCGTGACCGAACAGCGCCGCGAAGAACACCACGAGGGAGAGCACGAACGCGGCGCAAATCGCGCCCAGTACGACCCAGTCGCCTCCGCGAGGCAACCGCTTGCCGACAAACATCTGTATCGCGAACGCTGCCAACGGCAGAAGAAGTATCAGCGCGTACGTCGTGATCGAGTTCTCCACCATCAGCCTCTCAGAGTATCCGCTTCGTCCACGTCGATTGAGCCGATGTGGCGATAGATGTTGAGCACCAGCGCCAACGCCACCGCTACCTCCGCGGCAGCCATGACGATGCTGAAGATCGCGAACATGTGCCCGTCGATAGCGCCGGACGTGAACCGCGCGAACGCGACGAAGTTGAGATTCGCGGCGTTCAGCATCAGCTCGACGCCCATGAGAACCGCCACCGCGTTACGTCGCGTTACGATGCACACAACGCCCAGCGCGAACAGGATGGCGCTGATGGTCAGATACGCGTGCAGGCCAACCATCCTACGCCTCCCCCTGCGAATCGGAGACCGGGGAGTCGACGGCTGCCGATTCCTCACGTGGGGCCTCGCCAGCGCCACCACGCCGCGCTATCAGAGCCGCGCCGATCAACGCGATGAGCAGCACGATAGATGCGAACTCGAACGGGAAGACGAACTCCTTCATGAAGCCCTCGCCCAGCGCGGCGGTCGTCGGCTCCGGCGGAGCGACTGCGATCATGCTCCACGGCGTTCCGTAGACTACGGCTATCAGCAACCCGGCCACGGCGATCGCGGCGAAGCCACCCACGATCGGCTGAATCCGCTGCGCCTTCAGCTCGACGTCGAAGATGCGCTGCGTGAGCATGACGCCGAACAGAATCAGGACCAGGATGCCGCCCACGTAGATGATGAGCTGCGCCACGGCCAGGAAATCTGCCGCCAGCAACACGTACAGCCCGGCCACGCCCAGGAACGTCAGCAACAGGCTGAACGCGGCGTAGATGATCCGCGCGCTGAACGCCACCATCACGCCGCCGCCAACCGTCAGCACGGCGAGGAATGCGAATGCAATTTGTTCCGATGTCATGCGTGCTCTTTCGTGTGGCCTGTGCGCCGGGACAGGATTGCCCCGCCCACCGGCCCGTATAGAGCTGCTCTCGCGGGAGAACAGTGCCCCGCCTACCAGCTTCCAGTGGGCCCGACAATCGTGTCGGGCCGCACTTGCGGGGCAGGATTGTCCCGCCTACTCTGCCTCCGCGTCGGCGCCCGCTTCTTCGGCCACTGCCACGGCGCGTTCCCGATTCGTGTACGGATCGTCCGCGTCCGGATCGGGAATCGGGCCGTCGAGTATCTCGCGGTACTCTTCTACGTAGAGCGGGTTCCCGGGAGCATGCTCGCCGCGCCGGTGGAGGTCCTTCGTGATGGCGATGAAATCGTATACGAGCCCTTGCCGACCGAACTTCGGATGCTGCGTCTGCGTGCGAACCCGAACGCGCCGATGGTCCGCCTGCTCCCACGTCTCGTCGTCGCCGAGCACGGTGAGTTCCTGAGCTGTGTTGTTCGTGACGCTGAATTCGAACTCCGGCGTCATGTAGAGACAGTGCGTCGGACATGGATCGACGCACAGCGCGCAGTAACAGCACTGCGACATGTCGATCTCGAACTTCGCGAGTTTCAGCGCCTTCTTCTTGTCCTCGACGATGGTCGGCGGCGCTTCCTCGCCCTTTTCGCGCTTGTCCGACTCGATGTGGATGCAGTTCACCGGACACGCCCGCGCGCACTGGTTGCACGCGATGCACTCGTCGCTGTTCATGAAGAGCGACATCCGGCTCCTAGGCGGCAACTCCACCCGCTGCTCCGGATAGAGCTCCGTCACATTGTCGCGCCGAACATGGCGGATGCTCACGGCCATGCCCGTAACGATGGTGCTCACCGCTGCGGTTATGTCACGGAAGTACTGACGAAGCGTGTTCATGTATGGTCTCCCGATGGGAACGCGTCGTGTCGGGACAGAGCCCCGACACGATGGTTACCCGCCGATATGTCGAATCATGCCGTCGATGCGCCTGCCTGCTGTACTGCCGCCGCCCTGCGACGTGCACGGGGTACGTGCCCCGTCGCCACCGCGCGCCGAACGACCCACGCGACGAACGCCGTGAATATGGCCCACGTGATGACATTCATAGCGAACTGCCCGGTGTGCCCCATCACCGCCTGACACGATCAGCGCGACGAACGCCAAAGGGATCAGCACCTTCCAGCCGGTGTACATGAGCTGGTCCACGCGCAGGCGCGGCAGAGTGAAACGCAGCCAGATGCCGACGTACATCAGCACCGCCACCTTCGCGACGAACCAAAGCACTCCACCAAGGAACGGCACGCCGGGTACCACACTCGCCCAGCCGCCGAGGAATACCGTTACGGCCACCGCGTTGATGACGAACATCTCGATATACTCGGACATCATGAACATCGCCCAGCGCATGCCCGAATACTCGGTGTGATAGCCCGATACCAGCTCCGATTCCGCCTCCGGGAGGTCGAACGGCGTCCGGTTTGCCTCGGCGAGCGAGCTTGTCAGGTAGAGGAAGAATGCCAGGAACGTGAACGGCGAGCGGAAGACAACCCACGTCCAGACG
The DNA here is from genome assembly GCA_964510105.1 of uncultured bacterium. Classification (GTDB taxonomy): domain Bacteria; phylum Latescibacterota; class MWCZ01; order MWCZ01; family MWCZ01; genus CAZWQW01. The sequence continues at coordinate 3,653 of CAZEAI010000123.1, forward strand.
CCGCCCGACTGGCTCTCGGCGATCTCGTTCATGTTCAGCGTGCCGAGTAGAACCAGCGCGGCCAGAATGGCCAGGCCGTTGGGAATCTCGTACGAGATGATCTGCGCCGCCGCGCGCATTCCGCCGAGCAGCGACCACTTGTTGTTCGACGCCCAGCCCGCCATGATCATGGCGATCACCGTGAAACTCGCCACGGAGAAGATGTATACAAGCCCGACATTCAGATCGGCGATGGCGATACCGGCGGCCCAGGGAATGGCCACCATCGGCGCGAACACTCCGACGAATACGAAGATCGGCGCGAACAGGTGAAGCACACCGTCGGCGCGGTCGGGGGTTACGTTCTCCTTCGTGAGGAGCTTCAACGCGTCGGCGATAGTCTGGAGCACGCCCCATTTGCCCACGCGGTTCGGGCCGATGCGGTCCTGAATATCCGCCGACACTTTCCGCTCGCCCCACACCATGATGATCGGGACCGCCGCTCCCACAAGCGCCAGCACAAGCGCGAAGACCAGCGTCAGAATCGTGTAGCCGATCCAGTCGGGCATAGCGGCCGTCAGGCCGCCGGCCTCAAGTATCGCATCGTAGATATTGCGCATGTCACCGTTCCGTTATTCCGTGAAACGCCACGGGGGCGTCCGTTTGCTGCACCGCTGACGAGTTCGCGGCTGGCGAACTCGTGAATGAACGCGAGCGCAGCTAACGTTCACCGGTCTACTTCACCCAGCACGATGTCCGTGCTGCCGAGAATCGCCACCATGTCCGCAACGAGCACGTTCCTCACAAGCGAATTGAAGATGCTCAGGTTGCAGAAACTGGGCGCGCGGACCTTCACACGTGACGGATTCGCCGATCCGTCCGACTTGATGTAGTAACCCAGCTCGCCGCGCGGCGCCTCGGTGCGGCTGTATATCTCGCCCTCGGGCGGCCTCACGTTGCGCGGAATGTCCGCGGCGACGTCGCCTTCCGGCAGGCCCGCGAAGCACTGCCGAACAAGCGAGATCGACTGATTCACCTCACGCCGCCGGACGATGTACCGGTCCCAGCAATCGCCCACCGTACCGACTTCGCCCGTGCCCACGGGCACCTCGAACGTGAGCTGCGGGTAGATCGAGTACGGCTCGTCCCGCCGGATGTCCCAGTCGACGCCGCTCGCGCGAAGCATCGGACCGGACATGCCCGCGTTGATCGCGTCTTCGCCAGTGATCACGCCCACGTCGGAGGAGCGCTCGACGAAGATCTTGTTATGCGTGAGCAGGTCGTCGAGTTCGTCCAGATGCGGCTCAAGCTGTTCCTCGAGGAAGCGCAGGATCTTGTCCTGCACGCCCGGCGTCAGGTCGGATGCCAGGCCGCCGACGCGGAAGTAGTTGTAGAGCAGCCGCGCTCCGGAGACTTCCTCGTAGAAGTCCAGAATCTCCTCGCGGTCGCGAAAACACCACAGGAAGGGCGTCAGCGCGCCGAGGTCCATACCGTAGGTGCCGAAGAAGACGAGATGGCTGGCGATGCGGTTCAGCTCCGCCATGATGATGCGGAGACGATGGACCCGCTCGCTAACCTCGATGCCGGCGAGCCGCTCGACGGCGACGCACCAGCCGAAGTTGTTGTTCATGGACGAGAGGTAGTCCATCCGGTCGGTGTACGGGATCACCTGCTGATAGCTCATCGCCTCGCAGTGCTTCTCGAAACACCGGTGGAGGTAGCCGATGTGCGGCTGCGCGTCGACGACGAGCTCGCCATCGCCGAACTGCAGCGAACAGGCTATATGCACGACTTCGAGGCGCAGCACGCCATGCGTCGACGGGTGCTGCGGCCCTACGTTGAGGACCATCTCCTCGGTTTTCAACGCCATTCCGTGAGCCTCATCTATCGTTTCGGTTCGCGTTCGCCGGTTGCGGCCCGCCTCACCATCCGCGCGGGACGTCCACCGTCACGCCTTCGATCTCGTACGTCTCCTGCACTTCGTAGTCCTTGCGCAGGGGATGCCCCTCCCAGTCGTCCGGGAGCAGGATGCGCCGCAGGTCGGGATGCCCGTCGAATACGATCCCGGTCAGATCGTACGCCTCGCGCTCATGCCAGTTGGCCGCCGCCCAGATACCTGTCACACTGGCGACGTGCGCGCCTTCACGCGGCATCACGACCTTGAGCGTCACCCGGTGTCGGTGCGTAAGGCTGTACAGGTTGTATACAACCCCGCACTCGTAGACGGGCTCGGGTTCAGGAGCTTCCGGCTCCTCCGGCGGCGCCTCAGCGGGTTCCGCGCCATCCTTCGGCGGTTTCGGTTTGGGCTTCTTCTTCGGAGGGGGAGGCGGGATGTCGACGCCTGTGATGCACATGAGCGAGTCGCACGCGATATCCGCATCGTTGCGGACGAACCGTGCAACATCTCCGAGGCGGGCGGCGTCGACGAGGATCGTCGGCTCGACGTCGGGCTGCTGCAGCTCGACAACGGCGTCGCCGAATTCGTCCTTCAGCCGCGTGAAGACCGCTTCACTATCCATCATGTTTCCTTGCTGAACGCTCGGTGGGCCGACGCTACGACGCCCTTCTTGTGACCCGCTGCTGCATGATCTTCGCCTGGAGCTGCAGGATGCCCTCGATCAGCGCCTCCGGGCGCGGCGGGCAGCCCGGCACGTAGATATCCACGGGCACAACCCTGTCTACGCCCTTGAGCACGTGGTAGCCGTGCTCCCAATAGGGACCGCCGCTGGTGGCGCAGCTACCCATGCTGAGCACGTACTTCGGCTCGGGCATCTGGTCGTAGAGCCGCTTCACCCGCGACGCCATCTTGATAGTCACCGTTCCCGCGACGATCATGAGATCGCTCTGCCGCGGCGACGCGCGGAACACCGACGCGCCGAACCGGTCCAGGTCGTAGCGGCTCGCGCCGGTCGCCATCATCTCGATGGCGCAGCACGCGATGCCGAATCCCATCGGCCAGATCGATGACTTCCGCGCCCAGTCGACTACGGCGTCCACCGACGTCGTGACGATGTTTTCATCGAAGCGATTTTCAAGCACACCCATCAGGGCATCCCTCTATGTCGTTCAGAAGAGCCGTAGCGGAGTCAGAGCCCGCACCGATCGGCATGTCACGCGGCCGCCGAGACTTCGGTAGTGCTCGTCGTCCCGGAGGCCGGATCGTTCACCTCGACTTCGGTAGCCATCACCCAGTCGAGATCGCCCTTACGCCATACGTAGGCGTACCCGACGAGCAGAATCGCGATGAAGAGGAGCATCTCCACGAGTGCGTAGACACCGATGGGCTGAAGCACTACCGCCCACGGGAACATGAAGATCACCTCGACCTCGAACACCAGGAACACCAGCGCGATCACGTAGAATCGCATGTTGAACTGAATCCACGATCCGCCGAGCGGGATCTCGCCGCACTCGTAGGTGCTGCCCTTCTCCGCGGAGGGCCTCGCCGGCCGGATCAGGCGACTCATGAAGAGGTTCAGGATTACGAACGCCGCGCCAAACAGGAAGAAGATGAGGACGTTACCGAAGTTGAAATACACGATTGCTCCCTCACTCACTGGCGCGCCGGCACACAGGCGCCTTTGCCCAATCCGCGAAGACGCGACCGGGCAACTCCGCAATACCTGAGGTACCTTACGATTGAGGAGATAAGGTACGAGCGCGACGTGCTGTCTCGCAATAGGCCGCGCGTCGCCTGCACCCCGCGAGGGTCAGTCGCGAGCCATCACGACGAGCCCGACGCCCTCGCTGAAGAACCGCTCGACGTGACTGTGCGGGCTGAACCCGGCATCAGCCAGCAAGTCGATCGTCACATCGTCCATTTCCGCGGCATACGCGAGCACGTGCGTATCCGGCCAGTCGAACTCCTCGATAAGCTCGGGAGCGGAGTCCACCGCATCCGGGTGGACGCACAGATCGAAGACGAGGGAGTCCGCCAGACGCCCCCACCGCCGCTCCGGAGCCAGCGTCGCCATGCCGCACACATGGCCGTCGCGCGTCTCCAGGACGTGCGCCTGAACGTCGTCCAGGGCATCGGCATCTCGCTTCATCACGAGGAAATTCCACTCGGAGTCCGAGATGCCGTAGAGATTGTAGCTGACGTTGCGCACCGACTGCTGAAACGGAACGTGCGTGAACACGTTCATCGACGGCCAGTGATGCCACTCGATGCCGCTCGGCTCCGCGCGATCGAGATCGCCGTAGAAGTCCGCGTGCAGATCGTCGAGGTCCTCATGCACCGACGACCACCACATCGATCCGGGCCTCCCCAGGATGGGCCGGTAGCCATGCCGTTCGTATATGTGGAAGGGCGGGGACTCGTAGCCCGTGCCCAGGTACACGGCGCGGGAGCCCTCCTTGCGGAGGTGGTCGAGGTGGAAGTCCATCAGCGCGTCGCAGATGCCCTTGCGACGGTGCTCCGGCGGCGTGAACACATGCCCCATCAGGCCGATGCCATGGTAGTCGACGACCATGATGTTGCCTGCGAGATCGTCAGCGATACGCCCGACGTAGAATCGCGTATCGAGCTTCTTGATCGTGTCGTCCCGCCACGCATCCAGGTGGAGGTTCCACGGCTCACCCTTGTGCCCGAGCAGCCCCAGTAGCTGCGGAACGTCGTCGTCATCCGGGTCGTCTATGATCCGGCAGACAAGCACCTCGCCGTTCTTCAACGCGACATCGTGGCTCATTCGATCCCCTGCGTCCCCCGGGTGTCAGTGCGTCCCGGCGTCGAAGCTCCCGCCCATGCGACGAAGAGCATCCCGCGCGGCATCCAACCGCTCTATGAGGTAAGGATGTTCGGCATGGGCGCGCACCGAGTCAAGCGAATCGAGCGTTTCCGTCGCACCCCACGTCGCGAGCGTCCCGGCAGCCTCAGCCCGGACGTACCATGGTCGCGTCTCTCCCAGCGCGGCAAGCACCGCGGTGAGGCAGACGTCTCGCCCGGTGCTATCCGACCGGACGGCACGCAGCGCATGGGCGACGGCGAGGTTCGGTCCGGAAGCGATGACGGGGGCGAGTTCGGCAGATGCGTTGCCATGGCTCGCCAGCGCACGCTCGCCGGAGTAGCGCACCATCTGACTCGTATCGGAAAGCGTCTTCGCGAGAGGCGCGTTGGAGGCCGGCGTCCCCACGTTCGCCAGGGCGAGCGCCGCCGCCTGCCGGACCAGGGCGATGGTATCGCTCAGCTCCGCTATGAGAGCGCCCTCGGCGGATTCGTCTCCCGCGCGCCAGAGGCTCAACGCGGAGGCGCGGCGCGTCTTCCAATCCGAGTGGTCGAGCATCTCGATAAGCGGCGGCACGTGGGAAATCACCGGCGCGTCGCCCAGGTGGACAAAGCCAAGAAGATAGGCCGCCATGCGTCGCGCCCGGGGCGTGGATGAACTCAGCGAATCGATGAGGAATGACACGTTCGTCGTGTCCGCGCGGCGGAAGAGATCCTGGTGAATCTCGATAAGGGCGTGGCGCTCGCGGGCGCTCTCGGAGCTGAGTTTGGACGCCCAGAGCCACCGCAATTCGCTGTTCCGCGCGATGAGGCTGTCGCGCGCCGGGCGGATGAGGTAGCGGTACGCCGCCACCGGATGCGACGCTTGGACAAACAGCGAGTCAGGATCACGCACCAGCTCCGCCGCGACCTCCTCAGCCGATTTCCCGCGTCCACGGTCCGGCTCGCGCGACGGCGACTCGCCCAGCTCCCACTCGCGGTCCACTCCGACGCCGTACGTGCTGTGCGCCCACCACGTCGAATCGGCTCCCCACGGCGCTCCGTAGATATCGCGTCCGGCCAGGTCCAGCGCGACGCCGATCATACCGTACTCCCTGCGCTGATCCGAGTAGCCGAGCACATCGCTCCGCCGGGCGAGGTATCCGTCCGCGCCGGTCATGTCCACGAACAGGCTGATGCCGTTGGCATTCCCGGCGCCGAGCGAAAGTCCCTCGGTAACGTAGCTGTCGTCGCCGGTCTCGTCGTAGAGAATGCCTGTGCTCAGGTCATGTCCGCTGCCCTGGGAGACGCCGTTCGACACGTATGCGTCGTGACCCCACCGGTCGACGAGATATCCGGCAGCCAGGTGGACTCCGGAGCCCTGCGCGTATTGGTACGCATTGTACCGATCGTGACCGTGCGTGTCGATCAGAGCACCGATGCCGAACCAGTATCCAGCGCCCTGCCCGAATATGTCCGCGACGTACGTGTCGTTGCCGTGACGGTCCACGAGCATCCCGACACCGCCGGAAGCGACCGGACGCATCCCCAGCCCGACGCCTTGCGACATCGTCACGTAGTGGTCGTCGTAGCGCAGAACGTCCGTCTGCCGCCCGCCGGAGAGGTACGCGTCGTTGCCCGCGCGGTCGTCGATCAGGCCGAGGCCGGACGTACCACCGAGTCCCTGCCCGTACGACTCGATCCGGTACGTGTCGTTGCCGGCGGCGTCGACGATCGCGCCGATACCGAAGTAGCCGACTCCCTGCGCCGCCGAACCCGCGCGGTAGATGTCGTCGCCCGCCTCGTCCCAGACCAGACCGACGCCGAACACGCCGCACCCCTGCGTGTAGTCGTCGCCGTCGTACACGTCGTCGCCACCCGCGTCGATGACGATGCTCGTGCCGAACAGCCCCGCGCCGACAGAGCCGCGGTACGCGTCGTCGCCCGCCAGATCGATAACGATCTGAATCGGTCGATCCAGCGGACCGGTCGGCGGTTCGAACTCGTAGCGATCGTCGCCGCCGGGATCGATGATGAGTTCCGCGTCGCCGGTGTAGACATCGTCGCCCAGCGTGCCGACGACGACCGTCACGCTGTCGGCGTAGTTCGGATCTCCGATGAGCCGGCTCCGCAGGCTATCGGGATCGATTCCAACTGCGTACCGTCGGACGCTGTGCGCCAGATGCGCGACATACCTCGCTTCGTTCATGATGCGAGCGAAGTCGAATCGAGCCGCGAGGTCGATATGCCAACGATTCCGCTCCCGCTCGGCGTGTTCGGCCGCCCGCATCGCGAATATGTCGATGTCGCCGCTCTGTTCCCCGCCATCGTCGCCGATCTGCGCGAGTGACCATGTCCGGAGCGAGTCCAGCTCGTGCGACGCGACGCCCTTCACGGCCTGCCTGATCGCGCGCCGTCTCCGGGTCAGATCGGCCCGGACGGTGTACGGGGTGACATCACTACGCCGCAATACGCTTCGGTCGCGCAGGGAGAGCGCTCGTGTCATCCGTTCGATGAGCGGGTGGGGCGACGCCGATGTTCCGAGTTCCTCGGCTGCGGCGTACACCGCGTCGAACGCGCCGAGCGGATCGGCGAACGCAGCATCCATGATCGGCAGGCGGAAGCGGTCGTCATCGACGTGATCCGTGCGGAAGGTCATATCGGCCGGGGTCATGCTCATGCTTGCAAGCGCTTCCGCGAGCGGCTCGCGAAACACCGCGCTCAGTCGCGTGGAGTCGACCGGAGCATCGGTGGCGGCGGCCGCGCACACGGTTGCCGCACCGATGATGACTGAACGCAGTAGCGTCATGCCGATACGTCCGCGCGCCGAAGGTCGTCGATCGACTCGACGTGTCCGGCGCCCATCCGCACAACGATATCGGCCACGCTGAGGAAGGCGGCGCGGTGCGTCGCGACGAACACCGTCGCGCTGCCTGCCCGGCGCAGGAGGGCCTGAACGACCAGCGACTCCGCCGCATCGTCAAGGGCGGAGGTGGGCTCGTCGAGCACGATGAGCGTTGGGTCGCACGCCAGTGCCCGCGCGATAGCCACACGCTGGCGCTCGCCGCCGCTGAGAGGAGCGCCGTGTTCTCCGAGGTGAGTCTCCGGAGCGACATCGTCGAGCCCTAGCTCATCGAGAAGCTCTCGCACGGCGCGCGCTCCTACGTCGCGGCCAAGGGCGATGTTCTCCACTACGGTACCGCTCACCGCCCATCCTTCTTGCGGCACGTACCCCGCCGCTCCTTCGCCCGTATCCAGGTGGCCGGAGGTTGGCCGCGCCAGGCCGGCCACGACTTCCAGCAGCAACGATTTCCCAGCGCCGGTCGGCCCGACGACGGCCACAAGCGACCCGGCGGGAACACTCAGGGCGACGTCCCGCAGTACTGCGTAATCCGTTCCGACCCCATCACCGTCGAGCGAGACACCGTCCAGTACCACGCGCGGAGCGGAACGTGCCGCGCGTGGTATTCGAGAGGATGCCTGCCCATCGCCTTCACCCAGCGATTCGAGTCGCCTCCACGCGGACATCGCCGCGCCCAGGTCTCCACCGAGGGCGGCAAGCCGTTTCACCACCGGAAGCAGGAGGAACAGCGCCGTGAGGAACGCGAGAAATTCGGGTCCCGACAGCCTGGACACGGCGATCTCGCGCAGGCCGGCCCAGATCACTACGGCGCCAAGCGCCGCGCCGATTCCCTCCGCCACAGTGGGCGCCGCACGCATTCGGCGAGACCACTCAACCGCCGCATCTCGCGACGTTCGCTCATCCGGGTCCGTAACTTCGCGCGCCCACGCCGTCACACCCAGCCCCCGCACCACCGGCGCGATGCTGAGTATCTCGGAGAGCCGCCCGCCGAGCTTCGCTCGTGCTCGTGCGCTGCGATCCGCTCCTCGGGCTATGCCGGCAAGGCCCCGTCGCACGGCTGCGTACCCGACGGGCACCGCCGCGAGCAGGACAAGCGCGAGAACCGGGCTGATCCAGAGCATCGTGGCGACGTAACCGACGGCCGTCAGCGGATCGCCAAGCAGGCGATGCGGCGTCGCGGCAACCGCCTGAGCGGCTTCGCGCGCATCTGCCAGCAGTGCATGCGCGAGCGGATTCCTGTCGCGGCCTCGGCGCGCGATGCGGGGGCTGTTCCAGAGATCCGTCCACGATCGTCGCCTGATATCCCGCTCCATGTCGGCCGCGAGAACGTCCATGGAAACGCGCGCGGCGTACTCGACGGCATTCTTCGTGAGGTAGGCAGCCACGAGAACGAACGCCACCCGCCCCGGTGTCAGCGAGCCGAACATGTCGACTACCGTCACGAGCGCCCGCCCGCCTGACGTACCGACCCGCATGGCCTGAAGCGTCTCAGGCGCGAGAAGGGCGCCGAGCGGTATCATGAGCCACGCGCCAAGCGTAGCCAGCGCCGCCGCGCCGACGCTCAGCGCGCCCGCCAGCACGACGCGCCCGCCGTGTCGCACCAGCTCCCGGCGCATTGCACGAAGGAGTGTGGACGCGCCGTCAGGCATCCTCGTCCTCAACGCCCGTGTCCTGGGCCAACATCGGACCTTCGCCCCCTCTGACGAACTGCTGAACGTAGCCATCGTCCGACGCAAGCAGTTCCTCGGGCGTGCCGTAGAATACGATCCGACCACCAT
>CAZEAI010000123.1:12984-14781 GCA_964510105.1 uncultured bacterium
GCAACAGCGCCACGTGGTCGGCGGTCTTGCGCACGGTGCTCATGTCGTGGGTGATGACGATGGACGTCACCTTCACGTCCTGCTGGATGCGCAGAATCAGCTGGTTGATGGCGTCGGACATGATGGGATCGAGCCCGGTGGTCGGCTCATCGTAGATGATGATCTCCGGCTCGTCCGCCAGGGCTCGCGCCAGGCCGACGCGTTTCTTCATGCCACCGGAAAGCTCAGCCGGTGTGAGATCCTCGACATCCTTCATGCCGACCATGCCGAGTAGCACCACGACGCGGCCCATGATACCCTCGCGTCCCCAGTCGGTGTTCTCCCAGTACGGCAGCGCGAGGTTCTCCGCGACGGTCAGCGAGTCGAAGAGAGCGGAATTCTGGAAAACCATGCCGAAGAGTTTCAGTCCTCGCGCCATCTCCCGACGGCTGCGCCGTATATTCCGGCCCTCAACGGAGATGCCGCCGGAATCAGGCTCCACGAGCCCAAGCAGCGTCTTCACCAGGACGCTCTTGCCGCTACCCGACTGCCCGATGATGACGAGAGTCTCGCCACGGAACGCGTCCAGCGTAACTCCGTCGAGCACGACGTTCTCGCCAAACGACTTGCGCACGTCGCGCCATTGCACGATCGCGCCCTCGCGAACGGCGGGTACCACTTCCGACCGCGTCATCTCGCTATGGTCTGCATCACGTTCGTTCATCGCGCGTCGTATTCGGTTTCGTACTCGGTGGAAAGGCGGCGATGCGGCGTCGCTGCTTGCCGTCCCCGTGGCGTATTCGTATGCTGAACAGTATACGACAAAGAGGTCACAACGTCAGCAACGGGCGAAGGAGAAACCATGGCCGACATCACGTGTTCCCGCTGCGGAAAGACGGCCCCGCAGATGGAAAAGGCACCGCTCCGCGGCAAGATCGGAATGGAGATCCACGCGAGCGGTTGCCAGGAGTGCTGGAACGAGTGGGCGCAGGGCGAAGTCATGATCATCAACGAATACCGCCTCAACCTCGCCGACCCGGAGCATCGCCAGGTGCTGTACGACCACATGCGGCAGTTCTTCAGCATCGAGAAATCGGAGTCGTAGCGCGCCGGTAGCACTTGAGCAGATTTCGAAGCGTCCCGCGCTGCGCGAATCCTCGTGTGGGCGGGACGTTTCTCGTTCACCCACGAACGCGGTAGTGGACATCCGACACCGCCGCGAACTGCCGCGCTTTCTCCTCCGGCGCCGCGTCGTTCAGGAACACGCCTCCACCCGTCTCGGCTCCCGCAAGGTATTTCATCACTCCGGGCATCCTGAGCGGCGGATGGAACTCGACGTGAAAGTGGAACGCCGGATGTCGCGCACCGTCCGTCGGCGCCTGATGGAACGCCATGATATATGGGAATGACATTTCGTACAAATTGTCGAACTTCACGAGCATCGTCCGCAAGATCGCCGCGAAATCGTCGGACTCCTCCGGCGTCAGGTCGGCGACGGACTCGACCGGCCGGCGCGGAACGATGTACGTCTCGTGAGCCCAACGCGCGAAATACGGCACGAACGCCACCATCGTCTCGTTCCGCGCGATGATCCGGACTCCGTCGGTAAGCTCCTGCTCCACCACGTCCTCAAGAATGGTCCGGTGAGACGCATCGAAGTGCTCGCGACAGGCGTCGAGTTCGGCGGCGATTGTGGGAAGCGGAACGTTCGTGGCGTAGATCTGCCCGTGCGGGTGAGGATTGCTCACGCCCACCACCGCTCCCTTGTTCTCGAATATGTGGACGTGGTTGATCCGCGGGTCCGCGGCGAGCGAGCGC
>CAZEAI010000124.1:0-14468 GCA_964510105.1 uncultured bacterium
ATTGGTGTTGGAAACGTCCCGGAGCGGGTCGCGACGGATCCCGCGCGGGCCGATCCGTCAGCGGATTCAAGAGAGTATTCGAGGGTACGCACGTGGCCTCGCGAAGGTAACGCTAACCGATAGCCGTGTTCTGTAGTATCTTACTCCAATCATCCCGCGACGAGGGGGGCCCGTCAAGGGATTCCGCAGCCGAGCGGAGGCCGAGCCGAGTCTGGCCGGAAGAGTTGTGTGAAAGTTCTTGCGGCGAAGAGGCAAATCTCCTATTTTCAACGAGGTTCGCTACCCGCGCCACTGGGCTTGGACGTTCGGCGCAGCGTATAGACGTGAATCGATTCTGGTAGGGAAACAGACGCGATTACAGGCGCATGTCGTCTGTTTGGGAGGTAGACCGCATGGTCTCAGAGGTTGATCTGCTCGACAAGCTTCAAGGTGGCGCCGACGACGATTCCGGTGATAAGAGTCTGAATCTCATGCTCGACCGAGTCGTCGCCGAGGTGCTCGGGTTCGCCGAGAGGAAATCAGCGGAAATCAGCCGCTTGTCGGATATCGGCATCGCGCTCTCCGCCGAACGCAACCTGGATCGCCTGCTTGAACGCATTCTGGAGGAGGCGCGCCGCTTCACGAACGCCGATGCCGGAACGCTGTATATGGTCCAGAACAATCCAGAGACCGGCGAACCCGAGCTGAAATTCGAGATTCTGCACAACGACTCGATGGATACGCGCATGGGCGGTACCAGCGGAGAAGCGATTATGCTTCCGCCTGTTCCCATGCTGAAGGGCGGCGAGCCGAGCCACAGCAACGTGTCGGCGTACGTCGCGAACACGGGTGAGACGGTAGACATCCCGGATGTCTACACCGCCGAAGGGTTCGACTTCACCGGTCCTCGCAAGTACGACCAGATGACCGGCTACCGGACGAAGTCCATGCTGGTGGCGCCCATGCGGGACCACGAGGACGAGATCATCGGCGTACTGCAGCTTATCAACTCGCAGGACCCGTCCTCCGACGAGGTCGTGCGCTTCGCCACCGAGTATGAGGATCTCATCAGAAGCCTTGCGTCGCAGGCGGCTATCGCAGTTACGAATGCCAGTCTGATCGCCGATCTGCAGGAGATGTTCGAATCCTTGATCCAGCTGGTTGCTACCGCGATCGACGAGAAATCGGCGTACACAGGTGGTCATATCGAGCGCGTCGCCGGTATGACGGTGAAGATCGCCGAAACGATGAACGGCATCACCGAGGGTGAGTTCGCGGATGTGCACTTCTCGCCGGACGAGCTGAAGGAGCTGCGGATCGCGGCGTGGCTCCATGACATCGGCAAGATCACGACGCCGGAGTATGTCGTTGACAAGGGAACGAAGCTTGAGACGATCTTCGACCGCGTCGAGCTTGTGAAGGTTCGGTTCGCGCTCATTCGCCGTTCCATCGAGGCTGCTGCGATGGAGAAGAAGATCGCTCTCTACCGGTCGGGCAAGGCCGATGACGCGAAGATCGCGGCCGTCGACGAGCGGCTGACGGGCTTGCTGGCCGAACTCGACAGCGACATCGCGTTTGTCGTCGAGGCGAACACGGGCGGAGAGTTCCTGCAGGATGAGGCGATCGAGCGTCTTGAGAACATCGCGGCGAAGACGTTCCCCACCGCCGAGGGCGATCAGAGCTATCTTACCGAGGACGAGCTTGACAACCTGAAGATCCGCAAGGGTACGCTCACCGAAGAAGAGCGCGAGGTCATCAACCACCATGTCGTCGCCACGATCAAGATGCTCGGCGAGATCCCGTTCCCGAAGAAGATGTCAAACGTCGTGGAATACGCCGGGGCTCACCACGAGAAGCTCAACGGCACCGGCTATCCGAACGGGCTCAGCGCTGAGGATCTGGCAATTCAGTCACGCATCCTCTGTCTGGCCGATGTGTGCGAGGCGTTGACCGCAAGAGACCGCCCCTACAAACCCGCTATGCCGCTCGAGAAGGCGTTCCAGATTCTCGGGTTCATGGTGAAGGACGAGGAGATCGATCCGGAAATACTCGACCTGTTCCTCGAACAGCGCGTCTACGAGCGTTACATGGAAGAGTATGAGGCCGAAGAAGCGGCGAAGCAGGAGCAGGAAGCCGTCGCCGCCGCCGAGTAGCATATGCAGATCGTATCAACCGGGACTGCGCTGCGTTGCGCGGTCCCGGTTTCTTTGTACTCGCCGCTGCGCCGGTGATTGGGGCTCGCGCGCGCCGATCGTACTCATTGGAAACCAAGACGGCCGCGTCGCAATCGACGTGTCGCCAGATGATGTGACAGCAGGAGGGGTGTGATGAGCAAACCGAAACTTGGCTTCGTCGGACTGGGCATCATGGGTCGCCCCATGGTGAAGAACCTGCTGAAGGCGGGGTACGAAGTCGTTGTCTGGAACCGTAGCGAGCCCGGGATACAGGACACCGTCGGTGCGGGCGCGACTCGCGCGGAATCACCTGCCGACGTCGCGGCGAAGTCGGATGTCGTGCTGTCGTGCGTGACGGACTCTCCCGACGTAGAGCGGGTGTATCTCGGCGAGAACGGCGTCACTGAGTCGTTGCGGGAAGGCATGATCTGCATCGACCACAGCACCATCAGCCCGACGGTGGCACGGCAGGTGGCCGACGCACTCGCCGCGAAGGGTGTGCGGATGCTGGATGCACCCATCTCCGGCGGAGAGATCGGGGCGATCGAGGCGCGGCTGTCGATCATGGTGGGCGGCGACGAGGGTGCGTTCACCGAATGCACGCCAATCTTCGAGGCGATGGGGCAGCGGATCACGTATATCGGAGCCAGCGGCGCGGGCCAGACGACGAAGCTCTGCAATCAGATCGCAGGCGCGCTGAACAACCTCGCCGCGTGCGAGGCGCTGCTCCTGGCGGCGAAATCGGGCGTCAACATGGAGGCGATGCTTGAAGCGATCTCAGGCGGTGCGGCGGGCTCGTGGGTGCTGGACAACCTGGCGCCGAAGGTTCTCAAGCGCGATTTCGATCCCGGCTTCATGATCCGACTGCAACAGAAAGACCTGCGGCTTGTCATGGAGGCAGCGAAGGAGCTGAAGCTCGCGCTGCCGGGCATCTCCATGGTGAATCAGCTCTTCCAGGCGGTGGAAGCGCGCGGTCTCGAGGATGAGGGCGTGCAGGCGCTCGTCAAGTCGCTCGAATGGCTGAACGACGTCGAGGCAGAGGGCGCTGAGTAGACGGGTGCGAAGTCGACCTTACGTTGGAAGGAGCGGATGCCCGCGGCCTTACTGCCGAACGTCTTGACAGCGCGGAGAACGCACGTTGATTTCAGTATGAGATGCCTGAGCGTCGCGTCAACCGGATCTGCCAAATGTCAAGACTCATGCTTGCGCTGTCGCTGTCGTGTTCGATCCTGTCCTGCGACAAGCTTGCCGGCGTCAACGGCAACGACCCGCCGGACGATTCTTTCCCGACGTACTCTCGCGTTACGATCAGTGATACTACTTGGACCACCGCGGGTTCTCCCGTTCTTGTGTCCGACACGCTTGTAGTCCCTCCCGGGGCGACACTCACAATAGAGCCCGGCGTCATCGTGCGATTCGAGTCGATTGTGCCGCTCATTGTCGAAGGGCAGTTGCAGGCGGCCGGCACCGCGTCCGACAGTATCGTATTCGAACCCGGCGATATCGGAGCGTGGAGCGGGCTCTGGATCAGCGGGGGTGGTACGAGTACGCTCACGTTCGCGCGAATCAGTGGCGCGCTCCGCGAGCGGGGAGCACCCAATCCGGATCGGTTCCTCTACCTCAAACCCGCAACATCGCCTCCGCTGATCCTGCCGCCGGTGTTCCTACCCCCGTACGGTGGTGGAATCAGCGTGTCGGGGACCGGAACCAGCGTCGAGCTGAAGGACTGTGTCATTCGTGACAACGTTGTCGTCGATGGTGGCGGCGGCGGTTTGAGCGTTCGGGACTCGGCATCAGTGACCCTCCGACGGTGCGCGTTGCAGAGCAACGCCTCGTCGGCGACGCGTCCGAGGTCCTACTTCAGCAGAAGCGGTGGCGGGCGTTTCCCTCTACCGGCTTTCGCCGACGGCGGCGGATTCGAGGCGGTCCATGCGCAGGTGTCGTGCGTTGCGACGAGCATCACCGGCAATGTGGCCGACGTTGGCGCGGCGGCCTTCGCGCGAGGCGGCGCGGTCTCGATGGAGGATGTGTTGATTCGCGGCAATCACGCTACGGGTGCGGCTATGGTCGAGGCGTCAGGGGTCGACATGTCGATGGTACGGACGCGGATACTGGACAACACAGCCGACGACCTCGTGGCGATTCACATCGTCAGCGGCTGCGCGCTGCAGATGCGCGACGTCTTGATCGCAGGCAACAGAATAGCGGGCCGGGAGCGCGGCAACACCGTCTTCATGATCGACGAGTCGGCGGCGGATATCGAGCATCTCACCCTCGCCCACAACTCGGTGACGAACGATACCTCCGCGGCCCTGATGTGGGGGAATCCACGATCCTACCCCTACACCGACAATGTTTCCGTGATGAACTCCATCCTGTGGGCAAATTCCGCGAGCCGATTCTACCGGTCCCCGATCGAAGATATCGTCTTTGCGTACTCGATCGTGCAGGGAGAGGGGCTCATCGAGGGCGAGGGCAATACGCTGGCTGACCCGCTCTTTCGCGACCCAGCGAATGGCGATTACTCACTGCTCCCCGGAAGTCCCGCAACCGACGCTGGAGACCCAACTACCTCCGATCAGGACGGCACTCGAGCGGATATGGGCGCACGGTTCTGATATCTCACTTGTGACCATATGCTCACAATAATCCGGTTCGAGCACTTGACTCGGGCCGGATTATGCCTATCCTTGTTATGAGCATATGATCACAACCGTTCACGGGAGCAACAGCGCATGCCGAGGCCAAAACGGACCAGACAGGTAGGATGCCGCCCGAGAAGCGACTACTTCAAGCCGCGCGGGATACCCCTGCGTAGGTTGAGCGAAGTTGGGCTTGCGCTGGAAGAGCTGGACGCACTTCGGTTGGCGGAGCTGGAGGGATTCAACCAGGTCGGCGGCGCCGAGCAGATGGGCGTCTCCCGCGCCACGTTCGCAAGAGTGCTGCACGAAGCCCGGAGGAAGGTCGCGGATGCTTTGGTGCATGGCAAGGCGCTCAGAATTGAGGGCGGGACGTTCGAGCTATCAGGCCACGAGGTCGGATGCGGGTGCTGCGGCGGGAACTGGGTGGAACCATTCGGCTCCGAACATCGCTGCGAGTGCCCGGAGTGCGGCGCGGCAGAGCTCCACCGGGTCGACCCCGATGACGGGGATGACTTGACGCCGGAGCGGAACGCGCAGAAGCCGGGTCACGGACGCGGCAAAGGAAGGAAAGGAACATGAGAGTAGCAGTGAGCAGCGACGGCACTAAGGATGAGGGCTTCGACGGACATTTCGGCCGGTGCGAAGCGTTCGTGGTCGTCGACACCGACACGGGAGAGCGGGCAGCGATTGCCAATCCTGGCGCGCTCCCGGGTTCAGGTGCGGGAGTACGGGCGGCGAAAGCGGTTGCCGCGGCAGGCGTGGACGCCGTCATCACCGGGTGGATCGGGCCGCACGGCTACGGCGTCTTGGAAAAGAGCGGCGTGGCCGTCTACGCAACACCGCCGGAGTCGGTGGCGGATGCAGTAGCGGTCTGGACGGGGGGCGGGTGTTCGCAGCTCTCGCCGGAACGAGCGACGAAACGTGCCGGACGCGGTTCGGTGGATCAGGAGCCCAGTCTCGGTCCCGGCGGCACACAGGGGCAGCGGCACGGTCGTGTGCGCGGACGCGGGCCGCAGGGCGGCGAACACTGCGCGGGGCACGGACAGGGTCGGAATCACGGCAGACGGTAGTGAGGGAGCGATTAGGCGGGAGCCCCGACACGGGGTTTCCGCGCATCCCGGCGATGAGTGGCCATTCGCTCAGAGACCGGTCTCAGAAGGACGAACGCACGTGAAGACGTTACCCACGCTCAACAGCAGCCCGTCGCAGCTGCCTGTCGAGGACCCCAGCCCCGGACAGCCGAACGAGAGTTCCGATTCAACCGAAACGCTCGACACGCCAATTACGGGAATGTCGTGTGCGTCGTGCGCGACGCGAATAGAACGACGGCTGTTGACCCTTCCGGGCGTCCGCGAGGCCACGGTCAACTACGGCGACGAATCCGCGAAAATCACACTTGAACCCGGCGCGGTCGACTCCGGGACAATCGTCGAGGAGATTCGAAGCACGGGGTACGACGTGGTCGCCCGCGAGGAGTCGCTCACCATCGCGGGGATGACGTGCGCCGGATGCGCGAGCCGTGTAGAGAGGGCGCTGAAGGACGTCGCGGGCGTGATGGAGGCGAGTGTGAACCTCGCCGCCGAAATGGCGCAGGTCACTGCGATTCCGCTACCTGGTCTGTCCGACGCGTTGCGGAAGGCAGTCGAGAACGCGGGATACGGGGTTATGCAGACCGATGAGCACGTCGATGCCCACGAGGAACAGCAGGAACGCCATGCCGTGGATTACCGCTCGGTGCGCCAACGCTTCCTGATTGCCGCCGCGTTCACGCTGCCGGTGTTCCTCGTGAGCATGGGGTGGATACCGGGCGCCTCCCAGTGGCCGTTCCAGGCGAAGGCCTGGTTCCTGCTTGCTTTCACGACTCCTGTTCAGTTCTGGGCGGGACGTCGTTTCTACGTCGGCGCATGGAACGTCCTACGGCATGGCGGGGCGGACATGAACACGCTGATCGCCACCGGTACGTCGGCGGCATTCGCCTACAGCGTGGTAGTGACTACCTGGCCCGGCGCCCTCGCTGCGACGGGGCTCGCGCCCGCCGTGTACTATGAAACGGCTGCGGTGATCATCACGCTAGTTCTGTTCGGGAGGATGCTGGAATCGCGCGCCAAGAACAAGACAACGGGCGCGATCCGCGCGCTGATGGATCTCCGACCCGCGCAGGCGTTTGTCGAGCGCGACGGTGTGGAGCAGAGCGTCCCGGCGGCGGACGTGCAGGCGGGCGACGTCGTTGTCGTCCACCCAGGCGAGCGGCTGCCTGTCGATGGTGTCGTGCTTGAGGGGCGGAGCGCCGTCGACGAATCCATGATGACCGGCGAGAGCTTACCGGTGGACAAGGCGCAGGGAGACGAGATCACAGGCGGCACCGTGAATAGATCGGGATACCTCAAGTGCCGGGCGACGCGCGTCGGGCAGGAGACCGTGCTCTCGCACATCATCCGGCTCGTTGAGCAGGCTCAGGGCACGAAGGCGCCCGTGCAGCGGCTCGTGGACCGCATCTCCGGCGTGTTCGTGCCAGTCGTGCTTGGGATAGCCGCCGCCACGTTCGTCGTCTGGTGGCTGATCGGGCCGGAGCCGAGGCTGACCTTCGCGATGCTCAGCGGAGTCGCCGTGCTCATCGTAACGTGTCCGTGCGCCCTCGGTTTGGCCACGCCGACCGCCATCATGGTCGGCACCGGGCGCGGCGCGGAACTCGGCATCCTGATCAAGGGCGGCGACGTTCTTGAGCGAACGCGGCAGCTCGACACAGTGGTATTCGACAAGACCGGCACGCTGACTACGGGCTCGCCGGAGGTCGTCGCGATCGTTCCCGCCGACGGGTGGGCCGACGCGCTTGTCTCCGAACGCGCTGCCTCCGCGGAGCTGCGGTCCGAGCACCCGCTCGGCGAAGCGATCGTACGACACGCCGGTGGTCGCGGCATGGAGCCGGCGCCTCCGGAATCATTCGAGGCCGTCGTGGGCGGCGGGGTCATTGCATCGGTCGACGGCGCTACCGTGGTGATCGGGAGCCCACGTCAGATGGCCGAGAGTAGCGTGGACATCGAGGCGCTCCGGCCACACGCGCTAGAATACCAGTCCGACGGTGCGACGGTTGTCTACGTCGCTGTCGATGGCCGGCTCGCCGGGCTCATCGCCGTCGCGGATCGGCTCAAGAGCGGCGCCCGCGACGAGATCGCGCATCTTCGTGAGCAAGGCTTGCGCGTGCTCATGCTCACGGGCGACGCGGAGGCGACAGCTCGTGCGATCGCGGAGCAGGCGGGCGTCGATGACGTGATCGCGGAAGTCCGACCGGAGGAAAAGGCGGCGGCTGTCGAGCGGTTGCGCGAGTCCGGAGCCGTCGTGGCTATGGTGGGCGACGGGATCAACGACGCGCCGGCGCTCGCGACCGCGGATCTGGGCATCGCGATGGGCACGGGTACCGACGCGGCCATGGAAACGTCGGACATTACGCTCATACGCGGCGACGTTGGTGGCGTGCGTCAGGCAATAGGGTTGTCGCGCGCGACGCTCACGACGATCAAGCAGAACCTGTTCTGGGCGTTCATCTACAACGTCATCGCGATTCCCATCGCGGCCGGCGTGCTATACCCGATCAATGGGATGCTGCTGGACCCGATGTTGGCCGCGGCGGCGATGGCATTCAGCAGCGTGAGCGTCGTCGCCAACAGCCTTCGGCTCAAGCGCTGGAGGGCGTAGAACGGGGGGATCGTCGCGTGTTTGCGTTGGAGGATGCAGGTGCGGAGACCTGTTCACCGGCCTCCGCACCTGTGCCGGATCTACTTCTTGAACATGGCGACTGAGCGCTCCTGGAGCGTCACAACGCGTCGTCCGTTCTTCTCACCCACGTGCGCCGAACCGAACTCGTCCGAGGCATCGGCGGCGAGTGCGTCGCCGAGGATCTCCAGGCTCACCTGCTCGTCACGGAAGTTTTCCACCACGAGAACGTCGTTGCTGAACGGATAGTGGGCTACCCGCGACGGTCCGGCGAATCCGCCTCCCAGCGACTTGGCGACCTCGCTCTGTACGACGTTGAGGATAGCCGTGGGCAGATTCTGGAGCTCGAGCACCGCCGGGACGTTCAGATTTTCATCCATGCGGTAGTCGCTGGCGGAAACGCCGTTCACGTTCAGGACGACGACCGCCCCACCGGAGGGATGCTCCCGCTTCGTCACGACGGCCGTCCACTCCGCGCGAGCGTGAGCGACCCCGCCCGCCTCGGCGAGCACCCTTGCACTGCCCGCGCGCAGGTCGAATCGGAACGGAACGGCCTCAGCGACCGATACCGACTGGTTGCCGATGCGGAACTCACGAGCGGCCCACGTGATGGGCTGTGCCCAGCCGTCGCCGTCGAATCCGGCGAGTCGCTTCAGCTCCTCGTTGTCGTCGCTCTGAGCGAGCGCGGACGCCGTGATGAAGACGGTGCCGCCTGCGTCGACGACTGCGCCCACGTGAGCTGTCAGGCCCGGATCGCTCGCTACGTGGTCGGTAACGAGCAACGCGCCTGGGGTCTCTTCCGGCCAGTCGGCGCGGGGAACGAGCGGCATACCGATCATCCCGAGCGCGTCGAAGATGTAGCCGTCCGCGGCGGACGGGGCGTGGTGCGGGCGAACCGCGACGACGCCGGTAGGCTCGACATCGTCTATGGCGTCGGCGATCGCTTCCAGGCGCGGCATGGAGTCGCGCAGGGCGGCCAGCATATAGCCGTTGCCCCGGAAGAGCGTGTCCGTGTAGCAGAAGAGCGTCAGGTTCTTCACGCCACCCAGAACCGACTGGAATGCCTGCTCGACGTAGATCGTCGGGTCGCACTCGATGTAGTCGAACCACGCGCCTTCGAGATTCGGCTCCGCGTCGTCGTGCCACCGGACGTTGAAGAACGCCTCGTACTGCGGAGTGTAGCCGTAGTCGGGAGTGTCCGGGTCGCGCGTCTCGGTGCCGATCCATGTCGCATCGAAGTCGCCGGGCTGGCGCGCGGTGTCGTAGCCGAAGTCGGCGAGCCGCTCGTACCATTGGGGGAACTTGAGGATCATCTTGATGTTCGGATTCACCTCGCGCGCGGCGCCGACGAGAGAGTCGCGACTCACCTCCAGCAGCAGGTCGCGGCGGTACTCGTTCCACGTCCGGTCGCCACGCTGTTCACGGCAGTGTGTGCAAGTACACTGCGTGCAGAGCGCGTCGTCGATGATGTACTCGTCGAACACGGATGCGCCGATCTTGAGCGCACGTTCGATCTCCTCGCGGCTCCACGGCCGGCTGTAGCAGATATCCGCGCCCCAGCGGCTGTTTCCGCCGAGAGTTTTGTGGCTATCCCAATCGTCCGTGCCCTCAAGGAGAGGATCGCGCCCGCGCACCGGCATGATGCCGGTTGCCGTCTCGACCCCCTCGGCCTCGAACGCCTCCTTCACCTCGCGGAGGAGGTCAGCCTCGACCCAGCCGCCGCCGCGCCACGTTTCGAGGAATACCTTCTTCGCGCCCACGGCCTGGATCTCTGCGATCATGCGAGCCCGCTCGACCGGGTCGCTGCCGTGCTGGATGACCTTCTGCGCGGTAACGAATACGGAGAGAGTGATGTGCGACATCGGCGTATGTTCCTCCAAGTGATCGTGTTGAGCGTCCTGATGCGGTATATCCGTCGGTGCTGCGACGCTATCTCATGACTCTGTCGGGATCTCTTCAACCTGGGCGATTTCCGGCGTCTCCGGCTCGTCTGGCACCCGACGAGCCAGGACGCCCCACGCAACGATTCCAGCCATCACGGACCAGAATATCCACCCTGGGAGATGTATCGGCAGGTTGAAGGGCTGAGCTTCGAGCGTCTTGAACGCGAGCTTCACGCCAATCCAGGCAGGCAGGATGTGGCCCGTATAGGCAAGTATTGGCCGCTTCTCGATGATGACGAGGAATCCGCCTGCCGCGAACCTCATCGCGATGATGCCCAGCATGCCGCCCGTGTAGACCACCCACAGCTCGTCGGAAAGCGACACCGCCGCGACGATCTGGTCCACCGAGAATGCGATGTCCGTCAGTTCGACCATGATCACGACGGGCCAGAAACGCGCGACCTTCCCACTCAAGCTCCCCCCATTCTGCTTAGCGGGGTCGCCGCTGGCTCGCGCCATGTCGTCCTTGTGGGCCCCGCTGATGAAATAGTGCGCGGTGATCCAGAGCAGGTACAGGGCGCCGGCTGCCTTGAAATACCAAAGCCGTATGAGCCACGTAGCGGCGATCACGGCGATGGCTCTGAAAACGAATGCGCCGACGATGCCGTACAGGAGAGCTTTCTTCTGTTCCGCACGATCCGGCAGGCGTGAGACGAGTACGGCGAGAACAAGCGCGTTGTCGGCCGCGAGTATCCCTTCCATGAATACCAGTGTGCCCAGAATAGCTGAATACTCTACAATGTTGGCGAGCATGCAAGACCCGTTGCGCGAGTGGATGACACGAGAGGGTGATGCGATAGGGAACGGGTAACGGTACCGCGCGACCCAGCGGCGGTCAATGAGGTCGCATGGTAGCTTGCGGCCCCGTTGCGCGCACTGTACACTACTAGCGCGGTGAAACGAACGTATTCGCAACCAGAGCATTGGATCGACATGGAACGGCCTCAGCAAGGCATAATCCTCGCCGCGGGGAAGGGCACGCGCCTCGGCGCGATCACGGCCAAGACTCCGAAGGCGCTCGTGGAGGTCGGCGGGCGTGTTCTGCTCGACCACGTCCGCGCGGGCCTAGCGGCGGCGGGAGTGAAGCGGACCACCATCGTCGTAAGCCATCGCGCGGAGCAGATCGAAGCCCACCTCAGGACCCATGCCGTTGCTGGCCAGACGGCGCAAACTGTCTGGCAGCCCGCGCCGCAGGGTACGGGACAGGCGTGCCGGATCGCCGCGCCGCACCTGGCCGATGGTCCGATGTGGATCACCTATGCCGATATCCTTGTGGATCCGGCGGAATATGTCCGCATGGCCGATGCGTTCGCCGAGCAGCGATGCGACCTCATGCTGGCGGTGCTCGAGGTGGACGACCCGCATCAGGGCTGCGCCGTGTATGTTGAGGACGGGCATGTCGTTCGCATGGTGGAAAAGCCCGAGCCCGGCACGTCGGAAACGAATCTCAATTCCGCGGGTATCTACATTGCCCGTCCGTCCCTGTTGCCTCATCTGGACGCGCTCCTACCCTCTCCGCGCGGCGAGTATGAGCTTCCCGATGCCATCATCGCTCTCATCGCGGCAGGCGGAGACGTTCGAACGTTCACTCTGGAGAGCTGGTGGGCGGACGTTGGGCGTCCGGAGGACGTCGAGCGGATGAACGCGCTCCTTAAGTAGTCGTCCGCGCGCGCTTCCAGCCGGGCGGAGCGTTTGTAGACCCGCGTGCCATCCGGTACATTGCACCCCATCGTCGAGCTGGTCTCGACTCCCCTTCATCGCCGCCAAACACGGCAGTACATCGAATCGACGAGGAGAATGTCGATGGCGAAACGCTATCGAGTAGCGCTGATCGGATGTGGTGGAATCGCGCAACTTCACGCGAAGTCGCTCGTGGACATGGAAGATGTCGAGCTGGTCGGGATCGCCGAGATCCGACCGGACGCGCTTGCATCCTTCGGGGACGAGTACGGCGTTCCCGACGACCTCCGGTTTGCGAATGCCGACGATCTGTGCGATGCCTCACGGCCCGATGTGGTAGTCATCGCGACGCGCGCCGATGCCCATGCGAAGCTGAGCATCGACGCGCTGAATCGCGGCATTCACGTTCTGTGTGAGAAGCCTATCGCGGTCGACCTCATCGAAGCCGATGCCATGATCGCCGCAAGCGAGCGGACTGGCGCCAAACTCGCCATCAACACGCAGCGCCACACAGATCCGGTGTTCGTCCACGCGAAGAAACTCATCGAGGACGGATTCATCGGCGAACTCCGCGCCCTGCGCAGCGAGTGCAAGACATACACGGCGGCCGTCGGCATGATGAATATCGGTGCGCACCTGTTCGACGCGATGGGCCTGCTTGCTGGTGGCGCGGAGTGGGTGTTCGCCCGGCTTACCGTGCAGGATGGACAAGACGCAGGGCCCGACGACGTTACGACCGGCGACCGGGAGGTTGGGCTGGCCTTGGGCGATCTCGGTACAGTGATGATCGGCTATGAACACGGCGTGACCGGCACATCTGAGTACTGGGAGGGTCCCGGCACGTATGGTGTCGAAATCGCCGGCACCGAGGGCATGCTCGCGATTCGCGGCTCCGACCCCGTCATTCTGCACACGGAGGGCAGCGACGGCAAGGTGTCGGCGCCCGTCACCTGGCAGACCATCGACGTGCCGCTCACAGACGCGCAACGCCACGCATACAGCGTGAATCGGTGGGCAACGCACAACATGATGCGCGCGCTCTTCCACGCCGTCGAAACCGACAGCGTGCCGGCCTGCTCCGGAGACGACGGGCGTGAAGCACTGGAGATCAGCGTAGCGGCATTCGTGAGTGCGATGGCCGGTCGGCGCGTCGGCCTGCCGCTCGCGGACCGAACTCACCCGCTTTCGCGATGAATCAGCGCCTGGCATTCTACTCCGTGGAGGTGGCACCATGGCCGGCATGAGCATCGGCATTCTGACCTCCGGCGGCGATTGCCCCGGCTTGAACGCAGCGATTCGAGGTGTCGGCAAGCCGGCGATGGACCAGTTCGGCTGGGAGGTCATCGGCTTCCGCGACGGATTCCGTGGCCTCATTGAGAGCCGTCACGTGCACTTCGGATCCAACGACCTGTCCGGCATTCTAACCATTGGCGGGACGATACTCGGCACGAGCCGCGACAAGCCGCACAAGATGCCCGTAGGCGGTAAGACCGTCGATATGACCGACGTGGCGGTGGAGAACTATCGCAAACAGCACCTGGATTGCCTCGTCTGCCTCGGCGGCGGCGGCACGCAGAAGAACGCGCTCCGGCTCATGAAGAAGGGCCTGAACGTCGTGACGCTGCCGAAAACCATCGACAACGACGTTGCCGAGACCGACATGACCTTCGGCTTCGATACCGCGATGGGCACTGCCGCCGAGGCGATCGACCGCCTTCACAGCACAGCGGAGAGCCATCAGCGGATCATGCTGGTGGAGATCATGGGTCACAACACCGGATGGCTCACCCTCGGCGCGGGAGTCGCCGGCGGCGCGGACGTCATCCTGATTCCCGAGATCCCGTACGACATCAACGCGGTGAGCAACGCCCTTCTGGAACGCAGCCGCAAAGGCAAGAAGTTCAGCATCGTCGCGGTGGCCGAAGGCGCGCGCTCCAAGGCTGAGATCGCTGCGGAATCGGTCGCCGGCGATGCCGCTTCGAAAGGGGGCAAGAGGAAGAAGACGGCAGCGCCCCCCTGCGACGAGAGCGTGTGCGTTCGCCTCGCACGACAACTTCAGGAAGCGACGGGTCTCGAAGCTCGAACCACCACCGTCGGATACCTCCAGCGTGGAGGGATACCTTCTCCTGCCGACCGGCTCCTCGCGACGCAGCTCGGCGCGGCGGCATGCGAGTACATCGACAAGGGCACGTTTGGCGTCATGGTCGCGCTGAAGAACGCCAAGGCCGCCGCCGTGCCGATCGAGAAGGTCGCGGGCAAGCGCAAGGAAGTCCCGCCGAACCACCGCTGGGTGCGGTCCGCTCGCATGGTCGGGACGTGCATGGGAGACGAGTGATCGC
>CAZEAI010000125.1:0-10583 GCA_964510105.1 uncultured bacterium
CCGTTCGACCCGGCATGGGCTCGCCGCACTTGACGGACAACAGCGTATCTCTCCCCCACCTGCCCCCCCCTCCCCCCCTACGTGCGCGACGCCTCCCGCCCTACGTTCGACGTGTGATCGACCGCCGTCCCGCACCGCCGCACAGGAGCCGCCATGTCCGTACCCATATTCTCCGCCTCGAACTG
This sequence comes from uncultured bacterium, assembly GCA_964510105.1. Lineage (GTDB taxonomy): Bacteria > Latescibacterota > MWCZ01 > MWCZ01 > MWCZ01 > CAZWQW01. Next base: position 186 of record CAZEAI010000125.1, read on the forward strand.
TTTCCGCATCGGTACGCCGCAGTGGCTGCCGGAGTCGCGTCACCGCGAGCTGCTGGAGCTGCTCGACCGGCACCGCGGCGCGGGAGGCGAGGTCACGTACTTCACCAGCGAAACCCACCCGCCGCTGCCGCTCGACGTCATACGGGAGCGCTCCGGGATCCTCGCTAACCGGATGCGCGAGGCGCGCGAGCATGGGTTCAGCGCGGGCATCAACATCCTCTCGACGATCGGCCACCACGACGAGAATCTGCCGCACTCGCTCGACATCGACTCTACGCGGGCGACGGATATCTCGGGAAAAGTGTGCCACGGCTCGTACTGTCCGAACGACAAGCGATTCGACTCGTACGTTCGCGACGTGTACATCGCGCTCGCGGAGGCCGGACCGGAGCACATCTGGATCGACGACGACGTGCGGCTCGCCGGACACATGCCGATCTATGCGACGTGTTTCTGCGACATCTGCGTGGACTTGTTCTCGGTGCGCACGGCGTGTCTGTGGACGCGTGAGACGCTTCGCGCTGCGTTCGCGGGAGAGGCGGCGGATGCGCTCGCGCTGCGGAAGGCGTGGCTAGCCCAGAATCGCGAGACCATCGCTACGCTGTTCCGGCTGATCGAGACGACGGTGCATGGCGTCGATCGCGGCATTGAGCTGGGATTCATGACGGGCGAGCGCTTCTTCGAGGGGTACGATTTCGACACGTGGGCCGACATCCTGAGCGGCCCCGACTCGACACCGGTGCGCTGGAGGCCGGGCGGCGGCAACTACACCGATGAGCGCCTGGACGGGATTCTGGAAAAGGCGCACGAGATCGGCCGCCAGGTGGCGCTCCTGCCGGAGTCCGTGACGGTGATCCAGTCGGAGATCGAGAACTTCCCCTACCAGCGTCTGCGCAAGAGCGAGCACGCCACAGCGCTGGAGGCAGCCGCCTACATCGCCGCGGGATGTACGGGCGCGGCCTACAACGTGCTCTCGATGTACGACGAGCCGCTCGATGAGTACGAGCCGCTTGTGCGACGGCTTGCCGGAGCCCGGCCATTCCTCGACGGGCTGGCGCGCCGGGTCGGGCGGACGCCACCGACGGGCGTGGCGGTGGGTTGGACAAAAGATTCCTCAGCGGCGGTCGGCCTCGGACGCGATTGGACCGAGTCGGTTGGGCCGCGCGTCGACTTCGCCAACGAGATGTGGTGTACCGGCTTGCCCGCCGCGTACGCACCGATGTATCCCGACCATCTCCGGTACGCGCCGGTGGTTGCGCTCACGGGCGATCTTGTTCCCGCGATACCGGACGACGTCATCGAGTCGATTCTGTCGCGTGGAGTGTATCTCGACGGAGAGGCGCTGGAGGCGCTCAACGCCCGCGGTTATGGCTCGTTGACGGGCTTCGCACGCGGCCGGTCATTCAGCGTCGACGGGATCGAGAGGCTCACGGATCATCCGCTGAACGCGCCGTTCGCGGGAAGGCCGCGGAATCGACGACAATCGTTCTGGCCGGAGACCGCGTATGAACTCCATCCGGTGGAGGGAGCCGAGACACTCGCGCGGCTCGTCGACTATGCCGACGACGAATTGGCCGCGTGTTGCAGCGGCATCTACGAGAACTCCCTCGGCGGTCGCGTCGCCACGTGGGGCTACAGCCCGTGGAGCTTCCTGCAAAGCGAAAGCGTCGCGACGCGCACCAAGGCGCTCATGCGCTGGCTCTCTCGCGATACGTTGCCGGGGTACATTGCATCGTATCACCGCGTCGTACCGTGGATCCGCGAGCCGGAGCCGGGCCGCCTGAACGCCGTGCTCATGAACGCGTCGCTGGACGTTGCCGAGGCTGTCGTCATCGCGCTCCGTACCTCACGCGACGAAATCGTCGCTACGGACGAGAACGGCAACGAGTCGCGGATCGAGGCTTCCGGAGTCGACTCCGGCTACCGCACGTTCGTGCTCCCGGCGATGAAGCCGTGGTCGATGCTGGTTGCCGAAACGACATAGCCCGACCGTCCCCGAAACGGCGGCGCGTTGGCTCGCACTTGCTCTCCGGCAACGTGGCATGTATATTCGCCCGTAATGATGCGGGTAATAGGAGCGGCGATGTGTCGGACCCTGTCTCGAGTAGCGAGTTCGTGAGGAAGCGCGCCGCGGAGGTCACGCAGTACCGGACCTTCATCGCCGTTGAGATTCCCGACGAGACGAGACGCGAGCTGCAGCGCGTTGTCGCAGGGACGCGTGGCGCCGAGTCGTCCAAGCGCGGCGTCCGGTGGACACGTCCGGAGGGATGGCATCTGACGCTCATGTTCCTCGGTGAGATCGGGCCGGATGAGGTCGACGTGGCTTGTGAGACTTCTCGGCGCGTGGCTTCCCAGGCGAAGCCGTTCGTCGCACGAGTCGGCGGGTGGGGAGCGTTCCCGAGTGACGGGCGGCCCAAGGTATTGTGGGCCGGGCTTGTCACCGGCGCGGACGAAGTGAGCGGTCTCGCCGCGTTGCTCCGCCGGGAGCTTGTCGGAGCGGGTTTCGCCGCCGAGAGCAGGCCGTTCCATCCGCACCTGACGCTGGCGAGAGTGAACGACGCGCAAGAGGGATCGCGTTTGGTCGGCGCGCTCCGTGACCGGCCGCTCGACGCGCAGGCCTTTGGCGTGGACCGATTGGTTGTGTTCCGGAGCGAACTCGGTCGTGGGGGCGCTCGGTACACGCCGCTTGAGGAGTGTCCGCTGGAGAGCTTGCGCCCGGAGTGAAAGTCGGATCGTGGCGAGATGAGACGGTTCAATTGACTCGGTTGTGCTTTCTGCATGGGAAACGGCAACAACGTCATCAGACGAGGAGTGCGGTCACATGGTCGGAAAAGCGACGAAAGGCGAGCCCGCGACGCGCGACGCCAAGGATAAGGCCGTCGAGTTGGCGCTTGGGCAGATTCGAAAGCAATTCGGCGACGGTTCTATCATGAAGCTCGGTGACGATACCCTCCAGGCCGTGTCCATGATCCCGACGGGATCAATCGCGTTGGACCAGGCGCTGGGCATCGGAGGAATCCCGCGCGGACGCATCGTGGAACTCTACGGGCCGGAGTCGTCCGGCAAGAGCACGCTGGCGATGCATTTCGTCGCGGAAGCTCAGAAACGAAGCGGCGTTTGTGCGTACATCGACGCCGAGCATGCGTTCGACCCGGCGTACGCGCGTCTGCTAGGTGTGGATGTCGACAATCTGCTAATCAGTCAGCCCGACTGCGGCGAGGACGCCCTCGGTATCACGGACACGCTTGTTCGGAGCGCGGCCATCGATCTGATCGTCCTGGATTCAGTCGCGGCGCTCGTTCCCCGGGCGGAACTCGATGGCGAGATGGGCGACTCGCACGTCGGCCTGCAAGCGCGTCTCATGTCGCAAGCGTTGCGGAAGCTGACCGGCTCGATCTCGAAGAGCCACACGTGCGTGTGCTTCATCAACCAGATACGGATGAAGATCGGCGTGATGTTCGGCAATCCGGAAACGACTACCGGCGGGAACGCGCTGAAGTTCTACTCGTCGGTTCGCCTGGACATCCGCCGTACGTCCACCATCAAGGACGGAGACGAGGCGGTCGGCTCTCGGACAAGAGTTCGCGTTGTGAAGAACAAGGTGGCGCCGCCGTTCCGCACGGCTGAGTTCGACCTCATGCACGGCGAAGGCATCAGCCGCGCGGGCGAACTCATCGACATCGGGACGGATATGGGGCTCGTTCAGCGCTCCGGCACGTGGTACAGCATGGGTGAGGAGCGCATCGGCCAGGGCCGGGAGAACGCCAAACAGTACCTGCGCGATCACGCCGATGTCATGGACCGGCTCACCGACGAAGTCCGGAAATCCCTCGGCCTGCCCGTTGTGAACGCCGACGGCACCATCGTGATGCCTGAGACGGACGCTGTTGCTGAAGCCGAGCCGGACGTGAATGAGGAACAGTAGCGCGCGCAGGCGCGTGTTGCGCCGACTCAGTCAGCATACGGATGTGACCGCCCATGCCCACAGTGAAAGCGCTTGAGGAGATCCCCAACGAGCGGGGCAAGCGGGACCGTCGGAACGTCGTGTTCGAGGGAGCGTCTACGGTTGAGCTGTCGCTCGAAATAGCGATGCGTGCCGGCTTCGTTCCCGGGCGTGAGATCGACGCGGCGTCGATTCGTATAGCTGTGGAGGAGGACGGCCTCGCGCGCGCCGAGAAGGACGCGATGGCGATGCTCTCGCGGAAGGATTTCACGGAGCGGGAGCTGCGTGACCGCCTCGCGAAGCGCGAGCACCAGCCCAAAGCGATCGAGACCGTGATCGAGCGATGCCTTGGCTGGGGGTACCTCGACGACTCGCGATTCGCCGAGCGCTTCGTTTCGGACAGCATCGAGCTGAAGCGCCACGGCCCGACGCGCATCCGGCAGGCGCTCCGCAAGAGGGGCGTCCCGGATCAGCTCGCCGAGGAGGCGCTGGCGAAAGCGCGAGCGGAGACGCCGTCGCTCGTGGATCAGGCGTGTGCCGCGCTGGTGTCGAAACGACGTTCCTACGCCAGGCTTGAACCGGAAGTCGCCAGGCGCCGCATGACCGCGTTTCTGCAGCGCCGCGGCTACGACTTCGATACTGTCCGCTCGGCCATCAAGCTGTTCGAAGCGCGGGCGGAGGAGTGACGGCGCCGAGTGTGCCGCCGATGCCAGCTCCGGGCACCCGGTTCGAGGTGGTTTGCGCCGCCGTCCCGGGCTGCCGCGCGTCGCCGTGAATCCCGACAGGAGGTACGCGCTCTCGGCACGTAGACCGGACCGCCTCGCGCCGTCAGCCACGGCACAGGGAGCGTCCAGAGCTACTCGCCGCGCAGTCGCCGCGCGATATTCACTCCGTCATTCCCTTGAGTGTCTGCGTCGCGGTGATACCTCCCGGCGCTGTCGTCCGATATCCCGGCGGAGCCCGGGCGAAGGATAGCTGATCGTACGATGAACATCGAGCGAGTGAAGACTCACACGCGAATGGAGTTGACGCACTGGTGGTTCGTCGGGAGGCGGCGCATCATGGAGACGCTGGTTCGCCACGCGCTGCCGCCATCGCGTCTGTCCACCGTGGTCGATATTGGATGTGGCACAGGGGCGAACGTCGAGTGCCTCTCGGAGGACTACTCGTGCGTCGGAATCGACCCCTCCGCCGACGCGATTCAGTATGCGCGCGAACGGTTTCCTCAGGTCCAGTTCGTCTGCGGCAACGCCCCGGATGACATCAGCGACCTCGTCGCGACGGCGGACATGTTTCTGCTCATGGACGTGCTGGAGCATGTGCCGGACGATTTCCTCCTGCTATCGAGCCTGCTCAACCAGGCGAAGCCGGGCGCGAAGTTTCTCGTTACGGTTCCCGCGGACATGGCGCTGTGGAGCAAGAACGACGCCGCATTTCACCACTATCGGCGATATGATCGCGAGCGCTTCACCCGGCTCTGGCGAGACTCATCCGTCACGGAGGACGTCGTCTCCTACTACAATGCACGCCTCCTCCGCATCATCCGGCTTATTCGATCCTTCACGGCCGGTCGGGAGCATGGGGCGGATACCGCGCAAGACGATTTCTACATGCTTCCCCGTCCCGCGAATGCACTTCTGACGCGGATCTTGAGCGGAGAAGGTCCGGTGTTGCTCGATGCGCTGGCTGGTCGCCGTGAGGGCGCGTACGAACAGGGAGTGAGCCTCATCGCCGTCCTCACTCGCGGAGACGAGGACATACCCGTGTCGGGGCGGCCGAGCGATGTGCCGGAGGATATGTACGACCGGGGTCGGAGACGTGTATGAGCGCGACGCATGGACGGCTATTCGCCCATGACGCGCCAGGCGGAGTCCCTACCCGTCTCACGGGAGACATCCCCGGCGATGGCGCGCGCCGACTCCCTTGAGGCGGACAGTGGTATGCGGTACGTACCTTCTGGGTGGGCGGCACGCTGAGCAACGCGATGGCGGTCTCAGCAGCACCCCACTCGGCCGGGCGCAGGAACTCGGCGCGGGCCGGGTGCGCAACCTAGCGATTTGAGGCAGACTATGGATCCGACCGAACATGCGTCGCGTCCCACCCTCTCGGTGATCGCTCCGGTCCACAACGAGGAAACCGTTGTCGACGAGCTTGTTCGCCGAGTGACGGCCGCGTGTCATGGAATCGGTGTGCCATTCGAGTTCCTCGTTGTGAACGACGGCAGCAGCGATTCCACCCTTCCCCTGCTTGTGGAACTGAGCCGCACGATTCCGGAGCTTCGCGTCGTGAACCTGATGCGGAACTTCGGCCATATGCCTGCGTTGAGCGCGGGACTGGAGCTGTCTCGCGGCGACGGCGTAGTGTTCATCGACGGCGATCTGCAGGACCCTCCCGAGCTGATACCGGAGCTGTATGCCGAGTGGCAACGGGGGATGGACGTGGTCTGCGGACTGCGCGTCGTTCGACGCGAGCACGCCCTGAAGCGGCTTGGCATCGGCGGGTTCTACTGGATGCTTTCCCGGCTCTCGGATACCGCTATACCACCGCAGGTTGGGACATTCAGCATCATAGACCGTCGTGTCGCCGACATCCTGCGCACCATGCCGGAGCGGGATCGCTATGTGGCCGGGCTGAGGGCCTGGGTTGGCGGCCAACAGTCATTCGTCTCGTACGAACGACCCGACAGACCTGGTGGCGGCAGTCGCGTCGGCATGCGCGGGCTGCTTCATCTGGCGCGAGCGGGCCTGCTTTCGTTCTCGAAGGCTCCGCTCCGCATTGCGAGCCTGTTCTCGGTTTTCGTGGGCCTGACGATGCTCGCCGTCGGTGCGCACGCTGTGATTGCACGGGTGTTTACGAGGTCGGCGATTCCGGGTTGGGCCAGCACCCTCACGATGGTTGGAGTCCTCGGCTTCGCACAGTCCGTCATGATGGCTGTGTTGGCGGAGTATCTGGCGGTCGTCTTCGGAGAGATCAAGGGGCGACCGTTGTTCCTCGTGCGGGACGAGTATGCCAACGGTCTGGCCGTGACGCGGAGTGCCGACTAGACGGTCTCCGGGCGCACGCAGGCGGGCTGCAACACATTGCATCCGAAGCACGCCGCATTGCGTCAGATCGAACATCCGGGCGAATCATCCGCTGCGTGCAGCGGCTCTGCGGTCGGCGTCGCGAAGGGCAGTGAAGATGCAGGAGAAGCCGAAAGAACGCGTACGTGCATACGAGCTTGCCATGCTCGGCGCGATCACGCTCGTGGCGGCGCTGCTGCGCGTCCACAAACTCGGCGAGTGGTCCTTCTATATCGACGAATTCCTCACGATGAAATATGCTGGCGACTGGAACACCCACATGCACACCGTCGTCAGCCCGCTTTCGTACTATCCGATCACCGCCGTCCTGAAGACGCTGGGCGATTCCGCGTGGTCGTTGCGGGCGTGGCCGTGCCTGGTAGGCGTTGTGACGGTGCCGGTGCTCTACGTGTGCGCGCGCGGGCTGAGCGGCTCCGTAGTGGCGCTCTGGTCGGCCGGGCTGCTCGCGCTTTCGCCGTGGCACCTCGCGCAGAGCCAGTTCGCGAAGGGCTACCCACTTCAGCTTCTCTTCGGTCTGATCGCATTCTACGGGACGTATCGCGCGCTTGAGGAGGGTGCGGTCAGACACTACGTACTGGCCGTGACGGCGTCGCTCCTGATGGTTCTGACGCGGATGACCTCCGCCTACATGCTCGTCGTCATCCTGGCGTACTGCGGCACGCTCTGGATCATGCCGTCGCTACGGCCGCCGGCCTGGGACGCGCGCAAAGTGCTCGCTTTCGCCGGCGCCACGTCGGCGCTGATGCTTTTCGCTTACTACCTCGCGATGGTGGAATACGGCGTATTCTCCGACGTCGAGACGCTGTGGGGTCGTAGCGGCATGAACGTTGTCGGCTCCTTCGTCTACTACGCGACCCCCACCGCCGTCGCGGTTGCCGGGATCGTCGCTCTGACGGGCATCGTCGCGCGCAGTCGCATGGCGATGGCGCTCTCCCTGTATGCGTTCCTGCCGGTCGTGCTTGTCGCCATCACAGCGGAGATTCATGTCGGCATCGGGCTGGCGGCGTTCTTCTCGCTGCCGGGCATCGTGATGCTGATCGCGTGGGGCACTGCGGAGGTGTTCGCGCGAGTCCGGGGCGTCGAACGCTGGATGGCTGTCGGGCTCGGCGTCGCCGTGGTTGCGGCGTTCGCCGTTCAGGACGGTCTGTACTACACCACGGCGCATGGCAACCGACCGCGGGTGCGTGAGGCTGCCGAGTACATCGCAGCGCACTTCCAGCCGGGCGACAAGACCTACTTCAACAGCGGCCCGCAGTCATTCGTCGAAGCGTTCCAGAACGCCGGCGTAGACGCTCCGGTGGGGATGCTCCTGCCTGGATCGAGCGACCCTCCCGCGCTCTCTCCGGATGAACGCATGTGGTTCGTGACGGAGGACAACTTCTCCACATGGCGGACGCGCGATCCGATGCGGGTCTGGTTCGATTCACGCGCCCAGCTTCAGCACGTCCTTCCGTCGCACATAGGGCCGCGAAGCCGCACCCTGTCGATCTACCTCTACGATCCGCCGAGCGACTCGTCGAATGCGCTGAAGGATGCGTCCCGGGCCGGTGCCTCACCTGGTGTTGACGGGGCGCCCCTTCGCCCGAATCTGCCATGAGACTACGTACGAGCGCTCGTTCGTGCGATATTCAGTGTCTTGATCGTGTCCATCCTTCACACCACACGAACACACCGGAAGAGCCTTTCCCATGACCGGAAACGACATCCGCAGCGGATTTCTGAAGTTCTTCGAGGATCGTGCCCACCGAGTGGTCCGCTCCTCGCCGCTCATACCGCAAGACGACCCGACGCTGCTGTTCACCAACGCCGGGATGAACCAGTTCAAGGACATATTCCTGGGGCGTCAGACGCCCGATTTCCGGCGTGCCGCTTCGACGCAGAAGTGCATTCGAGCCGGGGGCAAGCACAACGACCTGGAAGACGTCGGCAAGGACGGTACGCATCACACGTTCTTCGAGATGCTCGGGAACTGGTCCTTCGGCGACTATTACAAGGCCGAAGCGATCGAATGGGCGTGGGATTACCTGACGAACGAGCTGGGCCTTACCGCCTCGGATCTCCGTGCCACCGTGCACACTTCGGACGACGAGGCCGAAGGGCTCTGGCTGAAGATTACCGGCATGCCCGCTGAGCACGTCAGTCGGCACGGTGACAGGGACAACTTCTGGGAGATGGCGGACGTCGGCCCGTGCGGCCCGTGTTCGGAGGTGCATCTCGACCTGGGCCCGGATCGCGGCTGCGGACGGCCCGATTGCGGTCCGAACTGCACGCACTGCGACGAGGTACACGACGCGCGATTCATCGAGCTGTGGAACCTCGTCTTCATGCAGTACTACCGCGACGAGCAGGGCGAACTGACGCCGCTGCCCGAGACGCACGTCGACACCGGCGCCGGATTCGAACGCCTCGTATCGGTGGTGCAGGGCACGGGCTCGAACTATGACACGGACGTCTTCGCGCCAATCATGCGCGAGCTGGAAACCGCCTCTGGACGGGAATACGTCCCGGGCCTGGGGAAAGAGGGCGTTCCGTTCCGCATAATCGCCGACCACATACGCGCCCTCACCTTCGCCGTCACCGACGGCGGCTTTCCGTCCAATGCCGGACGCGGATACGTGCTGCGGCGCATCCTCCGCCGGGCGAGCCGCGCTGGGAGGCAGATCGGGCTCACCGATCCGTTCCTGTTCGAACTGTCCGGCGCCGTCGCCGACGCGATGGGTGGCGCGTTCCCGGAACTGGGGCAGCGACGAGGACATGTCGCCGAGGTCATCCGGCGCGAGGAAGAGCAGTTCGGACGCACGCTTCACCGGGGCATCGACCAGTTCGAGGACATCGCGGACGCTCTCGCAGGACGAGGGGAGACGGTCATTCCCGGCGCCAAGGTGTTCCAGCTCTACGACACGTTCGGCGTCCCCGTCGATCTCACGGCGCTCATGGCCGAGGAGAAGGGGATGACGCTCGACGAGGATGGGTACGAGTCCGCAATGCAGGAGCAGCGCGAACGGTCCCGGGCCGGAGCGAAATTCGACCAGGCGGGCGTCGAGTTCGAGGGCGATCTGAGCAGCGAGTTCGTCGGCTACGATACGCTCACCGCCGATGCGACGATTACCGGCGTGGCGGGTGACGAGGCGATTGTACTGGATCAGACGCCGTTCTATGCCGAATCGGGCGGTCAGGTCGGCGACACGGGCACGATCACCGGCGATGGTTTCGTGTTCGACGTCGAGAACGTGCAGAAGCAGGGCGATGCCATCGTGCACTTCGGCAAGGTCGCCCAGGGCGAAACGCGAGTCGGCGTGCTGGTCTCGGCAAGCGTGGGGCCGGACGGGCGCGGGCGGACGATTCGCAACCACTCGGCGACGCACCTGCTAC
>CAZEAI010000125.1:10608-14130 GCA_964510105.1 uncultured bacterium
TGCGCCAGGTCCTCGGGGACCAGGTGTCGCAGGCCGGCTCGCTCGTCCAGCCCGACCGGCTTCGGTTCGACTTCACATTCAACCGCCAGGTGACTCCTGACGAGTTGGAGCAGGTGGAGCGCATCGTAAACGAGAGCGTTCGGAGCGACCTGCCGGTCGGCGCGTCGTTCCAGAGCCTCGATGAGGCGCGCGAATCGGGGGCCATGGCGCTCTTCGGCGAGAAATACGGCGATACGGTTCGCGTCGTCGACATGGGTGACGTATCGAAGGAACTCTGCGGCGGAACTCACGTTGCGGCGACGGGTCAGATCGGCCTGTTCCGCATCGTGTCCGAGGGCGGCATCGCGGCGGGAACACGGCGTATCGAAGCCGTCACCGGCGCCGGCGCCGAGGAACTCGCTCGCGCGGAGCGACACCGTCTGGAGCGGCTCGGCGAGATGCTCAGAGCCACGCCCGATGAGGTCGAGCAGCGCGTCGAGGCTCTGGCGGTCCGCGTGAAGGACCTCGAGCGCGACGTCGAGCGCGCGCGGCACAACGCCGCGACGACCGACCTCGATGCATGGGTCCGGGATGCCGGTGAGGTCGGCGGGGTGAAACTCGTTGTGCAGGACGCGCAGGTGGCCGACAGCAAGGACTTCCGCGCTCTCGGAGACAGCGTGCGTGAGAAGCTCGGGTCCGGCATCGCGGTTCTGGTCAGCGCACAGGATGGCAGAGCCAGCCTCATGGTTCTCGTCTCCGACGACCTTGTTGGCAAAGGCATCAAGGCGGGCGATCTGATTCGCGGCCTTGGCGAGGTCATCGGTGCGAAGGGCGGAGGCCGTCCCCACATGGCGCAAGCCGGTGGCGGTGACGCGTCGAAGGTGCCTGCGCTGCTCGCGAAAGCGCCGGAGGTGGTCGCCGACGCCTTAGGCGGCTGAGCCGCAGATACCCTCTGAACGCCGAAGGGCGTTGGCTCGGAAGTCGAGTCAACGCCCTTTGTTGTGTACCGCGAATCGTGGGTCAGACTTGCCGGATACGGGAGTGCGATGTATCCTTTCCTGATGACGCAACAGCATTCGTGAACTGTCATCAGAAAGACGATGCGGAGCTACCCAGATGCCTCGCCGACGACCCCGACAGGCACGCTGCGGGACGTCACCTCACCGTGAGATTGAGGAGCATTCGATGGGCCGGATACCAACAGCACTCTGCGCCGCGTTTCTCGTTGCACTTGCCGCGCCGACACGGGCGGACACGACGAACGTCGGCGGATCGATCCTTGACGCGATCTGGTCGATCGAGAATTCGCCGTATCGCGTCACGAGCACGGTTACGGTTCCGGTATCGCGGACCCTCGTGATAGAGCCGGGCGTCGTCGTACTATTCACCTCAGGGACGAAGCTCTTTGTAAACGGATCCCTTCGGGCCGTGGGCGCGCTGGGCGACACAATCCGATTCAAGGGCGGCGGCGGCGCTAACTAGGGTGGGATCTACATCTCTGAGAGCGACACCAGCACGCTTGCCTTCGCCAGGATCAACGACGTGAGCACCACCAACGTGGCGGCGCTGGGCATCTCCGAGAGCCGCGTCGGACTCTCCGATCTCGTCATACGCGGAAACTACAGCAGTCACGCGACCGGTGCTGGCGGCTTGGAGATATCGGCAGCCTCCAACGTGACCGTCGAGCGCTGCGACATCATCGGCAACGGCTCTTCAACGCGCCCGGGCGGCGTCGGCGTCGACAACGCTGTCGCCTCGTTCCGCGACTGCGTGATATCGAGTAACTGGTGCAGCGGCAACTACGGAGGTGTGCTGCTGTCATACAGCTCTACGTCGTTCGTGAACTGCGACATCTCGGACAACTTGCGGCAGGGCACAAGCGCGAACTACGCGGCAGGCTGCGAGATATCCTATTCCAGCGCCACGTTCGATACGTGTACAGTCGATCGCAACGAAGGTGGCCGCGGCATCGCCACCAAGGGAAGCACCGGTGAGGTGCGGTTCCGCGACGGTTCCGTCAGCTACAACACCGATGGCGGCATCTACGCCGACGGCAGCGAGTTCTACATCTATCGCTCCACCATCGAACACAACACCGGCGCTGCGGACGGCGGAGGCATCGCGCTGTACCACAACACGCTCACCGCCTACGACTGCGTGATCCGCGACAACATCGCCAGCAACTTCGGTGGCGGAGTGTGGACCAGCGCCCACGGCTCCACGTACGGCAGATTCTACCGGTGCGAGATCACAGGCAACACCGCGTACAACGGCGGCGGAGCGTATGGCGATTGGTACATCTACCTCTACCAATGCCTTATCGGGTACAACAACGCCGGCAACGTCGGCGGTGGCGTGTACACAGACGGCGGCTGCATGGCGTACATCAGGCGCAGCACTGTGGTGTACAACACTGCAGGATCGAACCGGGGCGGCGTCTACAACAACGGGAATTGCACCGGGTACACGAAGAACAGCATCATCCGTCGGAACACGCCGAACGATCACTGGAGCGACTGGTACGACCGGGACATCGACTACAACAACCTGACCGGCTGGACCAACGCCAGCAGCAACTCCACCTATCGCTATTCGGAAGGGAACATCAACATCAACGCTGGCTTCGTCGACCCGGCGAACGGAGACTTTCACCTGACGTACGGCTCGCCTTGCTGGAACACGGGTCGCGAGAGTGAAAAGGACCCCGACGGCACGCGGCGCGACATGGGCCGGTTCACGCTCGACGCTGGGACGATTCGCGCGCCGCGTTTCTCGGTGAACGACTCGGTCACGATGACGCTGCCGATCTTCGCGCGGTTCGATTCGTTGCAGGGCGTCGACATCGCCATCCTCGCCGATTCGGCGTTCTTCACGTCGGATACCGTGACGATCGAGTCGCACGCATTCACGGGAAACGTCGTCTACGATGCCGGGATCAACGGCGACACGCTGTTTATCTCGATCGCGAGCGACACACCGATCAGCGTCGACGACTCGATCCTCGTCGAGGTCAGCGTGAGCGTCGCGCCACCGTCAGCATCTGGAACGGCGCGGTTCGACCTGCTGCCGTTCCCGTACACGACGTTGAACGAACACCTCTCCGGGCTGATCAATGGCGCGGTGACGCTCCATCCCACGTACGGCGACGTCACCGCCGACGGCTCGATCAGTGCGCTCGATGCGGCGATGACGCTCTCCTGGATTGTTCGGAACATCGCCGATATCGACAGCGTCGCGGCGGACGTGACCGCCAACGGCCTGATTACGGCGTTCGACGCCGCGTTCATGCTCATCCGCGTGATACGGCCGGAGTTCATCTTCCCGGCCGAGGCGAACGTCGACCTGCGTCCGGCTGCGGGAGCGCCTCGTACCGTCGCGTGGGTGGAGCGTGACGGGGCCTGGGCGCTCGTAGCGAACGACGGCGCGGGTATCGAGTCGTGCGAACTCACGCTGAGGACCAGTGCTCTCGCGACCGACATCGATGCAGAGGGCTATGCCGCCTGGTCCGTAGACGGCGGCCTCGTCAGGATCGCGATCGCGCGT
>CAZEAI010000126.1:0-14050 GCA_964510105.1 uncultured bacterium
CAGGCTGCCATCCAGGCTGAAATTGACATTGCCGCTCAGCCGCCACTCGCGCCCGAAGAGATCGATGCCACGTGCGGTCTGCAACTCGTAGTTCGCGGTGAGATTCGTGCTCCACGTGGTACCGATAGTCTCGCTGGGCGATTCTGTGGCGTTCCCTCTCGACTCGGTGCGCGTCTGCTCAAGCGTCCCTCGCATCGTCGTGCGGATGTTATTCTTCCACAGGATGTTCCACGCCAGTAGCGGACTGAACCGAATCCCCGTCTTGCGTGACGCGAGGTATTCCCCGCGGGAGGCCTCGGTCGCTTTCCACTGCTCGGCGATCGTCCGCTGGAACCCGGACTGAATATCGCTGTTCGTCGCCAACCGGTCGAGGATCGGTAGCGATTCGAGCCCATCCCACGAGTAGGTCAGATCGGGAAACGTAACGTTGCGAGTTGTCGACGTATCCCGCACCGTCGTCTTAGCCTGCTGTCGGTACACGTATTTACCGCGAATCCGCATCCCGAACGGCAGCCCTATTCCCGATCCTGCGTCCCACTGGAACTGGTTGGAGCGCGAATTGGAATTCTGGACGCCGAGCGACACTGCGTCCTCCAGCGACGGCGGCGGACCGTAACCAAACGCCTGGAATGAGATGTTCGGTCGGAGTGTGTCCGGTATCTGCGACCCTCGGAACTGGTCGGTGAGACTGACACGGCCGCTGATATTGTCCAGATGCCGGGACGCGAACCGCGCGGTGCCCCGAAGCACACCTCCCACCGACAGGCTCGCGAACGTCGAATCCGGACCGGACGCATCGGCTCCCGCGGCGTCTCCCGACCTCGGGCGGGACGTGCCCGCGTCGCCGCCGGCACGCTGGAGGATATCCTTCACCTTGACCGTGAAGTTCGACAGGTTGTACGATTGCTGCGAATTCAGCGAGTACGCGCGGCCTCCATATGACGCCGTCTTGCGCGGATCGCTGTTGTCGGAATACGAGTTCGAATAGCTGTAGGAGTGGGTCAGCCACCACGGCCACGTCGGCGAATACGAGGCGTTGTATTTGTGGCTCCGCTGGATCTCGTGGTTCCGGAAGATGTTCGCCGCAACGATTGACGCCACGTCGGCCGGGCTGGTCCGCGACACTATCTCGCTCTGAAGATCACGGTTGAACGAGAGGTCGTATCCAGTCGTGATGGACCTGATCGGTTGTAGCTGCGTCCGATATGCCTCCGACATCGTGAACGACTTCGTCACGGCCACGGTTGTTCGGCTTTCGGCCGGGAGGTCGAGGTTCGTGGTCCGCGTGGAGTCGTGCCGGTATGCCGTCGTCACATCGAATCGTAGCGTCGTCGGCAGGTAGGTGACCTCCATCTCCGAAAAACCTTCCGGAGCAACAGGTCGAGCCCAGGCGAACGGTTTGATCCGGTGGCTTCCGCGCGGCGTCAGGTCGTAGTTCAAGCGAGCGCCATAGTTGACGCGCGACACGCTATCGCGTCTGGCTTGATTGGGCGTCACCGACCCTGAAGTAGAGTACGTCAGCCCAACGGACGTACGGTCGAGAGTGAGACCAATGATCTGGTTGGGCGACCGGCTCGCCTTGGAGAACGACGTGCTCGCGCTGAAGGACTGGGACGATCGGCGCTCGAAATCCCGGTCATCGTCATCGACGAGTTCGATGTCGGAGCTGGATTTCAGGCGCGGCACGGAGCTTGATGCGCTGTAGCTGACGTTCACGGGGAGCGAGATGCGCCATCCCGGAGGAAGCAGCTTGTCGACGCGGAGGCGATCCATGCTGACGCGCCAGTTTCGCGTCTCGCTCTGACCGGCATTGCTGGCGCCGGCGCCGACGCTCTGCAGCGACCTGAAGCCGACGTCCTTGTTCTCCGAAGACGCCTGAAAGCTGACGAGATCGGCCATGCTGATGCTCATCGATCCCCGCCTGGCGCGCCCGGACGTGTTACGGACGTCCTCAAGGCGCAGATCGTCGAACCAGACGGCAAGGGCTTCGTCCTCTTGCACGGAAATAGTGCGGTCGCCGGTATTCTCCACCACAAGCTGCAGCATCTTGACGGCGCCCAGCGACGGCAGTAGAACGCTATTCCCATACTCGTTCCCGACGATACGATACTTGCCGTCGGGCGAGGTCTTCTCCGTGCCGCTGAAGATCCGCCCGTCATCCTCCAACTTGAGATTCGTGAGCGAATCGAGCTGCACGTCAATATTGTTGCGGGAGTCCCAGCCCGGATACAGCTTGTCGACACGCACCTCGTAGTAGTTCGTCGAATCGATTCCGAGCCTGAGACTCGCTCCAAGACTGTACATATTCTCATCGAGCGTGCGCGGGCCGTGAATGAACATCCTCATCCGACGGTAGTTCGTGAGGTCCTTCTTCTGCGAGAACACGCGCTGCGATCGATACGACTGGCCGGGCTCCAGTCTCGTGAATTCGAGCGAAAGCGATTGCTCCCTGCGCCGCTCGCCGAACTGATCGTATTCTATCTGCGCCTCGGGAGGCGAAGTGTAGCCGTACGTCTCCGTGGTATTCACCGTCGTGACCGAGAACGGATCCTCGGGCTCCTTCAACTCCTCCCAGTCGTTGCCGACGAAATCAAACCCGGCGAGAGCGATCCAGACCGACGTGTCCTGAACGCCAGATATCCAGAGGCGCATCGAGTTGATGCGGTCGAACGATGGGCGAGACGAGCCGAATGAATCCACCTCGGCGACGTTGAGAGACTGCAACGGGATGCGGTAGTGACGGAACTGGGCGACCTTCGTCTCCGAGTCTTCGACGTAGTAACGACTGGCGCCACGGAGATCGATGGAGTAGCTGATGTACCGGTTCTCTCGATTCAGCGCTCCGTCGCCGTTGAGATCCTCCGAGTCCGGCGGCTGAATGCCGCCGCTTCCGTCTATGCGATTTCCCTCTGTTCCGTTGATGGAGCCAAACTGGAGCGGAAGGTGATATCCGTTGGACGAGGGCGGCACGAAGTTGTCCCCGTTGGGATCGGATTCACCATCGTAGCCAGGAATCTCGGCGGAGAGGCATCCGCCGGACCCGTCCTCGTACACATCCGGGCATCCGTCGAGACCGACGTCCTCGCCGGGATCGTTCGCGGAGTAGTTGAGGTTGGCATCGCCCAGACCATCTTCCCACGACGCATCCACATACGGTACCGTGGCAATCTCGCCACGGAGGATATCGTCCTCACTATTGAGGTTGGCGGTCAGAAACCTATTGCTGCCCTGCGGCACCAGCAGGGCGTCCTCGCTGATGGAGCCAAGATCGATATGCAGAACCGGCTCGCCGCTGAGCAACGCGGGCGGAGTCACACCCGACGGCGGCATGAACGGCTTCGTATCGACCCGCATCCAGATTTCGACGTATTGCGTGCGCTGAAGGTCGATGCCGCCGGAGCCGTAGGACCGCATGATCCCACCCCACTGCTCGGCGCGCTCCGCGGGCGTGTCCCCTTCAGGGCGATACCAGAGGTGCATGAGCTGTACTCGATTCTGCTCGCTCTGCGAGTTGGCCGTATCCCAGATGTAGGTCTCGCGAATGTCCTGTCGCGTCTCGAACCATGCAAAGCGGCCGCGCGCCAGACGACTGAGTTCCGACGTCGGGTTCGCCGGATCCAATGGCGGGCTGCCAAGGAACCACCCGCGCCGGAACAGCCCAACGGACGTGATGTTCCCGGCGCCCTCGAAGTCGTCGATATAGGCGATGCCGCGCGTGTTGAGATTCGGCAGGCTCTGGGCGATCTCGCCCTCGAGCCGCACGAGCGACTGCTCATCCGACTCGATCAGCGGGAGGGCGTCGACCAACGAGGTGATCCACCACGGGCGGAATTCGTACGACGCATCGGCGCCAAGCATCGTCATCCGCGTCGGCTCTTCCCCAACACGCACGCGCGCGGAACTCGACCGCTCACTATTGAACATGAAGGTCGTGCCGACCTGCCCTCGTTCGCCGATCTTGTAGACGCCACGCGCGCCGAGCAGCGACTCCTGATCGGGCTTGAACAGCGGGTTCGATTCGTATTCGACCGTCAGGTCCGCGTTGGGCTGGCCGACCTGATCGGCGACGGTCTGCGTGAATTGCAGATCTCCCGTAAAGTAGTTGATCGTGTAATCGATGCCGCGCGCAAGGGAGCGGCCATTGAGGCGCACGACTTCTGAATCCTCCAGAATGTCGAATCCAAGCCTTATCCGTGTCGACGGGCTGCTGTATCGCGCTACAAGCGCGTAAGCGGTATTCGTGCTCAGGTCGGTCGAGTTGGTGGTGGTGTAGATCGTCGTGTTTCCCTCGGACTCGCTGCCGCCGATGGGAACGGGCGGTTCAGCGCGCTCGAACGCCTCACGAAACGGCTCAAGGAATGGCAGGAACACGAGGCCCGCATCCAGTTTCACTTTCGCCTGGTTGGCATCCACGATCTGATCCGCGCCGGGATCCATGTCTGCGTCGGCGACATCGAGGTGGAAAAGCGTCATGTAGGTCTTGGTCGGGTCGGTCGACAACGTATTGGGGCGGTGCGGGGCCTTCGTATACACGATATCGAGTTCGAAATCATCCCACTGGAGCTGCCGGGCTCCCAGATTGTAGACGTGCCGCCACGCCAGATCCCATGTCGGGTAATCGGGCGTCTGGTTCTCGATCTGGATGACCTTGAGCACCTTGTCGGTTGCGGCTTCGGCTTGCGCTGGGAAGTCGAGGACTGCGGTCGCGTTCCGGTTCTCCCGGTAGTTCAGTTTCACCGCCAACATCTCGGTGTGAGGCGCGTCGAAAACGATGTAGCCGAGATCGGAGTCGTAGGTGTACTTGGCCTCGTCGATCCGCAACCAACGCCCCTGGCGAAGCGATAGGTCGGTTTCCGCAGCCGTCAACAGGGTACCATAGTCGTATGTCTGAGTGTTGAACGTTCTGGCGGCATAGTCGTAGAGGCTGTCCGGGATCGCGACGGCGGACACCACGCCCAGAGGCCGGCCGGTTACATACCGGAATACCTCGACCCCGACGATGACAGGGCCATCGGTAGGCACGTTCAGGAAGGTCTGCCCGGGATTCTGCCGAAGATCGGCCAGCGCGTCCGCGTACCGGTGGCGGAAGCCCTGATCCAGGAAGAAGAACCGGTTCTTGACGTAGTCGATGTCGCGGATTTCGGCTTCTGTCTCCTGCGCCCCACCGCGAAACGTCTTCTTCTCCGAGCTGCTCTTCTGCTGGCTGGCGATGAACGTCCACTCCATATCGCCCCAGACGGCTCGCCCCTTAATGCCGAACAGGCCGCGATTCTGGCGTCCGCCGCTGATGTACTGGGGTCCCTGCAACGACAGATTCGTGTTGCCGAGTTCGATCTCCTGGACGACCTCGTCCTCCTCGCCCTGGTATCGTATCCGGATGCTGTTGTCGAGGTCGCTGATGCGCTTCGTGTCCTGATCGATGCTGACGTAGATCTTGCTGCCGATGGTGCCATCGATCTTGAAGCTGAGTTCCTGCTTCATGGCGAGCGTCGGGAACTTGCTCTGCTGGATACCGGCGACTTCGATGTCGTTTCCGGTCTGGAACTGGGTGCGCCCGCTCATTGTGATGCGCCCATACCCGGAGATGTGGAGCGTGCTCTCGCCGTCGCCGATGATCGACCGCGCCATGGGCGGCAGGTTCGGGATATCGTAGCTGAGCTCCAGCCGCATCCCTTCGTCCGGCCCGGTCTCGGTCAGCGACTCCCGACGCGAGGCTGCGTAGCGTTCCGCAACGCGCGAGGCGATGTACTCATCCATGAACGCGTCGAGAGTCATGGCTTCGGGCGCTCCGACGGGCAACCCGCCGACGGTTCGGTACACCGTGACCGTGCCGCTCTCAAGGTCGAGTTCCGCCACGGATTCGTACAGGTAGCCCACATCCACGGGTGCCGGGGGGCTGAATCGGAACCGACCGGGCGTTCGCGCGGAATCGGGCACACCTGCCTGCGCGAGGTCGGAAGAGTCGGCATTGGAGAAGACTGCGACGGGAATATCGGCGCGCACGGTGTCGCGCTCCGCCTCGCCGCCCTGCTCGACGGCATCCACAGTCTCCGCGCGCACCGTCGCAACGGCGCACACGACAAGGAGACTACCGATCAGACAGAGCGTGCGACGCAGCATCGGACCCAGATTGGATGGCTCGTTCGTGATGGCGTAGTGACCGCGGGAGAGGGGCCTGAACGAAGTTTGCGCACGCGGTACGCCAGTGCTATCTTTCGCCATGGCCGCGACCACTGGCGCCCGATCTCGACGACGAAGATCGCACGGCCTTCACTGACCCGTCATCGGCGTACCGGATCGCCCGTGCCTCCGCGCCGACGCGCCCGCAATGATCGTAGAGTATACCCATATGCGCTCCGACCAATCAAGCCCAACTCCTAGTGCGTCGAACGCACGATCCACCGGGAAGTTTCCGGCTTTTACGATATGGCGGTACATCCTGCGGGAGCACTGCGGGCCCTTCGCGTTCGCCTTCGTGGTGATATTCTTCGTCCTCGTCATCGATCTGCTCGTGGACATCATGGACGCGATACTCGGCAAGGGACTGGATACGTCCATCGTGCTGGAGCTTTTCGCGCTGAATTTCGCATGGATGATCGCGCTCGCCGTGCCCATGGCGGTGCTCGTGGCAGTGCTGATGGCGTTCGGACGCATGGCCAACGACAATGAGATCGTTGCACTCATGGCGGCGGGGGTAAGCCCGACCAACCTTGGCATGCCCGTGCTCGCGGTCGGCGCAATGCTATCTCTCGGCCTCGTGTGGTTCAACAACGAGGTACTGCCTGACAGCAACTACCGCGCGCGCGTTCTGATGGCCAGTCTGCAGCGGCGACAGCCGGCTATCGATCTGAAGGACCGCGAGGGCGTGTTCATTACCGATTTCCCGCGGCACGTGCTGCGAATCGACCGCGTCCATATCGACGGCATCAGCTCGCAGAGCGCCTCCCCGACGGGCCCGAACACCGGATCCCAGCTCGAAGGCATCGTCGTATACGAGTACGACGAGGCCGGACGAGACCCTGCGACGATCATCACCGCAGCAACCGGCACGATCGAGTTGTGGCGAGGCGGCGCGGTGGTCAGGCTTACTCTGCATGACGGTGAGATGATTCAGATCGACTCGAAGGACCCGACCCGCGATCTGCGGACGGAATTCGAGAACCAGACGATCGTGATCACGGATCAGCGCCGCGAGAACTCGTCGCCCACCGACTGGCGAAGCGCGGGACATCGGAACGATCGCGAGCTGTCGTCGGCCGCGATGCTGGAACGAGTGGAGCTCTACCGAGGGCAGATCCGCGATGCCGAGGATCGCTCAGTCAGCGCTGCATCGGACACGGCGCTGACCGAAACCCAGCGCGCCGACGCGCGTCGCGCCTCGCGACGGCTCCAGAGGCAGTACAGCACCTATATCAACCGTTACCTCGTCGAAGTGCACAAGAAATACTCCATCCCCGTCGCCTGCATCGTGTTCGTCCTCGTAGGAACGCCGCTTGGCATGATGGCGCGAGGCGCGGGACGGACCGCCTCCGTAGCGGTGAGCCTTGCGCTGTTCCTCATGTATTGGGCGTCGCTGATCGGCGGAGAACAGCTTGCCGACCGAGCGATCCTGCCGCCGTGGATCGCCATGTGGGGCGCGAACATCGTGGTCGGCGCGTGCGGATTCCTGCTCCTGTTCACGGTATCTCACAACGTGCGGATCGGGAGTCTGCTCGAGGCGTTGCCACGAGCGCTGGAGGCGCGGCGCCTCCGCCGTCAGCGCAGTGGCGCGGAGTCTTCGAGCGACCCCGGCGAGATTGGCGGGCAGATGTTTGCGTAGGCCGTCAAGGTAGTATCTTCTAGGACGTTACGGCGTATCGTAGCCGCAAGGGGGGGGGCCCAGCGACACATGGCAACGGTTCTACTTATCGACGACAACGTACAGCTGCTCGAGCTGTACCGTGAGGTACTGGGCCATCGGGGGTATAACGTCCTGACCGCCGATCGTGGCGAGCTTGGCCTGCAGCTTGCCCGTGAGGACGAACCGGACTGCATCCTGCTCGATATCATGATGTCGGACATGGATGGACTCGACGCGCTCGAAGAGATGAACGAACGCGACCCCACGATTCCCATCATCATCGTCACAGGATTCCCCAGCGCGGAGAACGCGATTGAAGCGCTCAAGCGTGGTGCATTCGATTTCCTCACGAAGGGATGCACGCTTGAGGAGATGATCGCGACAACCGAGCGCGCCCTCGAACGCCGTCGCCTGTACCGGGAGAATGAGGAACTCCTTCAGCGTCTCCAGGACGCCAACACGAATCTTGAGCGACAGGTCGACGAGAAGACGGCGCAGATTCGTGAGCTGGCCGACTTCAACCAGAGCATCCTGGAAGGTATCGACGCTGGTCTGCTCGCCGCGGATGAACGCGGAGCGATTCTGTTCGCGAACACGTCCGCGCGGCGCTCGCTGAATCTGACGGCGGACGAACTGGTCGGGCGGGATATCGCGGAGTTCGGCTTCAGCGTACTCCAGGGAGAGGGCGACCAGAAACGCGTCGCCACGCCCCACATATCCCGCGCGGAATTCGAGGGCGATCTAGACGACGTCGAACGCCAACTTGAGCGCGCTCAGAGCAGAGCAGTCTACCAGACGGCGGACGGGGTACACCACACCTACGGCTACTCGATATCCGTGCCCGATCACATCCCAGGCGTGGGCAAGGGATACATCCTACTGTTTCGCGATCTGACGGAGATGGAAGAGCTGCGCAGCCAGATGCAGCGCCTCCAGAAGCTCGAAGCTCTGAACATCGTGATCGCCGGCGTAGCGCACGAGATCAAGAACCCGCTGGCCGGAATCAAGAGCGTGGCCGCCGTCCTGGCCGAAACGCTCGACGGCGACGACGAGCGCAAGGAATACGTAACGCGCATCCTCGACGAAACCCGTCGCGTCACCAAGCTCATCAACGATTTCTTCTCGTTCTCACGGCCTTCGAAGCCGCGGCTGGAGTTGCTGGATATCACCGACGCGATCACCCGCGTCGTCCGGTTGCTAAGCGACACCGTCAAGAAGCGCAACATGGAGATTCCGGTGCAGATCGCGGCGGACCTCCCGCAGATACGCGCAGACCGCGACCAGATGCAGCAGATCGTGCTGAATCTGGTCATGAACGCCATCGATGCCATGGACCAAGAGGGTCGGATCGAGATTACCGCGCGAGTAGTCGAGTACCGGGTCCTTGGCGGCCCGGCACTACGCGTGCAGGTGAGGGATACGGGCCCGGGCTTCCCCGAAGACTCGAAACACCGCCTCTTCGACCCCTTCTACACAACGAAGGCGTCGGGCACAGGGCTGGGGCTGCACATCTGTCAGAACATCGCGCTGCGGCACGGCGGGCGAATGGAAGCCACGAACCACCCGGAAGAAGGAGCGATCGTGAGCCTCTACATGCCCCTGCCGGGAAACAACGTCCCGGTACCGGGGGCCGAGTGAGGCGGCGCGCTACACCCGGTGGCGCCTATTCCGAGTTGCTCAGATGCTCCCTGAAGAAGGCGAGATAGCGGCCCAGCCCTCCGAGCGGCTCGGGCGGCTCGGAGTCGGGCTGATACGCCGCGTGATCCACTCCCGGCACGAGCACCGCCTCAGCAGACACTCCCACTGCTCGTAGCGCATCCGCGAACATCACCGACTGGCTGCACGGGACGAGGCCGTCTGAATCTCCGTGCACACAGCAGCAGGCCGGCGCGCCGGTGTGAACGTGGGCTATCGGCGAGGCATCGCGCATGAGATCTACCCGCTCCTCAAGCGGACCGCCGGCAAGCGCCTCAAGCACGTTCCGGATATCCGGGTTGTCCAGCGCGAACGCCGCCATGTCCGTCGGCGGACACAGAGGGTACATGCAGCGCACGGTGTATCTCGCATCGTCGCTCCGGGATGCCTTGGCACCGATCTGCGCAGTGAGATGCCCACCGGCGGAGACACCCGTCATACCCACGCGCTCGACGTCGAATCCGTATTCCTCAGCGTGGTCGACCATCCACTCCAGCGCCGCGAATATGTCCTGCTCCTGCGCGGGGTGCGGAGCTGCGTCGGTGAGTCGGTAGTTCGGTATCGCCGAGGCGATTCCGAGCGGGAGCAGCCACTCCGCGAACACATGCATATCGTCCTTGACGCCGCCTTGCCACCCACCACCGTGGATGCAGACGACGACCGGGAATGGGCCATCGCCGTCCGGCGCCATGACGTCGAGCCAGCCCTTGTCGTGATCGGCGTACTGGATGTCGGTCTGTAGTAGCATGGGTTCCTCGGTGGAGCGTAGAAGTGCGGCGTTCGCGGTAGTGTTCGAGCCAATTCGCAGCGGGAAAGTATACGTCCGGTAAAGCACCGCACCCAGCCCGTGGACCAACGACGGCTCGACAGACGGAACATGCGGGGCGGCGGCAGCGTCTATGAATGAGGAACCCATATTCGCAGGTGATCCCTCACCACGGGACACGCGGCCACCGCACGACGGACACCGCGGCGGACCGGGCTACACCGTCACTGACTATCTCAGGAGAAGTCGGATGCGTTGGCGTACCACGATAGCTTTCACCGCTCTGCTTGGAGCGGGCGTCTTCATCGGCATGCTGCTCTCGGCGGAGAGCGGCCTGAGTTCAGACAGCCCGGTCGCGCCGGCGACGGCCAGCGCGCAAGTGCCGGAGCAGCCGCGCGCAACGGCACCGCCATCCAGTTCGGCTCTCGCAGCCGCGCAGAATCTGAGCAGCGCATTCCAGTGGGTGGCGGAGATCGTCACGCCGTCGGTCGTCACGATCCAGAGCGTCCGTACAATCCAGCGCGACGCAAGGCGGATGCCGGAGGGCTTTCCGCACGAATTCTTCAGGCGCGCACCGCGCGACGACAACCATTCGCGAGAGTTCCAGAGCCAAGGTCTAGGCTCCGGCGTCATCGTAAGTTCCGACGGCTACATCGTGACGAACAACCACGTCGTGGAGAACGCCGACGAACTCACCGTGTTGTACGGCGAGGACTCCGACGAAGTGCCGGCCACTGTAGTCGGTCGGGACCCCTGGACGGACATCGCGGTAATCAGGGTGGACCTGGACGACCTCCCCGCCATTCGCATGGGCGATAGCGACGACCTGCACGTCGGCCACTGGCTGCTGGCAGTGGGCAGCCCGTTTGGAGACAAACTCCAGCACACGGTCACCTCCGGCATCGTGAGCGCGCTGAACCGGTCGATCGGTCTGATAGAACCCAACCGCCGATACACCGGTTTCGAGAGCTTCATCCAGACCGATGCGGCGATCAACCCCGGCAACTCAGGCGGCGCGCTGGTGAACCTGAGCGGCGAACTTGTAGGCATCAACACCGCGATCAGCAGCACCTCGGGGGCAAACGCCGGCATCGGTTTCGCCGTGCCGATCAACATGGCCCGGCTCGTCATGGAACAGCTCATCGAGCACGGACGGGTGCTGCGAGGCTATCTCGGCGTTGGACTCCGGCCCGTCACCGCGGAGTTTCGGGACGCACTCGGACTGCCGAACACCCGTGGAGCATTTGTCGGGAACGTAGTTGAAGGCACTGCGGCCGCGCGGGCGGGTCTTCAATCGCGCGACGTGATCCGCGAGGTCGACGGCGAGGAAATCCGCACCATGCCGCAGATCCGGAACAAGATCGCGACCTCCCAACCGGGGCAGGAGTTGATCCTCGGCGTCTGGCGCGACGAGCGGATGATCCGGGTGCCGGTGACGCTTGGCGAAGTGCCGGAGGAGTTCCGCGAGGCGGAACCCGAGCGGATCGCGCAAGCTGAGCCCGAAACAGCCACCCGTTTTGGGATGACCGTCCGTACCATGGAAGCCAACGAAGCGAAACACCTCGGGTACGAGGGGCGCACGGGCGTCCTCGTCACACAGGTGCAGCCACGGAGTCAGGCCGCAGAGAAGGGCATCCGCGAGGGGGACTTGATCGAGGAGGTGACCCCGATCTCAATCGCGAGCACCGACGAGTTCGAGGAGCGTCTCGACACGATGGAACCGGGACAGGCAGTCCTGCTGCTGGTGCGGCGCGGCGAGAGCGCTCGGTACGAGGGTTTCCGCATCACTCAGCAGAAATAGGCTGCGAGAGAGAGTAGCGGCGGGGACGGGCGCGTAACCGCTCGTCCCCGGTCCCGCTCAGAGCTTCTGCCCGCGGGTATACTCGTTGGGCAGAAGCAGGCACGGAATCCCGAGCGCCTGAGCAGCCGAATACCCCACGGTCGTGTCCTCGATGGCGAGACACTCCTCGGGCGACGCTCCGCCGAGCGCCTCCAGGGCTGCCCGGTAGCAGGCGGGATTCTCTACCGACTTCTCCAGCCCGCAGACGATCCGATCGAACAACTCTCGCAGCCCGGTTGCCTCCATGACCGCATCCACCTGATCCTGCGGCGCGGTCGTCACAAGCACGACCTCACCTCCGCCCAGCACCGTAGCGCCGTCGCGCAGTCGCACGATGACGTCGACGAGCGAACCATTCACGCGGCGGGCAAGCTCCTTCGGGTCGGCGTAGGACCGGTGCCGGTGGCGCTCACGCATCTCGTGCAGATCCTCAGCGGAGACATCGAGCCGGTGATGTTCGATGAGAGACGCACCGATCACCATGGCTGGAGCGCCGGCGAGCGTCGCGTACAGCAGTCGATGATCAGCGTCACCCGGCGTGGTGCCTGACGCGTCCCCTACGGCAAGGCGCCACGCCTCGCATTTCAGGCCTTCCGTATCCACAAGCGTACCGTCCATATCGACCAGGACGTGACGTGGTCTCACACGCGTCATCGCGATTCCCTTCGATGGGCAGATCATACAAGTTGTGCGAAAGCGATACGGTACCTGCCGATGTCCGACGATCACAGGGGTTGGCGATTCGGTTGGACTGCCCGCTACGATTTCCGTACACTTGGGACCCGCGACAGTTCGCGTCCCACCAACGATGAGGAGCAGCCGATGGTCGGCAAGGCACGACCGAAGAAACCCGGAAATCGCCCGTCGCCAAGAGCCGCATCGCGCCCGCTGCCGAAGAACGCCATCCACATCGGGCTGGCTATAGCAGGCTTCCTGCTGTTGACGTTGTACTTCGGCGGCATGATTCTCGAAGGCTCCAAGCCGAAAGCGCCGGATACCACGGCGTCGCATGCGCTCTCCAGCATGAGCCAGAAGTGGGATCGTGAACATGGGGACATGCCACTCTGGACGCCGGCGGTATTCTCGGGAATGCCTTCCTATGGATCGATGGTCTACACGCGAGAGAACCCGCTCACAGCCATCATCGGGACCTTGTCCGGCGGCAATCTGGGCATCATTCTGCTGGCGTTCTTCGGAGTTGCCGGAGTCTGCACGTACGCGCTGCTCATACGGTACGGGCGCTCGCCGATAGCCGCGTTTCTCGCGGCAACGGTGTACGTCATGACGCCGTATTTCCCGGGCCTGATCGCCGCCGGGCACAACAACAAGCTCTGGGCGGCGGCGCTAATCCCGCCCTTCCTGCTGGTCACCGACGGCCTCATCCGGCATCGATCCCTGCGAGCGTTCGCGTGGTTCTGCCTCGTCGCCGCGTGGCAGCTCTGGGTGCGGCATCCGCAGGTGACCTACTACGGCCTGTTACTTATCGCCTGCATCGTAGTTGCGGACATCGTGGTGCTGGAGGGCGACCTGATCGCCCGCCTCAGGCGCTTCGGTGCGAACGCGCTGCTCATCGGCGGTGGGCTTGTCGTGGCGCTCGGAGTAGTGGCGCTACCCTACCTCCCCGTCCTGGAATTCACGCCACACTCGGTTCGAGGAGGCGAGCCAAGCGCGGCGTCGGAGCTGATCCGGGAGAGCGGCGTCGAGCACGACCGCGCGTGGGAATTCGCGACGCAGTGGTCGATGCATCCGAAGGAACTCATCACGTACGTCGTGCCTTCGTTCTACGGGCTCTGGAACGATCCGCGTTTCGACCGGAGCACGCATACCTACTGGGGCTACATGCCCTTCACCCAGTCGACGCACCACCTGGGGCTGATACCGCTCCTGCTGGCATTCCTCGTCCGTCCCA
>CAZEAI010000127.1:0-13995 GCA_964510105.1 uncultured bacterium
ACGGGAATCGAACCCGCGACAGCCAGCTTGGGAAGCTGGAACTCTACCAGCTGAGCTACGCTCGCCCGGTGTTGAGCTCTGCTCATCGAGCGCCGAGCAGAGCTCGGCGTACGCCCTACATGATACCCATTCGCTGGGATCGCGTCAAGAATGTCCTGCCGCTTCGACGTGCTTCCGCAGCACCTCCGCGGCATCGTCGCCGGGCACGTCGATCCAATGCAGGTTCGACACCGAGCGGAACCACGTCATCTGACGCTTGGCGTACTGCGCGGTGTGGGTGACGATCGCGTCGCGCACACTCTCCAGCGACTCGTCGCCGTCGAGGTATGCCCTCCACTCGCGGTAGCCGACCGTCCGCATCGCGCTGGACTCCCAGACGACCCCAGAGTCGACCAGCCCCCGCACCTCGGACTCCAACCCCGCTGCGATCATCCCATCCACGCGTTCAGCGATGCGAGATCGCAGCTCGTCTCTGGATCGGCGGATGCCGAACCACGCATACCGGTACCGGGGCGCTTGCGGCGGTTCGCGCCACCAGTCGGAAAGCGGTCGCGCCGTATGCCGCCATACCGCCAGCGCCCGAACGGTTCGCTGGGGATCGCCCGGAGCGATGCCCTCCGCGGCCACGGGGTCCGCCTCGACCAGCAGCCTGCGCAGCGCCGGCAGGCCTGAGACGCGAAGTTCCTCCCGAAGGGCTTCGGTGACCTCCGCCGGGACCGGCGGTATCCGGCTCAGCCCCTCCGCGAGCGCCCGAACGTAGAGGCCGGTTCCACCAACGACGATCGGCATCCCGCCGCGACTGAGGACCTCCGAAATCGCGGCTTCCGCGGCGCGCCGGTACCGTCCCGCGGAGTAGGTATCGCCGGGGTCGACAACATCGATGAGATGGTGCGGCACGAGTGCGCGTTCGGCGGGCGTCGGTTTCGCCGTTCCGATGTCGAGGCGACGGTAGACCTGCCGGGAATCGGCGGAGACAGCCTCCACGGCGACAACGCCTCGCCCGGGCGTCATCAGGCCGGCGAGCCCGGCCACAACCGCGGTCTTGCCGGAGGCCGTCGCCCCCACGAGTATGGAAATAGTGCCGTCCATGCGCTGTCGCTCCCCCGCCAAAGGTTACCGTCGGAGGCGGATGCGCCCAAGATCAGCCTGCGCGAGGTTGCATATCAATCGCGTCGCGATGACCTTATGACACGAGGGGGCCGGTAGGCAGCCGAGCGCGCCAAATCGGTACCTATCCCCGCGATCCCAGCCAGCAGAATCGGAAAGCGTGACGAACCATGGCTATCGCAACAATCGATCATGCGTGGATCAAGATGCCGCTGCCGGTGCCTCGTGGGCTGTCCGGGGGACCCATCACACACAGCACGGATGCGGTGTGCCGCGTCCGTACTGCCGACGGCGCCGAGGGCATCGGGGCGGGTCGCGGGGTCGATCCGCCACTGTTGTGTGAAATCCTCAGCGAAGCAGTCGCCCCGTTGGCCATCGGACAACACGAGGACAAGGTCGAGGAGATCTGGCAACGCCTCCACGACGCCCTCCTCGGCGAGACCGTGCTGCGACCGGCGAAGTGGACGCGCCGAGGGGTCCTGTGTGCCATCGGGATGGTCGACCAGGCACTGTGGGACATCCGAGCGAAACGCATGGGCGTGCCGCTCTGCGAGGCCGTCGGCGGCACCAGACGACCTGTGCCCGCGTATCTCTCCGACGTGTTCTACATGGATGACGAGCCGCTAGACCGAACGATCGATCAGGCGCTCGCCCTGATGGATCGAGCCGGGTACAGCGCGCTCAAGATACGAATCGGTCGCGGAATCGACGATAGCGTGGAGCGAACGCGCCAGGTGCGAGACCAGATCGGCCCGAACGTCAAGCTCATGGTCGACGCGAACCAGGTGTGGGAACTCACAACAGCCGTACGGGCCGCGCGGGTACTGGAGCCGTATGACATCACGTGGCTCGAGGAGCCCATCAAGCCACACGGCGGCCTATATCCCACCCACAGCGGACACGATGCCAACGGCGATACCGGCAAACTGGCGGAGGCTACGTCGGTCCCCATCGCCACCGGCGAGAACCACATCGACTTCGGAGAGTGCGCCGACGTTATCGAACGCGGCGGCATCACGTATCTCCAATTCGACGCCGTGAAGAATGGCGGCGTCACGGACTGGCTACGCATCGCGGGGTTCGCTGAATCCCGGGGAGTCCGACTCGCGCCGCACCACGCTCCACACTTCCACGTGCAGCTCGCCTCGGCCATGCCGAACGGTGACTGGGTCGAAGCCTTCGACAACGCGCAGCAGCATCCGGCCTGGCCCGAGCTGTTCAACGGGTTCCCACCGGTCGTCAAAGGTGAGATGACCCCTCCCGAAGCCCCGGGCTGGGGGATGAGCATCAACGAGGAGCTACTGCGCAGCCACGGCACGCTCGTCGATTGGACCAGTTGAGTGCTCGCTGGTACGGCGTGCGAGTCTCAAATGTAGGAAAGGTGCCCCGCCTTCCGGCGCGCCTCGATATCTCCACCGTTCGCTTCTTTGCCGTCCTCGGCGAGGTTGTACGACGTTTCCGGCCAGTCCAGGGGTGGCCACGCCGTCACATTTCGCTGCGTCCGTATCAGCCATTCGAGCAGGAGTCGGCGGCAGTCGTTCACGACGTCTCGACTCGCCGGATCGTCATAGAGGTTCGTCGTCTCGGATGGATCGGCCTCCATGTCGTAGAGTTCTCCAACGTCGGATTCGCCCTGGTCGCTGAACATCTCCGGCTGATAGTGAACGAACCGCCACCTACCCCACCGCAGCGATTTGCTCCACGGATTCTCCGTAACGGCGATCTCCCGGCCGGACACATCCCCGCCGCGTAGCGCACTGGAGAGGTCGCGGCCGTCCACGCACTCCATCGGCGTTAGCCCGCAGAGCGACAGGATCGTCGGCGCGAGATCGATGCTCTCCACCAGGTCGTCGCGAACGCGCGGCTCGACTCCCGGAACGCGCCAGATGTACGGCACGCGACACACAGCTTCGGAGCAAATGCCCGGCGCCTTCTCCGGGACGCCGAACGTCCCGCTGTATGATCCGTGGTCGGCGTGGTAGACGACGATGGTCTCCTCCGCGATACCTCGCTCATCCAGAGCATCCATGAGCAGGCCCAGGGCGTGGTCGACATGCGTCACCGCGCCGAGGTATCCCCGCCACAGCCTGCGAGGCCCCCCCTCGTCGTCGCGCGGCTCGAATGTCCAGTCGATGTGCTTCATGTGTTCCGCGCTCGCGCGGAAATGGGGCGGCCGACCGGAGTTGTCCTGATGGAACGTCTCGGGCAGGTCGAGGTCCTCGGGATACATGTCCCAGAACTGTCGATCGGGCGTGAAGCACTGATGAGGCCGGGGCAGGCTGATCTGGATGCAGAACGGCTTCGTCGCGGGCCCCGCAAGCGTCCCATCGATGAAGCGTACCGCCTCGCGGACGCACCATCCCTCGACGGAGTGCGCGAACGGAAGCGCCGACGGCCGCCCCTCGAGGTGCTGCATCCGCGCCCAGCCGGCATCTCTGAGCGCTATGCTGTCCTCTTTGTCACGCAGGCCGAGTTCCCGCAGGTAGTTGTAGTAGGGCGTGTCGTCTTTGTCGAGATCCTGCCGGTGCGGGTAGTAACAGTCGTCGAGCAGGTCGACGTGCGGCTCGAGCCAATTCACGGGGTCGGACGGCACGTGCAGCTTCCCGATCGCCGCGGTGCGGTAGCCGTGCTCCTTGAAGTGACCGAGGAACGACGGCAAGCTCTCCGGGCGCGGACCCGAGAGACCGTAGTAGCCGTGGTTGTGGCAGTACTGCCCCGTCAGCACGCTCATCCGGCTCGGCGTGCAGATGGGGTTCTGCGTATACGCGCGGGTGAACCTGACGCCGCTCGCCGCGAGACGATCCATGTTCGGCGTAATCGCCTGCGGATGGCCCTCGACGCCCATGCACGCCGCAAGGTGCTGGTCCGAGAACACATGCAGGACATTGTATCGCGGTGCGTCGCTCATGGTGTGTCTCCAGTCAGTACGTGCCGTGTTCCAGCGCCGTCTCGATCATGGCGACGCGAAGACCGCGGGATCGTTACAATCCGGCCAACTCGACTCACTTCGTCGCAAACGCCGGCCACGCACCCGTTGCGCGGAGGATATCCAGCTTCATGTCCAGGTTCTGACGGCGAACCGGCACTACGTCGATCACATCGAATCCGCACGTTGCCAGAACCTTCTCAAGACTGAGAGCGCACGCCGGGCCTCCGCCGCCGCCGCCACCGGCAACGCAGATGCCCAGTGCCGGTTTCCCTTCCATCGGATTCCCGGCGACGGCGTGAGTGGCCGTCCGACGCAGTCGATCGAGGAATGCCCTCAGGCTCTCGCTCAGGTCGCTGTAGTACACCGGCGTCGCGAAAATGACGGCGCCCACGCGCTCGATTTCGTCGACCAGGCTCGCGAAGTCATCCTCGATAGTGCATCGGCCTTCCGTGCGACAGATGCCCCAGCCATCATCGTCGCATTGTCGACACCGCTCGATGTTCAACGTTGGCAGAAAGACCGACTCTACCGTGGTACCGTTGCCTGTCATGCCATCCGCGCAGGCAGCCGCGGCTCTCGCGGTCTGGCCGTGTGGATTGCGGCTGCCGACGATCTGAAGGGCTTTCATGGCTTACCTCCCTCGTTCACAACGTGGTCACGTATGTGCCCGTGACAGCATCCGGTCAGTAGACGCCGTACTCCAGCGCCGTCTCGATCATCGCGACGTAGTTCCGCACAATCGTGTCGTTCAGCTGCGGCGCATACGGCGACGCCGTCGGACACAGGACGAACCCACCGCCGGCCGCCGCGTCGTCGATTGCGCGTTTCGTGAGATCGCGCACCTCATCCTCGTCACCGGCGAGCAGATCGCCCACCTGCATATTCCCTTCGAGGCACACGCGGTCGCCGATGCGTCGCTTCGCGTCGGCCAGAGGGACATCGCCCATGGGCGGCGCTTCGATGGGATGGAGTATGTCGCCTCCCATGTCGGCGAACTGCTCGAGGATGCTGTCGAGCGGCCCGTGGGAATGCACGTGAACGAGCACGTCCGCCGCGTGAATGGGCGCGGTGAGCCGCCGCATGGGCTCCGTGACCCAGTCGCGAAACAGGTTCGGTGGCATGAGCGGCGGCAGGCAGTATTCCGCCCCGACGAAGCCGAAAACGGCGCGGACGTCGTTTGCGAGGAGGTGGTCGATCCAGTCCCGAAGGCGGCACGTGAACAGCTCGATGAGCATGTCCACGTCGGCCCGCCGCTCCAGGCTCCAGAGCGCGAGCTTCTCGGAACCCACCAGCTCATGCACGAGCGCGATGGGATCGAGCATGCCTACGAACACCGCGCCGCGTTCGCCGACACTCTCCTCGAATGCACCAAACTCGCTCAGATCGGGTCGAACCGGCGCGTATGGCACGCTGAGGAAGCGTTCGAGATCTCGGTCGTCGTCGTTGATCCAGAACGTGTCGGTGAGGCTCGAGTACTCGTGCTTGCTCACACGATTGACGTAAGTGAGCGGCCCTTTCGGTGTGTGCGCGGTAGTCTCGTCATACCACCAGTCGCCACCATCACGACGTGCATGTTCGAACCGGACATCCTCACTCGCCGTGCCGAGCCATCCGGTGCGAACCGGGAACCCGACTGTCGGGTCGCACTCGGCCGCTACGAGATCGATGAGGGGGCGCCAGCTTTCATCGCGGGCGGCGACCCACTCGTCGTTGAGTACGTGGACCCCCCGAACGTGGATCGGTACGCGGTCGGGCTGTTCTCGTCGGAATGCGGCGAGCAGGCGTTCGCGGCTTGTCATGGCGGTATCGCCTCACGATGTGGGTTGCGGGCCGGTGTGTGGTGGAGAAGATGCAGGCGGCGCGCATCGGGGGCCACGCCGTGAGGATCAGATCGTGCGCGTCTCAGCGTGGCTGCAGAGCGCGCGCCGCGGCGGCGCGAACATCGGGGTTGAAGTCATGATCCGCGAGCATCTCAAGCACTCGCCGCCCGCCCGGAGACGTCCGGCGTAGCGCGTCTACCCAGGCACGGCGCACAAACGGATCGAATTCGGCCTCGAACTGTTCCGCAACGAGGTCGGGCACCAGATCGGGGCGGCCGGTGCCGAGTCCGAGAACCGCCGCCTCCCTGACAAGTGGGCTCGGATCGTCGCGGGTCGCAGCCAGGAGCAGCGTTCCGGCCTGTTCGCCACCCAGGAATCCGAGAGCCCTCGCGGACGCAGCACGGATCGGGACGGTCCCGTCGAGCAGCGAAACGCCGACCAGCGGTACGTCGCTCGTACCACCGCACCTTCCGAGCGCGTCTATGGCCACTGATACGACGAGGCCGCTGTCGGTCTCCACGTAGTTGCGCAGCAGCTCAACGGCGCTCTCTCCCGCTCCAACCATGGCGCGAGCGATCTCGGCGCGCACCTCTTCGGCCGAATCCGCTCTATGCTCGATCAACGCCACGAACGACGCGGAATCCGCCAGCGCGCCCAACGCTCGCGCGGCTGCCTGTCGCACGCCGGTGTCCGGGTCGTCGAGCGCCTCCCTCAACGCCGGCGCGGCGCGATCGCTCGTCCGAGCTGCGAGAGACGTCGCCGCCGCCCAGCGCACGTACGCACTGGTATCGGCCAGAGCCGCCGCCAGCGAATCAACTCCGGCGTGGATTTCGACGCGTTCAAGCGCGCGAGCGGCGGCTCTGCGTTCTGGGCCGCCGGCATGCCGTACGCGCTCCAGCAGGCGGGACACGGCGCGTGAGTCGTCATGCTGTTCCAGCGTATCCGCCGCCAGGGCCGCGCCGATCCGGGAGCCAAGCACGAGCGAATCGATGAGTGTTTCGAGCCGTCCCGAAGTGAGCGGACGCATGGGCGGCGCTGTTCGCGTCGATGGAGGCGTTCCGCACGCGGCGACTGTAGCGACCAGTGCGGCGACCGCGAGGGTGTGCGGGAGGTATCCGATGCTGCGTCTCACGTGGTTCCTCGCGTCGTCCCCGCGCGGTGCACGCGGATGTCATAAGAACGGCACCCGCGGGATCACCGGCAAGGCAAGTGCGCCTGAGAGCACGCGCGCATGGTTCCGCTCTCGCCACCTGCTATCTTCGACATATCTCGCCACCTGCTATCTTCGACATATGAGGAGGCATGAATGACCGACGCCGTCGTCGTCGATCTCGGCAACAGCGTGGCGAAAATCGCCCGGGTTGGCGAGCGATCCATCGTCTCGCAGGCCGGCGTACCTACCGCCGCGCTGCGCGGAGTGCGTACCGGCGCGGATCTGCTCGCGGCGTCTCGGGACCTCGAACCGGTGCTGGCGGGCCGTCCCGATGTCGTGCTCGGCAGCGTTGTGAGCTGGGCCGGAGCAAGGCTGGCCGCCGCTCTGACGGGATTTGGCTGCCGCGTCAGGCCGGTGACGTCGCTGGATTTCACGAGGCTCGGCGTTCTCACGCGGTATCAGTACGGCGAGCCGGGCGTCGACCGAGTGGCCGCAAGCGCGGAGGCGTTCGCACGATCGGAGCAAGCCGTCATCGTGGTCGGACTGGGCACGGCGGTCCATACGAACGTCGTCACCGATGCCGGGGTGTACATGGGCGGCGCGATCATGCCGGGGCTCCGGCTCATGTCCGAATCGCTTGGCGTCGGCACTGACCAGCTCGGCATCGTCAGCCCGCGGAAGCCGAAACGCACTATCGGCGATTCCACGCCGGAGGGCGTCGAGATCGGGCTGTATCACGCCTGGGTGGGAGGCACGCTCAGGCTCATCGATGAGACGCGACGCGAGTTCGGCTTGGAGCCCTCGGCCGGACAGCCGGCCATCTGGCTCACCGGCGGTCACAGCGAATGGATCGCCGAGCAGATCCCGGATGCACATGTCGATGCCGATCTCTCGGTCCTCGGTCTCGCGCGGCTTTCGGAGAGACTCTGATGAAATCGCTCTACGACGGATGGTGGGACGACTGCGCCCTGTGGGGGCAGCTCAACCTGCAAGAACACGAGCCGGCCCGGATCGACCTCGACTGGTGGACCGACTACTGGCGTCGAACCTGCATCGACGGCGTGACGCTCAACGCCGGCGGCATCATCCACTACTACGGGACGGAACAGGCCCACTCGTGGATCAGCCCGTGGATGAACGAGGTCGGCGACCGGGATATCTTCGGCGAGATGGTCGAGGCCGCGCGACGATGCGATCTCTATGTGCTGGCGCGATTCACGCCGAGCCGCGTACACGAAGAGGTCGCGCGCTCACATCCGGACTGGCTCCTCACCGATTCCGCCGGACAGCCGGTGCCCGACCCGCGTCACGATCCCGGCGCAAGCGTTCGGATGTGGTACACGTGCATGAACGGACCGTGGTATCGGGACTGGCTGCCAAACACGATGTTCCGCGAAGTGATGGAACGCTACGACGTCGACGGCTTCTTCTTGAACGCGTGGCAGACCCCCGAGCGCACCATCGGGCAGGACACCGGCACGGTGACAGTTGGTCCGTGTCACTGCTCTACGTGCACACGGCGCTTCCGCGACGACACGAGCCTTGACGTCCCCGTGGAGCAGGAGTGGTCCGATCCCGGCTGGCGGCGCTGGACGGAATGGCACAACAATCGGATGGACGAGCTGACCCGGGAGTACCAGTCCGCCGCGAAGTCGCTCAAGGAGCACGCCACCGTTGTCATGAACATGGGTGGCGACCTGGAGCGGATGAACGACTCCGGCCACTGGCGCGAGCAAGGCCGCGCGCTGGACATGGTCGACCACGACTACCAGTCGCGCCGCGGTCCGATCTGGACCATGGGTCTGCCCGGCAAGATGCTCGGCGCGACAATGCCGGACACGCCGTACTATCACCTGTTCGGCGCGTACGGCGGCCTCGGACGGATCAGCGCACAGCCCGACGCCGAGCTGGAGCTCATCACGGCGGAGATGATGGCGGCGGGCTGTCGGCTCTGGTACCACGTGATCGGCGCCGCAGGTCCCGATCGGCGGCCATTCGAAGCGATCGAGCGCATATTCAGCTTCTACGACGAGCACCGCGATGTACTCCGCGGCGCGGAACCTGCGGCGGAGATCGCCGTGCTGTTCTCGCAATCGGGAGCCGACGCCTACGGCGGAGTCAACGTCGCACGGCTGTGCGGCGAGCCGCTTCGCGGCATGGCACACGCTCTTGTGCGAGATCGCATCGCGTTCGATCTCATCGAAACCGGCGAGCTGACGCGGGAGGCCTTGGCGCGATTCCGTGTCGCGGTGTTGCCGAATCTGGCGCCGCTCTCCGATGAGCAGTGTGAGGTGTTGCGACGATTCGTGGCCGACGGGGGCGGCCTAGTGGCGACGTTCGAGTCGTCCCTCGCCATGCCCGACGGCTCACCGCGCAACGACTTCGGGCTATCGGACGTTTTCGGAGTCAGCGCCACCGCGTCGCGGCCCGTCGGGCCGATTCCCGATGCGCACTATCGAATCGAGGAGCGAGAGATCATGGGCGCCGGTCTCGACGGCGCGGACGCGATCGCCACTACGCCCGAGATGTGGCACGTCCCGGTCCGCGTCGCCAACGGCGCGGTCGTTTGCGCGACGCTCATCCCACCGATGCCCAGGATGCCTCCGGAACGCAGCTTCTTCGGTGTTGAGCGCACGACGACGGCGCTCGCCGTCGCGAACGAGTACGGCGCTGGACGGGTCGTCTACTTCCCGTGCGATATCGACCGGTGGTGCCGCCCGGACGGTCCGAATCCGCCGAATAGCCCCGATCACCGTCGAATCCTCGCCAATGCGATACGATGGGCAGCGATCGAACCATTCTGCGTCGAAGTAGCGGGTCCCGGCCTGCTCGACGTTCATGCGCGTCGCGTGGGAAGCCGCTTCGTGGTGCATCTGGTGAACGCCGAGAACGCTGACAACGGCACTCCGCCGGCGTGCGGCATCAACAGTCTTGGCGCGCAGAGGGTCTCTTTGCGGTTGCCGAGCCTCCCATCCCGCGTGAAGCTCCTCCGCGAGGGGTCTGTCACCACCAGCGGCGATCTCGCTCGCGACGGAGATGCGGTGGTGGTCGCCGTTCCCGGTATCGACGCCCACGAAGTCGTCGTATGCGAATTCGAGACTCCGACCGGGTAGACACCGTATCGCTTTCCGGCCAAGTCACGCTTGCCAGATTCCGATGACACCCTATATTATACTAGAGGAGATGACAGCTACGTCCCGAACCCCGGAGAGGATCGGTGCCATCAACTGCCCCGCCTGATACCGCGAGAGCCATCCTTGTCGTAAGCGACCACCCGCCGATGAGGAGTGTCGTCGCGGCCTGGCTGGAATCGGCAGCGCAGCTGCCCTACGGCACACACGTCGCTACCGCGGACTGCGGATTCGAGATGTACGAACTGCTCGCGCTGCGTCGTTTCGACGCGCTGCTGGTCTGCGCGGAATCGCCGTCAGTGGGTGCTTCGGTAGTCCGCGGTGTGAAATCGGACCCGCGGTACGCGGACTTGCCGTGCCTGCTGGGGAACCATCGCGAGCTGTCTCACCTCGTGCGCGACGGAGCAGCCTGCGGGGCCGATTACCTGATCTCATACGCCGACCACACCGCCGAGGACCTCGCGCTCTTTCTCTGGGACGCGTTCGAGGCCCCGCCGCTCGAAATACCCGAAGCTGGATACTTCTCGCCGGCATGTACTGAGCTTCGCCACGACTGGAATCCGGCGTGGAACCGTCTCCCCCTGTAACGATCTCCGCGCCCGCCATACGCGACGACCGGTATGACCGGGCGCTCGGTATCGTGCGGGTTCTCAGAGATGCCGGGCATCAGGCGTATTTCGTCGGAGGCGGCGTTCGCGACGTCATCCTGGGCCGCAGGCCGAAGGATTACGACATCGTGACCTCCGCGCGCCCCAACGAGGTCGAGAAGCTATTCCGTCGCACGATCCCCGTGGGAGCACTATACGGCGTGATGACCGTCGTGGAGCAGGGCGTCGGCCACGAGGTGGCGACGTACCGCGCCGAGGGCGACTATCGCGACGGACGCAGACCCGGATGGGTGGAGTTCGCAGACCTTGAGGCGGATGTTACGAGGCGCGATTTCACCATCAACGGGCTGGTGCACGATCCGGATGCCGAGCAGATCTTCGACTACGTTGGTGGACTCGACGACTTGCGCCGCGGCATCATACGTACCATCGGCGACGCGCGCGAGCGTTTCGCCGACGACTCCCTCAGAATTCTCCGTGCAGTGCGGTTTGCCGCGCGTCTCGACTTCCGTTTGGAGAGAGCGACGCGGCGCGCGATCGTCGAACGGGCGGACGACGTGCGAAATGTTGCTGTCGAACGCGTGTGGCAGGAGCTTGACGCGACCTTTCGCGACGCAGGACGCACGCGTGCCCTGTGCCTCCTGCGAGACACCGGCGTGCTCTCGGCTGTGCTGCCGGAACTCGCCGAAGTCGCGGCGGGACCAGGCGGCGCATCGTCACTGTGGTCGAGAACCGTACGTCGTCTCTCCAGCATGCCGGACGACGCCTCGCCGGACACTGTCTGGGCCGGACTTCTCGCCGACGTGGTGGCGCCGGACGAATCGCCTTCGGAACACTGGCAGAACGATGTACGCGTCGATGAGGCTCGCGGAAACGGTGCTGCGGAGGTAATGACGCGAACCGGCGCTCCGCGAGCGTTGCGAGCATCCGTGGCGGAACTCCTCACACACCGATGGGGCTGGCGTCACGCCCACTCCATGCGCCACGGAGCGCTGGCGCGCGTACTGCGAAACGATCCGGATCGGCACCTCACCGCTCTCTGGACAGCGGACGCGGAATCCTTCGGACGAGGTGCCGCGACCACCGCCGCCGAGGAGCTGTGGAAGCAGTTGCGGGACGCCGGTCGCCTCAGGGGAGGGTCGGCGACGCCTCCTGTCTCGGGAGCGGATATCCTCGGGATGGGCGTGCAGCCGGGGCCACGCGTCGGCGAGTTTCTCGCGGAGATGGAGCGCCTGTGGCTGGAGAACGAGCTGGAAACCGCCGAAGCTGTTTCGCGCTGGTCTTCCACCGTCGCGCGGGAGTGCTGATGCCGCGCCGTCGCGTTTCTTGCCATCGGGTATCGCCGTGTCGATATTACGGTTTGCTGTGACCACGGCCTGACGAACACCGCTCGCGCCGTTCTGTGATATCGGTCACGGCAAAAAAGGACTGCCGCAGGTACATTCACCGTCATGGATGCTGTCAGCCGCGGATTCGATACGTTGCGGAGCAGATCCCGATGCCGGGGGGCATCGCGGGACTCAACGCGGATGGCGGGGATACGGGCATCTGGGGATTGCGCGTTGTTCAGCGCTCGGGGGGTAATCAACAATCATGCGACCTCGTTTCTGGTACGCCGTGAACATCGTCTCCTTCGTGGCCCTCTTGGGCTCAGGCAGCGCACTGATGGCCTGCATTGGAGGCGTCATCGACGCGAGCTGGCAGATGCCGTCGGCGGCGTTCGTCGCTGCGTCTGTCGTGCTGCAAATCGTCAGCGATCCGAGGAGGCCGTGGGTACCACGGGCTCGCCCGCGCAACTAACCGGGCTCAGCGCAACGAGAACCGCGGCGAGACGGTGGCTGGGCACGATGGCCATGATCGGACTGATCGCCGGTGCGGTTGGCGCCGACGCGACGGCCGCCTGCGATTCCGTGCTTCAGCGGTACGTGCGCGGCGGACTCGTTGCGTACGACGAGTTGCGTGGAAGCGACATCCTGAGTCGATGCACCCGCGATATCGAGTCGGCGTCGCCCGATGCCATGCCGACGCCCGCGGATCAGCTCGCGTTCTGGATCAACGCGTATAACCTGACGGTGATACAGTCCGTTGTCCGGCACGACATGCCGGATCGCGTGACGGATGTGCCTGGGTTCTTCCGCGGCGAGAAGCATGTCGTCGCAGGGAGACGCGTGACGCTTGACGAGATAGAGAACGACATCATCCGGCCGTTTGGCGACGCCCGGATTCATGCCGCTCTCGTCTGCGCGGCGACAAGCTGCCCGCTGCTGCAACCATGGGCGTACACCGGCGAGGCGCTTGATAGCCAATTGGATAGCGCCTCACGGGGCTTCCTCGCGGACGAAACCCGGAACACCGTTGACTGGGAGAATCGCCGCGTTCGCCTGTCGAAGATATTCGAGTGGTACGGCGCCGACTTCGAGGCCGGGTACGGATCGGTGATGGGTTTCGTCCGGGCATACGGGCCGAACGTGCAGAACCGGCGCCACGCGAATGACGACAACGCTGATATTGAGCCTCAGTACCTTGACTACGACTGGTCGCTGAACCGGTACAGTCGGGACTGAGCTGCTTTTCGGGGTCCACGCCCGATACAGGGGTCCCAGATGGGGTTCGGCGTATGCATCCAGCGGTGGGCGTTGATGCTGATCGCCATAGTTACGTGGCGCACCGCGGAAGCTCAGTCGATAGTGATCAGCATACCGGACACGACCATCGACGCCGGAGAGACCATCTGGCTGCCGGTGCGAGTTGCCGAGATCGTGGCACAGGACAGCGTAATCGCGTTTCAGATGTTGATCGACTATCCGGAGGACATCATGTCGTTCTCTGGTATGGTGCGGAAGGGCCCGCTGATCTCGGAGGAGCGCACCATTCTCGACACGGTGATGGACAACGGTACCATTAGAATTGTCTCAGTAGATTACAGCGCCATTGTCGGCGCGGGAACGCTCTTTTCGATGGAGTGCACGGTGTTGAACAACGTCGCGGACGGCACCCACAGGCCAATCAAGATCGGTCCCTTGCCGTTGAGTACGCCGTATCTATTCAACGAGGGATGGACAAGCTACCCGCGCCCGGATGCGGGATGGCCCGGGATACCGATGCGCCCGGTGACCATCGACAACGGGACGATCCTCGTGTCAAACCCGAACGTCACATCGGTCCTTGCGGCTCAGACAACTGATGCGAGCCCATCGGCGCGAGAAGGGGAACTGGCCGCATCGCCGAATCCGTTCAACGCGCACGT
>CAZEAI010000128.1:0-13842 GCA_964510105.1 uncultured bacterium
CAACAATCGCCGCGACAATGCCGACTCCGGTCCACGCGAAAATCAATCCGCCCACGAGAAGTACCGCGCCGCCAACGATCATGGATTTCCGTTCCTTGCTCTTCTCTGTCGCCCGAGAGTCTGCATTCTCGCGCCCGTGCCTGACGGCCTTTGTCACTCTGTGAAAGATTCCCACGTGTTCCTGCAGCAGTTCGTTATGTGGGTCGATCGCCTCGACCCGCCGAATCAGGGCATCGGCCTCGTCTGCACGCCCCGTTCGCTTCAAGGCCACGGCCAACAGCACCATGATATCGGGCGACTCAGGCCGTAGCGTATGGGCTGTGCGAAGATACCCGACCGCCTCCCCATGCTCATCGATTTTCAGAAAGACCATGCCAGCGAAGGCTTGAACCTCGGCGTCGTCGGGGAAGTGGTGTGCCGAACGCCGCGCGTCGACGGCTGCCTTATCGAATTCGCCCAGTTCGCCATAGCAGCGAGCACGGAGGATGATCAGTTCGGGGTTGCTGCCACAGCGCAAGACGAATTCGTCGATCTGCCGTACCGCGGCGTGGAATTCCCGCCACTGCATTCTCTCGAGTATGCTGGCGATCGCAGCGCTCGCATCGTTACTGCGCTCCGAGGACGACGGCTCATCCGCTCCCCGGGTCGACAGTAGCGACTTGTACGCCTCGTTGATCTGGGCAAACCTCTCCGCGGCAAGATCGGCGAGCGGGTTGTCCACGTTCGCATCCGGATGATACCGCTTGCTGAGTCTGCGATAGGCTGCCTTGATCTCCGTCTCGTCGGCGTCCCTTGCGACCCCGAGCACCTCATATGGGTCCAATCTCTCTCCCTTCCGCGAAGAGCACAGTCATGACGAGCCAAGGTGCCAGCGTCACTCCAGGCCAAGACAGCCGAAACCGTCCCGGTGGATGAGGCTCTCGATTTCGTCGGCGTTCAGCCTCGGCAGATTCGTGCCGTCGAGCATGTCGTTGAGCGCACGCAGACCGGCGACGGACTCGTCCACCGTGGTGAACGGGAAGTCCGTGCCGAACAGCAGCTTGTGCCAGACCCCGTACTCCTGCGCAAGCATGAGCGAGTTGTAGAGCTGCCACGGGCGGTAGTGCAGAGCGCTCACGTCCGAGTATACGTGCTCGTGTTTCCGGACCACGACGATCGCTTCCGCTTCGTACGGATGCCCGAGGTGTCCCATGCAGATGCGCGCGTCCGGGTATCTTCGCGCGACTGCGTCCACATGACGTGGCAACGTACACTCCAGAGGCGCCTGCGCGACAAACGTCGTGCCCGTGTGCAGCATGACGGGCAGTCCGTAGTCCGAAGCGTAACGCCACAACGGGTCGAGCAGGTCGTCGTCGGGGTGGAAGCCGGCATACATCGGCAGCAGCTTGATGCCGCGCAGGCCGAGTTCCTGATGGCCGGCGCGCAGTTCGTCCCACCACTTCGGCTCCGTCGGGTCGACGGCAAGGAAGCCGGTGACGTTTTCGTGGGCGTCCGCGTACTCGGCGACGTGCTGGTCGTCCACCCACAGGCCGCTGAGTCGAGCCTTCCCGCCGAAGACCACCGTGCGCACGTCGTCCAGCGTCGCGCCGGCCATGTAGTCGTCGTAGCGGACGGTCAGGTCCACCTCGACGCCCGCACGGGCGCGCTTGGCCTGCGCGCGAAAATCGTCGGAGAAGCCGTCCGGGTACTTCCATGCGTGACTGTGTATGTCGTGTATCATGGGCTTCCGATCCTGGTTCGGGCGACGCGCCGCGGAGATATCGAGATGTTCGGTGATGTCATCGCCGGCGTCGAATGCCTTGTCGAGGTCTTCAGCTTTCATCTGACCTTCCGTCGCGCATCTGCCGCCCGCTACACGGACGGCTCAAGATATAGCGTCTGCCGCAGGGCCCTCATGGCCCGCATCGCCATCTCTTCCAGTTCACGGTCCCGTTCATCGGGATTCGAGAGTAGGGCGCCATCACCATCGGGGTCAT
The DNA here is from genome assembly GCA_964510105.1 of uncultured bacterium. Classification (GTDB taxonomy): domain Bacteria; phylum Latescibacterota; class MWCZ01; order MWCZ01; family MWCZ01; genus CAZWQW01. Next base: position 1,977 of record CAZEAI010000128.1, read on the forward strand.
TGACATGAACCCACGTGTTCCGGTACCGCCGCAACTCGTCCAGCTCGCGTTGCAGTTCAGCTGGTACAGGCGATTCAGCTATCAGAGGCGCCAGCGAGCCTTTGGCCTTCTCGCCGTACTCCCACCGCAGATGCGTTTCAACGCCCGACAGCGCTACAACCAGTGCAGCCAGATTTGCGCCTGCCGCGAAGGCCATGTCGGCGTCGCGTGTGAGGAATACGGTCCACTCCGAGAGCATAACGCCTCCCTGGAGCAGTTCGTCATCCAGTCCGACGAGGTAGGCCCGCCTCTCGTCTTCATCCATCAACCACTCTCCACCGCCGCGATCATGCGGTCGAACAGCGCATCGACGCCTTCGCGCCATGCGTCGTCGAGGCGGTACGCCACCGGGCCGCGCACGAGCGTGTTCCGGAATATCCCCTGGCGCACTAGCAGGTGCTTCTCCACGGCGAGGTACGCGTCCAGCGACGCCAAGCCGGCGCAGATGGCGCTGATGGGCATGCTGAGCGCGTACACGCGGTCTTCGTCGCCTGCGGCAAGGGCGTTCCAGAGCGCGACGATGCCGCGGATCAGGTCCGCGCCGGGCATTGTTCCGAGAATGCCGCGCCGATAGCTGTCGACAAGCGCTCCGCCGCCGCTGCCTTCGAGGACCGTCGCCGCGCCGTCGGTAGCGTCATGAAGCGCGGTGAGGTTCGGTCCGAGCGGTACCGCTTCCGGCTTGAACAGCACGCGGTCGGCGCCGTACTCGTTCATCAGGCCCGCCTGCACGGACACCGGCATGGCGTTGCCCAGATATCCACTCGCGTCCTGCACGACGACGGGAATCGGTATGGCTTCGACGATTCGACGGTAGTAGTCGACGGTCTCCTCCGCGAGAGCATTCGTCGCCACTGGAGGAATCGCCATCACGGCGTCCGCCCCGACGCTTTCCGCGTGCCGTGCGAATTCCGCCGCGGCGTAGCTCGATTCCGCGCCGACGCTGATAATCGATACGCCGCGTCCGCGCGCGTAGGTGCAGACCGCCTCCGCCATGCCGCGTCGCTCGTCGGCGGTGAGACGGAGCGTCTCGCTTGCCAGCGCCATGACAACGCCGTCGACGCCTTCGTCGAACAGCCAGGCGATCTCGCGCTCCAGCGTGGCGAAGTCGATGGACTCGTCATCGTTGAACGGCGTCTGGAAGACCGGCAGAACGCCGGCGACAGTCTTCTCGCTCACTGGAGTTGTCCAATCGTTTTCGTCTCACGCAAAGGCGCAAAGATCGCTAGGAACCGATGTGATCTGTACATGTACGTCCAGGTAGGTGCCTGGAGTCACGCTGCGTTGTTCACAGGTACCGGACGAAGCCCGCCCTCATCGCTCGCGTGATACGACTCTCTATCCCTCTTCCTTGGCGCTCTCTGCGTCTTTGCGTAAACCAGCCACAGGAACGCCGCTCGCCGTTCGGTTCACAAGCCCTGCTGTCCGAATCGCGGTTTGCGGCCTTTGCGTCTTTGCGGGAGACTCAATGCCTCTGCACGAGCGATCTACACGATCTTCCCGCGCGCATCTATTGACAAGGGTTCGAGCACGCCATCGCCGTCGTCCCACCAGGCGGAGTCCTGCAGGTTCACGCACGGGCAGATATGGTTCGGTATCACGGTGACCGTGTCGCCCACATGTGGCACGCTGTCGCATCGTGTTACGTCGACTTGCCCGTGCTCCTCGCTGAGTGCCGTGATGCGCGCATCGGGCAGCTCGACAACGTAGCCGTATCCCGAATCGAGCGCAGGCAGGCAACGGTCGCTGGTGAGCGTCTTCGACCCGGCGTCGATGACGACCTGCCCGGGTACCGCATCGCTCACGACGGTGCAGACGATGCGAGCCGCGCATTCGTCGAGCGTGGCGTACCCGCCGTGTACCTCGTTCATGTCGTTGAACACGTACGTGCCGGGGCGGATCTCTGTCAGCTCAGGAATCAGGTGCGACTGCATCGCCGTGGGTGTTGACCCGCCGGAGACGATCGGCGCCTCGAGGCCGTTCGTGCGCCACAGGGCGATCACCTCGGCGAGTTTCTGGGAAACGCCCTTCAGCGCCGTTGCCTGCGAGTCCGGGTCGCCCCAGACATGGCCGGGGTAGCACATGATGCCGTCGAGGCGCAGGCCGTCCGCCGCGTCGACGTACTGAGCCAGCGCGAGCGCCTGCTCCGGCGTCTGCAGGCCCGTCCGTCCCATCCCCACGTCCACGTCGACGAGGATGCCCACGGTGCTGCCCGCAACTTGCGCGGCCCCCGCAAGGACCTCCGCGGCCCGATGCGAGTCCAGAGCGACGCGTACGGCGACGGTGCGCGCGAGCTTGGCGACTCCGGCGGAGCGAACGGGGTCCACGGCTGGATACGCGACGAGCAGGTCGTCACCGACTTCCGCCATGATCTGCGCTTCGCCGAGCTTGGCCACGGTCAGTCCAATCGCCCCCGCGCCGAGCTGCATCCGGGCGAGCCGCTGCGACTTATGCGTCTTCGTGTGCGGCCGGAGCCCGAGACCATGCGTGGCAACGTATTCCGCCATGCGGTCGATGTTGCGCCGAGCGGTCGGGCCGTGGATTACCAGTCGAGGTGTCGGAAGTGTCGTCATGCACCTGAATAAGTGGGCAAGCATGTGCGGGGTCAATCGGACGGTGATCCAGTAGAAGGGGCTTTGCGCGTTGCGCCGAGGAGCGGGCGCACGTATGATGATTGTGCTTACGGTTCGCGAGCGCCGAGTATGGTCTCGCGTCGAGTGGCGCACACACGGGTTGCACGTCAGCCGGTGCGTCACGGAGAGGGAACCCGGTGCGAATCCGGGACTGCCCCGCAGCGGTGAGCAGGTACGAACGCCGTCACACAGCACTGTCGGGCTCCAACGCTCGGCGGGAAGCGACGGCAAGTAGATGCGACTACGTTCGCGTGCCTGCGAGTCCGAAGACCTGCCGAAAGCGCGCGACAGACCGATCTGTTGCGCCTGCGCACGCGGTGATCGTGTGCGTGGACCGGTTCCTTCGCGGGAGAGGGGCGGTCGTGGGCTCACGAGCCCGTCTCGGACATACTCCGTAGACCATCGACCCTACTTTCGTGATGTCTCGCCATGCGTCGCGGACAGGATGCATCATGGGTCGACATTCCCCGAATTGTCGCTTCCCATTTCGGGTCGGTACGACGTCGTACATCATCCCCGATGATCTCCTGCCGAACGTCAGGTACGTGTCGAACGTCGTCGACGACGTGGAGCTTGTCATCTTCGAGTCCGACGCCATGTCCAATCTACCGGCGCGTGCGGATGTCGGCGAGCTGCGGCGCATTGCGGAGTCGACCGACCTGACGTACACCGTCCATCTGCCGCTGGACGCATCGCTGGGATCGCGCGACGAAGCTGTTCGCCGGAACTCAGTCGACAAACACCTGCGCGTGATCGATCGGATGGGACCGGTTTGTCCGTTCGCATGGGTGATCCACTTCGAGGGCGACTTCCGTGGCGTCGTGCCGTCTCGCGACCTCCCGGCATGGCGGGATGCGCTGCACCGTTCGGCGGAGCGTCTCTGCGCCGAGGTCGATCCGAAGCGCTTCGCCGTTGAGTTCGTCGGCTATCCGCTCGCGCACGTTGAGCCCATTGTGGACGCGCTTGGCATGGGCTATACGCTCGACATCGGGCACCGCGTCCTCGCGCGTCAGCCGGTCGGGCGGTGGCTACGACGGTACCTCGACCGGGCGAGCGTTATCCACGCCCATGGCGTCGTCGACGGGCGCGACCACCGCTCCCTCGCCGAACTGGACGAGGGGATTCTCGCGGACACCGTTCAAGCACTGGGCGAGGTAGACGATCGCGAGCGCGTGTTAACCATTGAAGTGTTCTCTCGCGACGACCTCTCGTCGTCGTTGGAAGCACTGGGGAGGATCGCTTGAGTCACATCACGCTGGTTACCGGAGGCGGACGGAGCGGCAAGAGCCGGTTCGCCCTGAGCATGGCGGAAGGCGCCGCACGTCGCGTGTTCATTGCCACAATGGAGCCGTTCGACGACGAATCGCGAGACAGAATCGCCCGTCACCGCCACGAGCGGGACGCTACATGGACGACCGTCGAGGCACCGGTGCATCTGGCGGAAGCCATTGAAAGCCTGCCCGGCGACGCCGAGATCGCGGTCATCGACTGTCTGACAGTCTGGCTCGGAAATCTCATGCACCACCTGGGTGACGGACTGGACGCCGACTCCCCCGAGATCGTCGCGTTTCTCGACGCGCTCGGCGCGCCGCCGTGCGATCTGGTGATCGTCACCAACGAAGTTGGAATGGGCATCATACCGGACAACGCGCTCGCCCGTCGCTACCGGGATCTCGCCGGAGCCGTGAATCAACTTGTCGCCGCTCGGGCCGACCAGGTGGTCCTGATGGTCAGCGGCTGTCCCGTCACGCTGAAGGAGCACGAATGAGTCTGTTGCAGAACACCATCGACGCCATCCTCCCACGGGACGTATCGCTTCGGGGCAGCATCCAGGCGCACCTGGACGATCTCACGAAGCCGCCGGGCAGCCTCGGGCGGTTGGAAGAACTCGCGCTGAACTACTGCCTCATCACGGGCACCGCCAAGCCGGTGGTAGGCGGCAAGCGCATATGCACGTTCGCGGGGGATCATGGCGTCGCCGCGGAGGGCGTCTCGGCGTTTCCCAGCGAAGTCACGCCGCAGATGGTGCGCAACATCCTGGCCGGTGGCGCCGCGGTGAACGCGCTCGCTCGCCACGCGGGAGCGGAAGTGGTGTGCGTCGACGTGGGTGTGGACGACGAGCTTGCCGGCGCTGAGGGGCTTCTGCGTCGAAAGGTGCGACGCGGTACGGAAAGCATCGCGCGCGGACCTGCGATGTCCCGAGAAGAAGCGCTCGCGGCCGTGGAAGTGGGCATCGCCTGCGCCGAAGCAGCGGCAGACGAGGGCGTCACACTGCTTGGTACCGGCGAGATGGGCATCGCCAACACGACGCCTGCGACGGCGCTCTTCGCGGCGCTCCTTGGATGCGATGTCGAAGCTATCACCGGCCGCGGGACCGGCATCGACGATGCGCGTCTTAAGCATAAGATCGCCATCATTCGCACCGCGCTCGACGTCAACCGCGAGCGACTTACCGATCCGCTCTCCACGCTTGCGGCGCTGGGCGGGCTGGAAATCGCGGCGATCGCAGGATTGTGCCTGGGCGGCGCGGCGCGGAACGTGCCGGTGATCGTCGACGGTTTCATCTCCACGGCGGGAGCGCTCGTGGCGATGCAGCTCAGCGAACATGCGGGCGCATCACTCATTTACAGCCACCGGTCGGACGAACACGGCCACGGCGATGTGCTTCGGCGAATGGGTGTGGAACCCGTCCTCGACCTTGGTATGAGGCTCGGCGAGGGTACCGGGGCCGCGGTGGCGGTTTCGATCATCGAGTCCGCCATCTGCGTCTACAACGAGATGGCCACGTTCAGCGGCGCCGGCGTGAGCGGGCGGGAGGAGTAGCGGCATGTTTCGCGGACTCGTGACAGCGTGCCGCACACTCACGGTCCTGCCTGTGCCGGGGCGGGACGCGGAAGTTTTCGCCCGCGCACTGCCCTGGTTTCCGCTCGTCGGAGGAGTTGTGGGCGGCCTGCTCGTCGCGATCGCGATGGGAGCCGACGTGCTCACCGCGCACGCCTGGCCGGCGTCTGTAGCCGCAGCGGTGGTCATCGCCGACGTGATCGTCACTCGGGGCCTGCACTACGACGGCCTCGCCGATACAGCGGACGGGATCGGAGCGATCCGGGACCGCGCGCGCGCGCTGCGAATCATGAAGGACCCGAACGTCGGCGCGTTCGGCGTGCTGGCACTGGTCATGGTTCTTGGCGTGAAGTGGATCGCCGTCGCGCGCCTCGTCCGCGACGGCGAGCTTGTATGGCTGGTTGTCGCCGCCGTTGCCGCTCGGGCGGCGATGGTCGAGCTGGCGTGCGCCCTGCCCTACGCTCGGAGCGAGGGCGGAACCGCGGGCGCATTCGTCGCGGGGGCGCGGCCGGCGCATCGGTGGATCTCGGCGTGCGTCGCGCTCGCCCTTGGCTACGCGCTGGTCGGCATGGCCGCGGTAGCCGTTGTCGCCCTGTTCGTCGCAGTGACTGGGCTGTACCGGAGGTGGTGCAGGCGGAGGTTCGGCGGCATCACGGGCGACTTGCTCGGAGCAGGTGGACTCGCTGTCGAGGTCGCCATGCTGTGCGTCGGCGGCGCGTACGGCTTCCTGCTCCCGGAGAGCCCGCTGCTGTCGGTTTTCGCCCTAGGCTGATGCTCGACTCGCTCAGCCCCGTTTGTCCGCCGGTCGAGGCCCCACGTCGGACACGTCGAACGGGCGGAATCCGAGCGCCAGGGCCGGAGAGTCCTCCGCCAGGGCAAAATCGCCGTTGAGCGCATCCGCGCACTTCGGGTCCGCCACGATGGAGTTCAGGTCGTTGCCCATGGCGTGCCACTCGTCGTTGGAGTGTTCGCTGACGAGAGCGATGTCCTTGCCGTACACGTCCCAGAACAGGTTCAGGTCGGCGCGGAAGTGCGGGTGCTCGGCGGCGGCGACCTGGTAGATCGGCTGCCCGTCCGTGATGACGATGTTCCGTTCGAACGTCAGCGAGAGATGGGGTTCGATGCGCGTGCAGCGCATGTTACTCTCTTCGCCGAACGCCCAGATGTTGTTGCGGATCGTGTTCTCGCGGCCGTAATGCTGGTGGAACGCCTGGCCGGACGTGCGGTAGCCGACGTTGTTCTCGATGATCATGTGCGACGATCCTTCGTCTGTGTAGATGGCCCATCCACCGTAGGCCCACATCCGCACGTCGTGAACGACGTTGCCGCGCAGCGCAGTCCCGGGTTGCACACCGAGCATGTAGATGCCGCCCATGTCGCTCAACCAGCCCTGCCCGACGTCGTGGATATAGTTCTTCTCTATGGTGTTGTTCTGCGAGATGTTGCTGGCGTAACCCCAGACCCAGCCGCAGGAGATGCCGGTGTAGTAGAGGTCGTGGATGTGGTTGTGACTGATAGTGTTCCCGAAGCTGTGCATGGCGAGGACGCCGATCGCGCTGTGGAATACGCGTCCGACGTGCGCGATGTGATTATCCGTGATGCGGTTGTTCCCGGTGCGACGCGCGGCCGGGCCATCGTACACCGATCCGTTCAGCTTCACGCCGCCGCCGCCAATGTCCACCACTTCGTTGCCGACGATCCGGTCTGCGATGCACCCATCGCCGAGTTCGATGCCGTATCCGCCTACATGTGAGATGGTGCAGTCCTCGATGGCGCAGTAGCGCGCACCCTCCATGCGCACCGCCCCACCGACGCCGTTCGCCGCCTGCGAGTAGGTCGCGAGGCCATCGGGTGGCCGATCCCACGTCGTATGCTCGAACCCTATTCCGACGAACCTCAGATGCTCGACGAATTCGCCCTCGTCGGGACGCCCCTCCAGGCGGAGCAACTCGTCGGCAACCGGGGCCACGACGACCGTGGCGTCGGGCTTCTCCTCGGGCATCGGCACGTACGTCAGCTCGCCGGTGTGGCGGTCGAGATACCAGTCGCCCGGATCGCCCAGCGCCTCGCGGACGTTCTCGACGTAGTACTTCGCCCAGCCCTCGCCCTCGTCCTTGAGATTCATGCGGGTTGCACGACTGGAGGTAACGAGCCGGGTCGCTTCGTCGTACGACGCGAACGGCATCCGCTCTTCGACCCAGAAGTGCAGCACCACGGCCTCGACGTCGGTGATGTTGCTCCAGTCTTCGATATCGCCCTCGGCGGCGACGAAACGGTCGCTTGGCGTGAAAATGTAGTCGTCACGCGATGCGCCGGGGACGTCCTCGATGCGGTAGAACCCTTCGCGCGGCAGGCGCGGCCGGGAGCGACGTTCGCCGTTCACGAAGAGCTGTTTGAAGTACCACTCACCGGCGGCGACCTCCGGGATCGTCGTCGTCCAGACTGTCCGGCCATCGCGCTCTTCGACTGTCCAGCCGGTGATCCGCCTTCCGCCGGAGATCACAGGGTGTTCGCCGGGATACGCGGCATAGGTGATGGGGCCCGAGTCTTCAGGGCGGAATACGATCGGCGTCTCGACCTCGTGTCGCCCGCCACGCAGGAATACGGTCACGGGGCCGCTCAGTAGCCCGCGCTCCTTCATTTCGCGGACGGCGTCTCGTGCCCCGGCGATGGTCGCGAATGGGGCGTCGGTTGTGCCGGTGTTCGGATCGGGCATTTCCCACGATCCTCTGTCTTCGCCGTCCAGCGCTACGTAGAATTCCATGCTTCCCGAGTTCGACATCGTGAGATCTCCCGGTGGTTGCCACGTGGCATGTCGCGAAGGATAGTACGATGTCGATGTTGCGGGGCAAATGCTTCGAGCAGGACCGTGGAGGAGACAGAATGAGAGCAATACGGAGTGTGTTACTCGCGAGTGCATGCGCAGTACTGTGTTTCGTGGCGTGCAGCTACACGTGCAAGCCGGACGAGCGCGTCGTCGCCCACTGGACGTTCGACGGCCCGGTCTCCGGCGGGGCTATCGACGAAGTGGGAGGCTACTCCGGCGTAGGGCAGGGCGTCACGGAGGTCGGTGACGAAGGCGCGTGGCATTTCCACGGCGGTGAGGCGCTTGTCGTGGTCCCGCACGATTCGGCGCTCAACCTGGGCGACGGATTCATCATTGAGACATCGTTCCGATTCGACGGCCTCGGCCGGGATGTGAACGTGAGCGGCTATCAGTCGTTGGTGGAGAAGCACAAGTATGGCGGCTACGTCATGTACATCTCCCCGACCGGACGCATCGTCTACTGGTTCGAGACACCCGACGGCCGCGTCGCCGACTCCACGGCGACTCCGCTCGCCCCGGGGCCGGAGTGGCGCGACGTCGACTTCACGTGGGACGGGAGCGAGATGAAGGTCATTGTCGACGGCGAGGTCGTCCACTTGGCGCCGTTTGCCGGGCCGCTGCTGAGCACGTCGCAGGAGCTGTTCATCGGAAACGACGACACGGAGAACTGGGGACTGCGCGGCGACATTCGCGACGTGCGCATCCTCTCCGGCCCGCACCCCTGTCGCGCGGAGTAGACAATGCCTCAGACGGATCACGCGCATCGCGGAATGAAGCTCCTCCAACCAGCTTCGCGCTGGGAAGATGCTCTGCCCATCGGCAACGGCACGATCGGCGCGCTCGTGTACGGTGGAATCTGCTACGAGACGATAGTCCTGAACCACGAGGACCTGTGGCGTTGCACGACGAAGCCGCCCGTGCCGGACATCTCTCGCAAGCTGCCGGAACTCCGCGAGATGCTCCGGGCAGGGAGGTATCGGGATGCCGAGTGCTTTCTCGCTGAGCGCCTGAACGAGAGCGGCTACGAGGCCCGACGGCCTGACACGTACCATCCGGCGTTCGACGTGCTCATCGAGATGGAGACGAACGGCGGGTTCCGCGACTACGAACGGAGCGTTGATTTCGAGACAGGTGAGGCGAGCGTCCGCTGGCGAGATGACGACGGCACGTGGGAGCGTCGGACGTTCGTCTCCCGCGCGGACGACGCGCTCTTCATCTCGATCACGGGCACGGGGCTCGTCTCGGCGGTGATTGAACTCGCCCCTCACGACTCGGACGATGCAGACGGCGTGGAATTCGCGACGGGCGGGTCCGATGGTTGGATGGAACTCGTCGCCACCTATCCGAACGACGCGGCATACCCCAACGGTAATCAGTTTGGCGGCGTGGCACGGGTCGTCGTGAGAGGGGAGAATGCCACCTCGGAAGCGGGCAGCGGCCGGATACGTGTTACCGGAGCGGACGAGATTCTCGTAGCCGTGAAACTGTTCGCGAATGAGTGGGCCGAGGCCGCGCTGCCCCGCCTCCGATCGGCACTGGAGACCCATCCGCCGGACTACTCCGCAGTGCTTGATCGAAGTGCGGAACTCCACGGCGAGCTATTCCGGCGCTGCACCGTCCGTGTTGCACCGGACGCCGGAGCGCTGCACGCCGACCGGCTCCTCCTTGATGCGTATGGCGGGGAGGTGCCCGACGAACTCGTCCAGTTGATGGGCGACTACGGTCGGTACCTGCTTATCTGCAGCTCAAACTCCACAGGCTGGCCCGCGAACCTGCAGGGAGTGTGGAACGGCTCGTGGCATCCGCCGTGGCAGTCGGACTATCACGGCGACGAGAACATACAGATGAACTACTGGCTCGCGCTGCCGGGGAATCTGCCGGAGATCGCGCTGCCGATGTTCAACTACTACGAGTCGTTCGTCGAGGACTACCGCGAGAACGCCCGGAGGATATACGGCTGCCGCGGGATCGCGATGCCCATTGCGCAGACGACGCACGGCGCTCCGTACGCCGATGGCGGGGGGAAGGCGTTCGTCAACTGGACGGGCGGAGCCGGCTGGATCGCGCAGCACTTCTTCGACTACTGGCGCTTCACCGGCGACGACCAGTTCCTGCGACAACGGGCGGTGCCGTTCATGCGCGAGGTGGCGCTGTTCTACGAGGACTTCCTCGTGGACGGCCCCGACGGCGCGCTGACGGTTATCCCGTCCCTTTCTCCCGAGAACGTGCCGGGTGTGGACGGGGCGTCGCTCGTCCAGATAGACGCAACCATGGATGTCGCCATCGCTCGCGAAGTGCTGACGAACCTGTGTACCGCATACGAAACGCTGGGCATCGAGGAGCCCGGACCGGACACGTGGCGCGACATGATCGCACGGCTTCCCGAATACGAAGTGAACGGCGACGGAGCGTTGCGGGAGTGGCTGCACCCGGATCTGCTGGACAACTACCATCACCGGCATCTGTCGCACCTGTACCCGTTCTTCCCGGGGACGGAGATCACCGAAGAGGCCGATCCCGCGCTATGTGCCGCGGCGAAGGTCGCCGTCGAGAAGCGGTTCGACATCGGGCTGGCGTCGCAGAGCGGCTGGTCGTACGCGCACATGGCGAATATCTTCGCCCGGATGGGGGATGGCGACAGGGCGCTGGAATGCATCGAGACGCTGGTGCGGTCATGCACCGGTCCGAACCTGTTCACCTATCACAACGACTGGCGGGACCAGGGGCTTACCGTTCGCTGGTTCGGCGCGGCTCCTCCGTTTCAGATCGACGCGAACCTCGGCATCCCCGCTGCCATATACGAGATGCTTGTGTCGTCGACGCCGGGCGTTGTGCGCCTGCTTCACGGCCTGCCATCGAAATGGTCGCGGGGTACGGCCGATGGGCTTCTCTGTCGCGACGCCGTGCGAATCGGGCTTCGCTGGAATATGGACGAGCGACGCATCGAGGCGGCCCTGGATTCCCGTTGGGACGTAGCGCTGACAGTGCGATTCCCCGGCGATGTCGCACGATTGCAGTGCTCGCCGCGCGACGCGGACGCCGGGTCGTCTCACTACGGACCCGCATACCGCGAGATACGGATTCCGGCCGGGAAGCAGGTAACGCTCGAGGTGGAACTAGCGCGAACCGCTGGGAGGTAGATACTCAGGGGGCTGCGGTCACAGAGCATGGCGCGTTTGGCCCTTTTCGGCGGGGCCTTCACGTCCGATATTTGGGGCACGTGTGCCTCTATGGCGGGGCGTTGTGTCCCGTTGAGTGAAGAAACCGTTGCTCCGCATAGGTGCGACGACCCTGGGGGGGGGCTCCGATGGCAACGCTTTTCAACAGGAAGAAGAACGAAAGTCCGACTTCCGATGCCGAGCCGGCCGAAGCCGTTCCCTCGAACGTATCGAATCCGCCGCAGCAGGCGTCTTCAGCGTCCGGCCCGGAGCCGGGTGCCACATCACCCGTCGATGGGGGGAGCAGCATGAGCAAGGATCCGAAGCCCGCGAGCGCCCAGGAAGCAGCGAGCACCGCCGCGAGTATTGAG
>CAZEAI010000129.1:0-13751 GCA_964510105.1 uncultured bacterium
TCTCCTCGGCGGTGGTCTCACGATGGATGTCGGGATTGGCGGGATTCTGAAACTGTTGGGGGATGAACGACTTAGGATGCGTCGCCGCGATCTCTTCGGCCATCGCGATGGCCCCCTTCATCCCGTCGGCCGCCGGCGTCAGCACGAGGTCCGCGCCCAATGCACGAAGCAGTGCGCGGCGCTCCAGGCTCATGCTCTCCGGCATCGTCAGCGTGAGCTTGTACCCCTTCACCGCGCAGACGAATGCGAGCGCGATGCCTGTATTGCCGGAGGTCGGCTCGACGATCACGGTGTCACTGTCGATTTTCCCGGCCCGCTCACCAGCGGCGATCATCGCCGCGCCGATACGATCCTTGACGCTGGAGAGCGGGTTGAAGCCCTCAAGCTTCGCCGCGACGTCCGCATTCGCGCCGTCCATCAGCTTGCTGATTCGCACGAGTGGCGTGTTGCCAATCGTGTCGATGATGCTGTCGAAAATCCGAGCCATTGCCGTTCTCCCCGTCATCGTTGCCGTTCGGGCGTCGCTGTCGCCACTAGATTCACGATATTCTTGATCGCCATGATCAACATACTAAGATTCGCGATCTCCGCCACCCCTGTCAAGTGACCTCCATTTGCTCGTGCTCAGGTTCGGCGCTTGCCCGCCTCGAACGCCGCGTGCGATCTTGATACTTCCGCACTAGAGCGAGGGGCAGTATCCAGAATGAGTATCGCAGCGATCACGTTCGATGCATACAACACGATCCTCGATTTTGCATCGGGGGCCCAAGTGCGCGTCCGCGACATGCTCGCCGAGTTCGGCGTCAACAGCGGCGAGCTGCACGCAGACGCCGTTCTCGCGACGATGAATCGTGTCGTCGTCGGCCGCCTGGATGAGTTCATCGGACGGACGCGAGGGTCATTCGCCGAATTCGTGACACTCGACGAAATCCACCGTTCCATGTTCGCCGACGTTGAGCGCAATCTTATCCCCGGCTTCGACGTGGACCGCGCTACCGATACATGGAACCGCTACATCGCCGGCGTTCCGCTGTACGACGACGCCCACGGCGCGGTGGAGTGGGCGGCGGCGCGCGGGCCGACCGCCATCGTTTCGGATATCGACACGTGGATGCTGGCGGAGAACCCCAACGTGCAATCGCTCCCGATTCGTGGCATGGTCACATCGCAGGACGACGTATCGTACAAAGCGATGGCCGACTGTACCATGTTCGACGCCGCGGCGAAGCTTCTCGGCTGCGAGCCCGCCCAGATCGTGCACGTCGGAGACTCCTCCGCGGACGTGATCGGCGTGCAACGTGCCGGCGGACGGGCAGTCTGGCTGAATCGGAACGGCGCGACGCTTGCCGGCACCGTGCCAGCTCCCGACGCGGTGATATCCACGCTCGCGCAATTGCCGGAGGCCTGCGAGCGCCTCTAACCGGGGCGCTCGTGGCCCCCGGGCAGGGGATATCCATGGCAGCGAAACCGATACGGCTCGTCGTCATCGATAACGACGGATGCCTCATCCGCGACGAATTCAGCGACTACGACCTCGCCTTCGTGCAGCGGATGCGAGAGTACTCCCAGCGCGCGGCATCCGAACCGGATGGTCCCGTGCCGCCGTTCACGTTCATCACCGGACGGCCGCAGCCCTACGTGGAGTGCCTTCAGAAGCTCTTCGGCGTGAGTTTGCCCGCCGTATACGAGAACGGTGCCGGGCTCGATCTCGGTGGGCAGAGCGTGAGCGAACTCGATCCGCTCATCGACGACGTCGTGCTCGACCGGCTCGCGGAGGTTCGGCGCGAGCTGCGCCTTGGAATCATGCGGGAGATACCGTCGTTTTTCCAGCCCGGTAAGGACGGATCGGTCAGCGTCATCGCGCGAAACGCGGACGATCGCGCCCGCATGTGGGAGATGTGCGAGGCATGGGGCCGCGAGAGCGTAGCGGATCTGCAGGTCATCCGGGGCGTCCGATGTGTGGACATCGTGCCGGAAGGGGTGGACAAGGGTCGCGGCTTCGAGCGCCTTATCGAGCGCGTGGGGCTCGAAGCGGACGAAGTTGCCGGTATCGGCGATTCGTCGGGCGACCTGCGCTTCATGGGTCGCTGCGCGTGGAGCGGCGCACCGTCGAATGCCGTTGAGCGCGTCAGAGAGGTGGCCACCTACGTGTCGCCTCACGATGCGGAAGCGGGCGTTCTCGACATCATGGAGCGCCTCGTCGAACACAACGCAGTCGTTTCGTGCTGATTGTTCGCTTGACTGCCCGCTCACCCATCGGTATCATCCGCCAGTCGGCCTCGTCTTTCGCTGGGCTGGGAGTCCGCGAAGCCGTTGACATGAGAGGTCAACCGCCGCCATGAGCGACCGTGAGCGCCGAAGGCAGTTCGAGGCAGAGGCCCTGCCGCATATTGACGCGCTGCGCAGCTCCGCGCTGAGCATGACCCGCAATTCCGCCACCGCCGACGACCTCGTGCAAGAGACCTACCTCAAGGCCTGGCGCTTCTGGGACAAGTTCGAGCCGGGAACGTCCTGCAAGGCGTGGCTGTTCCGAATCATGACGAACACGTACATCAACATGTATCGGAAATGGAGCCGCGAGCCCTACAAAGTCGATTTCGAGGATATCGAGGAGCACTCCGAGTCGAAGATCTCCTCCGCCGAGCCGATCGGCATGCCGGCGGTACTCGACGATGCGGAACGATCGGCGTTCGACAACCTCTTCTCCGACGAAGTAAAGGCGGCGGTGGAGGGGCTCCCGCCGTACTTCCGAATCGTGGCGGTGTTGTCGGATATCCAGGGCTTCACGTACCAGGAAGTGGCGGACATCCTCGACATACCGATCGGGACAGTTCGCTCTCGTCTTTCGCGGGCTCGCGGAATGCTCCAGGAGAAGCTGCGCGAATATGCGCGCGAACGTGGTCTCGTCGGCGAACGTCGCACGGACGATTCCAGCTCCGCCGAATGACAGGGATACCCTACGGCATGGAACACGCGTTCCCCATCACCCGTACGCCCGTTCGGCATATGCCGTTCATCGCTCCGCTGGTGTTCGCCGTCATGGCGCTCACCGCGTGCGGAGGCCCCGGCATCGCCCGGCTTGGCGTCACCGCGCCCGACTTCACGCTTCCACTTCACGGCGGGCAGGACGCTCTGACGCTTTCCAGTCTGCGAGGCAAGGTCGTGCTCGTTAACTTCTGGGGATCGTGGTGTCCTCCGTGCAAGGCGGAACTTCCCGATCTGGTGTCGCTGCACGGCGACTATGCGGAGCGCGATTTCACGCTCCTGGGCGTTCTCGTCAACAGTGCACCGGCGGAGGTTGACGAGGTAGCGAGCCAGTTCGGCATCCGGTACTCAAGCGTCGTCGGCACGCAGGACATCGCGCGGACGTGGGGCGTCAACGCGGTGCCCACGACGTTCATCCTTGATCGTGAAGGCGTGGTGCGATTCCGTTACGAAGGCCCGCGCAACCGCACGACGTTCGAGCGCGACGTGATGCTGCTGCTCACCGAGAACTGATCGACCCGCGTTGGCGAGGCCAACGGGCGCGCTCGGGAGCAGGTGTCCAGCACGGGAGGCAAGCATGGCATCCATATTCTCGAAGATCATCAGCGGCGAGATTGAGAGCACCATCATCCGGCGGACCGACGACATTGTCGCCATCCAGGACATCGACCCGAAGGCGCCAACGCACTTGCTCATCATCCCCGTGCGGGAGATCCCGTCCATCAACGACCTGACCGCGGCCGACGCGGACCTCGTCGGCCGGATGGTACTCATGGCGAAGGACCTCGCCGCCGAGGGCGGCCTCGCCGACGATGGCTACCGGCTAGTCTTCAACACCGGCGAGGATGGCGGCCAGACCGTCGACCACATCCACCTGCACCTGCTCGGCGGGCGCGCGATGACCTGGCCTCCGGGCTGAGCAGACGTCGCCGCGTGGCCAAGCGTTGGGGCGCTCTTCCCAGACTGGTACCTTCCTACCGATCGGCATCGAATACCGCCGCGTACGGAGCGATACCCTCACGCGCGGCGACAACACCCGATCCGACGCTCGTTCGGACCGGGTCGCACCTCCATTCCCTACCGGAGCCCACCGTATGAAATCCATCCGCGCGCTGTGTCTCGTCTGCGTACTGGCGAGCGTATCGCCGTCGTTCTCCGCTGTGATCGTAACGGATTCGTGCAGCTCGCTGGATACATGGGACATCCTCGATCTCGACGGTGACGGGTTCGCGCGCATCGTGACGGACTACTCCACGCCGCCCGGCTACGGACCGACCGTCATTCACGTGCGTGGCACGAGACTTCTCGGAATGGTGAAGGGCTTCGACGGCGGCGACGGCGTATACACGGTCCTCTACCGGGAGAACAGGCCGGTCGAGCTGGACGCCGATGGCGTGACGCTCTTCCGCGCGCAGTTCGGGTCGGATATCCGGGTAGCTCACAACACGAAGGACGTGGGCCCGCATCTCTGGCTGGAGCAAGATAACGACGGCGGCTTCCAGGTTCGGATCTACGCCGAGGGCGCGAACGACACGCTGCTGACAATCGCTCCCGGCGTGGGGCTCGTCACCGACCCGTGGAATCGTACGCGATGGATCTGGCAGAAGGTCCGCATCGACGGCGACCGGCTCCGCGCGAAATACTGGCCCGCGCACGTCCCGGAGCCGAATTCGTGGGATATCGATTTCCGCAACGAGATCCTCTCGGCTGAGTTCCGGACCGGGCGCGCTGGGTTCAAGATCGTCAGCGGCGACGCAAACATCGCCTGGTTCTCATTCAGCGACGAGGAGATCGCTGTCCCCGCACCGGAGGCGTGGCTCGCCTACGAACGGTCGCGGGCGACGCAGGTTCGCAGTATCGGGCTGAGCCTGTTCACGAACATCGACCGGGCGATGACGCCGCCGCTCCGCGTGGTCGTGTGGAGTGCCGGAGCGATCATGGGCTCGGCGCACGTCGGTGACGGAATACCATCCGGACAGCGGGAGACGAGCGTTTCGGTTGGCACACATCCCGAATCGGCGGACATCGAGGTCGCTCTGCCGCGTCCGCCGGAGCCGGGCCCCATCGATGTGGAGATCGTCAACTCAGCGGGAGAAATCATCGCGTCCCGGACGATCATGTACCAGCCTGAGGAGGAGCTTGTCCGGCGCCTCACACGAGTGGAGTCGGCGCTTACGGTGCTCGAAGGCGTCGCGGCGCGTGCGGGAGCCGACGACGAGGCCAGCCGGGTTCTGAGTGTGGTCGTCGGCGCTACTCGCTCTCACGCGGACCGTGCCACCGGGCTTCTCCGGGCCGGCGAGGTCCAGGAAGCTACTCGCTCGGCCGCGTTCGCGGAGTATTCGCTCGCGGAACTCAACGGATGGAAGGGCGAGCTGCTGCGCGAGCTGGCTCCGAACGCGCGCGTCGACGTCGACTCTCCACCCCCTCCGACCGATCCCGATCTCGCCGACGGTGAGCGGCCCCAGATCGTGTATCCCGTTGCGTACCGAATCCGATTCGAAGAGCCCCGGCTCAACGCACGCAGCCTCGTCATGGGGCAGCGCTACAATGTCGTAATTCCGTGGACCGTGGATGGCGCCACGCCCGATCGCGACTGGCGGATATCCGTACGACTCGTGGATCCGATCCGGGGAACGACGGCCGCACAGCTGGACACCGTACCGGCGGTTTCAACGTCACGGTGGGAACCGGGCCGTACGTACGTGACCGCGTGCAGCCTCGCGGTTCTGCCGGAGCGACAGGGCGTACCCGCAGATGTGCGGTCGGGTAATCCGCTCGTCCGGGATGTGGAGCACGTGCTCGTGGTCCGGATGTACGACCCGGAGACAGGCTCGTCGCTTCTGCTCGGGAACGCTCCCGACGAGATCACGGGCGCGGTTGGGCAGGATTTCGACGGCGGGCGTTACCATGTCTCGTCGATCCCGCTGGAGGTGGCCGGCCCGGACCTGCCGCCCTCCGGTGTCGGGGTGGCGCGGTCGGACTCGTTTGCCGTGCGAAACGTCGGGTTGGTGGATGAGCCCGTGAACGTGCTCTGCTCCATCTACTCGGAGACCGACCGCGTGCTGCATCGCGTTGCGTGGTCGGCCGTTGTGCAGGCGGGCGGCGAACGCGCGTTCGGCGTCGCCTGGACGCCCGCCACAGCCGGGAACATTCGGTACGAAGTGGAGCTGCTCCGTGCCGGTAGCACGCTGACGCGCGTTGTCCGAAGCGTGGACGTCGATCCGCCGCCGGGATACGATCTCCAGCTCGTGAGAGGACATACGCGGGCTTCGGGCGGCGGGGCCTCGTTCGCGACGCCGCTGACGGTTCGCTCCGGCGTCGAGGGTCGCGTATCGGTCGAAGTGCTTGCCCGCTCGGCGATTCCCGGCGAGGCGGCGCGCGTTGTGGGCGATGAGACGGCTCACGGCGATGAAGCGACCGTGTACGCCGATCCTTTCGTCGGGTGGTACGACGTGCGCTCCGATTTCCGCGATTTCCGGTGGGACCGCCGCATCATCGCTACGGACGTTGCGACGGCCGATGGCGACCTGCTCGTGAACGGCGAGCCGTTCATCGTCAAGGGAGTGAACACGCACGGAATGGAGTCGAGCCCGGCGAGGGCCCGCGCTATGATCGACGTCATGAAGCGGCTCGGGTTCAACTCGTGGCGCGGCGACCATCCCCGGCCCTGGCTCACGGATCTCGCCGCCGAGATGAACACGTTTTGGTCGGTACTTGCGCCGTTCAGTTGCGCCTCCACGTCGGAGTATTTCGCTGCCTACGGCGGACCCCCACTCGTGGCGGAGCGCGAGATCAGCCGGTTGTTCGTCGAACAGTACGTCCGTTCCCCCGGGGTGCTGCTCTGGAATTCCGCCAACGAGATCGGCGAAGCGACGACCGACTTCCTCCTCGCCACGCATCCCCTCTACCGCGCATACGATCCGGCGGGCAGGCCTGTTCACTACGCGAACCTGTTCGGACAGAATCGGTGGCAGGGGCAGGACGTGATGGGCATCAACTACTATTTCGGCGGCGAGACGGCGCGCGATCGACAGCCGGTCGTTCGGCAGAGCATCGAGCTGGCGCGCAAGAATGGACTGCCCGTGATCTACACCGAATTCAACGGCTACCGTGGCCCAGTGCCGAGCGATGCGGTCGAGTCTCTTCGCGACCAGTTCGAATGGGGCCTCGAAGCCGGTATGAGCGGAGGGTTCTTCTACTATCGCTTCAACAGCCGGTCCCATCCCGGCGTGTACGACGGAAGTCTAAACACGAATCCTCGCTCCGACGCCGCCTTCATCGCCGCGTTCGCGGATGCCGAGGTGACGCTGGCCCGGTCACACGGGCGCGCGGTAGAGCTTGCTGTCAGCAACCGGCGCCGCTTCTGGCTACGGGACGTACGGCTGTCGCTGGACGTGGACGGCACGCCGCTGGATGAAATCGTCGTGGACGATCTCTCACCGGGGGAGAGGCGCGAAGTGTCTGTGTTGATTCGGCCGAACGGGAACGGACCCGCGCATGTGATCTCCGGAGCGATCGAGTTCGTCACGCACCACGGCGTCTACTGTCACGTGCCGATACGCGTGGTCGTGCCGTAACCGGCGCTACCCGCGCGGCGATTCGCTGTCAGCAGCAGCCGCGCGCCGCGGTCTCGCTCGCCGACGCCGGTTCAGCGCAGCCGAACAGGCCGAAGTGCTCGACCGGCTCGGTGACGCTGAAGTGCCGGGAGAGCCGGGTCTCCGAGAGCATGCGCGCCGTGTTCCGGCAGACAAGCGCCGGGCGGTTACGCTCGAATTCGTGGTGGTCGTCGAAAGCGTACCGGCCCTCGCTGCCGGGGATGCCGCCGCGGTACGTGGCGATCTGGCCGTAGTCCTCGCATCGCCGGTCGAGCGGCTCGTCGAACCGGAACGCCCGGATAGTAAGCGACGAGAAGACGATCGGCGCACCGTTGCGGTCGCGCTCTACAACTCGACGGCTCTCCACCCGCGCGTCGCGGAACCCAGCATCCTCCATGGTGTCCATCAGATCGTGCTCGTACAGCGCGCCACCGAGGCATTCCGCCACCATGATCGGGTCGTTCGAGATATCCTCCGGCACCCGGCGATCCGCGACGATATCCGAGAAGCACACCTCGCCGCCCGGCTTCAGGACGCGTCGAATGGCGCGGAACGCCTCGTCCTTCCGCGGCGAGAGGTTGATGACGCAGTTGCTCACCACGAGATCGACCGATGCGTCCGGCATCGGGTCCGCCGTCTCGATGAGGCCCTCGTGAAACTCCGCGTTCGGCAGGTCGTGGCCGAATGCGCGCATGACGGCGCCCGTGTTGCGGCGAGCCACGTCGAGTTGCTCCCGCGTCATGTCGAGACCATGCACGAACCCCGTCGGCCCGACAAGCTTCGCGAGCACGAACACGTCCGTCCCCGCGCCGCATCCGAGGTCGAGCGCGGTGAGCCCCGTCAGGTCGTCAACCGGGATGGGTGATCCGCAACCGTACTGCTTCGCCACGACCTCATCGGGAAGCTGCCTCAGTGTGTCGCCAAACCGGCGAGCCGACTCGTCCGTGCAACACGCCTGAGTCCCGAGGTCCGACGTCGCCTGTATGCGTGTTCCGTAGAACTCGCTCAGCCAGGCGCGAAGATCGCTGACGCTCTCCTCGCGCTGCTCGAGAATCGCGGCGTTCGTTATCACGTGACGTCCCCTGCCTGTCTTGGTCGAATGTCCGATTGCACGCGGTGAGGAACAGGAGCGTCGCGGGAATGGTTCCGGCGTCGATCGGCGGGGCACGAACGCCTACTTCTCTGGTTGCCGGAACGCGGTGTGTGTGGAGCAGTCCTGTCATCGCGCCGTGGATGGTCGCACAGCTCATCATGATGCCCATGATGGGAATGCCGGTGTTCTCCGGGGCCGTCTCGATGGCCATGGGTAGTCTCGTGGGGCACTTCGTCTACGGCGCGTCGGTTGGGGCGGTGTATCCGCTTGCGGGCGCGTCACGGGCGTAGCTCGTTACGCCTGGGACATCCTGCTAACGTGTCGCCCGGAGCAGTCGCGCATATTGACGACAGCTCCGGGCTGCACGTGCGGACGTGACGTGGACGTCGCTCAGGAACGACGCGCCCTCTCATGCGCGGCTCGATCATCTCGCCAGGCGGTAGAGTTCCACGCGCTCACGCCCCGGGATCCGCTCGTCGAAGATGCGTTCGCCGTCGCGCCGGATACGGGCGAACGCCTCCGCCACAGCCGACGTATCGCCGCTTGCGAGCACCACGTACCGTAGCCCCTGCGTTGTATCGAGCGCCGCGGCGAGATCCGCCGGCGACCAGAGCGCGGAGCTCCACGGGTCGATGAACGTCGGCGGGAAGTGGCGGTACCGACGCGTGAGGAAGTAATACTGCGATTCGTTGCCAGCGGTGATGATCGGCTCGTCCGGCTGAAGGTGGGACTCGATGCGTCGCGCGACGTCCATCTGTCGTCCAAGACCGTTCTGGATGACTTGGGGAACGACGAACTTCCCGTAGATCCTGCCGGCCGGAATCAGCATCGTGAGGGCGATTGCGGCGAGCAGGACGCGTCGCGAAGTGGCGCCACCGGCGTGCCGCAGGATCATCCGCCAGCCCTCGACACCGAGGATGCAAAGCATCGGCAGATACGCGATCACATAATGCTCGTACGTGCGCTTATATGAGGGCATGAATGAGAATGCCGTCGCCAACGCCAGAAGCGCCAACGTGCTACTCTCGCCGCGTCGCACGAATCGCCAGATGGCGGTAGCCCCCGCGAGCGTTGCCGGAATCCAGATGACAAACCCGCGTGCGACCTGCCCCTTGGCGAGTTCTATCAGGGCCTCCGTGACGGTGAGGCCGGCGAGTTCCGCCGGATACTCGGAAACCACCGTCATAAGGACCGCGTCCAGGAACGCTTGCAGGCGCCCCGTGAGGGCGAAGTACGCGGACAGTGCTGCCGGAGGAATCGCCACTCCGGCCAGAAAGACCGCGATGGTCGCGGTCCGTCCGCGGACGCGCCAGTGTCCGGCGAGCAAGGCCAGGACGGCCGGAAGGTAGAGGATGCCGACCTGCTTGTATAGCGTCGCCGCCCCGATGAGGAAGCCGGCAACGAATACGGGCAGCCGGGTGAGCTTGTCGTCGCGCTCGACCAGCAGGAGTAGCGCGAAGACGCACAGCGCCATGACCGGCACTTCCGTCATGACAGTCTGACCGATGTAGAGTGGGACGAGCCAGACGTACACCGCCACCGCCGCGAGGCGCCACTCGGTCGACCACCCGAGGCGGACCCCGATGCGCCAGATGAACCATGCCGCGAACGCGTTGAGGAGGAGCATGAGCGTTCGAGCTGCGGCGAGGCTCGGGCCGAGGAGGCTGAACAGGACTGACAACGTCGCGGGCAGCCCGGGCGGCTTGAGGTTCCAGACGTGCTCGTAGTACCGCCCACCCTCTACGAGGCATGCGGCGATGGTGAGGAAGTGCCCAGAGTCCCTGCCGACGGGGAATCGGAACGATAGCACCAGCAACAGTGCGACGCCTGCCGCGATCAGCAGCAGCAGCGCCATCGCACGTCCGGTACTACGGGCATCGCGCGCCATCAACAGTGATGCCCCGACGTGTCGGCGTCGACATAGCGCCGCATCACGATCTTGCTCTCCGACGGTCGCGCCGCTTCGACGAACCCACACGCGGCGTACACATCGGGCACACCCATATACACTGTGACCGGCGCCATGGGATCCGACTTCAGCGCGGAGGGGTACGCTTCGACGATCGTCGCGCCGTTGGATTGCGCGTAGCCCACCGCCCCTCGGACGAGTTCGGCGAGCATGCCTCGGCTGCGCCACGCCTTCCGGATGTAGAAGCAGACGATCGACCAGACCGGCTCGTCGTCGAGGCGTTTCAGAACCGGGGAGCGCTCAAGCGATTCGAACTCCTCGCGCGACGCGACCGAGCACCACCCAACGGGCTCGCCCTCCGCGTATGCGATTATGCCGGGCACCACGCCGGCGTCGACGAGCAGCCGAAGCGCCTTGCGATTCCCTTCGCCGGCCTGTCGGTCGAACTCGCGGCGGGTCGTGCGCCAGTACATGCACCAGCAGCCGCCATACGCGCCGTGCGGCCCCATGAGGCGCTCGAAGTCGTCCCACCGATTGGGTGTCAGCGGATGGAACGCCAGCGGCAGGAGGTCGCCGGACATCTTCTACCACTCCCAGTCGCGGACGGTCTCGAAAAACGTCAGTACGTTCTCCAGCGGGCAGTCGTAGCCGATCACGTTCGACGCGCGGATGACCAGACCGCCGTTGTAGCCGCACTCCGATACCAAGCGCGACGCCTCCGCGCGCACGTCGTCGACCGTACCAAACGGGAGCGTGTGCTGGATACTTCCGCAACCGTGCAGGACGATGCGGTCGCCGTAAGCTTTCTTCACCTCGACCGGGTCCATGCACTCCGGCTGGATCGGATCGATGATGTCGAATCCGATCTCGATCAGGTCCTCCATGATCGCCCAGAGATTCCCATCGCTGTGGATCTTGAGGTGGATATCCGGGTTGATCGCGCGGCACCGGTCGAAAACCGCCTTGATGCGCGGCTTGTCGATGGCGCGCCATCGGTCGGGACCCATGATGATCCGGTCCTGCATCGCTATATCGCCGCCGAAGCCGACGTGATCCACGCCGGCCTCGACGAGCCGCGCCAGTATCTCGCCGTATAGCTCGAAGATCTTGTCGTACAGCTTCTCGACGAACGCCGGATTCGTGACGTAGTCGGCGAGCAGGTTCTCGAGCCCGCGCAGCTCCCACGCTGTCTTGAACGGCATCGAACAGCCGCCGCCGACGAACAGGTCCTGCTCCTTCAGCTCCTTCACCCGCGCGGCGAGCGTGCCGTCGTCGATGATGCGGTCTATGCTCGGGAAGTCCCATTCGTCGGGATCTTCGGCGTTGGCGAGCGGGCCGGTGACCCACTCCACGTACTTCCCGTTGCTGCCGACGCGCCGGACGACTCCCCACTCGTCCTCGAACGTGATCTCGTCCTGCAGGATCATGTCGGAACCGGCGTACGGGAAATCGCCCTCGATGGTCCCGTTGGCGCGGCGCTTGAAGTCGGGGAAGTCGATGCCGAGGCTCGCGCCGCCCCACCCGTCCGCGCCGAGGATGCGGGAAACCTCGCCCATGTTGTCGACACCGAAGTGCTCCATGAGTGCGCGGCTGACCTCCGGCCGCCCGGTGACGGCGGTCGGGATGCGGTCGGGGCGTTCGTGATTCACGGTGGCGAGGATTCGTTCACGTCGTGTCATGGTGTGGCTCCGAGTGGTGTCGTGTGTGCCTAATGCAGACGGTCGTGGGCCCATCGCCCCGGATTCAATTCGATGTAGGTTCGGATGCGCTCTGCCTCGGCGCCCGACCGGATGACGCGGTCGTAGTATCCCCGCTGCCAGAGGCGGCCTGCCAATGCTGGCCACTCCTCGTTGCGCACGCCTTGCACGTATCGGTTTGTAGTTCCCGTCTTGAAATCCTGTACGATTCGCCCGAGGGAGTTTGGCTTCGTGCCGGTGGGATGTTGGTATTCCGTGCAAACTGGGCGAACACAGGGTTCGCCTCTACGCGTCTCATCGCCGGGTGTCCCTACTGTGTAGGGGCGATCCCTGTGATCGCCCCGGTCGCCATCGATCACAACAATACCATGGACGTGATTCGGCATTACAACGAACCGATCAAGGACCGTGTGGGGAAACCGGTCGGGCATTTCCAGCCACGCTGCCTGAATCATCTTGCCCGCTGCATTCAGACACATCTGTTCCACAACCACGTCGCCGCAGAGGCACAGCCGATCCTGCGTCACCATCGTCACAAAGTACGCGCCTGGTTGCGCATAGTCATAGCCCGCGAGGCGCTGCGACCGACGGTGATGGCGGTCATTGGATGGCATTGGTTGAATGCTCCATAGGCCTGGTGTGAACTGGGCGATCACAGGGTTCGCCCCAACGAGTACCGTCGTCGTCGGTTCCATTGGCGTAGGGGCGATCCCTGTGATCGCCCCGATGTTCCGATAGCCCCCCTACCTCCAATCGAACACCACGCCGAGCAACTCGCTCGGATCGTCGCGGAGCGTTTCGTACACGCCGACGGCATCGTCGATAGGCACAACGTGACTCATCGCCGGCGCGACCTGCACGATCTCACGCCGGATCACGTCGATGAGCACGCGCAGGTCGTCCAGGCCGAAGTGGCACGACACCTCGATGGACGCCTCGGTGCCGTGGAGCATGCCCCACGTGAACGTCGTCTCCGAGCGCACCGCCAGGAGCCCGATCACGCCCGCGTGCGCGAGCAGGCCGTTCTCGAAGATCATCGGCAGGAGCGATGCCGCGCCGCTGGAATCGATGATGTAGTCGTATGGAGCGCCATCCTTGATCTGTTCGAGAAAGTCGTCGCTTCGCGCGTCGAGCGTGCGATGCGCGCCAAGCTCTCCGGCTACGGAGAGCCTGCGTTCGTCGATCTCCGAGAACGTCACCTTCGCGCCGGACGCCCGCGCCGACTGCGCCGCGAACTGCCCGATCACCCCTCCGCCGAGGCACCACACGTTCGCGCCGACGCCCACACGGAACCGTCGTATCCCCCGCATGGCGACCCCCGCCACGCCGAGGAGCGCGCACTGCTTGGGGTCGAGGTCGTCCGGCAGCGGCATGACGAGGTGCGACGCGTTCGGCCCCGCCTTCTCGTCGGAGACGTCCACGATGTTCCAGCCTTGGTGCCCGATGTAGTGGCCGAAGAACACGCGCTGCCC
>CAZEAI010000130.1:0-13379 GCA_964510105.1 uncultured bacterium
CCGGCGGAGCAATATCCATATGGGATAGCGGCGTGGCTAGTCTGAGCAATGTAACGGTCGTCAGCAACAACGCGACCGCCACGGCAGGTGGTGGAGGCGGAGGGTTGTTCATCAATGACAACAGTCCCGGAACAGTGGTGGTGAACTCGATCTTCTGGGGCAACTCCTCTCCCGTCGGGGGTGCTGAAGCCATCGGATGGTACACAGCCGCCTCAGAGCCGACAGTCACCTACTCAGACATTCAGGGCGGCTGGGGCGCGCCGGCAGACATGAACATCGACGCCGACCCGCTCTTCATCGACCCGGCCAACGGCGACTACAGCCTCGCCCCGGAGTCACCTTGTATCGACGCCGGCGACCCGGCGTCTCCGTATGATCCCGACGGCACAGTCGCCGACATGGGCGCGATCCCGCATAACGTATGTGTCGACTGCCCGGGACCGGGCACGGATATCTCCGGCCCGATCTTCACCACGATGTGGGACATGGCGGGTTCGCCGTACCACGTGGTCGGACCATGTACCGTCAAGGTCGGGAACACGTTGACCATAAACGGCGGCGTGGAAGTGCAGTTCGACGTAGACGTCCCCTTCGTCGTCGAGGGCGCGATCGAGACCTGGGGCAACGACATGGACCAGATCCGATTCATGCCCGGCGCGGCGCCGCAATGGGGCGGAATCAGGATCAGCGGCGGCGCGTACAACACGATGTCGTGGACCGAGATCAACGGTGGCAACGCCGTTAACGGCGGAGCCATCAGCGTGATCGGCTCGGACCTCGACCTCGTCAGCGCGATGATCCACCACAACAACGCGTCCAGCGGCGGCGGCGTACACGTCTCCGGCCTCTCGAACGTGAACATGGATCACAGCGTGATCGCCGCCAATACGGCTGGCTACGGCGCCGGTATCTACGTCTACAACACCGGCGCGGGGAGCGTGACGCTCACCAATTGCACGCTCAACCAGAACAACGCATCGACCGAAGGCGGGGCGCTGTACGCCAACACGGCGACGGTGACGCTGCTGAACACAATCGCATGGGGCAACCCGGCCTCGTTCTCGGGCGAGATCAAGAATCTCAGCAGCACGGTCACGGCCACGTACTCCGACATCATGGGCGGCTGGGGCATCGCCGAAGACATGAACATCGACGCCGATCCGATGTTCGTCGACCCCATGAACGGCGACTTCAGCCTGTCCGCGGGTTCGCCCTGTATCGACGCGGGCGATCCGGCGTCGCCGCCGGACCCGGACGGGACTGCGGCCGACATGGGCGCGATCGTGGGCGGCGTATGCATCGACTGCGGACCCGGACCGGGCACCGAGATTGCCGGCGCAATCTTCACGGAGACGTGGGACATGAGCATGTCGCCGATCCACGTGGTCGGACCATGCACCGTCATGGTCGCCGACACGCTCTACATCAACCCCGGCGTGGAAGTGCTGTTCGACGTCGACGTTCCGTTCGTCGTCGAGGGCGCGCTGGAAGCGTGGGGCAACGACATGGACAAGATCCGGTTCGTCCCCGGCATGTCGCCGGAATGGGGCGGAATTCGGGTCAGTGGCGGCCAGTCCAGCAGTATTTCATGGGCAAAGATTACTGGTGGCAACGCAAATGGCGGGGGAGTGGATGACCATGGTGGCGGTATCCATGTTTCGGGCGCTGGCACAAATCTGAACCTGGAACATGTCGGCATACGCGGCAACGCTGCCACAGGGGATGGCGGCGGCATCGCTGTCATCGAGTCCGCCACGCTTCAGGCGTACCGCTGCAACATCGCTCAAAACGTGGGCGGCGGGCACGGCGGCGGAGTTTGGGTCATGGGAGGAGCAGCAGCCTCCCTGACGAATTGCACGATTGCCGACAATCACACGGGAGTAGTTGCCGGCGGAGGGGCTTACGTCAACGCCGGCGGATCGCTGGATCTGCTGAACTGCATTGTATGGGGCAATTCGCCCGGCGCATTGGTCAACGACGGTGCGGATCCAGGCTCCATCAGCGTCTGGCATTCCGATATCCAAGGCGGCTGGGGCGTCGCGGAAGACATGAACATCGACGCCGACCCGATGTTCGCCGATCCGGCGATGGGCGACTATCACCTCACGCCGGGCTCGCCGTGTATCAACGCGGGCGACCCGGCTTCTCCCTACGATCCGGACGGCTCCGTCGCGGACATGGGCGCATTCTGGTTCGAGTGCTACGATTGTCAGCCGCCGGCGCCTGCCCTGATGGTCGAGACGTTCACGTTCCCGCAGCCGCAGACTCCGTCCGCGGTCGCGATGCGTCCGGGCGGACCGATCGTTGCGGTCGGTGGCTCGGGTGGAAAAGTGTATATCTGGGACTTCGACCTTGGCCCGGAACCGGCGATAGTCGATTCGTATGCCACGGGCGGCGCGACGCCGATGCAGGTGAACGCGCTCGAGTATACTCCCGACGGCGCGGTCCTCGTCGCTGGCAGCCAGGACGGCAACGTGTACGCGTGGGACGCGGCGGGTACCCAGCTCTGGGCGTCGCTGGCGTCTGAGGGCGGCGTAAACGACCTCGCGATGAACCCCGCCGGCGGGAACTTCGCCGTCTGCGGACCGGGCATGATGTCGATCCACACGCTCGACGGCGAAACCCAGGTCACACCGCCTATGACTCTCCCGACAGACATCTCGTCGCTTGCGTATGACGCTTCGGGCACGAGAGTGCTGGGCGGTGGCAATGACGGCGCGGTGTACGCGTGGGACGTTGGCACCGGTGAGCTGCTGTGGCGGTCGCAGTTGCACGAGATGGGCGTCGTGGCCGTGGACGTTGTCAGGCCGGGCGCCTATGGCATGGACGGCGAATGGGGCATCAGCGCCGACAACACCGGCACCGTCATGGGCTGGAACCTCATGGACGGCATGTATGAGGGCCAGCTACCGCCGGGCGATCCCGTTGGCGCGCTGCAGATCGCTCCGAGTGGCGGGCACTTCGTCATCGGAACGGCGGCGGCCGCGGCGATGCCGAACGGCGTCGACATCTGGAATGCCGGCGGCCAGGGAGAGCCGATGATTCTCGCCTCGCCACGTCCTCACATGGACGCGGTGAGCGACATGGATCTGTCGCCTCAGGGAGACGTGATCGTCACGACGAGTTGGGATGGTTCGCTCGCGTTGTACTTCGTCGAACCGTGGCTCCAGCCGCCGCCGCCGCACGAGTACCTGAGCTTCACAACCGACACACACGGCCCGTCGGATATGTATGTGGAGATCGGCAACCCGTTCACCCTTCCGATTCAAGGAACGATCGTCGAGGCGCAGAACGTGGACATCGCGTTCTTCTTCAACGGCCTGAGCATCGGAGTGAACGAGAACGAGGCTCCGTGGGATTCGCTGGTCATTTCCACAGCGTTCGATGCCGCTCCTGACGGGCAGGTGTTCGTGAACGTCATCGGCGACACGGTCCTCGTGACGATGGCTTCCAGCGCACCGATCACCATCGTCGACGGACTCATTTGCGAGCTGTCATTCATCGGCGGCCCCGAGCAGAGCGAGTCGATCGTCAATTGGAAGTGGGAAGCCACGAACGTGAATGAGCGCAACATCGATCTTCAGGACGGTTACATCTTCGTACTGCCTCCGCCGCCGCCGTTTGGCGACGTAACCAACGACGGTTCGATCACGGCGTTCGACGCGTCGACGATCCTGCAGTACGTCGTGAAGCTCACCCTGGAGATTCCGTTCGAAATCGCCGACGTGACCGACAACGGCCAGGTGACCGGTTACGACGCGGCGCTCGTGCTCGTGAAGATCGTCAACCCAGACTTCGTCTTCCCGGCGCGTATGAACTGGGGCGGCGGCATGGTCAAGCCCGCTCCGTCCGGTCCGGTAGCGCTGGAGTGGCGGCGCGTCGACGGCGCGTGGTCGCTCATCGCTTCCGACCTGACCGGCCCGATCGGCGCCGACCTGACGCTGCGCCTGCCTGAAGGCGCGACGGTGAGTGGCTCCGGCGCGATCGCGTCAAGCCGCGTCGGTGACGTCGTGACGGTATCCGTTGCCAACATCGGAGACGTGGCGGAACTCATCCGCGTCGACGGCATGCTGACGGCTCCCGAGATCATGTCGGGTACCATCAATGAGCGCGAGATCGTAACGGCGCGCCCGCTGGGGTTCGCACTTCAGCAGAACGCGCCGAACCCGTTCAACCCGAGCACGACCATTGCGTTCTCGCTGCCGGAAACCGGTCGCGCGACGCTGGGCGTTTACTCGATCACGGGTCAGCTCGTGCGGTCGCTCATCGACGCCGATATGGTTGCCGGAACGCATGAGATCGTCTGGGACGGTCGCGACGCGTACGGTCGCAACGTCGCGAGCGGCGTGTATCTCTATCGCCTGTCGACGGCATCGCACACCGCGGTGCGTAGATTGGCGCTGGTACGGTAGTGTAACAAGCACATAATCACGCTCACCTGTGGGGCGGTCTCTTGCGAGGCCGCCCCATTTTGTTCTCTTCTGTCGATCCTCAGTACCGAACCGCGCAGCGACCAACAGACGAACGCGAGCAACGCGAATATCCACCCGCAACGTTCCCATGCCGGACGAGTTGCACAGCCTCTCGCGAACGAGCGCGAGCTTGGCGAGCGTTCGCCGGATGTGATCTACTTCACAGTAAATTAGGCATGTTATGGGGCTTGACAGGTCGCCGGAGGAGCGTACCATTTGGGTGTACTACACACTTGACTGATTTGTCAGTTGCCGTCACGCGATATGCGATTCCCGAGTTATATACCACTACATAGCGAGATCGAGCAGCATCGACAGGGGGACACCATGCTACGGAACGTATTCGCGGCCGCGATGGCAGCGGCAGTCATATGCGCGCCCGCTTTCGCACAGACAGAGGTCGGCGGCACGATCGCGACGAATACCACATGGGCGGTCAAGGGCTCGCCGTTCATCGTCACAAGCGATGTGGCAGTAGACAAGGGCGTCGTTCTGACGATGGAGCCGGGTGTCGCCGTACAGTTGACGGCTACTTCAAGCTCACCGTTGTGGGCTCGCTGAACGCGGCGGGCACTGCCGCAGGCCGCATAACACTCGGGCCGACAGATCGCAACACAGGAGGATGGGGAGGCGTTCGAATAGTATCTCCGGATCTCTCAAGGCTGCAATGGGTCACGATCACCGGTGGTGATGCCAACATCGAGGGCAACGATATCGGCGGAGCGCTGTACGTGAACAACGCGTCCGCGGACGTCTCGCTGGAGAACTGCACGATCACCGGCAATCACGCCGTTGGGGTTGGCGGCGCCATCGGCGTCACCGACGGCGCCCTGACGATGACGAAGTGCGTCGTCTACGGCAACAGCTGCGAAGGAAACGGCGGGGCAGTTGCGAACCTTGGCGGCACGCTGACGATCACGAACTGCACATTCAACGGAAACCAGGCGATCAAGGGACTCGGTGGCACCCTCGCCATCGACCGCGGCACGGGCTCACCCACGACGACGATTGTGAACTCCATCCTGTGGGGTGGCCTTCCGGACGAGATCGTAGCGCTAGATGGCGCCAACTCCGCCAAGTACTGTGACGTCGCGGGCGGGAAGCTGCCGGTGGGCATCACGGATCTCGGCGGCAACATATCGGCCGACCCCGTGTTCGTAGCGCCCAAGGCGGGCAACTTCAGTCTCGACGGCAGGTCGCCGTGTATTGATGCCGGCGATCCGAAGGGGGCACCCGATCCGGACGGAACGGTCGCCGACATGGGGGCGATCTACTTCGACCAGACGCCGTCGCAGTATCTCACGCTCCCCGGCAAGACGATCTCCGAGACGACTCCGACGTTCTATGTGAACGTTATCGGCTCCCTCATTGACGCTCGCAGTGTGAACTTCGCATTCCTGTGCGACCCGTCGGTCGCAACGTTCGATTCACTGTTCGCGACCGCGTTCGACGGCCTGGCCGACGCTAACGTGCAGGTGAACGTCAACGGCGACACGGTGTTCGTCGCGATGGCGGCGAGCGTGCAGAAGTCCGTGTCCGACTCAATTATCGTTCGGATGGGATTCCGCACCGGCCAGCCGGGCTCGACGCCACTCACATGGCTGCCCGCATTTGTCGATATCGACGAGGAACTACCGGCGCTCACGAACGGTGGCGTTCAGGTCAACGCCTACTACGGCGACGTGTCGCTGAACGGCACTGTGACCGCGCTGGACGCAGCGGGAATACTACAGTATGTCGTCCACGTGATCTTCTCCATCGACATTGACCGCGGTGACGTGACCGGGAACGGCAAGATCACCGCGTTCGACGCCGCGCTCGTGCTCTGCAGCATCGTGAACCCCGGATATGTCTATCCCGTGCAGGGAGGCGCGCTCATCAAGCCCGCCGTCGGGGACGGACCCGAACTTGCGTGGGTCCGGAACGGCGGGGCATGGTCGCTGGTTTCGCACTCTCGTGACGGACTGCTCAGTGCCGACCTCACGCTTCGGCTGCCCGGCGACGTCGGGATCGCCAGCGACGGCGCCATCGCCACGAACCGAGATGGAGACATCGTAACCGTAGCGGTTGCCAGAGCGGACGGTGGCTCGGAACTCCTTCGGCTGGACGGGCTTTCGGCGGCGCCGGAGATACTCTCCGCGTTCGTGAACGAGCAGGAAGCGCTGGTCTCGCATCCCGCGGCCTTCGCGCTCAACCAGAACGCGCCAAACCCGTTCAACCCGAGCACGACGATCTCGTTCTCGCTGCCAGAGGCCGGTACCGCGACGCTCGGCATCTACTCCGTCAACGGCCAGCTCGTGCGGACGCTGGTGGACGACGAACTCTCCGCCGGGACCCATGAGATAGTGTGGAATGGACTCGACGCATCCGGTCGAGATGCCGCCAGCGGCGTCTATCTCTACCGCCTGGCATGGCACGGCGTCTCGGAGACGACCACCAGCGCAACGAGCGTCCGGCGGTTAGTCCTGGCGCGTTGATGCGCGGATAAGAGCTATTCTACATCAGTACTTGGGGCGGATGTGACGAGGATCACATCCGCCCCTTCGTGCGTGTGTTACCATACCATTCGAAGGGAGATCGTTCCTTCCGGCGACCGAACACTGCCTGTGTCGCCGATTGCCGCCCGACCGACTCGCTCAGCGGCTCCTGCCGCTCGGCGAGAGGAGGGAATCATGCCCACGCGACCATGTGCAGCCCTATCGTCCGTAGCCGTTGCTGTGTTCGCCACGTGTCCCGTACCGACGTCGAGCGATGTATCTCCCATGATCGTGACTGGGCCCGTTGTGACCACGGTAACGGACGCGTCGTTCGCCGTCGCCTGGGAAACGGATGTACCGTGTATCAGCATCCTGAGATACACGTCCGTGGACTCCCTGGAGGCACCAAGGCCCGCTGTGGCCGATCTTGGCGCCACGATCGTCGACAGTGCTTACGTGACACACCATGAGCTGATGGCGTCCGGTCTCAACCCCGGCACGCAGTACATGTTCCATGTGGCGGCGGTCGATACGAGCGGCAACGGCGAGGTCGTCAGCGTAAACGCGATCGTCGCGACGCGACCGGAGGCGGACCTGGATCCGCCGGTAGTGGTGGCCCAGCCCACAGTGATGGGTTTCGTTGTAACCGACATCAACACCATCAACGTCACGATCACCTGGATGACCGACGAACCGGCGGTCGGACGCCTCACATACGGCGGCTGCGAACCGTTGGCGCTATATGGCATCGCGCAGTCTGCCGCGGAGCCCACCACGACACATGAGGTGCAGCTCACCAACCTTGTGCCGGGCGCACGGTATTGCTACACCGTCCGGGCGACGGATCTCGCCGGGAACGTTGGCGGCACGACCGTCGCCGAGTTCATGACGCCCGCCGGACCCGACATCCGCCCGCCGTTGCTCACGACCCAGCCGACGATATTGGGGATCACCCACTCGTCGATCACTGTTGGCTGGATGACAGACGAACCCGCTACAACGATCGTGGAGTACGGCACAACGGATTCACTCGGCCGGACACTCGTCGATCGCTCACTCTCAACGGAGCATCAAGTCATCATCCGGCAGTTGGCAGCCGGGACGCAGTACTACATCCGCGTCCTGTCAGCCGATATTATGGGGAACGTTACTGCCTGGAATCTCCCAGAACCCATCAACACGCACCATGGTCCCGACGAGTTTCCACCGACGTTCCTTTCGGCCCCGGTGTTCACGTACGTCGGGGACACGTTCGCGGTATTCCAGTGGTACTCTGACGAACCAGCGATCTCCACGATCTGGTACGGCACGGATTCCTCATCGCTTGATGGGATCGTCTACTCCAACGAGTTCACCGTACAACACATGGTCACGCTCCGCGATCTGACTCCTGGCACGGGCTACACGGTCGAGGTCGAGATGCGCGACGCCGCCGGCAACGGACCGGTTACGATACCCCTCCAATTCTACACGAAGGAGTCACCGTTGGCCGTCGCGGAGTCTCCTCCCACCGCGTTCGCACTCCACCAGAACGCGCCGAATCCGTTCAACCCGAGCACGACTATCACGTTCTCGTTGCCGGACGCGGGAAGGACCGTTCTGACGATCTACAACGCGGGTGGGCAACCGGTTCGCACGCTCGTCGATGCCGAGGTGGCTGGCGGAATGCATCACGTTGAGTGGGACGGTCGCGACTCAGGTGGGCGCGCGATGGCGAGCGGCGTGTACATCTGCCGGCTCTCCTGGTCTGGCGAGTCGCTGAGCGATTCGGACACGAACGCGAGCCCAGCGAGCGTTCGCCGGTTGGTGCTGGCGCGATAGGATGCTCGCCCGGCGGATGGCGTAAGTAACCATGCGACTGCTTGCGATGGGCGATTTGCCGTGTGGAGGGTCTTGCGATTATGTTAGTACGTACACTGCTTGCACTGTCTGTACCGTACTGTGGATGATTCCGGCAGACGACCCCATCCGACGCCGCATCCGCACGAATGAGGAGGAATCTGCCATGAGAACGTCCGCGATCCTGACCACACTCGCTGTAGCCATTGCCATGGCTACGGAGGTAGCGTCCGCTCAGCCGGGCCGTGGAGGCGACTTCGACACTTCGCCCGGCCCGGATGTCTATGCGCCCGTGTTCGTGTCAGGCCCGAGTACGGTGTCTGTGTTCGCCACATCGGCGGTCATCCAGTGGACCTCGGACGAAGTGGCCGACATGAGCGTACGACTGACTACCGCCGACGGCGCGGAAGTCACCACTGTCACCAGCTTCGACTTCGTCACGGAGCACACCGTGGGACTGGCCGGACTCGATCGTGGAACCGATTACATCGCCGAGCTGGTGATGATGGATCCAGCCGGCAACACGTCGGAAATGGTCGCCGTGCCGTTCACCACGTACGACAGAGGCGGCGATCTCACGACCTCTCCCACACCAGACGTGTTCTTCCCTGTCTACACGGTGTTGCCAACGCTTCTCGAGATCGGCGATGTATCCGTGACGCTCAGTTGGCAGTCGGATGAACCGACGATGTGGAACGTCAGCTACGGCACCTCCGAGGACGCGCTCGACGGGAGAACGATGCGTCGCGACTTTGGAACGACCCACGTCGCCACGCTGACCGGGCTGATTCCCGGCGTCGACTACTTCGTGCAGATAGAGATGTACGATCCCTCCGGTAACGGCCCGACGGTCGAGAATGTGCAGTTCCGGACAGCCGAGGCGCCTCTGCGCACGGAAGGCGTGCGGCCGGGCGCGTTCGCGCTCCGTCAGAATGCGCCAAACCCGTTCAACCCGAGCACGACGATCGCATTCTCGCTGCCGGGCGCGGGCCATGCAAACGTGTCCGTATACGCAACCGGCGGGCAGCTTGTCCGGACGCTTGTTGATGCGCCGCTTTCCGCCGGAGCGCACTCTGCGACGTGGAACGGTCTGGACGCATCGGGATCTTCGGTCGCCAGCGGAATCTACCTCTACCGGCTTGAGTGGAACGGACCTGCCGGCAGGATGGTGAGCACTCGCGCGCTGACGCTGGTGCGCTAGCCTGGAGCCGGATTACCGAGGCTCGCCCGGTGTGTCAGGGATGACACATGGGGCGAGTCTTCCTATTTCTGATTAACCACTCACATCTACTGACGTTACCTCGCGACCGCCATATGTGAGTGTGTCATCAGTCACACACCTCCGGCTCCGCGCCTCCGACACTGGCTCCGCGCCTAACTCCACGGTATGACAAGCTATTCTGCGAATACCTCTCCAGCATGCCCCGCCGGTACCGATCTTGCAACACTGCGGGCGGTTCGCCGGTACACTAGCGCGCTGAGTAGCGTAACGTCGCTCAGCGGGGGATCTGCGCAGTCTCAGTTATGATTACTTCGTCACGAATCGCGCGCTCGACATGGAGCAAGGCACTCCTCCTGGTCTCGTTCGCGGGACTCGTGGCGTTGGCTGCAGGCGTGATCACGCTGGACGAACCGGACTCGCCTGCCTCTTTCGCTGTGTATGACTCGCTGGCGTGCGTTCGTCCCGATGCCGGGTTGTCCGGAGCGCTGGACCGGGCATCGGTGGCTTCGGTGCGCAACATCGTCGACAGAGATGCCGGGAATTACTACGCTCCGACAGACGGAAGATGGGGTGTCCTTGGCAGGTTCCCGGGCGATACGACGATCATGGTGGAGCAGGGCCAATATCTCGTGGCGGCCCGGCTGTTCGGGCGGCCCAGCGATTCGCTGAGCGTGCAGTGGGGCAGTCAGACGTTCCCGATCGTCGCCGTGTACGGCGGTGGGTTCGGGTGGAAACAGAGATACATCACGGTTCACGACGATCGGCACTTCGTCTTGCCGATTCAGTGGAACGAGCAGTCCTCAACGTGGGAGCCATACGGCGTGGAGCGCTGGTTCGAGGTAAGCGGACCTGCGATTCCGGGCGTCGATGAGTCGCTCGAGGGGCGCTGCTCGGATTGTCATCGCGAGGACGGCGCGGGAAGCAACGGCGTGGTCTTCGTCGAATCTGAGTGAGTTGTCAGTCGTTCTCCATTCTATCAGGAGGTGTAGCAATGATCAAACGGCTCAAGAGAGTTGCGTTGGCGGCCACGGTCGTCTGTGCAGCCGCCGGAACGGCGTGGGGCGATCCCGGCATTGATGTTGTAGGGATCTCGCCGCACGAGATCGAGACCGAAGCCCTGCACGACGTATGGGCGGACGTTGTACCGACGCCGGGATTGCCGACGTTCGAAGTCGGCGAACGGGTCATACTCGAAGCGTCTGAGGACTCCCTCGACACGATCGACTGGGAGATCACGGACGCGCCGGATGGATCGACATTGCTGGGCGAGACCGGCGCGGACACGGTATTCACGTTCGTGACAGACTCGATCGGCTCATATGAGGTCAGTCTCGTCGTGAACGACGAGGTGGAAGCTGTCACGCTGTGGATCACCGCGGCGGAATACGTCGGCGTCGGCACCATCGCGGGAGAACCTGAGTACCCGCAGTGCGCGGTGTGTCACGACGACAAGGCTGCCACGTGGGAGAACACCTCCCATTCGTACGCCACCGAGGTGAATCTCACCACTTCATACATGAATCAGTCATGTATGCAGTGCCATGCTACGAATTTCGATTCGACCGCGTGGGCAGACGACTTCGGCTTCACGTTCCCGACGCCGGGTGCGGGCGTCTACGACTCCGTCGTGACGAACCATCCGGAGCAGGCCGTGCTGTTCAACGTTCAGTGCGAGTCCTGCCACGGTCCAGGTAGCGAACACGGCGGCACACGCGGCATGAACGAGATTTCCGACTCGTTCAGCATCGAAGTGTGCGCCCAGTGCCATGACGAGCCCGACCACCACCCGCAGCCTGTTGCGTGGGGTGTGAGCGCCCACTCGGACGACGTGGGCTCACGCGGTCGCAGCAGCTGTTCGCGGTGCCATACGGCGCAGGGCTTCGTAGGTGAGACGATAGAAGGCGGCGTGGCGACTACGCACGACGATGCCGATCCGATCACGTGCGCGGCGTGCCACGATCCGCACGACAAGCCCGGAGCGCACAACCTCCGTCGCGGCAGCGTGGCAACGGCTTGCACCGGCTGTCACACGCTGCGTCTCAGTGGCTACTCAGGCATTCACCACTCCAACCAGGGCAGCATGCTCCTCGGCGAAGACGGCATGGAGCTTCCCGGATATGACTACCCTGTGAGCGCTCACAGCAGCCTGGTCAGCGACGCTTGTGCACAGTGCCATATGGCCGATCTGCCCGATTTCATCCACGACGCAGTGGATGCTGAAGAGATCAGCATCGGCGAAGCTTCCCGCGTGGTCGGTGGTCACACGTTCGCCGTGGAAGGCATGTGGGACTTCGGCGAGGGCGAGGAAGAGTTCGTGAACGACACGGGCTGTATCGAGTGCCACGGCAGCGTCGATATCGAGTTCGTCGAGATCAGCAAGCAGTCGATCGTGGATCTGCTTGAGGAACTCGCCGCTCTGATGCCGAAGTACGAGGCCAGGACAGGCGGGTTCGATTCCGGCGCTGTGCAGTTCAGCGGCGCGAATCTCACGGAAGCCGAAGCAGCCGCCGGCTACAACTACTACTTCGTCGCGAACGACGGCAGCTACGGCGTCCACAACCACGACTACGCGGCCAGTCTGCTTCGCGCTTCGATCACCGAAGTGCAGAAGACCAGCACGCCGGGTGAGATCGTGTCCATCACCGACGTTCCCAACGATCAGGGCAACATGGTTCGTGTGCTCTGGAACGCCTTCCCGGCCGAGGAATCCAGCACCGATCCGATCGAGACGTATCAGGTCGTGCGTTGGGACGATGCTCTCGGTGAAGCGGGCGAATGGGTCATCGTCGGCGAAGTCACGGCCAATGGTATGGGCCGGTATGCGCTCGACGTCGCGAACGACGTGAATTCGATCGCCATTCCGATCACGAGCGAATTCATGGTTCTCGGCATCGCCGACGAAGCGACACACGAGTCGCAGATCGCCGAGGGCTGGTCCAAGGACAATATCGAGCCGATGGCTCCGCCGGCGGCGAAGTACGTGTCCGACAGCGGCGAACTCACCTGGGCGCTGTCGCCATCGACCGACGTCAAGTACTACGCGATCTTCCGCGGCGAAATCGGCGGCGCGCTCGGCGTCACGCCGTGGGCGAATGTCTCCGGCGTCGACACCTCGGTTGCCGTGGAATCTGGCTTCCGCTATGGTATCGCGGCAGTCGATTTCGGCGAGAACATGAGCGATCCGGCGGCGCTGGTCGTGGATGTCGTGAACATGATCAACGGCATTCCGGTACCGGCAACGACGGCACTTCTCGGCAACGCGCCGAACCCGTTCAACCCGGATACGCAGATCCGCTATCAGCTCCACGAGCCGGCGAATGTCACGTTGACGGTCTTCAACGTGCTCGGTCAGCCCGTCCGGACGCTGGT
>CAZEAI010000131.1:0-13221 GCA_964510105.1 uncultured bacterium
GCTGTTCCGGGTGATCGTGTAGATCTAGATGGTCGAACTAACATAAAAAAAAAATATCCCGCTGCCGGATGCTCCGTCTACCGAGTTGCTGTCGATGGCGCAGTTCTTCACGGTCACCGATAGCTGAGCGTCGAGGAACCGGTATGGCTCGCTACGGGCAATGAAGATGCCTCCTCCGCCTCCCGCGCTGTTGCGTGAGATGGTGCAGCTGTCGAGGAGCACTTCGCCCCCGCCCGCTATGTGGAGACCGCCGCCGCTTCCTCCAGCCCGGTTGTGAGAGACGACAGAACCGCTCAGCGTCACCTGCGGTAGCCGGCCGCCCCTGGTTACGCCCACGTGAACGTAGACTCCGCCACCGGCGGCATCGGCACGGTTGTGAGAAATGATCGACCGTTTGACCGTGACCCGTGGAGACGCGCCGCCCGGGCGCGAGTTACCCTGAATCTGGATGCCGCCGCCGCTCCCCGTGGTTTCGTTGTTGACGATCCTGCAGCTATCCAGCAGTACGTCCTGAGCGCCGCCCATGTACACCGGACTGCCTCCTGAGACGCCACTGATGACGGAACGAGTCATGGTAAGCGAGCCCCACCCCCATCCGTACGCTTTCACGCCGGCGCTACCGCCGCTGATCCTCACGTAGCGTAGCTCGCACCGGGAGCTATCATCCTGAGAGGTGCCGCTAAGGGCGATTCCGGTCCAGGAATCGGACGCTCCCGGAAGGAATCGGATGCTGTCCTCCAGCGTTCCCACCGCATGGATGTCGCCCGTTGCTGTCAGTCCAACGTTCCGGTCGAAAAGCACGTCGACGCCCGGCTCGATCATGAGCGTGTCGCCGGCGAGGACGGTGACCGGTTCCACGACTCGGTACGGGGAGCGCTCCTGCGTCCAGGTCCCACTGACGTCGCCGTACACAACTGTTCCCTGCAGGCCGTAGAGTTGCACGTCCACGGTGCCTGGCTGGTGGACATCGGAGTGCGTGATGCTGCAGCTCGCGAGGATATCCTCGGTGCCGGAGAACATGATGGGTATGTACAGGTGCATGTCCGGGCTGACAGTCTGCGGGAAGCCCATGCTGGTTGAGAACCCTTCCGGCAGGGGCGAAAGCGACACCTCCATATCCGCCCAGCTGCTGTTCCAGATGTCGAGCGACCCCGTTAGCCCCTGGCTCAGCGTGAGTCTCGCCAATCCCATCTCGAATCGCGGGATGAGTGGATTCGGTCCGCCGCCGCCGGTCGCGCCCAGGTCGGCCCGGGTACCATCCTCGTCCAGCATGTAGGGGCTGCCCGCGTCGATGCACGGCGATCCCGGCCCGAGGGCGAACGGATTCCCGTCGCTCGTGACGAACTCCGGATCGTCAATGAAGCTTCCCGGGTACTCGCAGACGATTCGTCGGCTGAAACTGCTGTAGCTGATTTGGAGGTGCTCGTTGCAGTCATGCCGGGAAACGGAGTTGCCGGTGTTGGCGAAGAAGATGCTGTTCACCACTGTCACCGGCGGACCGCTAACAACCTCGATGTCCGCGGCGAAGTCCTCGGAGACGTTCTCAGTGAACGTGCAGTTCGTCACGGTCAATTCCGCGCGTGTGTATATCGCCGCCCCGTCCTCTCCGACGTTGCGGTAGAACACGCACTGGGATAGATCGGTACTGCTCGACCCCGTGACGCAGAGACCGCCGCCTTTCATGTAGGATGAATCGGAGATCGGTGTATTCGAGGTGAACCAGCAGCGCCTGAAAATCGCTTCCACGCGGTCGTCGAGGCACACTCCCCCGCCACGATCCGCCTGGTTGTTCTCGATGGTGCAGTCTGTGAGTCGTAGGTGGCTGTCGTCCGTCGAGTAGATTCCTCCGCCGCGATACCCTCGGTTATCAGCAATCGTGCAGTTCGTGAGATACAAGCCGCTTGCGTGGGCCGCGTAGATCCCTCCACCGCGGTGGACGCCATCGGTGGCGTTGTCGGAAATCGTGCAGTGGTCCATCGCCAGACGGGCCTCGAATTCGATCCGGATTCCCCCGCCGTGATCCCACTTCGGGTCCGTGACTCCTCCGCTGATCCTCGCGTATCTCAGACTGCTTGAATCGCTCCCTATCAGGTACAGGCCACCCCAACGGTAGCTCTCTCCGGGGAGGAAGCGAACGCTGTCCGTTTCGGTCCCGTACGCGTGGATGCTTCCTTCCACCACCAGCGAGACGTCCACGTCGAAGAGCACATCCACCCCTGCCTCGATCGTCACCGAGGCGCCCTCCTCGATCGAGGTCGGTCCGATGACGCGGTACGGGCCGGACGCTGCTCGCCACGTACCCGAGACGGAACCCGAGACGGGCATTCCAGAGGTGCCCGCCATCGCGAGTCTGAGTACGGGCCGATTGCCGTCGGTGTGGTGCATGAAGCCTTCGAGGCCGGTCACCTCATCGTCTCCGGAGAAGACGATGGATATCACCAGGCTGTCGCCGGGTGCGATTGTCCGCGGGAAGGCGGTGACCGAACTGAATTGCGGAGGCAGATCGAACTGCAGTATGACGAGGTCCGCCCAACCGGAGTTGCTAACGACCAGCACCTCCGGCTCACCGGTGTAGACTGTCAGCGTGGACGTGCTCAGGCCGATGCGCGGTATCGCCGGATCGGGTCCGCCGCCGCCGGTATGTCCCATGTCGGAACGGCTTCCGTCCTCATCCTGGGCGTACGGGCTGCCCGTGTCGATGCACGGCGACCCGGCCAGCAAGCTGAAGTCGCCGTTGTCCGGGTCGGAAAAGAGTGGCGCGGCGTTGATGTTGCCGGCCCCATCCCATCCGTCCTGGACACTCGAAAAGACGGCCTCGACGGCGCCTCCGCCGGCGAACTGGTCGGGGCTGTTCTCCCAGACGACGCACCCGGTCATCTCGGCCCGGGCTCCGGACAGAATCGCGCCTCCCGGTGCGTAGGCAACGTTGCTCGCCAGAGTGCAATTTGCGAGCAGAACGGACCCATTTCCTGTCTCTACCTGAAGTGCTCCGCCGCCCAGATAGGATGTGTTGCCGGTCATCTCCGTCCGTTCCACGGAGACCTCCCCGTCGGAGAAGGCCATGATTCCGCCTCCGCCCCGGTGCGCCAGATTGTCGCGGATGGTGCAGCCCGTCAGGGCGACCGCGCCCGTGGAGCGGACATAGACAGCGCCGCCTCCGGTCCGCGCGACGTTACCGAGCATCGAGCACCGTGTGATCGAGGCCGACGCGCCGTCCGTGATCGCGATCGCGCCGCCCGACGATGCCGAACAGGACTCGATAGTGGCGTCGGATATCTCGATCCGCGTGCCGGCGCCGCTGATGCCCGCCCCGCCGCCGATACTTCCGGATACCGATCCCTCGGCGTTACCGCCGCTGATACGGGCGAACCGGATGCGACTGGTGTCGCCACCGGAGATTCGCAGACCTCCCCACTCCGGGGCGGTCCCCGCCTCGAATCTGATTGAGTCCGATTGCGTGCCGATTGCGGCCAATCGCCCGTGTATGACGAATGGG
Organism: uncultured bacterium; assembly: GCA_964510105.1. Taxonomy (GTDB): domain Bacteria; phylum Latescibacterota; class MWCZ01; order MWCZ01; family MWCZ01; genus CAZWQW01. The sequence continues at coordinate 3,497 of CAZEAI010000131.1, forward strand.
ACGTCGGTGTCGAACAGCACGTCCACGCCCGGTTCGATCGTCAGGGTGTCGCCGGCCGGCACCGTGACCGTACCGGTCACGCGGTAGGGGCTTCCGGCCAATGTCCAGGTCGCCGTCGGTGTGAGACCGGTGACGGTTGTTGACGGTCGGGCCGCCGTGGGCAGACATACGAGTGTGGCGGTGGCGATGACAGCCAGCATTTTGGGCATCGCGGTACCCCCGGGCAAGGGCTGCTGTGTGGTGCCGGCCTCAGGCATAGCCGTTTGGGCGCCCAGCGAGATCGGCGGCAGTGAGCGTATGATCGCAAGGGTACCGTGCGATCCGCGTTCTGTCAACACGGTCGGTTCGGCCCGCGTGCGGCTCCTGGTTGCGTGTCAGGTTGCGCGGACCGGAAGCACGTGGCGGAGACGTTGCCCGTGTTTTCGCCCGTGGCTTCGCGCGGGGACCTGGCCTGCCGCGTCTTGCGGCGGCGGAGGCCAGTTGCGCCAAGCCGGTGCCTTGGTGTTCTTTCTGTCACGCGTAACTCACCATCGCCATGGACGCATGCAAAGGATTGGCCAGATGAACCCTACGAACGCACCGATAGTAGAGCCGCTGTGGGTTACGGACTGCAACATGGTGATGCAAGGCGCGCCGATTGCGGTTGATCTGAATGGAGACGGGAACACCGAATTCCTGACCGCGGCGTATCTGGCCGTCATCGCGGTTGATGGCAACGGTACGGAACTCTGGCGGTTCCCGACGAAGGGCCGCTTCATGACCTGCCCCGCCGTCCTCGAACGCCCGGGAGAGTCAGCGTTCATCTATGCTGCGGACATGGCGCACGACCCTGCGACGTTCAGTTGTCTCGATGGCGATGGCCAAGTCGTGTGGCAGGCGGAAATGGGGCAGGTCTTTTGGGCGTCGCCTGCGCTCGCCGACATCAACGGCGATGGGCGCATCGAGGTCATACAGGGCGATGCCGCGGGCGTGGTGCATGCCTACGACGCGCTCACGGGGCGAGTTGTCTGGGAGACAACCGTCGATGGTGAGTGCGGGAGCCCGGCGGTGGCGGATCTTGATGGCGATGGTCTGCTCGAGACCGTCATGGCGACATCGACCGGGAAGCTGTACGTGCTGAGCGCAGCCGGCGAGATCGTCCGAGATATCGCCCTTGGCGGAACGGTGTTCGATCCTGAGGGCGAGTACGCCGCGTATCGGATCTGCTCCCCGGTGGTGTTCGCGAATTCGAAGGGGCAGGTATGCATCGCCGCGTCGGTTCAGGAGCCGGGGTCTCGACGATTCCTGTGTCTCGACGCGACCGGCGAAGTCATGTGGGAGCGCACGACCGAAGGTGGCGTGGCCTCGACGGTGTCGGTGGCGGACTTCAGCGGCGATGGCCGGGCGGACGTATTCGCCGTAACGCAATCGGGGCGTCTCTATCGCTGGGACGAGGACGGTCGCGTTCTGTGGGACATCGACACCCAGAGCTTCGCCTACGCGCCGGGCGCCATCGTCGACGTGGATGGCGACGGCAGCCTCGAGTACGTGCTTTGCACCGAGCTTGGCACGATCCTCGTTTTCAACCAGGCCGGCGAAGTCGTGTCCAGGCACCAGGTCGATAGTCGTCGCGCTCACCGGACGACGCCGGCGTTCGGACGGATCGCGGAGGGCCGCCTTGCGTTCGCGGTCACGGGGGGTGATACGGGCCGGATGTACTGCTTCGGCGTTCCCGCGTCGACCAACGCGCGGGTGGAGTGGCGTGCGATCCGTGGAGATGCTCGATCCACCGGCGCGTGGTTCGGCCTGTCTGACGCTCAGCAGATCCGTATGGTACCGGAGAATCTGGAGTGGGACCGAATCCTCACGACCGACGAGATAGCGTTCCGCGTTACCGACCCTGACCCCGGCGAGACGCCGCTCAGCGCCGAGGCGACGATGCTCGCCCCGGACGGATCGAGGCACTCGGCGCTCGGAGCTATCGTGGGCGGCTATGGCGTACTGAAAATGCCGGTGACGGTTACTGCGCCCGGAGTGTACCGCTTCGAATGGGCGCTGAAGGGCCCGACCGGCGTCTGTCTTGCGACCGGTTCGCGCGACCTGACCATCACGCCGTTCGCGAACGATCAGGCCCTTGCCCGGCGGGCTGTGCTTGCGCTCAGCGAGATGCTCGGCGGAGCACCCGAAGTGGGAATTGGCCGGGGCCTCCCGGCGCTACTTCGTCGTGAGTCGCAGGCGATCGAACGGGAAGCGGCTGATCTGATGCCTCTTCAGGCAGCGGCTCCCGGTTCCGCGCCGACATTCGCCGAAGGCGTCGCCGCGCGAACGGGCGAACTCACAATCCGCGCGGAACGGGCGTTGGGGTTGGCGAGCATCGCGCCTCTGGTGCTTGAGAACGCCCCGGATTGCCCCGTCGTGCCGTTTGAAGGCCGCACGTGGGAGAACCGCGACGTGGACACGGAGCTACCGCTCGAAGTCGGCATTCCGCTCCGGATCAGCCGCCGGTGTGTGACGGGAGAACACGAGCCCGTATCCATCAAGCTGCTCAACGTCACCCTCGACGCAACGTCAGTGCGGACCATCGTCGAAACGGAATCCAATGGTCTTGTCGTGACGCCGCACGAGGTGAAACCGGTACCGACGAACCCGGATCAGGACACCATCGCGTGGGACCCGATAGTACCACTGGGGGTCGGGGATTCGGTGACGATTCCCTCGTTCGAGACGCGCGAGATCTGGCTCGACATCGACGCGACAGCCGCCACGGCGGGCGAACATCGGATCGATGTGATTCTCCGCGCGGAAACGGGCGAGACTAGCGTCGAAGTCATGCTCGACGTGCTGCCCTTCGAAATGGCCGGGTACGACAGCATGCGGCTGTGCATGTGGGCTACGTACAGCGAACACACGGTGCCGGACTTGCTCGCGCACGGGAACACCATCTTCATCACCGGTGTCCCGCCCGCGACTGTACGAGAGGGCGACGCGACGCAGATCGCGGTCGATTTCGCGGCGCTCGACGAATTCGTCGCTCCGCTCGCCGGACACGACGTATTCCTCCTGCTGACCGGCGTGCCTACCATCGACGCCGAGATGGAGGACGAAGCGTACGTGCCGCGCATGGCCGACTACCTGGAGCAGGTGATGTCACGTCTCGCGGAGAACGGCATTCCCGAGGACCGCGTGGCGCTCTACCCGTGGGACGAAGTCGGTGGTCACGGATGGGACGCGGTGCGACGCTTCGTCACGTTCGGGCGCAAGGCGCTCGCGGCACGCCCGGGCGTGAAGATCTACGTAAACGGCGGCGGCGACCTGCCGATGTTCGAGGAACTGGCGGAGATCGCGGGGATATGGTCGCCGGCGTTCTTCATGCTCGACGAGGACACGCCGGTGATGGATTTCCTGCGAAGCACAGACGCGGCGATGTGGTCGTACAACTGCTCCTGCATGTATGCGCGGCCCCTCGGATGGAACATGAAGGCGATGAACGTCGTCGGGGAGTATCGCATGCAAGCGGTCTTCGCCTCGGATAGCGGCGCGACCGGAATCGGGTACTGGTGCTACAACCACGGCCCGTCGATGTGGGAGCCCATCCATCCCGAATACCCGATCGTGTACCACACGACACCCGACGAGCCGATCACGTCGTCGCGCCGCTGGGAGGCGATTCGCGAGTCGGTGGAGGACGCGCGCATACTCGTCGCTCTGCGCGAGAAGCTCACCGATGGGTCGACGAGTGATGCGGCAACGGAGAAGATCCGCCACCTGCTCGACGTGACGGTGCCGGGCATGGCGCGTAAGTCGCTCGCTGAGATGCATCTCGGCTCCGCGCGTTATGTGCTCGACGACACCAACGACGACGGGATGGTGGATTCGTTCCGGGCGGAGCTGCTGGACTGCGTTGCCGCGGTGGTGGGCTAGCGCGAACCACGCGCGGCGGGCGTCGTGGCGGATGAATGGACGCTGTGTTCGACGTATTTGAGATCGCTAACGTCGTCGTGAACGACGTGAAGCGGAGATTCGCGGACGACGTCGCTGTCGTGGCGTACTACGGGTCGTACGCCCGGGGCACGGCGGACGAGTGGTCCGATCTGGACTTCTTCTTCATTCCAAGCACGAAGAAGGGCGCCGACGCGTCATTGCAGTTCGTAGTGGACGGCATCGGCTTCGACTTCTGGCCGATCTCGTGGGAGCGCGCGTGGCGCATCGCGTCGTCTGACGAACCGATTGTGTCGGTCCTCGCCGAGGCAGTAGTTCTGTGGGCGCGGTCGGACTCCGATCAGGAGCGGTTCGACGCGCTGAAGGACCGGATACGAGAGTTGCAGGAGCCGTCGAACAGGCCGCTCATGGTCTCCAAGGCGGCGAAGCGTTTGGAGAACGGCTTTGTCCACTTTGCGACGATGCATGTGCCCGACGGCCGTGACGATCTCGCGGGAACGCGGATAGCCGGTGTCGGTGTGGTGGAAGCCGTGCTGCAGTCGTTGGGATTGCTGAACCAGGTGTACCTCGCTGGCGTCGACTCGAAGAGCTTGGGCGAGGCTGCGCGACTGACGACGAAGCCGGAGCGGCTGGCCGCGCTGCTGGAGCGGATAACGGTCTCGACGGACTGCGGCGAGATCCGACATGCCTGCGCCGAACTCCTGCAAGGCACGCGGAATCTGATCGTCTCGAACATGCGGGACGAGCCAACGGCTCCAACATATGCCGATGCATGCACAGGGTTCTACGAAGAGATCGTCTCGTCGTTCAACAAGATTCTCCGGGCGTGCGATCGCGGCGATCACCCCACCGCGCTGCTGGCGAGCGCCCATGTGCAGAGCGAGGTCAGCCGACTGCTTGCGCTCGTAGCTGATGGCGTGGAGTATCCAGACGCCACGCCATACGGCGAGTGGCGGCAAGCGTACGACGACGCGGAGTTGCCCGACCTTCTCGACGCGGGTGTGTCGGGCGACCTCTCGCTGCTGGCGGAACACGTGCGGCTGCTTGACGAACGGCTACGGGCCCTGCTCCAAAGCCACGGAGTGACCCTGAGGCTGTTCGATACGGTAGCGGCGCTCCAGGACCACCTGCTTGAGCGCCGCTGAGTAGAGCGCCGGGGCGACGACCGATGTCAGAGCCCCGCGGGCAGATCTGGGTTCCCCGGCCCGAAGTGTTTCAGCATCACAATGGGGTCGCACGCAGACGGGTTCGAGATACTCACGCCCTCACGCGCCGCTGCTTCGCTCACGAAGAACTCGTCGTTCGTGAGCTGGCCGTATCTGATAAGCGCCGGCGTCTCGACTTCCCAGCTTCCCACGGTGCCCTGTCCCTGCATCATGATGAATCCGTACGCGCCGCCGTCCCGAACGGTGACCGTCGCACCGGGCAGTACGGTGAGTTCCTTCGCGCTGAAGTCGGCGGACCGGTAACAGATCCAGTTCTCGGCATATCCCTTGGATTGCACTTCGCCAACCGGCCTCACGGGCACCGGCTTCATCTGACGGTGCTTCACGAACTCCGGATCGAGGTTCAGATCCCAGTCGATGAGTTCCATGAGGTAGTCAACGTTGCCTACGTGCTCCGGCGGGACGTCCTTCCAGAGGAACTCCTCCGGTACGATCCGGTCGCCCACGAGCGATTGGTACATGGCGAACACGTCCGACGCCCGTTGCGGCTCGTAGGTGCACAGGCTTCCCGGCGCATGCAGGATGCCGGGCGGCACATCCCAACCCGTGCCCGGCTCCAGACGATACGCGCGGGAGAGATTCGTCAGCTTGTTGTCCCCCCGCGTGAAATTCGCGAGGCAGTCGCGGACCTGCTCCTTCGTGGTACCGGGCTCGAAACCGAAGAACGTGTACGGGAAATCTCCGCCGTGGTTGTTCGCCTGCGGCGGGAAGAAATACGCCTCGGGCTTCCCGAGTTGCCCCACGGCACGCGCGTGTTCGTCACGGTGGTGGAGGTGGTGCGGAAGTGCGCCCTGGTTGTCGAAGAATTTCGAGTACATGGGCCACCCGCCGTGCTCGCTCCACAACCGGTTGCCGATGAGCTGCGCTCCAAGTTCCTGAACGGCGTCTCGCAGGAGCACGGTGTCGGTTGTGTCGCCGTCCTGCACGACGATGGAGCTGAGTCCCTCATTCGGCGACGTGAGCGGCCCGTTGTCGGCGGGCGTCGTCGACGAAAACCAGCGCTCGTCGATGCCACCGCGTTCGCCGCCCAGGGCGTAGTAGTCGTCCGGGTGGAGCTTGATGCGCTTCCCGGGTACGCAAAATGACCGTGGCACCCAGTTCGGCGCGAGCCGGAGTATTCCCCGGCCCTGGTCAAGCGCCCTGCGAATCAGGCTGGTCGCTGCCATATATCCCCCTTCGCCGCGTGTGTGGCGGCGATCGTTCAGTCCGCGAATCGCATCGCGTAGAGATCGGCGTCGGACAAGACGAACCGGAGACGCACCGGCTTTCCCGCCAGGTGAGACACGTCCGAGCCTCCGCGCCACGAGACCGCACGCTCCAACTCGTCGCCGATCACGTCGTGACAGTCGGCAAACGAGAACCCCTCTAGAGGCGATCCGCCGGCATCCTGTATCTCCACGCGGATACTACCCGCCGCGGACGTGGACATGTTCAGAGTCAACCGGGATCCGGTGAACGTCAATGGCTTCGTCACGACCTCTCCGCCGGAGAACGGCGCGTTGACCGAGACGAATCCATCCGTTCGAATCGTGTAGCGGCGGAACGTGGTGCTGTCTCCGCGCCAGTAGCCCTCGGTGGCGTAGAGCGAGAGTTCAGACGGCGCGCCTGCCTGGTCCGATTCGGTTCCGAGCAGACCCCACGCCTGGTACATGTCGCCGTACGTCCAGCTTCCCTCGGCGCGCGGACCGGGCCTCAGGAACGCCTCGCTCCACCTTCGGAACGTCCTGCCGTCGCGACTGCTCATGAACAGACCGTCGGTGACGGCGCTTCCGTGTCGTTCCTCCACGTCCGCGCGCAACCTGCGGTGGCCGGGTTCGGTCATCGCTTCGACCGCCGGGGACCAGGGCCGTTCGTTGTATCGCGTCGGAAATCCCACGAAGATGTGCGGCGCACGCGGATAGGGCTGAATCTGGTTTGTGTATAACTGTTGTTCAGGCACATCGGGGTAGTCGAGCCATTCGGGTTCGGTCCAGTTGAGGAAGTCGGACGACGTTGCGGTCTTGATTCCACGGCAGCCGGTGAATCCCTCGCCGGTGAAATCGCGCACGTATGCCCGGTATTCCCGGCGAACGGTATCGTAGAACACGAGATTCTGCGAGTCGAACGGTAGACCGCGCATGATCGGTTCCTCGCGCAACAACCGCCACTGGGTACCATCGGGTGAGACCATCCCCCACAGGCCTCTCTCTTCCATGGCCTCAACCACGTCGGAACCGACGGCCTTGTAGCGCTCGTCAGGCTGGCACTCCGGGTTCGCGTCGATGAACGGAGCGAACCCATGTGTGCCCTTCAGCGCGTCTCCCTCACCGACCCACACGATGTTGTTGCGGGTGTTGCCGTTCACCTCAAACAGACCATACTCCGGGCGGCGCCAATGTACGCCGTCGAGGCTCTCCGCGCACACGACGCTGCCTGACGAGAACTCGGCGTGAGCGGTTCCGTCATCGCTGCGCCGATGGTCGACCTGCGACGTGTGGTAGTACATCCTGCGAACCGGGCCATCGCGCAGCACGGTGACGTAGATGCACATGTTACCTTCCCAGGGCCGGTCGGTCTCAAGGACCACCTCGCGCGGAACCGGTCGATGCAGCTTCAGCTCCGCGCGGTCCATTCGGTCGACCAGGAAGTCGTCGACGAACAACTCAAGCCGGGTGCCTATGTCGATGGGCGATGCCATGGCTATGCTCCTCTGACTGCTTTCCGTGACGATACGTTGCTCACGGTATTCCCACCCCGCAATGCTCGTTTGGCTCTCTCCGGCACGCCGAGGGCCTATGGCGGTGCCCGGCCATCGAGGACCCGTGGATGTTCCGACGCGTTTCCAGAAGAGAGCACGGTGGAGTCCGGCAGGTCGCTCGTGGACAGCTCGTGGATGAGAATGCCCGGCCGGTGTCGTCGAAGCTTCTTGAGTGAGCCATCCGGGCCGGCGATGTGTGTAGGCCAACACGAGTGCCGAGCCGACGAGTTGTTCGCGAACACCCACATCCCGTACTCCTTCGCTTTCGCCCGGTTCTGGGGTATCACGTACCGGTCGTTCGGGATGGGGCCGTTGAAACGCGCATTGTAGTACGAGTGCAGCAGGACCTGAACACCTTTGCGCTTGTACTCCTGGTAGAGACCCGGGTTACCCACGTCCGCACATATCAGGAACCCGCACTTGAAGCCGTTTACCGTAGTGGTCACCAGGCGACCGCCGGGCGAGTACGCCAGCAGGTCTCCGGTGGTACACATGCGTTTGTCGTATCGGTTGGCGATCCGACCGTCATTGGAGATGATGTAGAGGCAGTTTGTGGGTCTATCGTTTTTGCCGACGTAGTGGGTCGATCCCAGGATAACACGTATCCCGTTTCGCCTGGCGACGGACATGATTGCCCTCGTCGATTCTCTGAGTTTCCGCCAGTCGTACCCGTCAAATGTGGCGACATCGAAGACATCCACACCGTACTCGGGGCACGATCCTGCGTATCCCGTCAGAGCTGTCTCGCAGAAGTGCGCGATATCGCATCCCAGCGCAGCGGCCTCCTCGATGTAGCGACGGATGTACTCGGCATTCGCGTCCACGTCGCCGCTGACGGGGAATTGGCACGTAGCGATTTTCAGAGTCGTCTCCGACATTCCCGTCTTCCTCACGTGCGGACGCGCTTCCGTCCGGCCTTCTCGGTAGTAGCCTCCATCGATTCCATCACGTCGTCAGTACCGCCCTGCGAGCGAGCAGGCAGTAGTCGATGCCGCCGTCTCGGTGCTGCCCGGAGAATACGAGCCATATGCTCTTCCCGTCACGGCTCATCCACTTCGTCGGGAACTTGTGATGGATCATCCAGCCCTGCTCCGACCACTCATCGTGATAGTACACGGTCGTCCATGGTCCCCACGGTTCCGGTGCGTCGAACACCCCCAACGCAGGTGTGTGCGGTATCCCGCTTGGGACGCCGTGTACCGTGGTCAGGAAATATCGTCGCAGCGGCGCGCTGTACGTGATCGCCACGCGCTGCGTGCCCCTCGGATCGGTGAAAATGGGGACGCGGTCAGAAAGTTCGTTGGACCACGTTGGACGACCGGCGGCGTCAGTTCCGGTGAAGAACTCGTACGCTTCGCGGTGCATGACATCGCTCACGGGCACACGTGCCATCGCGATGCCGGGATCGAGATCGTACGCGCTGTTTCCATCCTGCGACACGACGTAGACGTAGTCGTCCCGCGCGCCGGCGTAGTTCGGGCCAAACTGCACGAATTCAGGGCAACCGAAACCGTCCGATAGGTGCCAGTCCGCCCATGTCCACGTTCGCCCACGATCGTGTGAGCAGGCCAGACGCGAGTGCCGCCAGTCAGGTCTTCCGCTGTCGTCAACGCCCACGACGTGGTTGCGTACCCACAGGTAGAGTGTCCCGCCGACCATGATCATACCACTCGCCTTGATGCCGTCCTGACCCCAACCGACCAGTGTATCGATGTTGGAGGGAAAGTCCCATGCTCCGTGGTGCGGGGGCGTGCCGGAGACGGTCGCGAACGCGAGCGTGTAGTCGCGGTCTCGCGGCGCGAACCCGTTGCCGTCGCCTAGCGAGGTGTAGATCAGGTTGTCGT
>CAZEAI010000132.1:0-13171 GCA_964510105.1 uncultured bacterium
TCCTCGCACCGACGCCGCGGAAGCCAGTATTCCTGATGCCGAATGAGAGCAGCAACCTCCCGTCGTTCAGAAGCATGAGATGCCCGGGCATCTGCATTGTGAGCGTGACCGGTCCCATGTACTCCCAGCCTGCGCCGACGTCATCCGATCCGTACATCCGGATGTGGTTCTTGAACTCGGAGCGCGAGGCTGCCAGCAACCGACCGGACGGGAGCAGGAGCGGCGCCGTCTCGTTCGCGTTGACCGGGTCGATCGTAGCGCGATACGACCACGTCAGGCCGTCGTCGGCGCTTGTGAGGAAATACGCGCTATGCTCGGTTACCGTGATGAGCGTGTAGGTGCAGACGCCCAGCTCGCCGTCGGGTAGCTGGACAATGTCGCCGAACGGAGTTGCCGGCCAGTCGGGAATGTCAGGAGGCGCCGGTATTTCGGCGTGCGTCCACGTATGCCCGCCGTCCCGCGACCGACACAGCCACGGCGCAATCGCCTCCCCGTCATGCCCGCTCGTCTCGATCCCGACCGGCGAGCGGTTGCTTCTACCCGATACCAGTGCGAGGAGGTCTCCGTTCCGCGCGAGTCCCGCCGCGACGTTCATTCGGCTCGTCGTGGGCTCCTGCTCCGCAACGGTGCCACGCCTCGCCCACGTCCTTCCGTCGTCGTTGCTCGCCCAACAGTCGACGCCGCCTTCCCAGAGCCCGTGTGTGGGCTGGTTGAAGATGGTGGCGACGATGGCGCCGTCCGGCATCATCGTCAGGTTGGGCCACGCGCATACGTTGTCAACCGCGACAAATCGTTCCATCGTGATTCGACCTCCCTCGATTCTACCGCACCTCGTTCCGGCTACCAGCCCTGGTAGCGGAACCTGAATATGCCCGTGTCCTCCATGCGCAGGAACGGCGGCGTCGTCGCGTGGATCCGCCACGCAGCATCACTGCGTGTCCACACCATGCGCATGGCCTTCGAACGCCCGATGAACGGGTGCTTGATCATGTCGCTTGGCTCCATCTCCGGGCCGCCGCCCAACCACATCTGCGCGACGCAGTCCACCTCGACGCGGTCGTCGGCCACGGCCACCCACTCCCGGACGAGCAGTCGCACCGACGGGAAATGCCACGCCGCCGCCGATCCCCACTCCCGCATGAGTTGCGCCGTGCTCTCGGGCAGGTATTTCCGGAGTATCGACCGGAACACGACTTCGACGGACTCGGTGGTGCGCCCATCCGGCTCACTATACTCGGCGGCGTAGCAGGCGAGGATGCGGTCGATGTCCTCCGCCTCGATGGCGTATTTCCACTCGGTCAGAGCGGCCATCACTTCGCGCTTGATGCAAGCCTGCGCGTCGTCGGCGTCGACCCGAGGCGAGAGCAGGTCCTCCACAGGCGTGCAGGACGCGCACCGCGATTCCTTCTCCAGGATGCCCTCGGTCGCGGTCGCGAGTGCTTCGCCGAGGCGAGGCGACTCCGTCCGAGTTCCGTCAGTACCGATCCACTCGCTGCGACGGCTTTCGCTTAGCGATAGCACCATAAACTCATGGAGATGCAGCGTGCCCTCGACCGTCTCCCGCGCATCGGTCAGTGCGGAGACGGCGTAGAGATCGCCGTCTTCGCCGCCTGTGACGGCGAACCGGTTCTCCGCGCCGGGCGGCTCCGTCAGACACGCTACCGAGCCATCTCGCATGCGCCAGACGCGATACTCGCGGTCGCCCTCGGAGCGTTCCCAGGTGAGGGTCCAGCCGTCGCCTTCCTGTGCGAGCGCCACGCCGGTCGGCCGCCTCGGAATCGACAGCTTCACGGTCTCCGGCACGTACCAGTTCTCATGCGAGTTCGCCGCGACGGCCAGCGGCCCAACCTCGACGCTCCACGCTTCACCACGGTCCACCGGCGGGAAATGCTCGTCGGCGACCTCCTTCGCCTGCGCGACGCTGCTCAGTTCGCCCGGTCGGATGATGTGCTGGAACTTCTCGAGCACGCCGTGCGGCGTACGGGTGGGGAGGAGCGGTATCCAGCCGTAGCGCGGGCCGTTCGGGATCATCTCCGCGTCGCGCGCGCGGTCATACACGCCGTACGTCGCGCGTATGAGACGACCCTCGTTCCGGTCGAAGTCGAGGTCCTCGGAGATGCGATGGAAGTCCGCGGGCTTCTCGCACCGCGGCATGTGATAGGCAACCGGCGTTGTAGCCATCACCTCGGCGCGCGATGGAATCAGCCGCTCCTTCACGAGTCGCTTGAACGTTGGCGCGATCCAGGTGTCGCCGTTGTGCCAGAAGTCCGTGCCCGGCTCCACCGAATACGCCGCGGCTCCAGCGCTCGCGCCGAGCAGGAACATGAGGGAATACACCTCGCCCGGCATCGCAAGCGTGCCCGGTTCGAAGCTTCCCGGCGCGTTGAATCCCGCGTCGGACCAGTACCATGACTGCCCCTCGACACCCCACTGAGCCGTCGAACCGGAGAGCCACATCCCCATGCACGAGAGGTGGTCGATGTACTTCGACGTCTCGCAGTTCATCTCGTGCATCGGGACGACGTATTCGCCGTACTCGCACACGGTTTCGAACAGCGCCTCGTTATCCACCGAGCATCCGACGGTTGCCAGGTTCTCCGTCATGTGCTGCCAGCTCATGAACAGCCCGTATTCGCCGCACACGCGGATGATATCCCGTGCGTATCGCGCGTTCCGACCCATGGTGTACTCCGGCCCGGCGCCATGTCCGACAAACGTCCGCAAGCTTGATTCAACGATCTGCAATCCGCCGATGCACGGGTACTCGTCGACGTAGCGCCTGACCCGGTCGAACGGCACGGTATCGTCCACGTCCGAGTTGTTCGTCTGGATCTGGAGCGTGATGGGCATCCCGGCCCGCTGCGCGATAGGCAGGAGCACCTCGTTCCGTCGGAAGTTGTCGTCGCTGATGCCTTCGATCTGTACCGTGACGTGCGGGCGCAGGTCGTCGTCGAGCTTCTCCCAGCACTCAATCATCAGCCGGGCGTTCTCCCCGTAGTCGTCCGCGGGGTAGTGCGGCGCCATGATGATGAGCAGCGGATGCTCCGCCGATATCGGTGTCTTCAGTGGTGTCTTCACTGTGCTCGCCTCACCTTCGCTGAGTTGCGGGCCTCGTCCGCCGTATGGTTCGCCTCGGGTTTATCCGCTACCACCCATAGCCACGAAGGCTCCGGGCCATCGACAAACGTCTCTCCATCTATCGTCCGCAGTCGGACCTCGTGGAAGCCCGCCTGAGTGAGCATGTCGATTCGTTCGTGCAGTGACTGCGGCTTGCTTATGTCGCCCACCTTCTCTTCGATCAGCCCCGCTTCCGGGTCGATTGTGATCCACACATCCTCGTGGCACCCCGTCTCAGGATTCACCTCGTGTCGCTCAAGGGTGAACCTGCCGTCTACCTCTCGCCAACTGCGCCAGTCTTCCTGACGCGCCCTCACCTGTGGGTTCGCAGGGTTGCGGTCGTCGAAGATGAAGGCCCCACCCGGTCGGAGAGCGCGCCATATGGCGTCCACGATATCACCATCGAAGAAGGACCGCTCTATCCACGTGACCACGTCGAACACACCGCCGTAGTCGATGTCGCGGATATCGGAGACTATGAAGCGCGCATCGAGCCCTTTCGGCTGGCAGCTTTCGCGGGCTCTCGCAATGAACGTCTTCGATATGTCCACACCCGTGACGTCATGCCCATGTTCGGACCATGCGAGGGCATGTGAGCCGGTGCCGCACGCGAGGTCGAGAATCCTGAGCGGATGACCGGTCTCCGCGAGACTGAGCAGCGATTCGGCCTCGCGCCGCTGGACCTCGGGGTCATGCATACCCCATTCCAGGTAATCCCGGTCGAAATCCTCCTCGCCATAGCGATGCATGGGCTTTCGGACTCGCTTGAGTGCGTTCACTCCCGTACTCCCTTTGTGTGCCCGTCGCCTGTCAGCGCGTCGGTCACGTGTTGACGCCGAAAAACGCGATGTGCGCGCCGCGGTCCTCGAACACCGCGTCGAGTATCGCCCGTCCGTCCGCGTCGAACGTCACGTCGAGACCATCGGTGGCGGTGACGCGCCGGTCCACCGGGTTCTGCGTCGTGTAGCGTTGCCGGCAGGGACGGCTCGAGAACAGCACGACTGCGCCGCGCCCGTCGGGAGCGACCTTTTCGTACGTCTCGGTTGTCGAGCCGATCTGCCCCGTCGTTACCGGATGTGCGATCGTAATCGCGTCGCGCACGTGCTTGTAGGTGCGGATAGTTTCGCCGAACAGCTCGACGCAGCCCTCGGGGGCGCCCGGCAAGTCTCCCCAGACGCCGTTCTGGCCGAGGATGAGCGACGCGATATTCACGAGCTGCGCCGCCGGCGACCCCTCCGGCAGGTAGTGCGTGAGGAACAGGGTCGACGGAATCCACCGGTCGTACCGGAGTGGACCTCGGCACAGCCCGGCGCGCAGGTGGACGTAGTTGCGCGTCCACTCCTCGCGCGTGAACGGCATGAAGTAGTTCGCGAACCGGCCGTGGTTGATGTGGAAGAACTTCCCGGCGCTCAGGAATCCGAGCCCCATCGCTCGGCGCGGCTCGGTGACGTCGAGGTCGATGATGACCTGCGGACGCGCTTCGGTGATCCGCTCGGCGACGCGAATGAGCGACCGGACGATCTCGAACGTGTAGTGTGCCGACCACTCCTCGCCGCGTTCGTGCTGCTCCTCGGGCGTCGGGTCGATGTTGACGCCGTCCCACTTGAAGTACGTCGCGCCAAGTTCGTCGACGAGTTCTATCATCCTGTCGGCGAACGCATCGGCGTAGCGCCGGTCGACGAGGTTCATCGGGACGCTTGCCTCGGTCTCCCACACTGGTTCGGCTTCGTCGCTTTCCGCCGAATCGAGGTGCTCGGCGAGGAGCGTGCTCGTTACCGCCGCCGCCTTCGGAGCGAACCAGAGCCCAAGCTGCATGCCGTGCGCATCGAGCCGTTCCCGCACACGGGCCATGCCGTTGGGGAACCGGTCCGGATCAGGCTGCCAGTCTCCCGCGCTTCCGAACCATCCGACGTCGAGCACAAACACGTCTACGCCCATGCGCGCGGCGATGTCGATCTCCTCCAGTACGCGTCCTTCGTTCATCGCCGCGAGGTACGACGCGTCGTTCCATTCTTTGTCGCGCTCCTGCCAGCCCCACGTGTTGTAGTAGACGTGCGGCTCTCGTGCCGCCTGCGAGAGCGCCATGCCGTCCAGCACCCACGAGCGATACGCGCGCGCCAGCTCGTCTACGCCGCCGGGCACGACGGCAAGCTGGAACCAGACCGTCTCGAACGGTCGCTCCGGTCCGACCTCCTGCCCGTCGAGGTAGTTGCCCCGCGCGGCGACGAGGTCGACACCTCCGTCGGCGCACAGATCGAACGCGATGAGCGGCTCCGGTGCGGGTGAGCCGTGCTCGTACGCGGTCAGCGCGCTCCACCCGTCGCCTTCTCCGACGAGGATCGGTCCTATGAGGCGATTCCTCGCCGCGAACTGCCGGTCGGTGACGCGCTGCTCGACGAGTTCGTATGCGTAAGTCAGCTCGTTGAAGTCCGAGAGCCGGACCTCCGTCACCAACGTGGCGCCCGCGTACGAGACCGACGCGTACCGCATGGCGCCGCTTCCATCGGGCTTCGTGAGCCGGCGTACGCGGTCGGACTCGATCGTGTAACGGAACCGCGCCACCGGGCTCGTCTCGGAGAGCCGAATCGTGCAGCGGAGCGTCAGCCCGGGCAGGTCGCGCGCCGGGCCGCCGAAGACGAACTCCGTTGCGCCGTTGGGCAGCGCTCGCGGCGGGAGCATTTCGTGCGCGTCGACGACGTGCAGCGTTACGGAGGCACCGTCGACGTCGATCGTCGGCGCTGATACAGGTACTACGCGGTCGGTTCCGGCTGCTCGGTACCTCCAGAGCGCGCCGTCTTCGGCGACGGATATCGAGGCCGCGCGGGTAGCGAACGTTGGCAAGTTGTCCCTCCTGTTCGGGTACGTCGAGTTGTCTGCGGAGCGCACGACACCAAAGGTAGGGCCTATCCGCATGGGTCCCA
The DNA here is from genome assembly GCA_964510105.1 of uncultured bacterium. GTDB lineage: Bacteria > Latescibacterota > MWCZ01 > MWCZ01 > MWCZ01 > CAZWQW01. Next base: position 6,039 of record CAZEAI010000132.1, read on the forward strand.
CGGCGTACACACGGCGAAGGAGCGGTCCACTCCCCGCCTACAGTCTTCCGATCTCCAGCAGCAACGGAACCAGCGGCTCGAGTTCGAGCAGCGGGCCGTGCGGCTCGCCGGCGACGAGCTTCACTGTCTGCGGCCGGCTGAGCAGGTTCACGACGTATACGAGATGCCCGCCAGCGCGCCGTGCTGCCTACGCTCCCTACCTCGCCCGCCCAGCCCATGCAACGCTCTCTTCCAGCAGACGCTCGCCGTCGGCGCGACTGGCAACACGGGTGTCGAGCATGAGCAGGGCCGGATCGAGCTCGCGCACGAGCGGCTCGACGTGCGCCATGGGCAACTGGACGTGGACGATCTTCCCGGCGGCCTGGATATACCTGTACATCTCCAGGTGCCCTGGGCCGTTGGGGGGTTCGGACGGCGTGGGCACATACTGGATGACCCGCATGTAGGGCAAAGACAGCAGCCGCGGCAGGTGCTGCTTCGCGTCGCCGCCGTCGAGATGGTACCACATTGCCCCATGCTCTTCGCCGATCTCGTCCAGCTCCGGCATCACGAAACGATCGAACATCTCCGGAGAGAGCATGCACGAAACATCGGACTGGGTCGGATTGTAGGGTTCAGGCGCCCAGAACGGCATCCAGCCGGCATTGCCGTACCAGAACTCGTGGCCCTGTTGGAGCATCAGTTCCTGCATTCCCTGCCTGAGTCCCGTCAGATCGCGGGCGCCGGTGAGAATGGCGTCGGCTATCCAGTCCGGATGATCCACGAGCGCCATGAGAAACTCCTGCGTCCCCAGGTGCATCGAGAGCAGATCGTTGGCCGGCAGGTCGCTGGGGCAGCCGACGAGGAAATCGTTGCGCTCGGCGGCCTCGCACATGGCCAGCAGCAACGTGCGGTACTTCGCGGTCCATGGGTTGCCCGGGTCATGCCGGAACGGCGATGGCTGGTCGTAGTCGACCGCCATAGTGTCGAACCAGATCGTGTCCGGTGCGAACCGCGGTGTGCCGCCAAGGCAGTTGACCCATCCAGCCATTAGCAGGTAGGAGGGAATCGCCTCGCCGCCCCACCATGTGCCCTCAAGCTGACGGCGCGCCTGGGCGACCCGGTAGGCCGGGTCCATCCAGCGCGCTTCGTCATCAGCCGGCTCAGGAACGGGCGTCGGCTCCGCCATCTCCTCCGACGCGAGGACGGCGATGCACGGGCGGTCCAGCCGCTCGCCATGCCACAGTGCGGTCAGCCGCTGCTGCGCTTCGTGCCAGTCTAGCTTGTATTTCATGAAGCTCCCGCAGTGGTCGTGATGTAGTATCCGTAGCCCGCTCTGACCTGCCCCACAGTCGACCCAAATCGCGTTCGGGTCGATGTGCGGTGTCGCGGCACGTTGTCCCTCCTGCTCGGGTACGTCGAGGTGTTGTTGGAGCGCACGACACCAAAGGTAGGGCCTATCCGCGTGGGTCCCACGGCTTACACACGGCGAGGGCGCAGCCTGACGCCTTCTACAGCTTCTCGATTTCCAACACGAATGGGACCAGCGGCTCGAGTTCCAGTAGCGGGCCGTGAGGCTCACCGGTCAGCAGGTCCGTGGCGGCGCCCAGCGGCTCATCGGCAATGAGCTTCACCGTCTGAGGCCGGCTGGACATGTTCACGACGTAGACGAGATACCCACCGTCACGTCGGACGGATTGCGTCCGCACGCCCCACACGCGCCGCTGGTGGTGGTTCGCCACACGTATCTCCCGCGCAACGTCCGCGTCGTCGAGCGCCTTGTCCAGCAGATCGGCGTACTGCCGCGGCTCCAGCGACGTGCCCAGGCGGACGACGCGCCCGCTTCCGAGCTGCCACGTCGTATCCTGCGCTCTCGCGCGCAGAAGCTGCGTCTCGTCGGGATCGCGAACGTGGCCGTACTCGTCATGCGTGAGTGCATCTCCGACCAGGACGAGCGTTCCGCCCTCTCGCACGAACCGTTCGACGGCCTGAGCCGTGGAGTCGGGTATGTACGTGTTGCCCGGCGCCACGAGAACCCGGAACCCATCGAGACTGCCCTCGGCTATCGTGCGGTCGGTTGCGAATCGCACGGGCGTATCGAGGAAGTACAGCCCCTCGTAGGCGTTCTTGGACTCATCGAGATACTGCTCGTTCAGCGGGATCGAGGATGACGTGAACAGAATAGCCACCTGCGCTGGTGCCTGTTGAAGCGCCACGATCTCGTCGCCAAGGCGCATGAGGTCGAGAGATGCACGCCCCGATGCGTCGACGCAGTTCGGGCGCGTGAGGATGTTGCTTGCCAGAGATCCCGTCTGGCGCCAGCTATTGCTGCGCTCCCACACCCACGTTGTGGACGCGCCCTGTCCGTGTATAGCGCCCTGCCAGAGCATCGTCCGCATGTGGTCGCTACTGACCCACATGGCATTGGCGTCCTCGATAGGATGGTTCTCCGAGTTGAAGATTGGTTTTTCGGGTGCGATCGAGCGTTGGAAGTCGTAGAACATGGCTTGCCGCCACCAGCCTTGCGCGTACTCCCGGTGCAGACCGGGCCGGTAGTAGGAGTAGTTGTCTCCGCCGCTGATGCGACCGATCCGTGTGAAGTCCTCCGGGTTGATGCCCCACGAATAAGGGTACTGACCGTCGAAGACCCGTCCCTGGATCTTCACGTGTACCGGAAGCTCCGGTGCCATCTCGTGAATCGTGTCTCGCATCCAGCGATGGTGCGCGCACGTGCGACTCTGGTTGTACTTGCACCAGTCGTACCAGATTGGGCGTGGCGGATCGCCGTCGAACGCGCCTTCCCGGGTCGGCAAAGGAACGTCGTTGACGCTTGCGTAGGAGGCACCGTAGCGCGTGTTGAGCGCACCGATCGACCCGTGCTTCTCCATCAGCCACCGATGGAATTCCCGCTCGGAGATCGGCCCGTCGTCGGTATAGGAAGGCTCGTTGGTCAGGCAGATAGAGAACAGCGCTGGATGGTCGGCGATGATCGGGATGAACGCTTCCAGGTAGCGACGCAGCACCTCCCGCGCGAGGGGATGCTCAATGTTGAAGCAGAGCGATCCGGTTTGCTCGACCCGCAGGCTGGGGTACTGTTCGTACGCCCAGCCAGGGAAGCTGTCGGCGATCAACAGGTCCACGGCGACGTTGTGCTCAGCGGCAAGGTCAAGATCCCTGACGAGTGCGTCGATGTACATCGTGTCGATGCCGTCGCTCCGGACGACGCCGCCAGGGCTGAAGACAAACTGGATGGCGTTGAAGCCGTAGTCGTTGAAGATCGGTGTGTCTTTGCGGACCTGGCCGAAATGACCGAATCCGGAGAGGAAGATCGGCCTGTCGTCCTGATAGAGGGCTCCGTCCCGGATCTCCACGTCGCCGGATTGGTACCGGGGCACGCGACGAGTCTCCGCGTAGTGGTCGTCGTCCATGAGGCGCCGCGTCTCGGCGCTCGCCCGCTGGCACAGAGCGATCAACTGGTCGGCGATTGCGGCTCCACGCAGCACGGTGAGCGGCACGTCAGCGCCGAGATCGTCTCTCGCGAATGTGAGGAAGCTATAGACTGTCGTGCGCGTGACGAGGGGATACGAGACATCGATGCCGCGTTCGCGCGCCGTTGCCAGCAGTTCGTCGAGCTCGCTGAGGAGACGTGTGGCCTCCACGAGTTGCGGCTCCGCTTTGGCGCGCACGATGTCGAGAGGTTCGACGAGTCTCTCGACGGCACGATCAAGCGAGGCGACGAATGCGTCTATCTCGCCGATCTCGAGTGCTGCGACGTCCACCAGCGCAGCCGACTCAACCAGCGCACGGTCTCGGACGAGGCGATCTCTCCCGGCGAACGCTAGCTCCCTGGTCTGATCACGTGCCGCCAGATATCGCCGGATGCTCTCAACCACCGGCTCGCTGCTGTCCGAGTGCAGCTCGGCCCGCTCCAGCCCGCCCGATACCGCGTTGTTGATGTTGTGGATCGCCACGCACACACGCTGGCCCGGTTGCGCCGACTCCGCCAGCACGACCACCCGTCCCTCGGCATGATTGCGCTGATCGGCACGACGACCGTCTACGAACACGATCCCGTCGTCGTCGAACTGCATCCAGAGCCAGACCTTCGAGCCGCCGACATCGACGCCGGCGATCTTCTCGGGTATCGTGATCCACTTGCGGTACCATGCTCGGGAATCGGGCGGCAACCACCGGTAGTCCGTCCCGACGATCTCCCAGTCGGCGTCGTCGAAGTCCGGCCGTTCCGGTCCGGCAAAGTCGCCCCACTTGTACGACCACTCCTCAACGCCGAGGTCGACGAGCCGCGTAAGGCGCTCTACCGTGGTATCAGCCATCGGTGGCTCTCCGTATGCGTGACTTCCGGCGATGATGATGATGCTGCTGAGCGCGATCAGTCCTCGGTACGTGCGCATCTTCGTGTTCTCCCATTCCGCTGTCTGTGTCCAGGCGCGGTCCGGTAAGCGACATTGCTCATCGGCCGCACCGGCGATGATCCCCTGCCGTGTCGTTCTCCTGCATCGTCCGAAGGGTTGAAGTCGGCGCAGGCCCGGATATCGCATCAATCCGTCGCGATCGGGTAGTCTCGCACTTCTTTCCACGCCTCGATCAGAGTTTCGATGCTCTCCCACGGCGTGCTGGAGAAGATGCCCTCCGCCGGGCTCAGGGCCAGGCCGCCGCCGGAACCGAGTATCGAGACCGCATCGAATACTTCCTGCCGGATTTCGTCCCGCGTCCCTCGTTCGAGCGTTATGTGCTCGTTGAGGCCGCCGATGATCGCCGTCTTCCCGTTGAAGGCGGACTTGATTCTGGGCAGGTCTACCGGCAGGTCAGTGGCTACCGGGTCCAGCAGATAGTGGACGTCGTAACCCACCTCGGCGAGTGCGTCCAACAGCGGCATGTAGCCGACGCTCATGGTGTAGCCCATCGGGCGGTCGGCCTGATGCGCGATGTCGACCAGCTCTTTGAGGCGAGGTAGTAAGTGCCGGTCGAACAGCTCCGGCGACCACATCGAAGTGCCTTCGTAGTAGCCGCGCCTCATGATCAGGTCGACGGGCGTGTCGAGCAGAGTCTCGACGTTGCGCTTGTCCCACCCATGGATGATATCCATGAGTTCGTCGAACATGGCGGGTCGGTCCACTGCCAGAGTGATTGCGCCTTGGGCGCCACACAACCACGTGACGGCGTCGCCTCCCACCGCTCCGTTGCCTACGAGTAGCACGCCCAGCTCCTCGGCCCGCCGTGCGACTTGGGCCGCATGCTGACGGAACTGCTCTTCGGCCCTGGGCGAGATCGGGTGGAGAAGGTACCTCAGCTTCGCGAGGTCTTCCTCGGCTTCGATTGCCGGCTTGCGATACCTCGGGGTGTTGTAGTCGTCGAACAGGCGGATACTGTCGCCCGCATGCCCGGGCCAGTCGGACGTGCTCCAGTCGTCGGTTCGATAGACCTCCTGCCGTAGAACACCGGCGGGAGTATCGTACTCCTTGATCATGCACGGGTTTCGGTCGCCTTCGGCGGGCTCAACCCACTCGCGCACTTCTACGTCCGGGTGGAACGCGTTGGGAGGGCTGACGTGGAACAGGGCGTCCAACCCAATGGACAGCCAGCTTCGCACTTCCTCGTCATCATCAGCCCATCTGAGGTGAGGCGGAGGCCGGAACCCGAACGTGTTGAAGAGCAGCGGAACGTGGTCGGGTTCCTCGTAGCGAAGGACCGCCAGCACGCGATCACGTGACGACAGACACTCCATATGCAACCTTTCTCGATGCGCGATGCCACCGCTGTCACTCCGCGCGATGGACATCGCCGAAGCTCAGCGCCGCTGCGTGGACGACGCCTGAACGGCAGACCAGATCGCCTCCGCGATACTGGCCATCCCAGTGTCGCCCGGATGCGCGGCGACACCGTCGTGCGCGAATTCGCGTTCGGACCGGCCGTAGTTCGTCTCGTCGTTTCCCAGGCGGCTGATGTCGACGAAGGTGCCGCCCGCGTCCGCACATGCCTGCTGCATCGTGGCATCCTTGACCGGATCGGTCCAGAACGTGCCGCGCACGTAGATTGTCTTGGCGCCTGCCCGCGCCACGTGGTCCAGTAGAGCGGCGACGGCGGATCGAAAACGCGCCTGATCCTGATCGGTGGCCAGCTCCGGAACGTTCTCGCCAATCGCCAGGATCACCGTGTCCGCGCTGAACGTGATCGAGGCTGCGAGCCCTGTCGCCACGTCGAATGTGGCGTACTCCCGCTCGAATGTGGCGATGTTCTCGATTCGCGCCTCCAGAGCAGCGCCGTCGGCGGCCTCCGCGAAACGCCGGAGCAGGATATTGACGAAGTCCTTCTCCAGCGCACTCGCTGCCATACCCCAGTCGGATGTCCAGCCGATCTCGGGCTTGGGCGGGTGCAGCGTGATGCTGTTGCCCAGGAACAGGATGCGCCGTGCCGGTGAGGCGGCGTCTGGGGAACTCGCCGGGATGGTCACCTCACGCATGAGTTCGTTCACCGCGACGCTGCCGGTCACCGGATCTCTCTCAGGCACTATCGTATCGTCCTTTCCAGTAGTGTTTCAAGTGTCCTGGTGATGGCACATCACGGCTTTCCGTTCTGCTCTACCGGGCGTCAGGGCGAATGTGCGGGTCGGAACGTGAATACGCCCCCGCAAATCGACACCTGTTCGTACATGACCCGCAGGCCGGCGGCTCTGCAGGCGTCGGCCGTCTCGTCGGCCGACCAGTAGTGCTCCTCCTCATCCCACAATCCTGCCCATGTCTCGTGGGCTAGGTTCTGCGCCTGAGATGTTGGGAATGCTACGTCCCCGACGACGATGCATCCACCGGGCGCGAGCTGATCCTCAGCCAGCTTCCGTAGCAGATTCACCTTCGCCGGCAGGTCGAACTCGTGCAGCACGTACGCCGAAACGATCCGGTCGAAGCGCCGAGCCAGCTCCGCGGGCCATTCATCCAGCAGGTCAGCCTGCGAGAGTACCGCCAGTGGCAGCTTCTCCCTCGCCCTCAGCAGCATCTCGCGGGAGAAATCTATACCCCATATCCTGCATCCCAGGGCTGAAAAGCGAGCCGCTAGATTCCCCGTGCCAATTCCGAGATCGAGCACACTCATGTCGGATTCGGCTTCCGCGGTTCGCGCAATCTCATCCAGAACGCGCT
>CAZEAI010000133.1:0-2948 GCA_964510105.1 uncultured bacterium
TTGAGCAGGTTTCGCTCGAAGACCCTTGTGCGAATTCGCTCGACATCGATGGTGGGGTCCCCGGCGATTTTCACTTTGAAAGATCGAGCGTCGGGCAGCCCCTCCGCCTCCTCGGCCATGGCATCGGGAGTGTCCACGCCGATGGCCCAGCACAGGTCGACGTGTTCGGTTGCGCGGCCGCCCAGGAATGCATGCACGGGCAGTCCCGCGAGATGGCCCATCAGATCGTGGAGCGCGACGTCGAGCGCGGCCCGGGCGAATGGCATTCCGTTGGATACGGCCGGCGTGATCCGGCTATCGAAGTCACGGTGAATCGCGTTGACGTCGAACGGGTTTCGGCCGATGAGCGCAGGAGCGAAGTATCCGTCTATCGTCGAACTAACCGACTCAGCCGTCTCGTAGCTCCACGTCGGTACCACTCGCTGCTCGCCCCAGCCCACCGCTCCGCCGGTCGACGTAATCTTGACGAACACCACCGGTCCCGACCCGCTCTGTGCGCCGACGGTGCCCCTGGCGATGGCGAATTTCCGGCGGAACGGTACCTCCGCCACGAGTACTTCCACCCGCTCTACGCGTTCGTTCGTCATGTCATCTCTAGGCGTTGGACCGTATTGCGCAGCGTACCGATGTCCTCGATGGTGATCTCGACGACGTCGCCGGGTTCGAGCGAGAAGTCCTGCGGCACGATGATGCCGGCGCCGGTCAGGAGGAACAGCCCGTCGGGGTAGGCGTTATCGCGCGCGAGGAACGTGATGACCTGCTCCAGGTTGCGCGACATCCGGGCCGTCGTGGCATCTCCCTGGATGACCGTCGCGCCGTCGCGGATGACGACGAGCCCCATCTCCAGATCCTCGATCTCCCGGGGCTCATCGATCAGGGATATCGTCGGTCCGAGCCCGCAGCACCCAAGGTATGTCTTGGCCTGCGGTCGGAACAGAGGGTTCTCGCCCTCGATGTCGCGGGACGATACGTCGTTGCCGCAGGTGCATCCGACGAGCTTGAGATCCGGCGTGAGGACGAGCGTGAGTTCCGGCTCCGGCACCGTCCAGTGCGAGTCCGACCGGACGCGTATCGGCGTGTTCGGCCCGGACACGCGGTGAGGTGTCGCCTTGAAGAAGATCATGGGGCGATCCGACTCATACACCTGATCGTAGAATTGGGCGCCCAGCCCGGTGCCGTGCATGTGCGCATCGCGGCTTTGCCGATACGTAATCCCGCAGCCCCACACCTCCTGAAGGTCAATCGGGGGCAGGAGATGCCGTCCGACGTTCGAGGGCTTCCTGTCGAGTTCCCTGAACTGGATCTTGAGGCGGGAAGGGTCGACCCCGTCCGCCAGCGCTCTCACGCAGCCCACCGGGTCGTCCTGATCCAGCCACGTGGCGACATCCGCGAACCCCTCCGGGTCCAACGTCGTGAGGTCGGCGACCTTGTCACCAACGACGAGTCCCATGCGGGGGCCCCTGTCCGGATCATGGAAGCGGCAGATTTGCATCTGTTTCCCCTCCTCAGGCGTGGTCGACGTAGACGGTTTTCACCTGCGTGTAGAACCCCATCGCGGCACGTCCCTGTTCCCGGCTGTGGCTCGACGACGCCTTCATGCCACCAAACGGCGCCTGAGGCTCAACGCCCGCGGTCTCGCCGTTCACCCGGACGAGCCCGGCTTCGATCTCTCGCGCGTAGTCCAGCGCCCGGTTGAGGTCGCGAGTGAAGATCGACGCGCTCAGGCCGTAGCGCACGTCGTTCGCCAGCGCGATCGCCTCGTCATACGAGTCGACGCCGATGATGGCGAGCACCGGTCCGAACACTTCCTGCTGTGCGATCGCCATGTCCGGCCGCACTCCACCGAGGACGGTCGGCTCCACGTAGTAGCCCGCCGCCAGCCCTTCGTCCGACGGGATGTTGCCGCCTATGAGCACCTCGGCGCCTTCCTCACGCGCACGTTCGACGCTCGACACAACGCGGTCGCGCGCTCGCTCGCTGATCAGCGGCCCGAGGTAGGCGTCTGGATCCACGCCGGGTCCGATCTTGAGGCCGCGCGTCCGTTCGACGATTCTCTCGGTGAACTCGCCGATGACGTCGCCGACGACAATGGCCCTGCTCGTGGCGGTGCATTTCTCGCCGGCGGACCTGAACGCGCCGGAAATCGTCAGTTCCACCGCCTTATCGAGGTTCGCGTCAGGCATGACGATGACGGGGTTCTTGCCGCCCATTTCGAGCTGGTACTTCACGCCGTTCTCCGCCGCCTGGACGGCGAGCAGCTTCCCGGTCTCTACCGAGCCGGTGAACGACAGTGCCCGGACGGGATCGGCTGCCAGGCCTGATGTGAGTGGCGCCCCCGGCCCGTGGACCACGTCTAGCACTCCCGGCGGCAAGCCTGCCTCATGGAAGACTTCCGCGAGCAGGTGCGCCGTCATGGGCGATAGCTCGGATGGCTTGAGTACCACCGTGTTGCCGTAGACGAGGGCCGGCGCCGCCTTCCAGATCGGGATGGCGACGGGGAAGTTCCATGGCGTGACAAGCGCGACGACTCCCAGCGGCTCCCGACTTGTGTACATCAGCGTATCGGCGCTCGCCGACGGGATAACGTCGCCCGTGGCGTGGTAAGCGTCCATGCCGTAGTAGCGGAGTATCAGTACTCCGCGCGCGGTCTCGCCGGCAGCTTCCGCGAGAGTCTTGCCCTCCTCACGCGTAAGGGCCGCGGCTACTTCCTCCGCGCGACTCTCAAGGACGTCGGCCGCCTTCATGAGGTACGCGCCTCGTGCGGGCGCTGAGAGGCCGCGCCATTCGGTGTACGCGCGCGCGGCTGCTGACGTGGCCCGACCCAGGTCCGCCCCGCTCGATGCGGGAAACCGGCCGATGACGTCCCGGATGTCGGCGGGGTTCGCGTCCTGGAAAGTCTCGCCGGATAGGGCGGGAATCCATTCGCCGTCGATGAAGTTGCCGTACTG
>CAZEAI010000133.1:3048-13144 GCA_964510105.1 uncultured bacterium
AAGAGATTCCAGTCCGCGAACATCGACTGCTGCCTGCGCTGCTCAAGGCGCGTCCGGAGCCGGTCTGCCTGCTGCTCGAAGGCGGCCTCGTCGTACGTCCGCTCGACCAGCGTCATGATGTACGCGCCGCGCTCCGGGATGGTAACCAGGCCACTCATCGAGCCCGGCTCGCCGAGGGCGAACGCGGCGCCGATGAATCCGTCGAACGATCCAGCCTGCACTTCCGGCACATACTGGGAGCGCGTGAACGGGCCGACGTCCTGCACGACGAAGTCCGTTCCCTGGACCGCGGCATCCATCGACTGGCCCTGCGCGATCTTGTCGGCAACCGGGCGGAGTAGCTCCGCCGCGCGCTGGACCTTCTTATCCGCGAGCAGCTTCATCTCGATCTGAGATCGCACCTCGCTGAGGTCAGTCGGCCCCTCCGGGCGTCGTGCTTCGATCTGCGCCACGATGATCTGGTCGTCGGTGATGTGCGGGCTGGCTACGCCTCCGATTTCGCCGCTGAACGCCCACCGCACGAGTCGGCGCAGCGGCCGCGCGATCTGCGGGATTGGGTACACTACGTCCAGATCGAACCACTGCGTCGTCTCGGGAGTTAGTCCGGATTCCTCCGCCAGCTCCTCGAACCGCGCGCCCGCGCCGGAAATGCCCTCGGCGAGCGCGAGCAGGCTGTCCGCCGTTTCCACGCCCGGCTCGGTGTCGCGCAGAAGAATGTGGCGCGCCTCGACTGAGTCCTCCGGCGAGGTTACCCGTCGCTCGACCTTGATGATGTGCCAGCCGAATCTCGTGTGGACGGGCTCCGCGACATCCCCGGCATCGGTGGCGAACGCCGATTCCTCGAACTCCGATACCATCTGCCCACGCGGGAATGCGCCGAGGGCGCCGCCATCGCCCGCGTTGGACTCATCCTCGGAGTAAAGCCGTGCCAGGTCTGCGAAGTCCGCACCGTTTCCTATCTGGTTGTAAAGGTCCCACGCCTGGTTCCGTACGATGACGCTGTCCTGCGCGCTGGGATTGCGCGGTATCGTGACGTACTGGATCATCGCGCGGGCAGGCTGACGGTACTCCGCCAGGTGCGTCTCATAGTAGCGCTGCACGTCGTCGTCAGTGATCTCCACGTCGCCGTCGTCCACTATGGAAGTCGGCGCCGCTATCGCTCGAACCTCCACCTGTTCGTTCTGGTCCCGGTGCGATTGCCGCAGCTCGGCGTCAGTCGCCCACGCCCCTGCCTGGACGGCCTGCTCGAGCTTCTGGTATTCCAGGCCGAACCTCATCTGCGACTCATACTCGTAGAATGACATACCGGTGATCTGGGACCACCGCTCCTGCGTCATGCTTGAGAGGAATCCGCGGTAAGCATCCGCGTTGAAAGACTCGTCGGGATACTGGAAGTCGGGCACCTGCTCGAACCCGCGCGGAGGATTCGCGACCATGGCGTCGGCTATCTCGTCGGCTGTCACGGTGACGTTCGCGCGGGCGATGGCCTGACGCAGGAGAATCCGCTGCACGTTCTGCTGCCAGACCTGCTCGTCGAGGTCGAACTCTTCGGCGATGACGTTCGTCTGCTGCCGCTGGTAGTCGCGCATCTCGGCGATCTCGCGGCGATACTGAATCCAGTAGATCGGCTCACCGGCGACGACTCCGACCTCGGGATTCGAGCCCGTGGGGCCGCCGCCCTGATAGCCAAGTTCGACGCCAAGCCACGCCACGAACGAGACAATGACGATCCACATCGCGGTCTTGATGAACCGCGGGTTCCGCATGAGTTGCAGCATGGAGTTGTGCCCTTCGTTTCGTTATCGCGTACTACTCGTCCAGTTCACTACGTCGTGCGCGGACAGACCATTCAAGATACCGCACAACCGCGCATCTCCGCAAGCGCTTCGGAGTCGGGCCGCCGGTCGGTGGGTTACTGGATCACTTCCACGGGGAATCCGGCGCTTGTCAGCCCGGCAACGATCTGTCGCGCGTGTTCGCTGCCGCGTGTCTCCAGAGCGAATTCGACGGAGGTCTCGTCGAGTCTGCTGTTCGAAAACGCGCGATCATGCGAGACTGTAAGGATGTTCGCTTCGAGTTCCGCCAGAATGCCGGCAATCGACGTGAGGGACCCCGGGCGGTCGATGACCGTGGCCCGCACTCGGATAAGCCGCCCCGTCTTGACCAGCCCACGCTCGATGATGCGGGAGAGCACGTTGACGTCGATGTTGCCGCCACTCAGCACGAGAACGACTCGCTTGCCGCGCAGGCCGACGCGGCCGTGAAGCAGGGCCGCCAGCGGAGCCGAGCCGGCGCCTTCCACCACCGACTTGTCGGTCTCGACCATCATCAGGACCGCGTTCGCGATTTCGTCGTCCTGGACGGTTACCACCTGGTCGACGACGTCACGCGCGATCTCGAACGTCATGTTTCCCGGCCGCCCCACGCGGATGCCGTCGGCGATCGTCGTGGGTCGTTCGACGCTGCGCGGCTCTCCAGCGGCAAGTGATCGCGCCATTGCGTCAGCGTCCGCCGCCTGCACGCCGATTATCTGCACGCGAGGTGCAAGCTCCTTCATGGCGATGCCGATGCCACCGATCAACCCGCCCCCGCCGATCGGAGCGACAATCGCGTCAACGTCGGGACACTGCTCTAGAATCTCCAGCGCGATGGTGCCCTGACCGGCGATAACCGCCGGATCGTCGAACGGGTGTACCATGTGGCTGCCGCGTTCGGCGACGATCTCCAGCGCGTGGTCCGCCGCTTCGTCGTAGTTGTCGCCGTGCCGGATCACCTCAGCGCCGTACCGTTTCACCGCCTCCATCTTGACGAGTGGAGTCGTCACCGGCATGACGATCGTCGCGGCGATTCCGGTGATGCTTGCGCCGTGCGCGACTCCCTGGGCGTGGTTTCCGGCGGAGGCAGCGACGACCCCGCGTGCGCGCTGCTCGTCCGTGAGGGTGAGCAGCGCGTTCAGAGCGCCGCGAACCTTGAACGACCCGGTTACCTGCAGGTTTTCGAGCTTGTGGAATATTCGGTTTCCAAGGAGGCGCGAGAATTCGGACGAGTGCTCGAGCGGCGTCACGTGGACGTGTTCCTTGGTGCGCTCGTGCGCCGCGCGCACGTCGTCGATGGTCGGGCGATCAGCCATTGGTGGACTCCAGCGGTACCTGTGGGCGTGAACTCGTGAACAATCGCCGCGCTGGAGGATGGCGTCAAGGATGACGGACCCGTGTGGCCAGGGTGTGCGGCCGTGGGTTCCGAGTTCGACATCGGCGTAGCTTTTCAGTGCCACAGACAATGACTCGAGCATCGCGCGCTCAGCGCGCGCAGGAGAAACCACATGACACGCGCCGAACTCGCCGCCGCAATCAAGGACGCCGCATACCTCGAGGGCGACTTCGTCCTCAGCTCCGGCCAGCGCAGCAAATACTACCTGGACAAATACCTCTTCTCGACCGATTCCGCGCTCCTGCGGGAGATATCCGCCGGGCTTGCCGACCTGCTGCCGGAGGACTACGACGTGCTCGCCGGGCTCGAACTCGGCGCGGTGCCGCTGGCGACGGCGCTCTCGCTCCATACGGAGAAGCCGTACGTGCTCGTGCGCAAGGCAGCGAAGGACTACGGCACCAGCAAGCTGTTCGAGGGGCGGCTCGAAGCGGGTCAGCGCGTGGTGCTCGTGGAGGACGTGCTCACGACGGCGTCGCAGGCCATCGACGCGGCGAATCGGCTTACGGAGTTTGGCGTCGAGGTCGTGAAGGTCGTGTACGTCATCGACCGCGAGCAGGGAGCCGCGGAGAACCTGCGCGACGCCGGGTTCGACGCGCAGGCGCTGTTCACGAAGACGGATCTGGGGATATAGGTGGGCGCTTGCGAGAACGCGGAGGAAGAGCACCGGTCTGAGCAGGCGCAGGTACTTCGCGCGTTGCGGGGTGGCAAGTTATGTGGCGTAGGTGCGGAGCGGCCTAGCAAGAAGGGGGGCCTATTTCTTAGATGAAAGCATGTTGAGCACTATCCATGTTCCCAATATGATCCCTCCACGAACTATGAGACATAGCGATACGTCGTCTCTTGCACCACACCAAGGCAGAAATAATGGGCTTGAAACCCACTGGACGAAATATCCGATCCCGAGAAAAAGCAGTTGCATCATCCTCTTTCCCCTTTGTTGGGCGCCAAACAGTGGCGTTTCTCAGAGCGCGCGAGGCCGGCCTCTCAAGCAGTAAGAAAGTAAGATGCAGGAGCTTTCGCAAGCCTTAAGGGGGGGGTATTCCTGACTCGGCGAGGAAGTGTTTCCTGAAGCAGCGCAGATGGGCCGCTAATCTTTTCCCGCACTGTTGAAGGCTGCCAAGGCGACCTCGATCATCCTCAGGTGGTTCGCATCGACATGAACAGTGTTTCCAAGGAATTCTGCGGCTCCATCGTACTTCTCTGGATGCTCGTCCTCCACCCGCAGTCCTACATGTCGAGCGTTCTTCATGCTGTCTATGAAGTGCATCAATCCCCGGAGCGAGGCATGTGATGATGGATGCCACACGCTATCGGCCGCGCTGCGTATTTCGTCGATCCAGTCATCCGAAAACCGGTACACATCTTTGAGCGCAATCCTGTACGCTGATAGTAGGCCGCTCTTTACCAGGGGACCGCTCACGTGGCGTCGGTCATCCCTTTCCCCTACCTGCGGCATATATAGCTGAAAGACCGTCTTCTGTGGTTGCGTCGCCATCTTGGGTCCGAGAGTATGCCCTTCCTTTCCCAAGCTCCCCATAAGACGCTCTCGCGGCGTAGCTGTAAGAATTCCCAAACCTAGCCATTCGTTTGCCACACGTACTTGACGGAACATCCCCGGAAGGTGCCCCAAACGAAGCAAATTCCATGCAGTCTCGTACTCGAACACGGAGCACATGATCGACACTGCAATTTCAGACCGCCACAAAGCATCTTCGACTGTTTTAGCTAACGTCTCAGCGTGGCTCATCAGTCGCGCAATTCCGTGAGCAAACGTGTCCTCTCGCGCTTCATCGAGAAGCGCGTCGACCTCCCTCATCATTTCTGGGACGCTGGCCAAGTACTTCTTTACGCCCGCGAACCGATCGTGGTCTTCCATCTGGGGAGTTATTCCTCTCTGGACCGGCTTCTATTGGGCATTATGCTCTGATGCCGTCACGTAACCCTAGAGACGATCCTTTCCGCTCGTACATATAGCGAGGCTACTCGTAGCCGGCTACATGGGCCTCCCTACCGCGCGCTGTCGAACCATATTTCCGACATTCCTTCTCCCCCGCGGCTCATGGTCCTCCTCCAACACCGTGCCGTGCTGATTCTGACAGACTCTCACCCATGACGGTCAGATATCAGCGCGGGATCTGTAGGATGTCCCGCCGTCGGCCACGTGTCCTGGGGCGAATCCCGATTCGCCAGAGAGCCGGCACCAGCCGGCTTTCACCCCTTCATCCCCGTCAGCGTCACGCCCTGGATGAAGTACTTCTGCGCGCTGAAGAACAGGATGATGATCGGCAGGATCATGATCAGTGACGCCGCCATGAGCGGACCCCACTCGGCGCCGTGCGCGCCCTTGAACATCTGCAGGCCCAGCGAGAGCGGCATGAGGTCCATGTCGGTGATATAGATCAGCGGCCGGACGAAGTCGTTCCACGCACCCATGAACGTGAAGATGGCGATTGTCGCCAGCGCAGGTTTCACCAGCGGCAGGACGATCTGCGAGTAGATGCGGAAGTGCCCGCAACCGTCGATCTTCGCCGCGTCCTCGAGATCGCGCGGGATGGTCATCATGAACTGGCGTAACAGGAAGATGTAGAACGCGCTGCCGGAGAACGCCCGGAACCAGAGCGGCTTGAACGAGTTATACCAGCCGAGCCACTTGAAGATCAGGAACGCCGGGATCATCGTGACCTGCCCCGGGAGCATCATCGTCGAAAGCACGAGCACGAAGACGATATCCCGCCCCTTGAAACGCACGCGCGAGAACCCGTAGGCCACCAGGCTGCACGCCAGAAGTTCGCCGGTGATGTTCATCGCCGCGATGTACGCGCTGTTCATCATGTAGCGCCAGTACGGGATGTACGTCAGCGCCCGTTCGAAGTGGTAGAGCACGTCCCCCCACTCGATGGGAGGCGTGATTCGGTCCGGCAGCCACACGGGTGGGAACGCGCCCATCTCGGCGTCGTTCTTGAACGCCGTCGTCACGAGCCAGATGAACGGTATCGAGAAGACCAGCGAGCCGGCGACGAGTATCGCGTGCAGCATGACCTGCTTCAGGCGTTCGCGCTGCTTGCCGGTAAGCAACGTGGCGCGTTTCGAGGCAATCTCACTCATAGTGTACCCACCGTTTCGCGCCCCAGAGCTGGAACATCGTCAGGACGAATATCATGAGGAACAAGATCCACGCCATCGCCGACGCGTAGCCCATCTTGAAGTAGCTGAATGCGTTGTTGAATAGGTAATACACGTAGAACAGCGTGCTCTGCGCCGGTCCGCCCAGTGTCATCACGAACGACTGCGTGAATATCTGGAACGTTCCGATCACGCCGGTGACAAGATTGAAGAAGATGTACGGCGTGATCATCGGCAGTGTGACGTTGGTGAACTGCCGCCATGCGCCGGCACCGTCGATCTCAGCGGCCTCGTACAGGTGCTTCGGAATGCCCTTCAGGCCGGCGAGCCAGATGATCATGCTCGCTCCGGCGCCCCACAGCCCCATGAGGATGATGCCCGGCTTCGACCAGCTTTCGCTCTGTAGCCAGAGCCAGAACTGCGTATCAACCGCGCTGAATCCGAGAGCCGTCCAGCCGACGTTCCACAGCTCGATGAGATTCACGATGAGGAACGTCAGCCCGGAGCCGTCCAGGAAGAGCTTCAGCACGCCCAGTTTCGGGTGCAGGATGTACACCCACAGTATCGAACTCGCCACGATCGGGACGATGGCCGGGAGATAGTAGATCGTCCGGTAGATCGACAGACCCTTCACGTCGGAATTCAGCAGCATCGCGATGCCGAGGCCGACCGCCATGCCGACCGGGATGCCCAGCGCCATGAACACCGTGTTCCAGAGCGACTTCCAGAACGTCGGGTCCTGGGTTATCAGGAATCGGTAGTTCTCCAGGCCGACCCAGCGCGCCGGGTTGATGATCTCAAACTCGGTGAAGCTGATGATGATGGAGAACACGATCGGGCCCGCGGTGAATACCAGGAACCCGATGATCCACGGGCTCAGGAACGCCAGACCGGTCCAGAACTCGCGTGAGCCGAGGCCTGCTCCGCCCTTTTCCCGGCGCGCGTACCACCAGATCACGCCAAGCCCGGCTCCCATGAGCAGTGTCGCGACCGCTGAGACGGCGAACCAGTTCACGAGCGGACCGGGGGGCGGGCCGTAGTAGCGATCCAGCTCCGCCTGCGTCTTCTCCTGCCCGACCTGCAGCGCGCGCTCGACATCCATCGTTTCGTAGGTGGCGTTGTCGTAGGTCTCTTGTTCGCGGTCGAATAGGAAACTCGAAACTCCCGACGGGGGCAGCGACCAGACCGCTTCCATCATGCCGGGCACCTTCAGCGCCTCCGCGCGAAGCTCCGGCTGCGGCGGGAGGAACTGCGCGAGCGACTCGTTCAGCGGCCTGCGCGAGTGCAGGCCGCCGTACATCATGCCCTTAACGCGCATGTCCTGCGCGGCGATCGCGCCGCGAAACGCCACGTAGGCATCCCACGTCTGGAAGAACTTGATGAACTGCCACGCGCCCTCGACGTTGTCCGAGTTGGACGGGATCGCCCAGATCGTGCCCCGCTGGTACATAACGAGCTCGGAGGTGTCGGTGGGCATCGGCGGAGTCGCGAAGGCGAGGTCGAGGATTGCCGGATTGCCGTATCGGGCCGTGCGATAGAGGATGAAGTCGTCGTCCATGGCCATGGCGATCTTGCCGAGCTGGAACGCGTCGACGTTCTCCGCTTGCGTCGTTGCCATGTGGAACGCCTGGACAGCCGTACGGCCTCCCTGCGCGTCGAGCATGGACTTCATGTAACCCAGTGCCTGCCGCGCCTCGGGCGTGTCGAACTGGGCGTAGTGCCCGGTCGGGTCGATGATGTTGCTGCCGAGCTGGCGCACGTAGTAGCTGAACGGGTCCATGCCGCGGAAGTTGGGCATGAATCCGACTCGTTCGAGGTTCCCGGCGTCGTCGTATTTCGTGAGCCGGGCGCTGTACTCCCGCAGTTCCTCCCACGTTCTCGGCGGACGATCCGGGTCGAGCCCGGCCTCGCGGAATGCGTGTCGGTTGTACGCGAACACGTTGGGACTGGTGAAGCCGGGCAGCGCGTACACCTTGCCGTCGTACACCATTTCGTCCCAGCATCCGGGATAGTAGTCCTCTCGGCGGACGGCTTCTTCGTCGTTGCCGTCACGTGCCAGGAGGTCGTCGAGCGGGTGCAGGACCCCTCGCGCGGCCAGGTTGCCGAGGAAGCGGGACTCCCGGTACACGACGTCCGGTGGGTCGCCACCGACGTATGAGCAGAGAAGCTTCTGGAGGTCCTGTCCGCGCTCAGGCACGGCTCGGGCGACGACGTACTCGGGATGCGTTCGTTCGAACAGGGCGATCAGGCTGTCGTAGCCGACCTTCGCCTCTGTCTCGCTCGTGCCCCACACAACGATTCGTGATCGGCTGTCATGCTCCTGCGTTGTGCCACACGCTCCGAGGGCGGCGGTGAGCGAGAGCGCGGCGATCAAACGGAGCAGACCGACGCCGGATGTGCGCACGGAAGGCCACCTTTCCCGTTCTTGTTGGGGTGTTCGGCATGGGGTCGACCGTTGAATATAGGTCGCGGGTGGCTCTGGGAGCCACCGTGCGAGTGGGCATGGCGGTCAGTCGACGAGGTCGATCGTCGCCCAGAGCGACGTGTCGTTCCAGACGGGCAGGTCCGCGGCGTGGGGCCACACTTGCGGGTAGCGCTCCGTGTCTCGCAGGACGTAGGCGAGCCCGAGACGCCGCGTTACGTCCACGTCGTAGCCGTTCAGAGCGGCGGCGGGCACGAACAGCTCGATCGCATAGCCGTCGTCCCGGACCACGCTGGCGACTTCCACCTGGTCGCTGGTCACTTGCGGTGGATTCATCAGGGCTCGCTGGATATCCTGATGTTCGAACAACGCTGATCGCGCTCTGCCGACGCCACCCACCGGAGCGAGAACGAACTTGTGGCAGTAGCGTCCCGCGCGGTGAGCGCTACGGATGTCCCGCGTATCGACATAAAGTTCCAGCGAATCGCCCTCGGCCAGCCGCTTCGGCAGCACGCGTGGAGCCGACTTCCTCGGGACGTCCAGCGCGAACCACATGCCCGCCGCTGACCAGGCAGCGTAGACATGCGCGAAGGGCTTCCCGCCATCCATCGATAGCTCGGGCAGTTGGTGCAAGCTCGTCCATTCCGAGAGCTTGCCATCGACGGTGAAGCCGTTGGCGGCATGCACGGGAACCGTGAAGGTAAACAACGACGTGCGTGGTATCGGCGATGCCATCGACTACTCCTCCGCTGTCCGCGCCGCCGAGACGAACGCGTCGTGAGCCTCGCGAACGAAAGCCGCGAACTCATCGCTGTCGATTTCGCGCTTCAGACAGCCGAACACGTCCACGTGTACGAGCCCATCGCCCGCGTGCCCCTGCACACGAACTCGCGCGCGTCGTCCGCCTACGGGGATGTCGTCGATCTCGTCGAACGGCCGGAGCCCCAATCGTCCTCGAAGCTCATCGCCGTTGAAGGACCGATTCGGAACGCGGTATCGCATCCGAAATTGGCGCCAGTCGTCGGTCTTGATCTCGAGCCAGCGCCCGGCGCCCTCCGCCCAGACGCTCACGAGCGTCTTGTTCTCCCACACGGCCGTAGAGCCGTCGATCGCCACAGCCGTCTCCACGGCATGGAGCAGACCGTCGGGCTCCCATGCAGGGGGGCGTTCCGTTGAGCGCGCTCGCGTCGGATCGAGGTGCCAGGCGCGGCCGTCGGATTTCCACGGTGCGGTCTCATCATCTTCGTTCGCCGCGGATGAGTCCTCCGAGGGCCCGATCTCGACGGGAGCATGCTCTGCGCGGTCGCGCTCGACGTGCTCGTCCTGTCCGGCAACGAACCG
>CAZEAI010000134.1:0-13107 GCA_964510105.1 uncultured bacterium
GGCGCCAGTCTTGACAGGCTTGACCGCATACGTGACATACTCTTCGGTCGCGAGATGCGGGATTATGAGTCGAAGCTCGCGGGCCTTGAAGAGCGGATGAAGAAAGACGCCGACTCCCTTCGGGAAGATCTCGAGAAACGCATCGAGTCGCTCGAGGAGTACATGAAGAAGGAACTCGAGTCTCTCGTTTCGAAGCTGAAGGTGGAGCAGAAGAAGCGCGAGGACGAGGACGACGGTCTGAAGGATCGCCTGAAAGAGACCAGCACTTCGATCGACAGGCGCCATGATGAGCTTGAGGAGAAGGTCTCGGACAACCATCGTGAGCTGCGCGAGCAGGTACTCGCACAGTCGAAGAGCCTGAACGAAGAGATTCGGCGCCGGGGCGGCGATCTCGAAGCGCTCGTGGATCGCCACGTCAACGATCTGCGCAGCGACAAGATGGATCGCGCGGCGTTGGCGGCCCTCCTGAAAGAGATGTCCATGCGCATCAACCGCGAGCTGGACAGCCTCGAGCTGCAGTAGAAGCACGCGGCGCCACAGCATGAGATCCAATGAAGTCGGCGACCGGCGCGGCGAGGGAGTCCATCCTCGCGCGCCGGTTTCCTGTCTGGGGATGTCGTAATGGCCACCGCCAACCAGCGGGCCCGCAACTGGGAAGACTTCCGCGAACTGCGCAAGCTCCTGCTACCCGAGGAGAAGTCTGATTCCAAGGATCAGAAAGGGCAGGGGCAGGGCCAGCAGCAGGCAGTGCGTCTGGAGCCAGAAGACATCAGCGAGCTTCTGCCCGACGCCATCGTCCATCGCTCGAAGCAGGATACGCAACTTGCCCAGTCGCTGACCCCTATTGTGGAGGCGTCGTTCGACAAAGCGATACAGGGCGATCCTCAACGCATCGTGGACGTGATATTCCCCATCATGGGCCCGGCGATCCGTAAGGCTATCGGCGAGACGCTCAGGGGTATGATCCAATCGCTCAACGCCGCGTTGGAGCACGGCTTCTCCGCGCAGGGCGTTCGCTGGCGGATCGAGGCGATGCGCAGCGGGAAGTCCTTCGGCGAGGTAGCGCTCAGCCATAGCCTGCTCTTCCGCGTCGAACAGGTGTTCCTCATCCACCGCGAAAGCGGTCTCCTGCTGCAACACATGTCCCTTCCCTCGGTGATCGACACCAGCGACGGCGACATGATATCGGGAATGCTCACGGCGATACAGGATTTCGTCTACGATTCGTTCGACAAAGAGAAGTCCGGCTCGCTCGAGTCGATGGAGGTGGGGGAACTCCACGTCTGGGTCGAGCAGGGACCGAAGGCGGTTCTGGCGGCGGTGATTCGCGGCGATGCGCCGAGAGACCTCCGCGGCGTTCTCAGCGAGACTCTCGAAGCTATCCATCTCGAGATGCGACATGAGCTGACGGACTTCGCCGGAGACGACGAGGGCTTCGACCGAACTCGATCAGTGCTTCAGAACTGTCTCAAAGTCCAGAAGGAAGAGGACGAGAAGAAATCCGCCAGGTCGATGACGTTCGTCTGGATCGTGCTTGCTCTCGCGCTGATAGGCGGTGGGGTGTGGGCTGTTCCGCAGGTGAAGAAGCAGGTCGGCTGGTCCGTCTTCGTGGATAGGCTCAACGCGGAGCCCGGCACCATGGTCACCGAGACGAGTCGCGAGGGCGGCGTCTTCGTCATCACGGGTCTGCGCGATCCACTCGCGACGAGCCCTGACAGCATTCTCGCGAGCGTCGGAATCGACAATCCACGGGTCGATTACCGGTGGAAGCCGTATCAGTCGCTGGAACGCCCGTTTGTGCTGCAGAGGGCGAAGATCCTGCTCGATCCTCCGGAATCGGTAGTGCTCACGATGGACGGCGAGGGGAACCTCGTGCCGATTGGGCGAGCGCCGCACGAATGGATCGTAGAGAAGCAGCCGCTGGCGCGTGCGATTCCCGGCGTCCGGAACATGCGTACCGACGAGATCAACGACGTTGAGCTGGATGCACTTGCGACCAGGCTGCGCGAGATCCTCTACTTCTTCGATGTGGGCCGCACGCGGCTCGTCGGGGCTGAGCGGGCGAAGATACCGTCGGCCGTATCGATCATCGTCGCGATGCAGGCACTCGCCGACGAGATCGGGAAGCCGATGCGAATGGAAGTAGTCGGCCAGGCGGACGCCCGCGGCAGCGACGAACTGAACCTTCGCCTGAGCCAGCAACGAGCCAATGAGGTCCACCGAACCCTTGTCGCGGCCGGCCTCGACGAAGGCATGTTTTCCGCAGTGGGAATCGGTGCCACGCTTGCGCAGGACGAGACCGTGTCGAGCCGGCGCGTTACCTTAGTAGTGGACTTTTCACGCGAACGCGCTGAAGGGGTACTGGCACAATGATGCAGAAGAAGGTTTGCATGCTCGGCGCGTTCGCGGTTGGGAAGACCAGCCTCGTTGCGCGATTTGTGCGCAGCATGTTCTCGGACAAGTACCACACCACCGTCGGAGTGAAGATCGACAAGAAGGCCCTCACGGTGGGCGACGAGGAAGTGAACCTCATCCTCTGGGATCTCGCCGGCGAGGACGAATTCCAGAAGGTGCGGATGTCATACCTGCGCGGCGCGTCCGGATATTTCCTCGTTGTCGATGGGACACGCCCCGGGACGCTCGACACCGCGCTCAAGCTACGCGAGACAGTCTCCGAACAGATAGGCGATCTCCCCTTCGTGATCATCTTCAACAAGTCGGATCTCGTGGACGACTGGGAGGTTCCGGAAGCTACGATCGAAGAGCTTGCGGGACGTGGATGGCACATCGTGCGCAGCAGCGCGAAGAGTGGCGCGGGCGTGGAGGAGTCGTTCAACACGCTGGCCGCGAGCATGTTGGAAGCCTGATGTCCCGCACCCCGGCTCCCGTATTCGAGTACCTCGCCGCGGCGACAGTGGACTCGCGGAAGCCTGCGTGGGCGTGCGTCGGCGCTGATGGCACCGTCGCCGAATGCGGTGGGGCGCTCGACACGTACTCGCTCGGCGTCGTGAAGGTTGGGTCGGACATCTGCGAGGAAGTCATGCCGCTGGCGGGCGTATTTCCGGTGGAGGACCCCTCCACAATCGCGCCGGTGCTGATACTGCCCAGAGTCTACGTCGCGGACGACAGATACGCCGATATCCACGTCTTTCCCCGGGACTCCAGCTACTGGGTCGTGCTTGTCGACGCCACAAGCGAAGCCCTCGCCGCGCAGAACGACCAGCAGGCTCGCTACGACCTCTCCCTGCGAGAACGCCGCACGGGGCGCCTGGTCGACCAGTTCATCGGCGCCGAGATCGTGAAATTCCTGACTCGGCAGTCCGTCTCCGGGAGCCCATTTCGTGAGCGTCGCGACGTCACGATGCTGTACGTCGCCATCAAGGGCGCGGCAGTCTCGCGCGATGGCGGGCAGCCTGAAGTCACGTTTCACAGCATCGACCGCTACCTTCAGGTCATAATCGACGCCATCGTGAACCACGGCGGAGAGGTGGAACGCGTTTCCGACGACCATGTGACCGGGCTGTTCGGTCTGGCCTCGGAGGCGAACGCCGCGGGGAACGGGGTCGCGGCCGGCGCTGACTTGCTGCACGGCATGGCCGGTGATGCGGACGGCGCACTTCCCGAGGACGGACGCGATGTCGCGGTCACCGCGGGCATGGCATCCGGCGCCGTCGTGTTGGGAACGGTGGGGACGCGCTCGCGACGCATTTTCCGCGCGTTGGGGTACCCGTCGGAGTTGGCCGGGAAGCTGGCAGACCGGGCGCGGGACGGAGAGATAATCCTCGATGGGGAAACATACGAGAGATTGGGCTCGAACCACGACAGATACGTCGTTCGCCCGATTCCCGCTGAGACCGACCCCGCGGAACCGGCAACGTACAGCCTCCGGATAGCTCCATGAGATCCAACAACGATGCAAGCATGACGGAAATCATGAAGGCCCTCGACACTGCTGTCATGCAGCGGAGGGAGGGCGGCGTGCTCACGCTCGTGGGCGACCCTCCGGGCTGGTTGTGCGGCCTGTTCCCCGACCTCAACCTCGTGAACGGCGGCGAGGTGAATCCTGGCGACAAGCTGCTGTTCCTCGAGAATTTCCTGGTCGACGCCGAGGAGTTCTGGAGCGAAGACAAGCGCGGTATGATCGTCTCCGAGTTCTGGCAGGAGGAAGACCTGCATGGGGACGTGCTCCATCTTCAGGCCAGCGCGCTGGCGCTGAACGGGAGTCAGTACCTCCTGATCGGTCTCTTCCAGGGCCAGTTCACCGAGAAACAGCAAGTCGTTCAGCGGGCGCGCGAGAACGCGCTCACGCACGAGTCGCTCGTGAATGAGATTCAGAAGAAAGAGGTCCTGCTCCACGCCATCGTGCACGATCTCTCAGGGCCGCTGACGAGCATGAGTGCGTGCTTCGACATCCTGCTGACCGAGAAACTCGGCACCGAAGAAGAGCGGTCGCTCGTCGAACTCGGCAAGCGCGTCGCGCAGGAACAGAAACGCATGATCGATGAGATCCTCGGCGCGTTCTCGTCGGACATCCATTCCGTTGACGTGCTCCAGATGCGCGGCGAAGACGCTCCAGACGTGCTGGCATGCGCCGAGCATGTCGCCGAGCTGCATGGGCCGGCCTTCTCGGTGCGCCACGTGGAGCTGGAAGTTGAGAAAGGCAAGCGTCCCGCCAGCGGATGGAAGGGCGTCGCGGACAACGACCAGCTCGTCCGCGTAATCGCAAATCTTGTCGAGAACGCGCTGCGGCATACGCCGGACGACTCGCGCGTGACGATTGGCGTGTCAGACGACGGTGAGTTCATTCGGGTCGACGTGAACGACGAGGGGCCGGGGGTCGCGGCAAGCCTGACGGGCACGCTGTTCCATTCATTCGTCAAGGGCAAGGAGCGGGCCGGCAAGTCCGGATTGGGCCTGTATTTCTGCCGCATTACGCTTGAGCGCTGGGGCGGGGATATCGGCGTCGCACCGGGCGCTCGGGGCGGAGCATGTTTCTGGATACGTATCCGGAAACCGGTCACCCGCTAGCCGCCCTCACGCTTCCCCAAGGTACCGTCGCAGCCAGTCGCACTTTACGCGGATCATGTCCTCGCACTTGGAGTAGGTGCCATCCGCGCGCTCGGCAATGTCGAGCCAGGGACATGCCGCGTAGATTGGAGCGGCACGCTCGGCGTTCGCCAGTTCCGCCGCCGCGATATCGCGCATCCGAGCGACGACCGACTCGTCACCATCCTCGAGATCGCGCCGCAGGTGCAGGAACTCCACCGTGTTCGCGCACGCCTCGAACGTCCGGTACACAAGTTCGGTGAGCATCGTCTCCTCGAACAGGCTGTCGCGATCCGCGTCTGTTCGCGCGCGTGGACCGGCGGCAGCGAGGAAACGCCACGCCGTCATCGCCCGCGCGGCCGCCGCGCGGTACTCGCGCAGAACGATGTCCCAACCGTCGCCGTCGCCCTCCCACTCGATATGGACCGACCGGGCCGTCTCGGGGAGGTCTGCCATGACCAGGCTGATGCGTATTTCCGTACGAGCCCGCGAGAAAGTCTCCTCGCCCTCTTGCAGGAAGAATAGCGCTGCATCGAATACGTCCGGCACCTGCGCATCCTTCTCGGGGACGAGGGGATGGCACGGCCCGAGGAAGCTGGGACCGACGTAGTAGGTGGAAAGCGTTACGCACGGGATGTGCCCCACGGCGACACTCATCTCGCGCCACGACGCCAGCACGGAGTCGGCGGCATCGGGGCCGAAATCGCGCACGGCGATTGATTGCAGGAATTCGTCACGCGGCTGTTCGCCGTAGGCACCCCAGAACGCCAGCTCCTCCGCGCGGGAGCCGAACATGCCGAAGAACAGCCATGACTGATGGACGCCGTCTGGCTCCAGGTCACGGACGGTCTGCCACTTGTCGGCCAGGCGGTACATCGCCGGGACATACGGGAACTGGAACACCTCCAGACCGATACCGGTTTCTGTCTTTGCGAAGTACTTCAGACCCCGCTCGCGCGCGATGGGGCGGCGCTTCGTCAGTTGCTCCGACGGGCCGATGAAGTCGACGCTGTAGTCCCAGACGAGCTTGCGGTACCCGTCCTTCTCATACCAGTGTTTCCGGTCGATCTGGTCGAAGTAGCCTGCGTTCGGGGGCAGTTGCCGGATGAGTTCGTGCGCGCCCGGACGGTCCCACTGGTCGGTGTTGTACGGCCATGCGTTGACGTACGCATCGGGTCTCACGCGCTGCGCCGCATCGGCTATGCGCCCAACCAGGGACGCGACGACCTCCTCCTGCTCGCGCTCTCCGCATCGCTCGCATCGGTATGTCGGATGGGGCCACATCCTGCAGTGGTAGAAGGATTCGCCTCCAATGATGAGATGCAGACCGGCCAGTTCGGGTACGGCGGTGAATAGCTTCGTGAACGTCTCGTCGTAGAAGGCGAGCACTTCCTCATCGCTTGAGCACAGACAATGGATCGTGTACTCGCCACCGATTGAGCCTGTCCCCGTGCCCTTCGTGTTCGGATGGGCGGTGAACACGGGATGTTCCGCGCGGAGTTTCGGTCCGACGACGACGTAGGTGAACTCCACTCCGTACACAGCTGCCCGTCGCGCCGCGTCCTGGAGGGTGGCGACGTTTCGCTCGTAGTCCGGATTCCTCAGTTCGGGCAGGACGTCGCCGTCTGCGTAGCAGAGAATGTCACCATATATCATCATGCTGTTGACGCCGTAGTGGGCGTACAGGCGGAACGCATCGTCGCTCAGGTACTCGGGGGAGAAGTCGGGAACGCTGTAGTTTCCGCCCCACGGTCCCTGGCTGACTTGCCGCGGCCATCGCGCGGTGTGTCTGAACTCACCGCGCGGGAGGAACGGTCCGCGGCGCGTCCGCATCTCCCATTCCAGCCACGCGAGCCCCGCCCACAAGCCGGCGGCATCCGGCGCGTATACGACGATGTGATCCGGCTCCAGAGACATCTCGCAGGATCGCGGCGGCAGTGTCACGTCGGTAGCGAACGTGATCGATTCGCCATCGTCTCCCATAGCGACGCCCATCAGCCCGAGGAACTCGGCCAAGTCATCAGCCACAGCGCTGCCGACGGGGGATTCGTCGTGCTCCACACGCCAGGACCCTGTGAGCCGGAAGTCACCGTCGGCGGGAGTTGCCGTCGGGTCCGGCACCACCGTTCGATGCGGGTTGCGGCGATCCAGGCGGAGTGGGTCCGAATTCTGCCTCTTCAGAAGATCTCTGATATTCAGGGAGTTGTGCATGTGAGTCCGCCGTTGGTGGGGTACTACTGAACACGCAGTGGTCGACCGGACCACAGAAGCGTGCGGCGATCGTCGGATATCTCCGGCATCGTGGGGTGTGTCGCCAGACTGAATACCCACCAGACGACCGTCTCGCTTACCGCGGGGATGTCCACGCTGATGGTGAGTTGCCCTCGTGAACCCGGCAGCCGGTTCACCATACGCTCGGTGAGATGGGCTCGGGAGCATATGATTGAGAGTCCGACATCGTCGATCACAAGTTCCGCGACGCCGTCCGAGACGTTCCATGCCGCATCCGCGTGGCCATGCCAGTGGTATGTCAGATTCGTGAGCTGGTCGCCTACCAGGAGGTCGCACACGACTACGGCATCACGACCCATCAACCACGCCGTTCGGGTCACGCGATCGACTCCTGCAACATCGTAGCACTGCGTGATGTCGACCGCGATTCTATTGACGCCGTCCGGCCCAGTGACGCACTCAGAATGGCCAACGACCTTCCGAGTCTGCGGCGTCCCGTTTATCAGCGGCGCGTTGTGAGCGGTCGATCCGGTCGTGAATCCCTTTTCGTTTGTGGGCAGGTACTGCTGATAGCCTGGATCATCGACGAACCAGCGACCGCGGGCGCCGATGGTCACTGTCCCGTTGTCGCGATGCAGATGCCCCAGTTCGCACTCCGAACAGGCCATCACCGCAGCGAGATCTCGATGGGCGCTGCCGCTTCGAACCACTAGCGCGTAGCGCGTTGCGCGAGCCCCATCATCCGTGGCGTCGTTGGACCGAACGGCAGGGAGGCGGGCCATGTTCGCAAGAGCGTCTCCGCGCAGCCTTTCGGGGTCGCATCGGTCGAGATAGGACACGGAGCGGGGCCTATCGCGCAATGCGGCGAGTTTGGCGTGCGCGGAGGCATGAAACGGCATCTCGATTGGCTCCACGTCGCCGATCGGCGCTACTCCCATGGCATCGCCCGGCACCGCCAGGGACTCCGACTGATCGAGAATAGCGTCGATCTCGATGCGCGACAGTGGATCGGAACGACTGTTCTCGTCGAGACCGGTGAGCCAGTCCGCGGCGAAATCGAGCACGTACCCGTCGTACGATACGCCCTCGGTCCGCCCGGCGGAGCGTTCATCGAGAACGGCGTGCAGCAGCGCGGCCGCGGCGGCGTCGATCCGGTCTCGCGCGGAGTGTCCGGCCAGCCGCGCCGCCATGGCGCATCCGAGCGTTCCGATCACCGGTATGTTCGCGATGAATTCTGGCGGAGTTTGCTTCGCTCGACGCAGCGCCTTGCCACGGTCCGTGACCCAGCCGCCGTGCTCGTTCACCGCCAGAGCGCATGCCGCCCGAATCGCGGAGCGGACATCGCGGGGTAGCCACGTCCAGGCGCGATGGGCCGACACGAGCGTCCGCATGCAGTGCCCCAGAGCCAGGTCGGGAAAGCCGTACTGGTCGAATCTCGGGAAACCCGCCAGTGCGCGGAGGTCACGAGCGACCGCCGTGGTATAGGGAGTTTCATGGAACCAATCCGCCGCCCAGCCGAGGGAGGCGATTCTGTCTTCGAGCGCCCAGAGCAGCCATGTCGCCCACGGATAGTTCTCGAACCCGCGCGCGGGGTATTCGGGAGAGGGAATCGCCCGGATCGGCAGCGTGTACGCGACCTTGCGGCGTATGCGGTAGTAGTCGACGACAAGCCGTTCCGAACGCAGAGCCCGGTCGGCGCGGTCCCGGACGATGTCTCGGATGCGTTGCTCGTGCATTCGTCAATCACCTGCCAACAAGATGGAACTCTACGCGCGACAAGGACACGTCGCCTCGCGCCTCGCGGATCTCTATCCATGCCTCCCGAGCCCGGATCGCCGGGAAGCTGCAGATCCGCTGTCGACCGATGGTGCGGCCGGTGTACACCACGATTGGTTCAGGCGCACTCACCACTACCGAGAATCGCTCCACATGCTCACCACGTGCAACGTCCTCGCCGAGAATTGCGTGATCGATGAGCGCGGGGGACTCCGGTGTCCAGCTCCAGCGACGGCCGTCCTGCAGCACATCCTCGGCCGAGCAGAGCGGATCTCCGAACCGGCTCCGAATCTCGCGGCCCAGGCCGGTCAAAGCCTCTGCGTCGGGTTCCGGGAGCAACCCGCGTCTATCCGGGCCGATGTTCAGGAGCAAGTTGCAGCCGCGTCCGACGCTGTAGTACCACATGCCGACGAGTTCGGACACGCTCTTCACCGTGTGCGCGTCGGAGTCCGAATAGAACCAGTTCCGCTCCCGCACGCGTGCGTCGCACTCAGCTGGAGGCCAGGTCGGCTCGACGCGATCGCCTTCGACGGCGTTGATGGAGAAAGGGATCCTCTCCACGACGTTGCGAACGTCCAGCGGAGCGTAGCCGTCCTCGTTGCCGACCCAGCGGAAATCCGGGTCGCCCATGTTGAAAAGCAGGATGTTCGGCTGCATCCTGCGTATCTCTCCGATGATGCGCGGCCAGTCGTATTCGTGGCCCTCGGAGCCGCACCCATCGAACCACAGGATGTCGATAGCCCCGTACGGTTCGAGAATCTCCGCCAACTGAGTGACGAAGTAGTCGTCGTATGCCTTCTCGTCGTCGTAGACCGGGTTGGCTGCGTCGAACGGGGAATAGTAGAGACCCACCGCCAGTCCGTGTCGGCGGCACGCGCTGACGAACTCGCCAACGACATCGCCGCGCCCGTCCTTCCACGGCGACGACGCCACTGAGAAGTCGGTCGTGGCGCTTGGCCAGAGCGCGAATCCGTCGTGGTGTTTCGCCGTCATGACCGCGTATCGGCAGCCCGCCTCAGCCGCAACGTTCGCCCACTGGTCGCAGTCGAGCGCGGATGGGTTGAACTGCTCCGGCGACATGGGGCGCTCGTCGAAGTCGGCCCATCCCTCGTAGAACGTGCGGACACCAAAGTGGAGGAACAGCCCGAATTGCCAGCTCTGGTATTCCAGTTGGCGTACTGTGGGAATCGGTTGGCTCATGATGGAACATGCCCCGGGGCTAGAGGTGGAGCCTGAACCAGGCGGCTGTCAGGTGGATGAATTCTCTCGTGTATGCATGCCCCTGGCCGCGAAGGAGCGTGTAGCTCCTCGTCCCCGGCAGCGCGCCGAAGAGAGCCTCGATCGTGTGAGGAGGCGTCACGTCGTCATCGCTGCCCGCGGTAAGCAGCGTCGGCATGTCGAGGCGGTGAGCGTGTGAAATCGTGTCGATGAAGCCGAGGGCGCGCCATTCGTCCGGAGCGCCGCCCGGTTCGCTGAATGCATTGAACGCGGCGGCGTACGCGCCGTGGTTGGGTTGATCTACCATCAGCGGATAGCCTGTAAGGTACGGAAGGTCCGCCGCGACGCACCGTGCGCCACTATCCCGATGCATGCTGGCGAGCAGCAACGCTGTGCCTCCGCCCTGGCTCGTTCCGAAGAACCCGATACGGTCCTGATACGCGCACGCTTGCTCACGAGCCCAGCGCACCGCGACACACGCGTCGGAGAGCCAGTCGACGTAACCCGCCCGGCCAACTGTGCGCACGGTATCGGGCATTACCTGCCAGTTGTACTCTGGGTCCGTCGGTCCGTCCGGCGTCATGTAGCCAAGCGGGTTGATTTCCAGCACGTTGAAGCCGGCTTCGGCGATGACGGGATGGGCGGTCATCTCCGCGCCGTATCCCGGCACGTGAATCGCCACAGGCGCCGGCGAGGACGGCGCGGGCTGCCAGACGCCGTAGAACGCTCGCTCAGGCGTCTCGAAGCGAACATAGTGGCACGGGCCCGCGCTGCTGACGACGCGGTCGCGTATCCACACTGGATCGGGAACGATCTCCGCCCGGAGTTCGCGCGAGGCGCCTTGCTCCAGCAGCGACGCGCACCACTCGTCGATTTCCTTCGATGCGGGATAGTGCGGATGTAGCTCGCCGGTCACGATGCCACCTCCGGCGCGGGTAGTGGCAGGTCCGGGATCCGGCGTCCCAGAAGGAAGAACTTCCGCTCCGGATACCACAGCACTCTCACGTCGTCGCGGACGGTGACGCTGGCGTACATGGAAAGGTCGGAGCGGCCGTTTCCGTGTCCGATCGATACGCCGTCGTTATCCATCAGGAGCGTGGGTTCGCCGAAGCGGACCGGCTGATCGCCCTCGGGATCGTGAACGCCACGAAGCGCGTAGACGGGCCTGCGATGGAAGCTCGTGTCGTCCGGTCCGTGCGTGCCGAAGTGCCCATCGTGACAGTGCACCAGCAGCAGTATGCTGCCGTCCTGAAGGTCGTAGACCGGACACGGGCTCAGCGGATGCTGAATCACGTCTCCGCCGTCGTGGAAGCGGAGTGGCACGGGCGGGCTCCACGTATCCCCGGCGTCACGCGATACGCTCCAGTACGGGTTGCCCGCTCGCGTTCGCATCGCGCAGAACAGCGTATGGTCGGGCAGCTCCACGATGCCCGGCTCCTGCACGATGCTGACACGCTCGTCATCCGGATGCGGAACGCGGATCGCGTCCTCGTTCCGCGCGATCCAGGTGACCGCCAGATCGCCCGGGTCGGGATCGTCGTCAAGGTTCTCGAACCGCATGAACTCCACGACCGACTCGGCCGCGGTCCACGAATCCGACGGCGGCTGATTCCGCACGGCGAGGCTTACCCAGCGGGTGAACCCCGTCAAGTACCTGCCGCGCGAGACGCGTCCGGGCTTCTGCCAGACGATCCAGTTCGACGGCACCGACGTATCCGTGTGGTCGTATATGCTCCGTGGCATGGGTATGATCCGCTCGGACGACCAGGTCTGCCCCGCGTCGTCGCTGCAGATCGCCGCCATGAGGCCCGTCGTATGCGAGGCAAAATCGTTCACGCCGATGTGTCGGCTGTACACGACGTAGATCCTGCCCGAGCGCGACACCATCGGGAACGCCCAACTCGCCATCGGCCCGACGGCGGGCGGCACCTGCCCGGCGATGACACGGGGTGACGACCACGTCGCGCCTTCATCCTCGCTTCGGGCGAAGACGATGCGCTGATTCGGCATCCCTTCGAAGGTGCTCTGCGTCCACACAGCCATGAGGGAGCCGTCAGGACCGTCGAAGACGAGAAAGTGCTCATTGCCCGTATCGTGCGTACTCCCGTCCGTGCTGCCTGGAACGTAGACGGCGTAGTCGGGCAGCGTGCGGTGGAGTTCGGTTTCGATGTTGCGATCCATGGAAACTCCTTCGGTGCTCGTCGGCGGAAATGACTATGCCACGAGCGGATTGTGAACGAGATTCAGGTACCTCTCCGCCAGCAGTTCGTACCCCTCGCCGTTGGGATGAACTCCATCCGGCAGTAGATGCACTTCCGCGTCACCCATCAGATCGAGGCCGTCGACGTACGTCACCGCCGGGACGCCCATGCGTTGGAGGTCGTCGTGCGCGGCGGCTACTTCCCGACGCATGTCCCGCACCGACATGCCGACGTCGTTCGGAACGTTTTCACGCGGCGCGCAGATGATCGGCGAGACAAGCGCGATCGGCGCGGCTCGTTCCTTCTCTCGAATTGTACGGACGAACTCTACGACCGAGGTCCTGAAGGTCCGGGTGTTGTGAGCAGAAGCGATCTGCACGTTGATGCCCAGGCACAGCGTGATGAGGCTACATCGCAGATCGCGTATAGTACGCGCGACTGCCGCATCGAGGAAACACTGCGCGCCGACGCCGAGACACCGCAAGTCCAGATCAGCACCGCGAGCTACAAGCGCGGGCCAGGTTCGCGTCGGGGATGCAGCTTCCGCGCAGTGCTCGATCGAGCTGCCGTACACGACCCAACTCATGTCCGGTTCAACAGACGGCTCGATCACCGCGCCGTCGTCGATGTGCAG
>CAZEAI010000135.1:0-13030 GCA_964510105.1 uncultured bacterium
GCTCGCGCGCCACGATGAAGGGCAACGCGAATCGCGGGTCCGTGGAGACGGCGGGTACGTGGGGCGCAACGTGGGCTGCGGCCTGCTCCGGTGCCTGCGCGACGAATGGAAGAGAGAAACGTTCGTCCACCGACTCCGAGGGAGGATCCGCCACGTGCGCCGGCTCCGGACCGGGCATCACGTACCGCAGCGCGAACCGCACGTCGGTCGACGGCTCCCAGGAAGGAGTGACTACGGCTGAGACCGTGGGTTCGACGACCGGCACGCGCCTCCACGGAATCGCGGGCGCGGACACCGGAGGCCGGACATCGATCGGTTCATCGAGGAGTAGCTCGGGGAGCGGCTCGCCCGGTTCGCCGTCCCATTCCTCCGCATCGTCGTATTCGTCGTCATCGTCGAGATCGTCGGCGTCTTCGTCCGAATCATCCGCATCGCCGGATTCATCGCCGCTCGACTCATCGTCTTCGGCGGCGTCGTTAGGCACGGTATCTTCGTCGGGCTTCTCGGTGAACTCGTCGAGGCTCACGCCGCTGAGCAACTCGTTCAGCCCTTCGCGATCGCCATCCAGGACATCGTGCACCTCGTCCGTCGAGCACTCCTCGTCCACGAGGAGCTGCCGGAGTAACAGGACAATTCGCAGGTCCCGTTCACGATACACCCGCACGCCACTCGCGTCGCGTCCGGGGCGGAGCTGCCGGTATTCGTCCTGCCAGTTGCGGAGGGTCTGCTGCTCGATCCCGGTAATCTCGGAGACGTCGCCGATACGCCAGTAGAGCCGTGTGAAACTGCGTCTCAGCATTCTTAGCCCCGCGTATACCGCGTGCCGTGGATCAGTGCTCGGGCTTCGGATCGCGAAGCATGAGCGACTGCACGGCGTCGCGCGGAGTACGTCCTTCGAACAGCACGGCGTGGACGTGTTCGACGATGGGCATCTCCACGTTCCACTTCTCGGCGAGCTGAACCGTGGCGCGCGTCGTCCGCACGCCCTCGGCGACGGTCACCATCTCGCCAAGCACGTCGTCGAGCGAACGTCCCATGCCGATCTGTTCACCGACGTGATGGTTGCGGCTCTCCCGCCCTGAACAGGTCAACACGAGGTCGCCCATGCCTGAAAGCCCGGCGAACGTTCGCGCTTCGGCACCCATCGCGATGCCGAGCCTGCTGATCTCCGCGAGCCCACGCGTCATGAGCGCCGCTCGCGTGTTGTCTCCGAGGCCCAGCCCGTCACACATCCCGGCCGCCAGCGCGATAACGTTCTTCAGCGCGCCGCCGAGTTCCACTCCAAGCGGATCGCGCGACGCATACACTCGAAAATGGCCGAGCGTGAACGCCCCCTGCGCGCGACGCGTGGCCTCTTCGTCCTGAGATGCCGCCACGACGGTCGTTGGATGCTCCAATCCAACGAAGCGCGCAAAACTCGGACCCGACAGGCACACGATCCGATCTGCCGTGCCGGACAGCCCCTCGCCGAGCACTTCGCTCATGCGGCTGAGCGTCTCGGTCTCGATCCCCTTCGCCGCGGTGACAACGACGCAATTCTCCCACGAACCGACCGTCGCCATCCGTATGTCGTTGGCCGTGCGAGACATCTCACGCATGCGGTCGCACGGACCGGGAAAGAGAACCATCTCGGCTTCCGAGATGGCCGGTTCCGGCGTGGCCACGATGTCGATGTTCTCCGGTAGCCGAACGCCGGGCAGCGCGGAGCGATTCTCGCGGTGCTCCGTGAGTTCCGACCTCAGCGCCTCGTTGGGTGCGACAAGCGTCACGCGGTGACCGTTCTTCGCGAGTACACCCGCCAGCGTCGCGCCCCAACTGCCCGCGCGCATGACGACGACGTTCACGTCGACTCGGCCTGCGAATCGGCCACGCTCGCTGCTTCCGGCGCCGCGGTCGACGGCTTTCCGAATCGGTTCTCAGTCCCGTTCATGATGCGGGATATGTTGGATCGATGTTTCACGACTACAAGCACTCCGACGACGCATCCAATGGCGAGCGTGGCAAGCGGCATGGACGCCGGCGCCACGAAGTACTGTACGGCCATCGTCAGGGGAATCGTTACTGCGGCGGAAATCGACCCGGCGGAGATGTAGCGCGTCGTCGAGACCACGACGATGAACACCGCCAGCGCCGTGGCCAACGCTATCGGCGCAAGCGCACCGAATACGCCTGCCGCGGTTCCGACGCCCTTCCCGCCGCGGAATCGCGCGTACGGAGTCCAGACGTGGCCGACAATCGCCATCAGCCCACACAACACCTGCAACGTGTCGAGCGAAATCGGTGCGGAGGCCGCCAGCCGCGATACGATCAGCACGGCGACAACACCCTTCGCGGCGTCGATGAGCAGGACGGCGATCGCGGGGCCGGCGCCCAGGACACGCCAGACGTTGGTGGCACCGGCGCTGAGGCTGCCGTACTCGCGCACGTCGATGCCGCGCAATAACTTACCGAACAGGATCGCCGTCGGGATTCCGCCGACGAGGTACGACCCGGCGAGCGCGGCGACGATCAGTAGCATGCCGTGCGACCTCCGGTATCAGGAGATGGAACCTCACCCCGCAGCTTCGGCGCGCCCCAACGAGCGGACGCCGGCCCCGGTGGCCAGGATTTCATGTGCTTACACCGTATAGAGATACCATTCGGCGGTGTGATCGGTCAATACCACTGAGGGGTCGGAGCGGCGCCGGCCATCAGAATATGTCAATCAGCCGCCACGATCCCGACGAGTTCGCCCGACTCGGCAAATCGCACGGTACGGTTCGCCGCGTTCACCGTAAGCCCACCGGAGTGCCGCGTGGCCGTGGCGACGGCGGGCGTCTCCACCGAGAGAACGTGTATGATGTCATGCTCGCGTTTCGGCGCAATCGGACCGACGCTCCGGTATCGTATTTCCATCGCGGCAGGGGTGTGCGTGTTGGAATCCTCGTAGTTCGTCGTCCGGGTCGCATCCGTCACGCGCCAAGGATCTTCCACGGCGTCCGCGAGCAGCCTGGATACGTGCAGCCGGACACCACCTCGCGATATGAACCAGCAGAGGTCGCCGCCGGTGATTTCCTCGGCGCGATGGTGGAAGAACAGCTCCACGGCGCAGGGCTCGTCCGAACGAACGCGGTCGATGAGGATGAAGGTGTCCGGTTGCAGAAATACGAGCGTTCGCGTCGCTGAGGATACGCGGTCCGAGTAGGGACCGGACAGGTCCCCCGCCGCAACAACGCCCAGGTCGCCGTGATCGGCAAACGTCGCGACTGCGCCCGCATGCTGCTCGCCGTAGAGCTGGCCGCGACCGTCGATGAGCAGCGTGTTGTGCGCCACCGTCGCATTTCCATCGAACGTCCAGCGCGGGCCTTCGGTGCGAAAGAATCCGAGGAAATGCGCATAGGGCCAGAGTCCTTCGTCGATGAGGAGCCGCTCGCCGCGCGAGGTGACGACGAACGAGCCGGAGTCGAGATGGCTGTGCCCAACAGCGGTCGGTCCGCATCGAAAGCCCGCGTAGGTAGCTGGCTCCGACCAATCGGAACGCATCGTCACAACGCCGGTCGTTCTGAACCAGGCGGCGGCAGGAACCTCCGGCGCGCGGGAGTCCATCCCTTCCGGGTCCCAGGCGAAGTGCAGGACAGTCTCCCTCCCGCAGGCCCTGCCGAGCCCAGCGAGATCGGGACGTCGCAGCCTGTCCGCGAGCAGGAGCATCGTGGCGCGTTCGCGCGGGCTCCAGGCGACGCTGTTGTCGAAATAGTCGTACGTCCCGCCGTCGGGTTCGGTTACGTGCAGGACGTAGTCGGCGACGACGCGGAGTCGTGGATGCGCGAGGTATCTGGCGGCGTCCGGATCTATGCGACTCAGCGCGACCAGATAACGCAGTCCCATCCCGAGCGTGGCCATGAAGTAGTGCGGGCCCTCGACGAAATCCCCGTCCGGCGGAATCGTGTCGAGAATGTCCACTACGCCCTCCAGAGCGTAGGCGAGTATCTCGTTGCGGCGCTCCTCATCGATGCCGGGCGCTGCCAGCGCCGCGAGTCCGGCATCGCCGCAGGTCATCATGCGCCAGTTGCCCGGACAGTCGCGCTGCGCCCAGAAGATCGAGCGTTCGCGACACGTCTCGAGGAATGGGTCGAGGCACTTCGCCGCCACAGCATCGCCGTACCGGTGGAGTTGTTCCTCGGTGAGCGCATCGGCGAGTAGATCGAGCGTCGTGGCGAACGTCGCCCCGATGTTCGCGGCCACGTGGTCGCAGGCCATCGGCTCATGGACGGGCGCAACCCACTTCTCCGCGGAAGCCGCGCGATCCAGCAGCCTGGTTGTCAGCGACGCCAATCGCGGCTCCTGGAAGAGCCATGCGGCGGCGGCCAACTCCCCGATCGACGTCTGCTGGGTGAAGTGCCACGCCGGCTCATCGGCGAACACGCTCGCGTCGTCGATCGTCGCATTGGCGCTCTGGCGCAAGCGCGCGACGAAACTGCCGTCCGCGAGAGCCCGTTCGCGCAGAGCGGCATCGTCGTCGGCGGCCCAGAAGAGGCGCGGCCGATCTTTCATCACGGCGGGAGGAGCGTCCGCCCGGCGTGCAAGAGTAGCCTCGACATCGTGGGG
The DNA here is from genome assembly GCA_964510105.1 of uncultured bacterium. GTDB lineage: Bacteria > Latescibacterota > MWCZ01 > MWCZ01 > MWCZ01 > CAZWQW01. The sequence goes on from CAZEAI010000135.1 coordinate 4,585, forward strand.
CGGCAGTTCGATATCGGGTGTGTCGCGGTCCGGCGAGGTCTCTGTCATCAGACGATTCCGTGTTTTTCCTTGTATTCCTGCCAGTTCTTCTTGAGATCGACGAACTCCTCGAACGACTCCTGCACCAGGAACGGATTTGTGGAACGCTCGTTCGCGATGGTCGACTCGGGCGAAGTTCCGACGTTGTGACCGGGCAGAACGCGCGTTTCGTCGGGTAGCGTCATGAGCCGGCTGTGGAGAGTGTCATACTGCTTGCGCGCTCCGTCTTCGAGGTCGGTACCTCCCACTTTCCCGACGAACAGCGTATCGCCGGTGAACACCACGTCGCCAACGTAGTAGCAGATGTGGCTTTCGTTGTGCCCCGGCGTGTGTATGCACGTGATAGTCAACGCTCCGAGTGCAAGTGTTTCGCCATCCGTCACGCGTATGTCGGCACTGCCCTGGCCGTCGCGATGCATCACGACGTCGGCGTCGGTGAGTTCCTTCGCGCGGGCGTTGCCGTTTGTATGGTCATGGTGGTCATGGGTGTTCAGGATGTACCGAACGGCGTAGCCCTTATCTCGCGCCCATCTGGCGACGCGGTCCGCGTCGTAAGAGGGATCTACAAGCGCGGCCTGACCGGCCGCCGCATCGGCCAGCACGTAGGCGAAGTTGCGGTCGCCGCCGGTGAGTATGCGTTTCACGATCATGTCTAGCGTATCCTTCCCGACGAAAGGGTGAGCGGACGCGCCCCAGGCGGCGGAGCCGCCAACCCGACCGTAAACATCGCGAAGGACTGGATTGCCACCAAGAGGATGCCGAAGGCGTGCCGGGCGGCGCGAAAAAAGAAAGTCGATCGGTGGGAGGAGGTCCACCGATCGACCGTTGCGTTCGCTGCCCGTCCTGCATCCAGAGAGGATGCCGAGCCGGGCAACCGGTGGGGCGAGCGAGCGCCCATCCCACCGGCCGGGATTTCCGACGTGCCGACCAAGGAGAATCGACGCCGTCGGTGAGAGCGTCTTCACAAGTGAATATATGCGGCCCGGTGGCACCACAATGTGACGCAACGCACATTCAGGTCAGGAAGTCGCCACGATATTACTACTGCCACGCAACACGTTGATTATGCTACCATTAAGCAGATGTGATGCAGTCACCGAATCGGACTCCTCCGAAGGGGTCCGGCCCCTCCGGAACCCGTCGGAATCCAGCGCCCGGCGAACGAACCGCCCAGTCGATCGCGGGTACGACAATCGCCGAAAGCCGGACTGGTCTCGCGGCGGGCGCGTCGTATCTTCAGTGGCGAGGACTCCAGTGAACCCGCACCAGCAGAGGCTCCAGTGAAACGAATGATCGCCATCGCAGTCTCAGCGTTAGCAGTCGCGGCCGTGTTCGCCGCCGGATGCTCGCAGGCCCCTTCGGCAGGGGACATCATAGAGGTTACCGGCGTGCAGATGGTGTACGTCCCGGGCGGGGAATTCACCATCGGCGATTCAAGCGGCGACCACGCCCGAATCGCCCTCCAGCCATATCTCATGGCACGCACGGAAGTCACCAACGGCGAGTTCCGCGAGTTCGCCGAGCTTTTCAACCTTGGCTTCGCCGTACCAAGAGCCTACGATGATCTTCCGATCGTCAGTGTATCGTGGGAAACCGCCGACGCGTACGCGGCATGGAAGGGCATGCGGCTGCCCACAGAGGCGGAATGGGAATACGCCGCGCGGGGCACCGACGGCCGAACCTATCCCTGGGGCAACAGGTGGATCCCCGCGAACGCTAACGGAAATGACGCCGCGCAACTGGGACAGGATCCCAGCGGCGTGCTCGACGGATTCATCCGGCTTGCGCCGACGGGTTTGTTCCCGGATGGCGCCAGCCCGTGGGGCGTATACGACATGGCCGGCAACGTCTGGGAGTGGACGTCGGACTGGCATGGCGACTACCCCGACGCCGACACCGTCGTCGTGGACTGGCGAGGCCCGCCGACCGGCGAAAGGAAGATCATGCGTGGCGGAAGCTGCACCTCCGCCCGGCCGAACCTCCGGGCATTCCACAGGGCATACCTGCCGGCCTCGCTCTCACGCACGGACCTCGGGATTCGTCTCGCGTCGAACTACCCGCCGTTGAAGCCGGGCGAGCTTCCAACCGGCATGGCGACTTCCGGCGTGATCAACGTAGGCGGCGACGCGGAATCCGATACGGAGTAGCGGACCGCCTGGTCCGCGCGGACGAACGAACAGAGACCCCGCAACGACCAGCGGCCGGATTCCGCAGCCGCCGGTAGCCGTCGCCCACACGCCGACATCGGGACCCGCCCATGAGCGGTACGGTTGAGCGCGCCGAAACGGAAGCCCGGACTCCGCCGCGTCCGGGCACGTTCACGGCTCGGGCGCTCGTAATCGGCACTTTGCTCACTGCGTTCGTCGGTTGGCTCTCCCCGGTAGCCCTGTACAGCCTGTTCTCTTCGCGAATCCACTACTGTATCCTGCCGCCGGGCGTTGTTATGATGGCGGTGGCGCTGGTCCTGGCGAACCTCGCCGTAAGCCGCGCGCGGCCGCGACTCGCGCTCAACCCCGGCGAGCTGGCCGTCATCGTTTCCATGATGTGGCTCGGCACGGCGGCGTTGTTTCAGCTCGGCGCCGCGGACAGCATGATCAGCGTCATGGCCTCCCCGGAGTATTTCGCGTCACCGGAGAACCGGTGGGCGGAGTACTGGCTCGTTCACATCCCGAAATGGATGATCCCGTCGGACCGCATGGGCGCCGTTCGGGCGTTCTTCAACGGCCTGCCGCCGGGCTCCTCGATACCGTGGAGAGCGTGGGTAACGCCGCTCTTCTGGTGGGGCTCGCTCATCGCGGCGCTCGTCGGCGTCGTCGTCGCGTCGATGGCGATCGTGCATGAGCAGTGGAACGACCACGAGAAGCTCTCATTCCCCATGGCGGACATACCGCTGGCGCTCATCGGAAACCATCCCGATGGCTCCATGCGCACGTGGCTGCCGGGATGGGTGCGCAATCCGCTCTTCTGGTACGGTGCGGCGATCCCGGCTGTGATCATCCTATGGAACACACTCAACTGGTTCTACCCCGAGTTTCCGGCATTCGCGTTCAGCCAGGTCGGTTCGAATATCCTGTTCTTCAAGCTCGGCGACTTTTCGACCAAGGTCGACTGGTTCACCATCGGTCTGGCCTACTTCACGCCGTCGACCATCCTGAGGGGCTTCTGGATCGGACGGGTCATCATCGGCGCTGAGATGGCCGCGGGGATGCACTTCGGATTCGCGGAAGGCACGAACAAGGGCTTCGAACCGTGGTCGGACTGGGGCACGAACACGGCGGCGTGGCAGTGCTCCGGCGCTCTCATCGCATTCACGCTGTGGGGGTTCTGGACGGGTCGCGAGCATTTCGGCAAAGTGCTCCGCTCGGCCGTCAGGAACGCCGTGGACCTTCCGCCGAGGCTCCGCGACCGGTACCGACTTGCGGTGTGGGGCGGATTCGCATGCATGGTGTACCTCGGGTTCTGGTTCCGCGCCGCCGGCATGGCGTGGCTCGTGGTCGTCGCGTTCATCCCGCTGGTCGTCTTGCTCAATCTGGGCCTGAGCAAACTCATCGTGCAGTCGACGTTCCTGTACATGGAAGGTCCGGTAAGCGCCCAGACGCTCATCCTGCAGACGGCGGGCAGCGCGGCGTTCTCCGCAACGACGATGACCGCGTTCGCGCTGTCGTACGTCATATTCCGCGCCAACGCGGGTACCATGATGCCGCAGGTCGCCTTCGCCGGGCGCGTGGGAGACCAGCGCGGCGTCCCACGTGGAAAGCTCTACGGCGCGCTGGGGATCGGTCTCGCCGTGTTCCTGGTTACGGCAGTCGGCACCGTCATCATCCTCGCGTACGACGTCGGGGCGTTCAACTTCCCTTCCCTGGCCTACCGCAGCACGTTCTTCGGCGTGTACGACTCGCTCATTCTGAAGCGCGACGCAGCGCTTGGCCCCGATTGGACCCGGCTCGGATTCTTCTCCGGCGGCGCCGTATCCATGCTTGCGATAATGGCGATGCGCACGCGTTTCCCAGGCTTCTGGCTCCACCCCATAGGCTTCACGTTCGCGACAACGTCCGTAGCCGGGCTCATGACGATGAACATCTTCCTCGCATGGCTCGCGAAGTGGACACTCGACACGATCGGCGGCTACCCGCTTACGCAACGTGCGCGCCCGTTCTTTCTGGGTCTCGTCGCGGGGCACTCCGTTGCCTTGGGCATCACAATCGCCATCGACGCGATATTCTTCCCCGGCGCAGGCCATTACGTCATGACGGGCTGGTAACGTCGGCGAGCGCGCCCGGCTCTCGATCCGGATCGGCGACGACGAGATGGCGACGGTGCAGCCGTCGTGTTCGGAGACATCTTCGCGGCACACCGATTGCATCAGCCCGCGCCAAGGGTTCTTCACGTCCCGCGGATACACGCTGCCGCCGCTGGACGTCCGCCCGTGTCGACGCGAACACGGGCCCTCTGAAGAACCCCGACACTACAGCCGCCGCGACGCTGCGGGCATTCATTCCTGATACGCCCGGTGTATCGAAGGGGAGGTACCGATGATCTGGAAGACTGCCATCGCAGTGCTTTTCACACTGTCGTCCGCCGCCACGTCAGCAACGGCACGAACCAACGTCAGCGGAACGATCACGTCTTCGCTCTGGACGCTCGACGGCAGTCCGTACTTTGTCACCGACTCGGTGACGGTACCCTCCGGCGAGGTACTCACGGTCGAACCGGGCGTGCAGGTGCGTTTCTCGAAGAGCGCCCGGCTGTACATCGAAGGAGCGATCCTCGCGAACGGCACCGAGGACGACAGCGTTCTGTTCGTCTCCGACTCGCGGGCTGGATGGGGTGGCCTGTGGATAAGCGGCGGCGAGACGAGCATACTGACATACGTGCGGATCACCGGCGGCACGAACGAATGGCGGCCCTGGATCCTCGAAGAGCGGCTCAACGGGGGCGCGCTGCGCATCACCGGAAATGGCACTCACGTCACCCTTGAGAACTCAGTCATTTCACGAAGCGAAGCGCAGCGTGGAGGCGGGCTCTACGCCGACAGCGCGACGGTCACTCTCGTCGACTGCACAGTCCGCGATAACTTCAGCAGCAACCGTGGCGGCGGAATATCCGTCGGAGCGTGCCCGAGTCTGCGGCTCGTCCGGTGTCTGGTCATAGGGAATCGAACGCATGATCGCGGCGGCGGGCTCTATCCGTTCAGCAGGAGCGTGGTGCGGGCCGATTCATGCACCTTCATCGGGAACCGCTCCGGCGACGACGGCGCGGGAGCGTACATCGACAGCAGCCTCGCGACCTTCCGACAGTGTGTCTGGACCGGAAATAGGGCGGGCGACGCAGGCGGCGCGATCTCGGTACGGAACGATGCGCGCGGCGAATTCTACGACTGCCTCATGTACGACAACCACTCCGGGATGGCCCACGCCGGGGGGCTTTGTATCTGGACCTCCGAGGTGTACGCCAAGCGGTGTCTGATCTGGGGCAACAGCTCCGAGGGACAGGGCGCGGGCATCTGCGCGCAGCACCACAGCACGGTTGAGCTGGACCAGTGTACCATCGCCCGCAACTGGATTCACACAGGCGACCTGGACTACCACTACGGCGGGCTTTTCTCCTGGTTTGACTGCGATCTGACGGTGACGAACTCCATCATCTGGGGCAACAGCTCCAATCAGGCTGGCGCGTGGCACCGCAGCAAGCTGAGTATCTCGTACTCGCACGTAGGCGGCGACACAGTCTGGGCGGGGCAAGGCAACATCATCGACGATCCGCTCTTTGTGGACCCGGACGGGGGAGACTACCGGCTTACGGCATCTTCTCCATGCATCGATACCGGCGATCCGTCGGCGCCTCTCGATCCGGACGGCACGCGGGCCGACATGGGCGGCGTGCCACACCACAGCCCGCTGGTCATGACCCCAGGCGGGCCATCACCCGCGCTCCAACTGCGGCCCAATTACCCGAATCCGTTCAACCCGAGCACGACCATCGAGTATGATCTGGACCAGAACGCCGTCGTGCTCGTGATAGTGTTCAACGCCATGGGGCAGCGCATCCGCACACTCGTCGACGAAATACAGGAGCCGGGGCAGCACAGCGTGCTGTGGGATGGCACCGATAGCGATGGGAGACGTGTCGCGAGCGGACTGTACAGTTACATCGTCGCGCGGGACGCCGGCGAGGGGTGCGCCAAGCTCGCCCGACGGATGATCCTGTTGCGCTGACTCCGCGCACTCCGACCAGTTGTACTCACGAAAGGCGAGCGCCGGGTTGTGCCCGGTGCCCGCCTTTGTACCCTGCCGGCGCTGGTATGCCGGTTGAGTGACGCAATCCTGAATCGCGACAACTGCCGCGGATTGTATCGCCCTATCGCTTCTCGGTGATCGCCGCCTGAGCCGCCGCAAGACGAGCGATCGGCACGCGGAACGGCGAACAGGAGACGTAGTCGAGACCGACGCGGTAGCAGAACTCCACCGACGCCGGATCGCCACCGTGCTCACCGCAGATACCGACCTTGAGCTTGCGGCGCGAACGGCGTCCCTTCTTGACACCCATCTCGACGAGCTGGCCGACGCCTTCCTGATCGAGGGACTGGAACGGATCCTCGGGGAAGACCTTCTCCTCGACGTAGAACGGCAGGAATTTGCCGGCGTCGTCGCGGCTGTAGCCCATGGTCATCTGGGTCAGATCGTTCGTTCCGAAGCTGAAGAACTCGGCTTCCTTCGCGATCTGGTCCGCGATCAGGGCCGCACGCGGCACCTCGATCATCGTCCCGACCATGTAATCGACCTTGATGTCCTTGTCGCGCATGGCCGCCTTGGCGACTTCGACGACAATTTCCTTCTGACCGATCATCTCGCCCATGGTGCCCACGAGCGGAATCATGATCTCCGGATGCACGTCGATGCCTTCCTTGGCGACGTTGCACGCCGCTTCCATGATGGCGCGCGCCTGCATCTCGGTGATCTCGGGATACGTCATGCCGAGACGGCAACCGCGGTGTCCGAGCATCGGGTTCGACTCGGCGAGCTGTACGAGCTTCTCGCGGATGCGATCCGGGCTCCGGTTGATCTTGTACGCGAGTTCCTCGATCTGCTCGTCCTCATGCGGGAGGAACTCGTGAAGCGGCGGATCGAGGGTCCGGATGGTGACCGGCAGGCCGTCCATCGCCCGGAAGATGCCCTCGAAATCCTCGCGCTGCATCGGCAGAAGCGTGTCGAGCGCCTTCCGGCGTCCGTCCTCATCGTCGGCAAGGATCATCTCACGCACCGCATCGATACGGTCGCCGCCGAAGAACATGTGCTCGGTGCGACACAGTCCGATGCCTTCCGCGCCGAACTCGCGAGCCGCCGTGGCGTCCTCGGGAGTGTCGGCATTTGTGCGGACGCCCATGTCGCGGTACTCGTCCACCCACGCCATAAGCTGGGCGAAGTCGCCGGTGATCTCCGGCTCCTGCGTCGGCACTTCGCCGAGCATGACTTTGCCATCCGAGCCATCGATGGAGACGACGTCGCCCTCTTTGACGGTCACGGCCGCGCCGCCGACTTCGACGGTGAACTGACGCTGAGCGTAGCTCACGTTGAGAACGCCGCATCCAACAACGCACGGCTTGCCCATGCCGCGCCCGACAACGGCGGCGTGGGAGGTCTTGCCGCCACGAACCGTCAGGATACCCTCGGCGGCGGCCATGCCACCGATGTCCTCGGGGCTCGTTTCGAGGCGCACGAGGATGACCTTCTCGCCCGCTCCGGCATGCTCTTCGGCGTCCTCAGCGTTGAAGTACACGTTGCCAACCGCCGCTCCCGGGGACGCGTTGATGCCCGTCGCGAGCAACCGGGCACCATCCTTGGCGCTCAGGTCGAACATGGGGTGCAGAAGCTGATCGAGCTGTTCCGGCTCGACACGCATGACGGCCGTCTTCTGGTCGATGAGACCCTCGGCGGCCATGTCCACGGCGCACTTCACCGCGGCGCCGGCAGTGCGCTTGCCGGTGCGAGTCTGGAGCATGTACAGCGTGCCACGCTCGATGGTGAACTCGATGTCCTGCATGTCCTTGTAGTGCTGCTCAAGCTTCAGCCGGATCGCGTCGAGTTCCTCGTAGGACTTCGGCATCACCTTCGCAAGCTTCGAGATCGGTTCCGGAGTGCGAGTGCCGGCGACGACATCCTCGCCCTGCGCGTTGATGAGGTAGTCGCCGTAGAACTCATTCTCGCCCGTGGAAGGATCGCGCGTGAAGGCCACGCCCGTGCCCGAGTCGTCGCCCATGTTGCCGAAGACCATCGCCTGCACGTTGACGGCCGTTCCCCAGTCGCCGGGAATCTTGTTGATGCGGCGGTAGGTGATGGCGCGGTCGCCCATCCAGGAGCCGAACACCGCGTTGACGGCGCCCCAGAGCTGCTCCTTCGGGTCTTCCGGG
>CAZEAI010000136.1:0-12908 GCA_964510105.1 uncultured bacterium
CGAATGTCACGTTGACGGTCTTCAACGTGCTCGGTCAGCCCGTCCGGACGCTGGTCACGGGCAACGTCGTAGCCGGTGTCCACTCCACCAACTGGGATGGACGCAACAACAGCGGCCTGAGTGTTGGAACCGGCGCATACCTCTACGTCATGACGACGGAGAGCGGTTTCCGCGCGACTGGTCGGATGCTCCTGCTTCGCTGACGCAAGTCGGCACGCCGCGTTGACCTGACGCGAAGCGCGGCGCATCATTTGTAGGACAAGGAATCGGGAGGTGGCTTCGTCCACCTCCCGATTCCGTTCCCCATTCTGGAACCCAGACGGATCGCGATGAAGACTAGCTATCACCTCGCCACATGCGCCTGCATCCTGGCAGCCGGGATGGCTAGCGCGGTGGGGCTCTCCGGCGATGTTAGCACGAGCGTTCTCGTAACAGATCGCCCAACGACGACCGACGAGCCAGTCAAACGTATCCCACTCTACCAGACATTTCGGTACGTAGCCGGAGATCTGGGCAATACGAACCTGTCACTCGTCGGCTCATACCGATACTGGTATGACCTCCAGGGCGATGCCGACGACGCCTCCGACATGCGAGTCGTTCGCTCGTATCTGAGGTGGTACGACCCCGTCTCGCGGCTCGACGTGCGACTTGGGCGACAGTTTGTGTCCGAAGGCGTCGGCCGAACGGCCCTGGACGGCGTGTTCCTCGGCAAACGCTTCGACGGCGGCAGCTCGGGCGCGGCATACATCGGCCTTCCTTTGCGGAAATCGTTCTCCGGCGACGAGGCGTGGCAGGATAACAAGGCCCACCAGTGGGGCGCGCGATATCGGTGGAGCGGCGGCGGTCCGGTCAGCCTTGGCGTGAGCTACACCGAGATGACCTACGACGGCGACACCGGCCTGAGACTCGTCGGAGCAAGCGGCACCTTCAGGATTGGCGAATGCCAGACGCTTCGCCTTCGCGCCGACTACGACGCAGCAGACGGCGCGGTCGACCGCGTCCATGCCGGGTGGCTGACCCGGACGGCGGCGAGGCGCGTCTACTCGCTCGACGTGAACTACCGCCAGGCTCGGCTCTGGGCGTTCAGCCCGTTGCGAGATAGAGCCGCCGGAGGATTCACCCGCGTCACGGCGTCGATGCTGACGCCGGTATCGAAGAACACGCGGCTGTACATCGCGGCCAGCGGCCTGGATTCAGGCGGCGAGCCGGGGGGTACGGCCGATATCGGAGTGAACTGGCACACGCTGAGAATGGGATACCTGTTCACGTCCACGGCGTCGGTAACCGGCAGCGGAGCGTATCTGCAGGGCTCGTACCGCGTGACGCCGAAGCTCACTGTGGGAGGCCGGACGAACTGGACGCACTACGAGCTTGACCAGGCAGACGATGCATCGCAGACTATCGGTTCGGCCGCGTATGTCACGTTCCGACCCATACGAAAGCTCGGCATCACGGCAGAGGTACGAGAGACGACGACCGACTTGTACTCGTACCAGTTTGAAGGGCTGCTTTCGCTGAGGTACCGCTTTGCGTATCTGGCAGGGATGGGCGAATGAATGCGCGGCATGGTCATCCGCGGACGGCGGCGGGAGCCGACGCCATGAGGGAGCGCCAGACAGGGTACTGGGCAACGGTAGCTCTGATCGCCACCGCGGCGCTCATACTCGCGCAGGCACCCGGGGCGACAGCTCAGGACGTCGACCAGACGAGGTCGGGACATACCTACCATCTGGACGACCTCGGCAGCGACTGTACGGACTGCCACACGACCGTCGAGGAGAGCGTGTCGTCAACCGACAGGCTCATTCCCGATCACGACACCTGTTTCGATTGTCATGACGGGTTCGGCGCGCCGGACGACTGCGAAACGTGCCACACAAACTCCGACGAGGCCGTTGCCGAGGGCGTACCGCCGCGGAACGTCGATTACTTCCCGCACGCAACGCACCTAGAATCCGGCATCGAATGCGAAACGTGTCATGCCCGCACGGGAGTGAACGAAGTCGAGCAGATCACGTTCGCGATGCCCGCGATGGAAACGTGCACGAACTGTCACGACGGCGTCCGAGCGGCCATCGAGTGCGAGACGTGTCACGACCTGGGGGCGTTGGCGAGCCTGCTTCCGGCGAGCCATGACGTCGCGCGGTGGGATCGGCTCCACGGCGCAGCCGCTCAGGACATAAGATCGACATGCACGCCGTGTCACGTGCAGGAACAGGACTGCGACGTGTGCCACCGCGGCGACAATCTGCGCGGACTGCCTCACAGGGAAGGCTTCATCAGCTCGCACGCCTTCACGTTCTATTCCAAGCAGAAAGAGTGCGCCGCCTGTCACGATTTCGAGGTGTTCTGCGTGTCATGTCACACGACGCGTCGAGTGTTCCCGGCGAATCACTCGTTCGCCAACTGGGCCGAGGAGCACGGGGATTTCGCGGAACACGATCTGGAGGCGTGCGCGGCGTGTCATGAGGAAGCGGACCCGACGTGTGAGCGGTCCGGCTGCCACGATGGGTTGAACCATGACTGAGCGTTCGGGTAGCACGATACGTGCGATGCGGTCCTTCTGGATCACCGGTGTACTGGGTGTCGCCATGGCCGCCTCTCTGGCGCTAGGCGGCTGCTCCAAGGAACGAAGCGACCCCACGGGACAGGACGGCCATCCGGATACGTGGACGGACACGGAATCGGCCAGCTTCCACGGCACGAAGGTGTCCGCGGAAGGGAACGCGCTCTGCCTCGAGTGCCATACCGTTGTTGCGCCCCCCGACGCGTCCGAAGATCAGATCGAGCTTTCGTGCGCCGGCGAGGACGGGTGTCATGCGAGGGCCGAGGGGCCAGAGTTCCTCGACTGCGAGACATGTCACGATGCCCTCCCGGAGTCGCACGCCGCACACGCCGACGATGACCTGCATGATTGCTTTCTCTGCCATGAGAGTACGGTGAGCGGCGGTGGAGCACTCGTAGATTCGGTCCACATGAATGGCTCGAAGGATTTCGCGCTGTCGGCAGTGCTTGGCGGCACCCTTGACGAAGAAACTCTGACGTGTTCCGGCACGTATTGCCACGGAACCGCGAATACATCGCCCGAGTGGGGCACTTCGCCAGTTCTTGGTTGTGAGGACTGTCACGCGACCGCGGACCTCTCGGCGTTGCACGCTGAGCACTTCGGAGAGATCGACGGCAACTGCGCGTCGTGCCATGCAGCCACCGCAGCCAGCGCTTCGACGATACTATCGGGAAGCGTCACACATGTGAATTTCGAAGTGGAAATCCAATTCGGCCCGGCGCCGGGTGTCGGCGGCACGTTCGACGGTACCGGCAACACGTGCAGCGACACGTACTGTCACGGCGTATCGGTCACGACCACGGCGTGGGATGATCCGACGCCGCTGGATTGCGAGGGGTGTCACACGAAGGCGGGCCTGCCGGAGGCGCATCAGACCCATCTTGCAGTAACCGAAGATTGTTCCGTCTGTCACTCGATCGTGGCGCTGAGCGATACGGCGATCGCAACGCCCGCGCTCCATGCAAACGCCGAAGTCGAGGTGCTGCTCAGCTCCTTCGCAGGCGGATCGTACAGCGACGTGACCCGGACGTGCGGCAACACGAATTGCCATGGCACCGCGTCCCCACCGTGGGGTGAGGTGGCCCCGTTGGACTGCGACGGCTGCCATCACCCGTTCGACGAGCTACCGCGCGCCCACCAGGAACACTTCGCGGTGATCGCCGCCAACTGCGCGGTGTGTCACGCGGCGACGGCAACCGATTCAACGGATATCGCGAATCCGGCGAACCACCTGAACTTCAGCGTGGACGTTCAGCTCGGCGCCGCATGGGGCGGAACGTTCAACGAGCAGAACGAGACCTGCGCGGGCACGTATTGTCACGGCACGGCCGCTACCCCTGCATGGGACGGCGCGACGAACCTCGACTGCGAATCCTGTCATGCGTTCGACGCGCTCCCGGCTCCGCACGCAAAACATCTCGCGAACAACGATGACTGCTCGCAGTGCCACGCGGCCACGGCCTCGTCGGCGAGCGCTATCATCAGCCCGGCGGCGCACGCAAACCAGCAGGTCGACGTGCAATTCGCGGTGGCGATCGGCGGCACATACAACGATGTGAACGGCACGTGCTCGGACGTGTATTGCCACGTGTCAGGTGCACCGGCATGGGTCACGACGCCGCCGACGCTCGATTGCGGCGGTTGTCACGCGCGGGGCGGGCTCTCGGCGAACCACGGGGATCACTTCGATCTGTCCGCCGCGACGTGCGCGACGTGCCATGCAGCCACGGCCGTGGATTCGACGGCAATTCGCGGTGGCTCCACCACCCACGTGAACTTCCAGGTGGACGTTGAGGCGTCGGGAGCAAGCGCGTTCACGTATGTCGAATCTTCCAAGACGTGCCTGACCTCGTGCCACGGGACCAGCTCACCGTCCTGGACAAGCACGATCGATCTCGATTGTCAGGCGTGCCACGCCGACGGCGATCTGCCCGATCCGCACTCGACGCATCTCACGGATCTCGGCGCTGATTGCTCGTTCTGTCACTCGGCCACCGTCTCCGACGGCACGACGATCGTCGATCAGTCGCGACATGCCGACGGAGACGTCGACGTGGTGCTCGATTCGCGCGCCGGTGGAACGTACACCAGCGCGACGGGAACGTGCTCGGACGTGTATTGTCACGGCTCTGGAGCGCCGACGTGGGCGACAGCCGCACTCGACTGCAACAGTTGTCACCCGACGGCTTCGCTGCCGGTATCGCATCCGGCCCACTTCGCGGCGACTCAGATGGATTGCGAGCGGTGTCACGCCGCTACGGCCGTGGATTCAACGGCGATCGGCGATGCCGCCCAGCACGTGGACTTCGGGATTGACGTCGAGTTCAAGTCCGGCTTCGGTGGCACGTTCAACGGCGCGACGTGCAACAACACGTACTGCCACGGCTCAGGCGTAACGACGACCTCGTGGAGCAGCCCGACGCCGCTCGACTGCGAGGGATGCCACACTATCGCGTCGTTGCCGGACGGGCACAGCGTACATACGGCGGCTTTCGACAACGACTGCGGAATATGTCACAGCGCAACCGCCTCCGGCCCCACGACACTCGTCGACCGAGGGCGCCACGCGGACATGACGAACGACGTCGTGCTGAGCGCGACATGGGGCGGCACGTACGACGCCGGCTCGACGCTCCAGTGCAGCAACACGTGGTGTCACGGCCCGCGCAATACGGTCCTGAGCCCGGCGTGGAACACGAGCCCGAGCCTGAGCTGCGAAGGATGTCATCCGACGGCGCAACTCAGCGCGGGTCACGGCGTCGCCTCGCACAGCATCGCGTCGAATTGCGACAATTGCCACAGCTTGACGGCCGCATCGGCGACGACACTCGTACCCGACGGCCCGCACGTGGACAATGCTGTCGACTTCGTACCGACGTTCAGCGGCCTGGCCTTCGATGGCGGCACCAACACATGTACCGGTAGCTGCCATACGCCTGGCCCGTCGAAGAACTGGTTCACATTGCAGTAGCGAAGCATCGTGCGTGAGCGTGGTTGCACCACTCTTGCGCGAACCACGGCGCATCCGGCCGGCCGCTCGGCGACGGGATGGCCACAGGGACCGTGCGTGTGCCCTTGGCACTGGAATTGCACGTTCTAGAATCGGGATTGACCGATCAGCCGGAAACCCATCGTAAACAGGGGAAAGGACGCATCCATGAGGCCCATCATGCTTCTGACCGCGGCGACCATCGTCTGCGCCGCGTCGCTCGCAACCGCGCAGAACCTTCCTACAGAGGAACAGGTCGCGAACGCCAAGTACGTAGGCTCGCGCGCATGCCGCCCGTGCCACATGAATGCCGCACAGGGCGAGATGTTCACGAAATGGGAAGCCGGACCGCACTCGGGCGCGTATGAGACGTTGGCCTCTCAGACGGCTACGGATCTCGCGACGGCGCTCGGCATCGACAACGCCCAGGAATCCGAAGTCTGCCTGGAGTGCCATTCGGCCGCCGGAGCGATGCCCGCGGAACGGCGTCACCGTCGGTACGACCCGGCCGAAGGCGTCGGCTGCGAGGCGTGTCACGGCGCCGGACAGTACTATCGGAAGAAGAAGGTCATGTGCCGATTGACCGGCGGAGAGCTTGAAGGCGCTGCCGTCGGCCTGATTGAGCCGGACGAAGCCGTCTGCGCGGGCTGTCACACCGCGGAAGCTCCCGAGGGACATCCCGAGCGGGACTTCACGTTCAGCGAGGCATCGGAGCAGATTGCGCATCCGCTCCCAGCGGCCCGTCGCGAAGCGGCGGAAGCCGGCTGCGACTGATCGACACCTGCGGGCCGCGCTCCATTCGGGGCGCGGCCCTGTTCGTTTCCATACAGCTACCGATCAGCGGTACGCCATGGTCGCAGATGACACACAGGCTACCCTCCACACCACGATCGCGGCCCGTATCAGAATGATGAGACACCGTATGACCACGCCGGTCTTAACACGCACGCTTGTCGCGCTCACGTTTGCGTTGTTCCTCTCCCCGGCTGTGGCCGGTGCGCAGTTCTCCTCCGAGGACTGTCTGGATTGTCACGCCGATGCCGACATCATGGAAGGCATGGAGCACCTCGTCGTGCAGGAAGAAGCTCTGGACGAGTCTGTCCACGCTTTCTTCGAGTGCACCGATTGCCACGAAGTCGACGACGTTCCGCACGAGGAGCAACTCGGCGCCCCGGCCTGCGGCACATGCCATGACATGTCGCAGGAGGACTACGTGGCGTCGGTCCACGGGCAGGCAGCCGCCGATGGTGTCGAAGAGGCGCCACGGTGTGGCGACTGCCACGGTGGACATGCTATCCAGTACGTGGATGACCCGTCGTCCAGCGTGGCTCCGCGCAACCAGCCCGAGACGTGCGGCACATGCCATTCGGACCCGGCCATCGTGCGCAAGTTCTACATCTCGATGGCGAATCCATCCGAAGGCTACAAGCGAAGCGCGCACTATGACGCCCTCATGCGCGACGGCGACGACGCTCCCGACGAGGAGCCGCCAACGTGCAGCACGTGCCATTCCGGCCACTTGACGCTTCGAGCGTCCGACCCGGGATCGACGGTCTACAACGGCAAGGTGGAAGAGCTCTGCGGCGGATGTCACGAGGCGACTCACGACATCTACGTTGAAAGCATTCACGGCAGAGCCCACCGAGCAGGGCACCTGACGGCTCCGACGTGCGTATCCTGCCATGGCGAGCACAGCATCGTAGCACCTGGCAGCGAGCCATCATCGGATGAACTCATCAGGCTATCGAGCGAGACGTGCGTTGGGTGTCACGAGGATCAGGATATCATCCAGCAGAATGGATTCTCCGCTCTGCGTGTGTCGAGTTACCGTGAGAGCTACCACGGCCTGGCGGGCAAGACGGGTTCGACGGCCATAGCCTGGTGCGCGAGCTGTCACGGAACCCACAACATCTACCGGCGGGACGATCCGCGAAGCCTCGTGAACGAGGATAACCTCACGCTCACCTGCGGGCGTTGCCACGAGGGCGTGACGGCGCAGTTCGCCGCGATTCGCGCCCACTCGCTCGTTACCACCGAAACGACGACGCCGGCTGGACTGGTGCGCATCGCATACATCCTGCTGATCATAGCCGTCATCGGCGGCATGCTTGCGCACAATTTCGTCATCTACTCGCGGTACCTGCGCGAGAAGTACCGCGCCGAGCGACGTCTGCGCGGCGTCATCCGGTTCGACCGATTCCAGTTAATCCAGCACGCCATACTCATCGTGAGCTTCACCATCCTCGCGCTGACGGGATTCGGGCTGAGATTCAGCGACTCGTTCTGGGTTGGATGGCTGCAGTCGGCGGGACTCGACGAATCCATGCGCCGCTGGACGCATCGCGCGGCGGCCATCGCGATGATCGCGCAGTCTGCGGTGCAGCTTGTGTGGTTCATCGCCAATCGCAACGGACGCCGCGAGATCATGGCTCTCATTCCTACGTATCAGGACGCCGTCGATCTCGTGCGGAACCTGCAATATCACCTGTTCAAGACGGATCGCCAGCCGCGTTACCACCGATTCGACTACGCGGAGAAGGCGGAATATCTGGCGCTGATATGGGGTACCGCCGTCATGGCGATCACGGGGCTGATGCTCTGGGTTCCGGAGGTATTCACGCGGTTCTGGCCGGCCTGGACGATCGAGGTGGCCACGGTGATTCACTACTATGAAGCCATCCTGGCAACCGCGGCGATCGTCGTGTGGCACTGGTTCTTCGTTATCTACCACCCGCGCGAGTTCCCGATGCGCCTGACGTGGCTCACCGGCACCATGACCGAACATGATTACCGGCATCATCACGAGCTTGAGTACGATGAGGTGAAGAGCGACCCGGATCGCGTCGTTCAGCCTCACCACGAGGAGAGCGACTCGCCAGGCGATAGGAGCTGAGTCGCACGCGTAGACCGAGTCGCGTTGTTCGTTCCGACACCTCGGGCGGAGGAAGACCTCCGCTCCGAGGAGTCCGCGGTGGGCGGCGGGGCTCTCCAAAATTGACTGACGCGTCAGATTGCTCAAGACCAGCCTGAGCGCGCGGGAGGTATCCATGGCAACGGAAACGCAGCCCACCAAACGATGGTGGCGCCGGGTGTGGGTGTGGGCGGTGGCGCTGCCGGTGGCGCTGTTGCTCATCACCGCATTCGCGGCGGAACGCACCTCACACGCGGGTTTCTGTGTGACGTGCCACTATATGGAGCCGTTCTACGAGTCGTGGGAGCGTTCGGAGCACGGCGAGATCGAGTGCATCCAGTGCCACTATCCGCCGAGCGTGCTTGGATCGATCAAGGGCAAGATGCGCGGTCTGTATCAGGTCGCCTCGTACCTGACGCAGGCGTACAAAAGATCCCGTCCGTGGGCCGAGATTGACGACGCGTCGTGCCTGCGATCGGGATGTCACGATGCGGGTATCGCCTCGGATACGAACGTAGTGGTGTTCCGGGGCGTCGCGTTTACCCACGGCGCGCACCTCGGGCATGAGCGGCGAGGCAAGCGGCTCAGGTGCACTTCGTGCCACTCGCAGATCGTGCAGGGCGAGCACATGCTGGTGACGCCTTCGACGTGCAGCACATGTCACCTCCGCGCAGGCGGAGTCATCGAGCCGGATGACCCGAGCGGTGACGACGCAGAGGAATGCGGCGTCTGTCATACGATGACGGCTGAGACGCGCCCCGCGAACCACCCGACCATCGACAACCTCGACGTAACATGCGTGCAGTGCCACGGCCAGGTAACGGCCGGAGACGGAGCGGTTCAGTTGGACCGCTGCTACCAGTGTCACTGGGAGCAGGAGCGTATAGAGCAGTTCAGCGAAACGGAGGAGGTCCACCGGGTACACATCAGCCAGAACAAGATCGAATGTCTCAACTGCCACTCCCGCATTGAGCACGAGATGTCGGTACCCGACAGAACGGCGCCGCTGAATTGCCAGGGCTGTCATCTGAACTTCCACGGCCCGCAGCAGGTGCTCTACACAGGGCACGGCGCGCACAACGTCCCGAGCATGCCCAACGCGATGTTCGATCGGGGCATCCAGTGCCAGAGCTGCCACATATACCACCAGCACGTGGATTTCGCGACGGAAGCCGAACTCGGCGAGAGCCTGGTCGCACGGTCGCAGACGTGTGAGCGATGCCACGGACGTGGTTTCTCGGATCTCATGGATCAGTGGAACACGTTCATCGGCGGACGGGTGAACAGCCTCACGGCCATGGAACAGCGCGTTCGCCGGTCGGCGGCTCGGTCGTCCGATCATGCGGTCACCGCGCTACTCGACTCCGTCGACTACAATCTCGTGGTCGTGAGAGAGGGTAAGCCGGTCCACAACGCGGTCTACGCGAAGGCTGTCCTCGACACGACATTCGCACTGCTCTCCCGCGCGGCGGGCAGCCTGACGCCACGCGTCGGCCTGCCGGAGTACGACGGCGGGGTCGGTGTGAACCTGCCGAACGAGTGTCGGAATTGCCATTTCAACATCGAGACGATGGATGTCCGCGCGTTCGACGAGTATCCGTTCTCGCACGAGATTCACGCGATCCGCGAGGAATTCGACTGCGAGATGTGCCATTCCAACGCATCGCGGCATGGCGAGCTGACGGCCCAGCCCAGCGACTGCACGGACTGCCATCACGCGGTTGACGATCCGAACCAGTGCGCGAAGTGTCACGAAGCGCAGTCGGCCCTGTTCAGCGGCCGCGCGCCCGTCGTCGACGAGCCGGACCCGGAGTTGAACATCCACTACGAACAGGAGTGCGTGAGTTGCCATGCCGACGACGGCACAATCGACACGCCGGGCGCAGCGACGTGCAGCATCTGTCACGAGGACGGATACGACGAGATCCTGGCCGAGTGGCAGTCCGGCACGCGCGACTGGATGGCGGATCTTGAAACCAGCCTCTCCCGCGTGAACCAGTCGGCGCTGACGTCATCGCAGCGAGCGCAGTTCCGAGCGCTCCGGCAGACGGTAGCCCTCTTCCGGCGCGACGGCACGTGGGGCGCGCACAACGCTATGTTCGCGGAGACGGCACTCGACGAGGTCGGCTCGGCGATTGAAGAGCTCCCACAGCGATAGCACCGGCGAACCCTCACGTCGCCTGGGTCCCCCCGCGGCGTGTGGTACGACTCGCCGTCAGAGCATTGTGAGAAGTGCGTGGTTGCGTCGTCTGCCTGCGTAGCCACGCGCTACAGTGGCGCACCGTTGCGCCTGAGCCACAGTGTCTATCCGCGCTTGACATTCTGCTGAAGCGTCCGTTTATTCTCTCGTATATTTGGGAGGGGTTTCTCCTCCCTCGGGGCACCGTCATGACCAACTGCCAAGCAAGCGTGCGTCGCCACTGACCTACCCGGCGATGGCGCCAAGAACGGAGGAACTGCTATGTTCCGTCGAAACGCTGCTTCCATCACAGCCGCGGTCTTCCTTCTCGCGGCAGCCCATGCCACCGCTGAGACAGCAGTTTCCGACACGATCGCCACGACGACTTGGACGGCTGATCACAGTCCATACCGCGTCGTGGGCGAGATCACTGTACCGGCAGGCGAAACGCTCACCGTCGAGCCCGGCGTGGACGTGCTGTTCGACGCCGACGTGCGGCTCCTGGTGCTCGGATCGCTGACCGCACGCGGCACGGCGTCGGATAGCATCCGGTTCCTGCCCGGCCAGGCCGAGGAGTGGGGAGGCGTCGAGATCCGATTCGGGGCGAGCGGCGACCTGTCGCACGTCCGGATCAGCGGCGCACACGCTGAAATGTCGGCCGCCGAACCGTGGGGCGAACGGCACGGTGGCGGAATCCTCGTCCATGACGACGGCAGTTCGCTTGCGGCCGATAATGTCGTGATCTCAGATAACATAGCGGACCTTGAGGGCGGAGGCATTGCGGTCGGCGGCGGCGCCGTGGCGGAGGTCGTCGACGCCAGGATCGCGGGCAACGACGCCTATAATGCCGGAGGAGTCAAAACATCCGGCGCCAGCATGCTGACGCTGGTGCGCTGTGTTGTCATTGGTAACTCCGCCCGGATCTGGGGCGGAGGAGTGCTCGGCTCGTCAGATTCCCGCATGGACTTGGTGCAGTGCACCGTTGCCGGCAACCACGCAGGTACCAGCGGCGGAGTGCACGCGAAATATGGCGCCGACGTCAGCCTGCAGAACACCATCGTCTGGGGCAACGACGCCGCCGAGATAGGGCTGGAGCAGGACGGCACCGTCGCCGCGACGTACTCCAACATACAAGGCGGACACCCAGGTACCGGCAACATCAATGCCGATCCGCTGTTCGTCGACGCGGCGGGTGGTGACTACCACCTGCAGGCGGGCTCCCCATGCATCGACGCGGGCGACCCGACACTTCTCGATCCCGACGGCACCCGCAGCGACATGGGTGCGTACCCGTTCGCCGGCTCCGTCGGTGAAGGCACTCAGGTCTCCGGCACGATCACGACAACGACGTGGACCGCGGCCAACAGCCCGTACCGCGTGGTAGGCGAGATCGAAGTGCCCGCAGGTGAGACGCTCACCATCGAGCCTGGCGTTGATGTGCTGTTCGATGCTGATGTGCAGTTCCGCGCGACGGGATCGCTCCGCGCGGTCGGGACCGAGCCGGACAGCATCCGGTTCCTGAAGGGCGCTGCACCGGAGTGGATGGGCATTCGACTCGCAGGAGGCGATACGAGTACGATCCACTACGCGCGAATCAGCGACGGACACGCAGATGGAGTGGAGCCAGCCAACTACGCCGGTGCGATCGCCCTCGCCGGATCGAGGCTTGGACTGGCACACACGGTCTTCACCAACAACCGTTCTGAAGACGTGGCAGTCGTGCTGCGAGCATATGCGTCGTCGATCTTGACTGCTGAGTTCTGCACCTTCGCCAACAACGGCGCCGCCTCCGCCAGTCTGGGAATGGACGGAACGGTCAACATTCAGAGTTCAGTTGCGACGCTGACCAACTGTGTCATCGTTGGCAACGTTTCAGCAAGACGGAGCGGAGGTCTCTACACGGGGCTTTCTACCGTCACCGTGAGGAACTGCATCCTGTGGGGCAACACACAAGAGCAGATCTACAACTACGTTAACGGCCCGAGCACAATCATCGCCACCTACTCCGACATCCAGGGCGGCTACCCCGGCGTCGGCAACATCAATGCCGATCCGCTGTTCGTCGACGCGGCGGGTGGTGACTACCACCTGCAGGCGGGCTCCCCATGCATCGACGCGGGCGAC
The DNA here is from genome assembly GCA_964510105.1 of uncultured bacterium. Taxonomy (GTDB): domain Bacteria; phylum Latescibacterota; class MWCZ01; order MWCZ01; family MWCZ01; genus CAZWQW01. Next base: position 12,773 of record CAZEAI010000136.1, read on the forward strand.
CCGACACTTCTCGATCCCGACGGCACCCGCAGCGACATGGGTGCGTACCCGTTCGCCGGCTCCGTCGGTGAAGGCACTCAGGTCTCCGGCACGATCACGACAACGACGTGGACCGCGGCCAACAGCCCGTACCGCG
>CAZEAI010000137.1:0-10989 GCA_964510105.1 uncultured bacterium
CTTTCCACCACGTGCTGTAGCGTCCCGGTGGAAGCCGCACGCTATCGACCGGACGGGCGACGAGATGCCCCGCGCGGTCGTACACGTTCACTTCGATGTCGCACGGCCCATCACGCACAAGCTCAAACGACAGATTCACCATTCTCGTATTTCTCCAATGCTTCCCGCCGCTCTGGAATCCGGCGCAGGCGACCGGGCGCCGCATGACTTGGGTGCGGTGGAAAGCGAAAGGTATATTGAACGGCGCACGGTCCCACCATCGGAGCAACGTGCCCATCGGGGAGAATCATGTACGTCAACATCGCCGCCGGCGACATCAGCGCCGCCGTTGTGGACAACGATCCGCATCCGGAACTCGCGGGACACCGTGGGGGCTACAGCGGCCTCGCGCGCCTGAGTTCGACGCATCGTTCCGACAATCTGTTCGTTCCAGCCTACGCGGGGATGAATCTCGAACTCCTATTCGACGGCGTGGAGGACGAGGGGGCGCGCCTTTTCGAACCACGGAAGGCCCCCATGTCCGTCGAACGGCTCGACGAGGCGTCGGCCATGCTGTATCAGCCCCCGACCCCCCACTGGCGAGTCGAATCATGGTCGACCTTCCGGGTCGTCGAGCCGCACTACGTCGATTTTCACTTTCGCGCCGTGCCTCGGGCGGAAACGTTCGAGAATGGTCTGATGGGCCTGTTCTGGGCGAGCTACATCGATACGCCCGAGGATCTTGGAATCCGGTTCGTCGCCGACACCCCGCGGGGACACCGATGGATTCGACATCACTCCCCATCCCACGGCGTCGAGAGCACCCATCGCCACGAAGGTGACACGTACCTGATCACTGAACCGGATATCGAACAGCGGCGATTCATGCATTCGTCGTACTCGCCGTGGAGGTACGCGGAGCCTTACTACGTCGGCGTCTCCCACGGCATGATGTATCTGCTGATGTTCGAGGACGACCCGCGAATCCGTTTCACCCAGTCCCCTTCGGGCGGCGGCCAACGGTGTCCCGCGTGGGACTTCCAGTACCTCGCGTCGGACTATCGTGTCGACGAATCGTATGAGTTCAGCGCTCGTCTCGTGTATAAGCCTTACTCCGACCACCAGGACGTCGTCCATGAGTATGCGCAATGGCAACGCGCCCGATCCGAACCCGCGTAACGGCGCGGACGGGGCCGGGGTCGGCGACGACGGGATCGATGGTCTGCTGTGTCCGGTCTGTGGCAGATACTTTGGCGAGCTGCCGGTGGGCGTGCGACGCATGGTCGGCGAGCACGAGGAACGCATGCACGTCTGCTCGACGGAATGTCGGAAACTGGCGATGGCGTCGCCGTTCCTCCAGACGGACCTATTCGGTGAGGACGTGCGTGTCTGGACGCGCAGCACGCAGGGCGAGTTGCCGCTGAGCAGCCGGGATTCGAGCGCTAAGGAGTAGTTACGGAGGGCGTTCCGGCGGATTGCACCGCAGGCTCCATAGACCATATATTCAGTCACGGCCTGCGCTGCGTATTGCGGCGGGGTCGTTTTTTCGTTTCTGCGCACGACATGACGTTGAAAGAGGCGCGCGATGGCCATTACGGTCGCGGTTGGTACTCATTGGGGCGACGAGGGCAAGGCGAAGATCGTCGACTACCTCGCTGAACAGTACGACATAGTCGTTCGATTCCAGGGCGGGGCGAACGCCGGTCACACGGTGATCGTCGACGGGAGGAAGCATATCTTCCACCAGGTCCCGGTCGGGCTGCTCTACCCCGGCAAGGAATGCGTCATCGGAAACGGCGTCGTCTTCGATCCGATCGCATTCCTCGAGGAACTCGACGAGCACATCGAGAGCGGCATGGAGCCGAGCGGCCGCCTGCGGATATCCGACCGCGCGGCACTTGTGATGCCGTATCACAAACGTCTCGACGGCATCCGCGAGGAAGCCGCGGGCAGCGGCGCTATCGGTACGACGAAACGCGGAATCGGCCCGACCTACGTTGACAAGATCTCCCGCGACTCCGGGCTACGGGTAGGCGACCTGCTCCATCCCGAGGAATTCCGAAGCCGCGTGTCCGACATCGTCGCGGAGAAGAACGCGCTTATCACGAAGATCTACGGCGCCGAGCCGCTGGACGCGGGCGCCGTTGCCGACGAGTACCTCGATGCGGCGAAAAGAATCGCTCCGTTCATCACGGATACTTCGGCATATCTGCACGACGCCATCCGTTCGGGAAAGAACGTCGTGTGCGAGGGTGCTCAGGCCACGCTGCTCGACATCGATCACGGCACGTTCCCGTTCGTGACCAGTTCGAACACGACCGCCGGTGGCGCGTGCACCGGCGCGGGGGTGGGCCCGACGTTCATCACGGACGTAGTCGGCATCGTGAAGGCGTACACGAGCCGCGTCGGGAACGGTCCGTTCCCAACGGAATTCGAGCAGGCCTTCGGCGACCGAATGCGCGAGCTCTGGGATGAATACGGCGCGACGACGCGACGTCCCCGCCGGTGTGGTTGGCTGGACGGCGTGATCCTGCGGTACTCGGCGGCAATCAACGGCCTGACCGGGCTTGCGGTAACCGCGCTCGATCGCCTCGATTCGTTGGCGGAAATCAAGATATGCACGAGCTATCGGCTCGACGGGGTAGAGGTTCCGGGTCCCCCGTCGCGGTCGGTCGATTTCGAGCGTGTCGAAGGCGTTCTTGAGACGCTGCCGGGATGGGAATCCAGCACGAGCGACGTGCGCGCGTTCGATGACCTGCCCGAGAACGCCAAAGGGTACCTGCGTCGGATCGAGGAGGTCGCCGGCGTACCGGTAGCCATCATTGGCGTGGGGCCGGGGCGCAGGCAGATTATCAGCGTCGCCGGCGACAGCACGCGGTAGCGGCGTCGAGACGTTCGGAGTCACGCGCTGGGGCGGTTCGGCGCTAACGAATTGTGTGAGCCCGTAGCTCAGCTGGTAGAGCAGCAGACTTTTAATCTGTTGGTCGCGGGTTCGAATCCCGCCGGGCTCATTCAACATCTTGGCTGCATATAGCATCTCCGATAGGGACGCGGAAGTGCTATACGCAGGTATAGATGCCAGACCATTAGAGTCTTGAGCTGCTCGCTATCGCGCTGGGCGAGTGGTTCCCCGGTACAGAAACTGGTGATCGAACGCCCAGTGCGACCCTCCTCCCGCGCGGACCGCCCCAGCCGCACCGTGACGCGGAACACCGGTGTTGCCAGGCATATCAAGCGCCAGCCTAGCGGCGGGTTGTCCGCCGGAACCGGTCGCTAGGGGACCCACTAACCGCCGTACGTAGCATATTTGGACGACCGGATCACCGAGATCTGCCATCTCGTGAGGTGCGACGCCGCGTCCGCTCGACCGGGGGTCATGAGGTTCCCCGCTTTCTTCCGATGAAGGAGCCAACAGAGGTGGCCCATCTCGTGCGCGACCGATGTTGAGAGTGCCGTGGGGTCGACGAGAAAGATGTCAGTGATCATGCCCCAGGCGAACCCGCGGCTACCGCCACTAACGTCGCGAACGACGGAGCCCGTCACGGTCGGCTTGGCGTACTCAGCGCCCAGAAGCTGTCTGAAGTAGTCCAAATCCCCGTTCCACGCAGAAATGGTAGCCCCAGGCACGTCGAGGGCCTCGTCAGGCGCGTTCTTTTCGGCGACGGCCACAATAGGGAACTCGGTTGGTAGAGAGATTCCATCCTCAAAGTATTTCTGTTTGACTGCATCCGTCAGATGCGCGTGGGTCAGTTGCACGTTACACCTGTCTAGATAGATGTGTTTGGCAACGCTCACCCAGCGCTCGACCTCCCTCTGGGGGACGACTGGCAGTCCCTGATCGTTTTTGAGAATCACGATCCTCAGCATCATCTGTTTCCTCGGCCGAATGCCCAGCAAGGAACCAATGAAGCCGAGGATCTTCATGATCCTGCGAACGATAGACACAAATGCTTTTACTACGTTCTTGACCGCCCTGTACACCGTTTTAGCAGCCTTTTTGATCCCGTTCCAGGCTTTCTTAGCGCCCTTCTTGATGCTGCTCCAGAGCCCCATCGCATCCTCCAGTCATAGGCACGAGTAGACCGACGCTACTAGAGGCCAGCCGATTTTTCGTCATAAATCCGCTAATAAAGGAAGTAAAACAATATCAGGCTGCGTTACTTATCTAATCGGGAATAATGATACGATCCTTCCGGACTGATACAGTACTGGAACGATCTCAATCTCGGGATTTGCGATCGACGATCTGCCCGGCGACTTGCGTTTGGGCGCTCTCGATGCGTGGGTCGCGGACATGTTGATTGTCATCGTCGGGGTGGGACCAGGGCGCAAGCAGATCGTCAGTGCAGAGCGCGACAGTGCGCGCTGACGGCAACGTAGCGCTCGTTGTCACTGCCGCGGAGCGCCGTTGCCGTCGAACCGTGCGAGTCTGGAGCACGGCCGGCAGGCCGGCAGAGCGCGCACCGTCAGCGCGTCGCGAGGAGTAACAACGGGTGCGCGTAGCCCGTGGCGCGCGGTCGGTGTCGTACGCTATATGTTGTGGTCGGGCACTCTTTGCCCCTGCGTCCGTTCTCTCGACGCCCACCAGAAGGGCACTCGCACCCCACCGCCGATAGTGATAATAGCGTCACGGAGCATTCGCCAGTATGGCTACGCCACCGATCTTGGCTACTCGGGGTGGCCCCGCAGTGCGGCTCGACGGGGACGCGAACGTCGACTCCGTTGCCGGGGTCCTGCCGACCTGCCGCATGCTGCGACTACGCGTCGGCCTCCTTGGACGCCGCCTCGAGCAGGCGTCGATGCACGCCAGCGAAGTGCGCCGCATCCTCATCGAAATCGACGAAGCTCCGCAAGCATGACGTTGTGATCTCGTGGGCCAGTGTTGCGTCCTTCGCCTCGACGATCCGGAGAAGCTCGTAGTCTTCTATCCCCATGGAATGAGCTTCCATTCGCACGCTTGGCCACGGCCCACCTTCGCCTGGATAGACGATATGCGTGCTCCCCGGCGGTAGTTGCTCATCGCCGGCATGAGCAGGGCAGCTCTGCTCGAACGGGTCCTGGTCCGCGACGTACTGGTTGAGGCCGTAGTGGCCAAACCCTCCAAGATCGTAACGGTAGTTCGCCCAGTGCAGATACCGTGTACGCAGTAGATGCATGTCCAGCAAGCGATTCAGGTGCGGGCCACCGGGAACGCAGGACGTGTAATACCAGATCCGATCGCCGAAGGTCCGATGTCGCTCGAACTCGTCGCGGTACTCGTGGTAGATGCTCTCGTTTGGTACCCAGATGTCCACCGAGCCGTCCAGGCCCGCTGCGCCCAACGCATCGACGATAGGTACGCCGGGCATGAATTTGCGCACGATCCCGACCAAGACTCGGTAGTCTTTGGCGCACTTCCTCGTCGGTTCGTCGGCTACGTGCTGGACTACCCGGTCGAGCCAGCCGTTGCGATCCAGAAACGAGCGCCAGGCCGGCAGGTACTGTGCTAGATACTTGTAGCCCTGCGGCCCGATGGCATTCACCTTCTCGCCGCCCGCCGACAGCACGAATTCGGGCGCGTCGTAGTGTTGGCGACCGGCGACGTGTGGCCCGTTGATCCATGTGAAGCCGAGGTCGAAGAACAGCCGGATCATGCGTTCAAGCCGCTCGAAGTCGAACGTGTACCTGCCATCGCCGGCATCTTCGACATCGACGCCCACAGCCGGGAGGAAATCCGTCTCCCTCCCGCGGCGCATCAGGCGACCGTAGGACCGGATCATCTCCCAATGCGCCTCAGACCACATCTCGAGTCCGTGTCTGGTCGCCGCGTTCTTCACGTTGAACCAGTTGGTGTACCGAAGCGATTCACGCGACGGCACTGTCGCTGGGAACACCTCAAGCGAAACGGGGATGTCGGCTTCGTCGTCACCAATCCTGACACAGAGGGTGCCCGTGAAGGTGCCCGGCACGGTCTCGACAGGCACGCGACATGACACGTAGAGCACCTCGGTACCGCTGCGTGTTTGCCCGTCGTCTGCTAGGGGCCGCAGCGCGTCGTATACCCGAAACGGCGCGCGACGGGTTACCGAGTCAGATCTCCTCTCACCGTCTCTATCGCAGAAGCCGAAATCGCGCGTGTTGGCTTCCACCATCACGTCGATCATCTGGTACACCTCGACGGTTCCCGCCTCGGCGACGGCGCCAGTCAGCCTCCATCGCAGGGCTGCACCCGGTTTTACGGGACTGAGGATGATCTGGCAAGCGGCTCGGGCGCCGCAAGCCGACAGTAACTCGATCGTGCGCGGACCAGATGGTGACACCGGCGTATCCGGGTATACCCACTCGTTGGCGCTGTAGATCTGGTAGTCCATGTAGTGTCCTCGCTGACCGTGGTTGTAGCCGTCGCACCACCCACTGAGCGAAGGTACTCTCCGTTGTCTGAGAACCACTACGTGCGTAGCACGAGATTCCGCCAGGCACATCACAGCGGTTGCCCACCAGCGTCGCCACCAGGCTACCGACACCGGCAGAGCTCTGCCGCCATCGTCTGCGCGGGCGAATGGTGGCTGACGGATCGCAGATCGTGTTGCCGAGTGGCTGGATTGGGTCCGGCGCCGTATGTGCGGACGTTCCACTGTCGAAGTCACCGCCGCTCCCGAACCTGAGGCGAACCGCGCGCGGCGGAGACAACCGGACGCAATAGTTGGGAGTGTCACCGAACGCGAGGAACGACCATGACCAGGTCTCTCTCCATGTCCCGTGTAGAATGCGATCTAACGGTCGCTGGCGGCGGAGTCGCCGGGTGCTGCGCAGCTATCGCGGCCGCGCGCCTCGGATCGACGGTCGCGCTTGTCAGCAATCGCCCGGTGCTCGGCGGGAACGCGTCATCCGAAATCGGCCTGCTGATCGGAAGCGCCGATCGCGATTTCCCCCACGCGAGGGAGGGCGGAATCGCCGAAGAGATCAATCTTCTTAATCGGTACCACAACCACGAGATCCAGTGGCGGAACTCCGTCTCCGACGCGACGCTTGAGAATCTCGTGAGAGAAGCCGGCGTGCAAACATACCTCAACGTTCATGTCGACGCCTTGAAGATGCAGCACGATAACCGCATCACGCAGGTCGCCGGATCGCAACAGGCGACGGAACAGCGTTTCGAGTTCGTCTCACCGCTCTTCGTGGACGCGACAGGCGACGGGACCATCGCGGCGCTCGCCGGCGCGACGTTCCGGGTAGGGTCCGAAGCGTCGGCGGAGTTCGACGAGTCGTACGCGGCAGAAGAAGCGTCCTCGGTGAGTATGGGCTCGACGCTCATGTTCCGCGTCAAGGACGTGGGACGACCCGCTCCCTTCGTACGACCGCACTGGGCTCACCACTATCCCAGCGCGGATGACCTGCCGGTGAAGATCCGGGACCTCCACTTCCCACAACTATGGATCGAGTACGGCGCACGTCTGGACACGATCGCCGACGCGGTCCACATACGGGAGGAGTTGCTGCGCATCCTGTACGGGGTATGGGATCACATCAAGAATCAAGGGGATTACAAAGCGGACAAGTTCGTACTGTCGTGGGTCGGAGCCGTCCCCGGAAAGAGGGAGAGCAGGCGCGTTGAGGGCGACTACATCCTCTCCCAGAACGATCTGGTCGACTCGGCGCACTTCGACGACGCGGTAGCGTACGGTGGATGGCCCGTCGACGTGCACAACCCCGATGGATTCGCGGCGCGGGACAAGTGGACCGACTACCTGCATCTCAAGGAACCCTACCAGATACCGTATCGGTGCTACTACTCTCGCGACGTCGATAACCTCTTCCTGGCTGGCAGGATCATCAGCACGACTCATGTAGCCCACGGATCGACACGCCTGATGGGGACCTGCGCCGTCGGCGGACAGGCCGTAGGAACCGCCGCCTTTCTCTGCCGACAGTACGAGCTGCTACCGCGGGGGCTGGGCGCGCAGCGGATCACGGAACTACAGCAGCTGCTTCTGAAGCACGATGCCCACATTCCCGGGATAACGAACGAGGATCCTGATGACCTGGCGCGAGCTGCCAGTGTCACGGCTTCCGCCGAGCATGTCGATCCGTCCTCCGGATACCGATACAGTGCCGACAAGGTAGTAGAAGGGCTCTCCCGTGGGCGGATCGGGGATGAGAATCTCTGGATCTCTAGGCCGGTCACGCGTTTCCACGAAGCGTACCTGGACCTGGAGTGGGAGCAGCCTGTGGCTTTCAACTGCGTTCATCTCACGTTCGACACCATGATGCGCGAACAACGCATGTTCGACAGATTCCTGCTGGGTGCGATGTCCACGTACGTCAGCGACTACTCCCTGTCCATTCTGGACCCCGGCGGCAGCTGGCGACAGATCGCAGCGGTGGTGGGCAATTTTCAGCGACACAACGTCGTACGGTTCGACAGCGTGACTGCCAAGGCGTTGAGAATCCGGATCGAGCGGACAAACGGAGACGAGATGGCACGCGTATACGAAGTGCGAGTATACGAATAGCGCCGCTTGGAGCTGATTCGCATGCCAGATATGGCGAACGCTCCGGTCATCGCACATCGGCAAGTGACGGTGTGGCGCACCGGTTCGGCTGGGGCAGGCCAACCGGCCTTTGGGGGCGGCGCAGGCTGACTCTCTAACAACGCGGGCACTCGGTGGTGGCACGCAGCGCGCGTCTCGCTCACGCCAAGACCTGCGAACCTCTTCTTCCATCGATATAACGTTGCCTCGGCGATGCCCAGCTTCCGGCAAACCTCCTCCAACGGGGTACCCGCATCAGCCTGCAGCAAAGCAAAGCTGATCTGTGCCTCTGAATACCGCGTCCGTTTCACCTGTCCGACCTCCTGTGTGGAACCTCACGACTCTCACACAACCTGGATCAGGATATGGGGTCAAGACCACGACACTGAGACGCACCTGGCCGCATACCGCGCCTATAGGGACGCGCTTCAGGCGGTCGGCGTGTCGCCACCGGCCTACACGGGCGGTACCAGGTTCTATCAGAGCAGCCCTGGCACCGCGCGACTGGAGGCGACAGCGCCGCCACCCAAGACCGAGCCGGCGGGAACCGATCCCGACGCATACTGGCTCTACGAGCGCGCCAGACGCGGCCCCGCCCAAGTCCCGATCAGCGCTGCGGATCTGGATGGCAACCTGACGTCGCCATCCTTCAGACCAGCCATTCCCAGAATCTCGCTGGCCTCTGGTGCAAGCCCCTCTCCCGCCACGTGTGCCGTCACGGCCGAGTCGGTGAAGTTCTCCAATACGACGTCGCCGTTCGAGAACGGGTAGTAGCCGACCTTGGCCGGGGCGAGGAACGCCCGCCCCGTTGCGTTGGCCACCTGCTCCTGGATGACATTCGCGACGGCTTCGGGGTAGTACTGCATTTGCATGACTATCGGCACGTTCAGGTTCTCTTCCATCGTGTAGTCCGACACAGCGACTCCGAACACGTTCAGCACCACTACCGCGCCGCCTGAGGAGTGCGCCAGTCTCGTCACCACCGGAATCCGCTCGGATCGCTTGTGCGCGACGCCGCTGACCGTCGCCAGAACCTCGGCACTGGTCGGCCTGAGGTCGAACCGGAACGCCACCGGCTGAGCCGCCTGCACCTCCTTGTCGCCGACCTGGAACCGGTCGCTGGACCACTTGATGGGCTGAGCCCATCCGTCCGCCTCGAATCCCGCCAGCTTCTTCAGCTCCTCGTCGGCATCCCGCGCCGCGACCAGACCGGCGGTCAGGAAGACGTTCCCGCCAGCATCGACCACGTCGCGAACCTTCGCCGCCAGCTCCGGGTCGTCGGCGACGTGGTCCGTCAAGAGCAGCGCCTCGGGCGGGTCTGCGGGCCACTCGGCGACGGGTACAAGCGGTATACCGAGCATGCCCAGCCCGTCGAAGATGTAGCCGTCAGCGGCCGGCTCCGGGTTGTGCGGGCGCACGGTGACGACACCGGTCGGCTCCTGGCCGTCGAGCCTGGCGGCCAGCTTCTCAAGCGACTCCTGGTGGCCCTTGAGTGTCGCGATCAGGAACCCGTTCTGGTCGGGGAACAGACTGCCGTACTCGAAAAGCATCAGCGTCCTCATCCCGCCGAGCACGGACTGGTACGCCTGCTCGACGTACAGGATCGGGTCGCAATCGTACGGGTCGAACCAGGCGCCCTCCAGGTTCGGCTCCGCTGCGTCGTGCCATCGCGAGTTGAAGCAGCCTTCGTACTGATGCACGAAGCCCATCGCGGCCGTCTCCGGGTCCCGGGTCTCGGTGCCGATCCAGGTCGCCTCGAACTCGGCGGGCTGGCGGGCGGTGTCGTAGCCGAAGATCGCCAGCCGGTCGTACCACTGCGGGAACTTCAGGATCATCTTGACGCCGGGATTCCTCTTCCTGGGCGCTCCGACGATGACCTCTTTCGTGAAGTCCAGCAGGAGGTCCCGCCGGAACTCGTTCCACGAGCGATCACCCTTTGCTGAGCGACACTTCGTGCAGGTGCACTGCGTGCAGAACGCGTCGTCGATGATGAACTCGTCGAACAGCTCCGCGCCAGTCTCCATCGCCTTGCGGACATCGTCCCACGCCCCGGGGTCGCTGTAGCAGAGGTCCGCTCCCCAGCGGCTGTTACTGCCGAACTCCGCGGCACCTCGCGAAGGCATGATGCCCGCCGCCACACCAATTCCGGCGTCGGTCAGCGTGTCGCGCATGGAGACGAGCAGATCGCGGTCTATGTGCCTGCCGCCGCGCCACACGTCCATGTATACCTTCGTGACGCCGAGGCTCTTCATGTTCCGCACCACCTCGGCGCGCCCCGCCGCGTCGGCGCCGTAATCGGCCGCGCTGCTTGTGGCCATGTACATCACCCAGTTGATTGATGGCATTGAGTCACCTCTCAGATCGTGGTTTCGGCACGCTACATGCCTGTCAGTCGGTCCACCAGGAAATCTTCGAACGCCACGAGGTCCCGCCACTCGGTAGCACAGTCCATCCGGGCGGCCGAGTCGTCTATCTTCATCATCCCGTCCATGACAAGGAG
>CAZEAI010000137.1:10999-12485 GCA_964510105.1 uncultured bacterium
GAGCCGTTCCATCGTCAGCAATTCGTCGGCAAACGCCAGATACACCGCGACCGTGTCGAACAGAATCGAGCTTGCGGTCTCGGCGTCGAAGCCGGTCGAAGCGGCCCACACTCGGTAGTACTCCATCAGCGCCGCGATCAGCGGGTCGGAGCACTCGCGCGCGCGGCGGTACTTGTCGCCTTTGAGTCGGACTATCCCGCACGCATCCAGCGGAGTGATCGTAACGTCCCAGCTGGCGGCGCACACGGCGAGCGGCTTCGATTCTGCCCTCAGTTGTACCTGTGCGCGGCTCCAGGACAGTGGACTGTGTTGGTCCAGCGAGGCTCCACACGACGATCGTATTACGCGGTGCGCCGGCTTCGATCAATGCATCCACTCGGTCGGACTTCGTATGGATGATGAGGTAGCGGTCCTCGGTGGTTTCGAAGAATCGCATGAGGGGCCCCAGCGTGTCGAGCTGCGGCTCCAGCGTCGGGACGTCCATCCGACCGTCGTAGGCCCACGTCTTCTGCCATGGATTCTGAGCCAGCAGGTCTCCAAGCCGCTCGATATACTCTTCGGTGTTGATGTGGCTTATCAACATGCCGCCATAGCCGCAGTACTTGCACTGATGTGGGCAACCGGTTCCCAGATGAATGCGCCATGCCGGTCTACAGATATGCTCCGGATTCGGCTTTATGTCTTCGAGCCTGTCGCACTTGAACGTCGGAGATACTGAACGGAAGAAGCTGAACGCACCTCCACCCGCCGCGATGTCGAAGGGAAATCTTCCGTCTCCACGGTAAGCATCCTGCATCATTGCCGCATCGCGTCTGACAGCGTCAGCGTCGAATCGGTAGAGACTGAGTATGGGAATGACAGATTCCAGAGCGCCCATCGCGGGACGGTGGTCGATTCCCTCTTCTACTACGATATCCGGTAGACTTTCGTACGTGAACGTTCGTACCTCAGTTTCGGGCCACGCCTGCGCAAGCCGTTCGGCCCGTCGAGCCGCTGCGGGATTATCCCACACAGCGTGGAGCACGTACATGCGGGGCGGCTCAAATCCAAGCGGCGTTTCGTGGCCCACTCTAGTCTCCTGGCGTGTTTGGAGCGATATAGCACGCGATAGCAGCACGATGCGATGGTACCGCCGTCAGAACGACGAGCCAAGCGACCCTCGCGCTCTAGCCCTTCGCGCAGCGTGGCGCTCTGCGCGAAGCCAGGTTGCCGCCTCCAATGGCCCCGCGTTGTCCCCGCGGCGGGTGGCGCATACTCTTCCGATTCCCGCGGTCTCTGATCCCGGTGGAGAGGGAGTACACCCCATGGCTGAGAACACCGCGCTCGTCAATTCAGTCGGTATGCGGTTCGTCCGCATCGAGGCCGGCTCATTCCTCATGGGCAACGACCGGCCCTTGCCGGACGCCCTCGCGCGGCTGCCGCACCGTCGCTGCGGGCAGTTCGACGAGCAGCCCGCCCATCATGTATCGATCTCCAAGCCGTTCGA
>CAZEAI010000138.1:0-12086 GCA_964510105.1 uncultured bacterium
CGCTTGTGGCGTTGCTGCTCGGTGCATGGGGCTGCCCGTGGCTTCGCGAGTCGAGGGGGATGCTCGGAGCGCAGCCTGTCGCTCGCGGTTCGCTGCTCCTGGGAACGTTCGCCGGGCAGTTCGCGGCGCTGGCAGTCGGAACAGGCATCGGGTTCGGCCTCGGAGGCGCGGCAATCGGGTATCTGGCAGGCATTTCGGGACTCGGTCGCTACGCGTTGTTCGTTCTCGTTGCGCTGCTTGTTCTTGCGGCGTTTCTGAGCATCGCGCTGCTGATCGCCGCGATTGCCGGAAGTCGTGGGCGCGCGCTGGCAATCGGGCTGGTCGTCTGGTTCGTCGCCATCGTGGGGTACGATCTGTTCGTCTTTGCCGTAGCGGGTTCGCTCTCCGGGATATCGGTGCAGACGGCGCTCATCTCCATGCTCTTCGGCAACCCGGTGGACCTGGGCCGCATGGTCGGCCTGATGGTGATAAAGGGCCCGGGCGCGTTCGGAACGGCAGGAACGCTCCTCGTCCGGACGTTCGGCGAGGGTGCCGGGCTCGCGGCGATGGTATCGGCGCTCCTGCTGTGGATCGCTGCACCTCTCGCCGCCGCGGCGGTGATTCTCCGCCGTCGGGATCTGGGCTAGCCGCGCACGACATACGGGCTCCAGGTCAGCGCAGACGTACCTGTTCTCCACACGAACGCCGGGCGCGGCGACTCGCGGCCTTCGGGATCGTCCAACCCTCCAACGTCGTTCTGTCGACGCCCAGCGAACCCCGTCGGCCCAGCTACCCGCGTCATTCCTTCCGCGCGTCCGGCCCGTTCCGGACCACGCGCATCACTGCAAGGCGATCGCGAACTGACGCGCACCTGCCCTCCCGCCTTCTTCCGAATACCGCACGCGGTTCGCGACACCACGGTGCGCACCCCGGCAGGAACTTCGCGCCCCGCGAAGGTTGCTCTCGTATGGCCGCGTGACATTTCGCACGCTAAGCCGTTGGTACTGCGACGCATCCGCCGTACCATTTTGCCTGTTCCGATACCATGAAGTTGGCACAACCGGTAGCCGGCAAGCCGCGCGTGACAACTTCGTACTCGCGGGACCTACTCCACGCGAAAATGGAATCGGTCGTCGAGAGATCTGCGATGGCGTCCAGCAGGCGCCTCAGGGGCACGGCGTACTATGTGCTCGATGGAATATACTGTTCATCACGCAATCCGCCCGGTTGAAGGAGAATCGCCGAGGCTTGTTCAGCCACCCCAGACACCACTGGAGATTCCATGTTGCACGAACCCGCTTCTGACAGCGGCCCCGATCCGGCAAGCGCCTACAAGACCCGTCTGGGTTTGCAGATGTTCGCCGTCTATGTGCTCATCTACGCAGGTTTCGTCGCTATGCGGTTGCTGTGGCCGGAGACCATGTCGATCAAGGTCGTCTTCGGTCTCAATCTGGCGATCGTATATGGCTTCGCGCTGATCGTCATCGCCATAGGCCAGGCGCTGATCTACAACCACCTGTGCACGCGGCGCGAGGAAGCTCTTGCTCCCGCCGAAGCCGATGGTAAGGAGATCTAGGCCATGGCTATCATCATTTTCTGCGTATTTGTCGGCTTCGTACTGGGGCTTTCCTTCTACTTGGCCAAGCGTAGCGACTCGTCCTCCGCCAGCGGCTATTTCGCCGCCGGTGGCCGGATCCCCTGGCCTGTCAACGGCCTTGCATTCGCCGGAGATTACCTCTCCGCGGCAAGTTTCCTCGGTATCTGCGGAATGATCGCCGTTCTCGGATATGACGGCTTTCTCTATTCCATCGGCTACCTGGCAGGCTGGGTCGTGGCCTTGTTCGTCATCGCCGAGCCGATGAAGAAGCTCGGCAAGTACACCTTCACGGACGCGCTCGATGCCAAGTTCGACAGCCAGGGCATCAAGTTGTTTGCCGCAATCAGCACCCTTATCGTATCGATCTTCTATCTGATCCCGCAGATGGTCGGAGCCGGAGCACTCGTAACGCCGCTGCTCGGACTCCCCCACTGGGCGGGTGTGGTGCTGGTGGGAGTCACCGTGATCCTCATCGTGGTCACCGCGGGCATGACATCCACCACCTGGGTGCAGTTCATCAAGGGCGCACTGCTGATCATCTTCTCCTCGCTGCTGGTGATATCGGTTAGCATCCGCGGGCTGGAAACCGACGCGCCGGGAGCCGATCGCGGCGGCGACCCGTATGAGTTTGTCGTCAAGCCCGCCGAGCAGGTCGACGGCTGGGTGCAGGTCGACGGCAGACCGGCCGACGCCCAGTACACGGTCGGCAGCAACACCTTCGTGCGGCTGGACGACAACGGGCGCCCGACGTGGTGGCTGTTGCAGGGCGATGTCGAGAGTTTGCAGGTGCGTGAGGTTCAGTGGCGCAACGCCGTCGGGTACAACAGCGATCCGTCGCTGGTCGAACCCCCTTACAGCGTGTCCTACCTGAAGACCATTGAGGGGCGGAGCGGCCCCGAGGCCAGCACCGGCGCGATTTCGCCGTTTGGCCTGCTGGCGATTCTCGACAGCGACGGGACGGTAGTTGAAACGTGGCGCAACGTGCGTATACCCGATGAAGCCACCACCGTGTACTACCCGACGCTGCGCCCCACCAGGGAATTGATGGTACCCGGTGAGAAGTTCAAGGCGGAAACAGGCACGCAGAAGCTCAACTTCCTCTCGTTGATGCTGGCGCTGTTCTGTGGGACCGCGGCTCTGCCACATATCCTGATACGTTACTACACCGTGTCGAGCCCGGCCGCCGCGCGGAAGTCGACCATCGTCGCTATTGCGTCCATCGGGTTCTTCTACGTCCTGACGATGTTCATGGGCTACGGCGCCATGACGAATGGCGGCATGAATCCCGCCGACAACAACATGGCGGCTCCGCTGCTGGCGGGAACGTTCGGTGAGTGGTTCCTGGCCGTGATCAGCGCGATCGCATTCGCGACCATTCTCGGCACCGTGTCGGGACTGATCGTCGCCAGCTCCGGCGCGGTTGCGCATGACCTGTTCGACCGTTTCGGTTTGCTCAAGATGACGGAATCGGGCAAGGTCATGGCCGGCAAGATCGCCGCGGTCGTGGTCGGCGTCATTGCCATCATGCTGGGGATAATCTTCCAGGGCACCAACGTGAGCTTCCTGGTGGGCTGGGCGTTCGCCGTGGCTGCATCGGCCAATCTTCCGGCCATCGTAATGATCCTGTTCTGGGAGCGTACTACCGCGAAGGGTGTCGTGGCTTCCATCGTGGTAGGCATCGTGGCCGCCCTCGGCATCATCCTCACGGGGCCCGGGATGTTCAAGGTCTACGGCCTGAATGAGATCGATGCGTGGCATCAGCTCGGACAGCCGGGCATCATCTCGATTCCTCTGTCGTTCATCAGCCTGATTGTGGTGTCGCTGCTCACGACCCGCCGTGACGTCGTGGCGCGTTCCGAGGTGGAAGAAGTCGTCACCGCGTAGATCAGGCTCTGAGACAAATAGTACCACGTCTGCCCGCGCGGCGACGGATGTCTGCCGTCTACCGCGCGGGTAGGGCGCAGATGACGAGGGGCGGTGCTTCCTACGCCGGTAGCACGTCCCCGGGCCCCGCAGCGGCCACCGGGAGCGTCTCTCGTCGCGAAGCGATATGGCAATCCGGGAGATCACCGGGCACGGCCCTGCCACGCCGGCGTGTGCATGGCGGACGTGCGCCCGGTGAGTGTCCCTTCACACACGTAACACGGCGGCTGCGGGACAACGTTGGCTGCGGTTGTACAGGAGGTCACAGATGCGCGCATGGATCGCAAGTGCGGTGTTGTTGATCGGGCTCTCAGCGCCGGTTCACGCCGAAGAGCCGATGCAGCCTGAGTTTTCCAACGGATTCAAGCTCGTCAGCGAAGACGGCGCGTTCTCGTTTGGCATAAGCTCCATGCTCAACACGGACTGGGCGTGGTACGTATCCCAGGACAGCGATAACAAGGCCGCATGCGGCGACATCCAGGACGCGAACGAAGTGCGCAACGCCCGCATCGGCTTCGGCGGCGTGATGTACGGAAACGTCCAGTACTTCATGCAGTACGACCTCGCTTCCGGCGCGCCTGCGGTGACCGTCGCGTACATGGGCATCACCGGCGTACCCGTCCTCGGCACCGTGCGCATGGGCCATCTCGTGGAGCCGTTCTCGATGACGTTCGGCACCAGTCCGACCAAGCACCCGTTCCTGGAACGGCCCCTGCCGTGGGTGATGACGCCCGGCTGGAACACCGGCATCATGGCGTTCAACACGGCGATGGGCGGACGCATGGCGTGGGGCCTCGGCGTGTTCAAGGACACGGGGGGCACCGGCAAGGCGCAGAGCGACGACAACATCGCAATCACGGGTCGCGTCAACGGCGCCGCGCTCAACGAGGACGGTGGAACCAGGCTAGTTCGCCTCGGGCTGGCGCTGAGTCATCGCAAGACGGCTGGATCTCTGCGGTACTCCGCGAGCCCCGAAAGCCATCTCGCACCGGCGATGATCAGCACGGGCAACCTCGCCACCGAGACCGTAGACCTCGTGGGTACGGAGTTGGCGGCGGTGTTTGGTCCGCTCTCGATCCAGGCCGAGGGAATCGCGTCGTACGCGGACGTGGCGGGCGAAAGCGATCCGTTGCTGGGCTACTACGCCAGAGTCGGCTACTTCCTCACCGGCGAGTCACGGCCGTACAGTGCCAGCGGAATCCCCGGCCGCGTGGCGCCGAGGAACAACTACGGCCCCGACGGGATGGGCGCGTGGGAGGTTCTCGTGCAGTACTCCGCGCTCGACTTCGACGGTGCGGGCGCTGAAGCTGGCGTGCTGAGCACCATCTCCGCCGCGCTGAACTGGCACCTGAATCCCAAGACCCGGATCATGCTCGACTACGTTTACGGCAACCATGATGCTGGCGCGCTTGCTCCCTCGAAGGGGGCGACGTCGGTAGTCCAGACGCGCTTCTCGATCGATATCTAACACTCCAACATCAGTGGCGCGCGATAGGTACACGAAGACGCCCCGGGCCGACGATGGTCCGGGGCGTCTTTGCGTGCGCGCGGAATGGCTCGTGCGTGGACGCGACCGTAGATTTCGAGCGGCACGTGCCGGGGCACAGGTGCTGCCGCGGAATGAGCGAATCAGGCACAGGTAGAGGAGATGCGACATGGGTCGCTACACCATGGCTGAACGCCACCTGCCCCTGGACGACTCGTGGGACGTGATCGTCGTCGGTGGTGGGCCGGCCGGATGTGCGGCGGCAACAGCATCCGCACGTGAGGGAGTGCGCACCCTACTGATCGAGGCGGCGAGTGCGCTCGGGGGGATGGGGACACTTGGCCTCGTACCCTGGTTCTGCGGTTACCATGATCGCGAGAAAGTGATCGCTCGGGGCATCGCCGAACACGTTCTCCATGCCTGTCGTGACGGTACTCCGCACCTGAAAGAGGCGATGGCGGAGAATCCGATCGTCGAGCCGGCGATCGACTCCGAGCTGCTGAAGCGGGTGTACGACGACATGGTGGCGGATGCCGGAGCGTCAGTTCTCTTCGAGACGCAGCTTTGTGCCGTCGAGAAGAACGGACAGGACGAAGCGGATACGTTGGTTGTTTCCGGCAAGTCCGGACTGAAGGCATATCGGTCGCGCGTCTACGTCGATTGCACCGGGGATGGAGATCTCGCCGCGTCGGCGGGCGCTATCGTGGAAAAAGGCGACGACGATGGCGCGCTGCAGCCTGGTACGCTCTGCTTCGTGATAACCAATATCGACGAGGATGCCCTCGCAAAGGGACCGCGCATCCATCGCTTCGATCCGGACAGCCCGATCCATGACATAGTCCGATCCGGGAGATTCCCGGATATCGTCGATCTCCACACGTGCAACATCAAGATCGGCCCCGGCACCTACGGCTTCAATACGGGTCACGTCTACGAGGTCGACGGCACACAACCCGAAAGCGTCTCGAACGCGCTCTTCCACGGGCGAAAACTTGCCGCGCAGTATCGTGACGCATTTGCCGAGACGCATCCTGCATTCAAGGATTCGTTCCTCGTCGCAACCGGGGCCCGAATGGGGATTCGCGAGACCCGGCGAGTAGTTGGCGACTACTACCTGACGCTTGCCGACTATCTTGCTCGAAGGAGCTTCGTCGATGAGGTATGTCGCAACGCATACATCATAGACGTGCATTCGTCGCGCGACGATGCCCTGGAGATGGCCGAACGCGACCACGGCGATGCCATGGAGGCGGTTCTCAAAGAGAATCGAGACCTGCAGCCGGGTGAGAGCTACGGCGTGCCCTACCGGTGCCTCACACCGAAAGGACTGAGGAACGTCATCGTCGCGGGGCGGTGCATTTCCTCCGACCGACACGTGAACGGCAGCGTACGTATCATGGCGTGCTGCCTGACAACCGGCGAGGCGGCTGGGCTGGCGGCGGCAATGGCGAGCAGGTCGGACGCCGACGTGCATGGCGTGGACACGGCGAAGCTGCGCGCCGCGTTGAGACGGTACGGGGCCTACCTGCCGTGAGCGACCGGCTCCGATATGCGAATCGTGCCCGAAGCTTCTACTCCGGGAACCATCCCGTCAGGAACTGCTCAAGCGTCCCCTCGAAATACGCCTCGGCGAGATGCTCGACGCCCTGTTGATTCCCCCACGAGTAGTTGATCACGACACGCCCTGCGTGCTCGCAGAAATCGATGTCCGACGCGTTGAGATTCAGAGCGCCGTCGATTCTCTCGCGGTGCGCCGCCGACAGCTTCGGGTTCGCGATGCGCTTGTCGTCCTCCGACGCCCGCAGGACGGGATTCAGCGGGCTGTTCTCCCAGTCTACCAGATCCCGCGAGCGCACGACGTACTGCTCGTACCCGTCGCTCAGAGCCTCCAGGTAGAAGTTGTAGTAGTAGCCATCGTGATATCGCAGGCAGTGGGGTGCCGTGTAACGATCCTTGGAATACGTGCACTCGGGCGGCGTCAGTTCCCACTCTTTCGCATCGGCTGACGTTGCGAACCGGGCCGTGAATCGCACGCCGGCGATTTCCTCCGGCTCCCGACCTCGAACATCAGCACGTACGTGCCCTCGGCCTTGCAGAGCGATGTGTTAAACAGCCCGTATCCCGGCAGGTCGAGTGCGTTCCAGGATTCCCAGCGCACCATGTCAGTGGACATGAAGATGTCGACGCGCTCGCCGTCCCAGATGTCTGTTCCGGTGACTAGGATCGTCTCGCCGTCGACGAGCACGTTGCCGAGGTGGTATCCGCGCGCGAACGGCAAGCTGGGTTCGCCGGTGTCGTGCTCGACGAAGCGGAAATACGAATCGCCCGTGTCGTTGTCCCAGTAGTTGGGGCGTACGTATTCGAATCGATACAGCGTGTCGCGAAAGACGACCGGGGTCGTCTCCACCAGGTCGACGTCGATGGTGCCGAGCTTCACGATTTCTGGCTTCACAGTGTCATCTCCTATCGCTCGTCCTAGCACATTCGTTGAGGAAAGTGGCGCGCCGGGCGGAGCAGGTCCAGACCTCAGTCCCTCGCCTGCAGCTCTTCCGTCGAGATGCCCAATATCGGGCCCAGCGTGTGCTGGAACTCGTACAAGTCCATGACCCGTTGCAGCTCGCGTTCATGGGCGCGAGCCCAGTGGAAGACCTCCCAAGCCCTCTCCCGCGCATCTGCTGCACCGGCGTAACGGGCGCTGAAGGCGTCGGCGAGGAGTTCGCACAAGTCCAGGAATGCGGCCAGGTATTCCCACGACCGTCGTACCGCCGCGACCGGATCCTGGGTCCCCGCTGCCACGTGCGAGCGCATGGCCGCGGTCGCTTCCCGCACGCGGACCAGCGATGCCGGAGCGTCGGATCGGGCGTCGTCTTTCTCGCCGCGGATGAGCGGAGGATCGAACAGCTCGGAGACGCGGGTGAGGAACGCCCCCACGTCGGCGCCGCGCTTTCCGAAAGCTGCGTTCAAGTAGTCCCCTACGATGGCTTCGAAGCTCAGATCGGCGTCCCAAAGCGTGCGTCCCATCACGACCATATTCAGCGCGGTGGGGAAGAACACGCGCTGCACCTGGCAGCTGACCAGCCCATTGAGACCGAGATCGCCCAGGCGTCGAATGTCCTCGTGCAGTACGCGGGAGGCGGTCATCTGCCCAGGGTCCTTGTAGTGGTCCCACATCAAGTGATAGTCGAAGTCGAAGCCGTCTCCCTTGAAGCTGGGTTCCCAGCTCTTCAGGAAGGCGCTATTCACGCCGGGGTCGCTGGGAAACTCCAGCTCGTTGCGCACGAAGGGCGGCAGCGCGTCCACGTCCGATGCTCCGGCGGCGAAAGCCGTTGAGTACGAGCGCGTGATGGGCGCGAACATCAGCAGGAAGCGCTCCGGGTTGGCGATGCGCTCTCGCTCCGGCGGCCAGAGCAGGTCCACGTACACCAGGAAGACGATCCGCGTGTCCACACCGGCCTGTTCCAGAGCCGCGTCCACTTCGTTGAGCATCTGCACGTACAAATCGGCGGGGCGATGATCCGCGCAGAGCGGACACTCACAGTGGTTGTTCGTTCCGTCCGCCAGCCAGAAGTGCAGAATGTCCACGTCGGCGTTGGCGTGCGCGTAGTCGACGATCGATTGCACGATGATGCGGCGCGTTTCGGGATTGCCGTAGCACAGATTGGTGTTGAGGGCGATGCCGTCCCAGAGTTTCCGCTCGCCCGCTATCTCGGCGAGGAATGGACGCGCCTCCTCGGGGATGGGACCCTCGTGCTGAAACCAGCCCGAGCCGGGAATGCCGAACGGCTCGCACGTCCAGCCGTGACCGACCATGTGCAGATCCAGGCCGCGCTTCTTGATCTCGGCGCGGAGCCGCCCGGTCATGTCCTTGGCGCGCTCGACTGAGAACGGCCGACGCGTCAGGTGTGGATTGCCCTCGTGCTCGTACCAGCGCTGGAAGAAGTTGTACGAATCTCGGAACTGGATGAAGTACGCGTTGAAGCCGAGCTTGGGGAGCCAGTCCACCATGTCGCGCACGTTGTCGTACGACACGGCTCCCTCGATACAAACGCCGCGATGCCCGTAGGAGGCGCTCTCCGTCAGATGCACGTGCTGGAAGGGAGAGCGAAGCGACGGGATCACCTCGCCGTCGGATCCGGGACGCAGCCACCGGAACCCCAGCTCCTGCAGGTACCGGTACACGCCGATGAGCACGCTACGTCCGTTGGCGCCGGCGATGTAGCCTCCCTCGGCGTCTATCGCGATAGTGAATGCATCCGTCGCTGCGTCCGGAGGGCCGCCGGTAACTGGCAGGTCTTCGGTCAGTCCAAGCCAGATGGTGCCGGACGCCGCGCGGTGGCGCTTACGCGCCAGCACCCGCCCGGCTGTGCCCGTGGAGGCGGTCAGGTAGCGTCTCAGCTCGATGGCGGAAAACCGGACGGCTGATTCGTCGGAGAGCCGGATGATGCTGAACGGTGACATGATACCTCCTCGCCGTTGGTAGTGGCGCGGCGATGGCTGGGGAACGAACGTACAGACGACGGTAACAGGCTTGGGGTCGGCGCCCCAATGCGTCAGGTCGCGACGAATGCGAAGACTACCTGACGAGCACGATCTTCCGGGCTGCCAAACGCCCGCCCGCCGCCAGCCGGACGAGATACACCCCGCTCGCCATTGCGCGACCTGCGTCGTCGCGCCCGTCCCACACGACGGCGTGGTGGCCCGCCGCGCGGTCGCCGTCGACCAGCGTTGCGACGAGTCTGCCAGTCACGTCGTGGACGGTCAGCCGGACAGAGCCCGCATCGGGCAACGAGAATCGCAGCGTCGTCGCGGGATTGAACGGGTTCGGCACGTTCTGCGACAGCGCCAGGATGAGGGCTCGGGGTTCGACGCGAACCGACGTCACCGGAGAGAATCGCGCGGTGACGGTGGCGTCGCCATCGAGCACAACCGCGAGCGTATCCGCCAGTGCATTCGCTGCCGGGACTCCCTCCCAGCCTGCGAACCGATACCCCGGCGCGGGTGTTGCCGTCAATGTCACCGGGAGGCCTCGGAAATACGTGCCGGTCCACGGGTAGGCCGGATATCCGATGCCGGGTGTGTCGGAACTGATTGACAGCCTGTTTACATCGATGCTGCCTGCCGCCGCGGCTGGTTCGACCACGTTCACCGTGAGGCGGGCGGTTCCCGGCAGGCCGAAATACTCGGAGACGTGGCCCAGGACATCCTCTCGGCGCTGTTCTACGAACGTCCGCATCGTGCCCACATGGGCTTCCCATTCGGCGACCGATCCCGGCATACCCCATCGAGCGGTGTGTTCGGCGACTTCCGGCTGGATCGCCGCCGCCACGGAATCCAGCAACGCCGTTGCGCGGGACGTCGAGAAGGCCGTGTTGAGCTGGTCCGCGAACGTGTTGATGAACGCCGTACGTAAACCGTCGTTCTCCAGCAACCTGCGGAGAAGCAACGTCGCGGTCGGCGGGTTGAACTTGTCGCCGTCGAGCGCGGTCGCCCACGCGAGGGTATTCCACGTGGCGCCTGGCTGCAGACCGCCGCCCAGGCCGTATTCCGTGTCGAACATCATCCAGCGCCAGCGCCCGTCATGTCCGATCGGCGCCGAGGGATCGTAGTCGTTGCGCGCTCGCCAGAGCCGGGTATTCTTGCCGGGCCAATCGGTATTGCCGCAGTAGACCTCCGCGACCACGTACTCCAGGTAGTTCCGCACGTCGATCTGGGTCGCCACATGTCCGTACACGGCTTCGTCGCGCAGATCGTGGGTATCCACGTAGTCCAGCAGCGCCAGGAAGTGATCCGGCGATCCCGGATCGGCCTCATACCGAGCCGGCAGGCCCCGGGCGGCATCCTCCCGGAGCAGCTCGATCAAATCAAGCGTACTGTCGCTGACGTCGTAATGGGTGTCCACATACTTGTCGTCGAGGCGATCGCGCATGTTGTGGATGCCCCAGTACTCGCCGTTCACGAACACGATGGCTGGGCGGTAGTGCTGAGTGTCGAACGAGAGGTGCTGCGCAAGCGTCTGGATGAGGCCGTCGCGCATAAGTGTTTCGCCACGGTCGTTGCCGGCGTTTCGCAGGACGAGCCTCTTGTACCGGCCGATATCCTTTGCCGGGAAGAACTGGTGATCGAACCACGCCGCGCCGTATTCGGACCGGGCATACAGGCGGAGCGATTTCATCGGCGCGTTACGCGAGAAATTGCCGTTGATTCGCGCTCCGGCATCCTGCGAGATCAGCGGCGTCGTTGCATCCTCGAAATACTCGACATGTATGGGTCGCTCCCACAACTCACCGGTCTGCGCGTAGTTAGCCGTACGCCAGTCCGCTCCGTCGTACCCTGCGCCGGCGACGAATATGCCCGTTTCGTCGCCGAACAGGTGAACCGAGTCGGTCACCAGCGAGAAGACGGGAAGCGTGTAGCGACTCCGGCCATCGGGATGGACGAAGAACGTGCGAGTCGCCACCGGGCTCATCCAGCTCGTATCCACGATCGCGCGGGCGCGGACGACGGTGGCTCTCTGGACCTCGCCATCGGGCGGCTCCCAGAACCGGCCCGGCACAACCGTTCTGATCGATGACAGCACATTTCCCTCGCCCGCAAGCTCCCGGATAGCGACTGAGGCGTCGTAGACCGGCGATTCGATCGTCGGCATCGATCCATCGAGAGTGTAGTGAATCGGCGCTCCCTCGGGCGAAGTGAGCGTCAGGCCGAATTCCTGCGAGTGGAACCCCGCCGGGTGAGAGAATGCTACGTTGCTGAGCACCGCCTGGTATCCCGTCGTCGTGTTCGGGCCGCCGGGCGTCGGCTCGTTGAAGAACAGCCAGCCGTCCGAGCCGTCGGGTTTTCGACCGTACGACACGTCTGTCGGAATCGCCACGCCGGGGATGCGCTGGATAGACAGCCCGTCCGGCGACGTGAGAAACACGTCCTCGCCGTCGGACTTCAGCTTGAATCCCGCGTGGATCTCACCGTTCGCGTACACCGTGTCCTTGTCCGACGCCCACACGACGAGGAACCCACCGGGTGGGATATCTCTTGCCGGGAGGACTAGCACGAAGTGGTCAGCGGGGTCGTCGCTCAGGCCGTATCCGTCGGTGTTGACGATCG
>CAZEAI010000139.1:0-11887 GCA_964510105.1 uncultured bacterium
CACGGATTGCTTCTACGATGCCGTCCGCCTCCCGTTCGCTCGCACGCCAATTCACGACAACGTCGGCGCCCTCGCGAGCCAGCGTGAGCGCAATGCTCCGTCCCATGCCGTTGCCGGCCGCTCCGGTGACAACCGCAACCCGTCCTTCGCACATCATGGTCGGCTCCTCGGTGGAGAGGCAGTCCCCGCGCAAGCTAGCCCGTATTTATGCGGGTATGGTACGGAGGGGCACGTCGCCGGTCAAGTGGGCCGGTAAGACCGACGCGGAAGGTAGGACTGTCGTTGGGTAGTCCAGCGGGACAAGAGTGTCCCGCCCACCGACGATCATGGAGAGCGGACATCCGTGTCCGCCGTAGCGCGCAGCGGAGCGGGCCGCTGCGCATCGACGCGCCGTCACACGCTTGCCGGTCTCCCGATGCAATGATACTCGATGCCGCGCTTGTCCATCTGGAACGGATCGTAGAGATTGCGACCGTCGAAGACCACGGGTGCGCTCATGCGGTCGAGGATTTCGCTGAAGTCCGGCTCGCGAAACTCGTTCCACTCGGTGCAGATAACCAGCGCATCGGCTCCGTCGAGCACGTCGTAGCGATGCTCCGTGAGGCTGATCTCGTCGCCGAATATGCCTTCCGCCTCTTCATGGGCCGCCGGGTCGTGGGCGAAGACGGTCGCGCCGCGATCCAGCAGACCGCGGATGATCTCAACCGACGGCGCCTCGCGCATGTCGTCCGTACGCGGCTTGAACGCGAGCCCCCATACGGCGAACCGTTTTCCGGCAAGATCGTCACCAAACTTGTCGATGACTTTGTCGAGCAGCCGCGTCTTCTGCTGGTCGTTCACATCGTGGGCGGCACTGATGATGCGCATGTCGTAGCCGTACTCCGCGCCGGTGTGGATCAGCGCGAGTACATCTTTGGGGAAACAGGAGCCGCCGTATCCGATGCCAGGGAAGAGGAACGAGCTTCCGATGCGCTTGTCGGAGCCAATGCCGCGCCGCACGAGTTCGACATCCGCGCCGACGAGTTCGCAAAGGTTGGCAATCTCGTTCATGAAAGAGATTCGTGCCGCCAGCATGGTGTTCGCCGCGTACTTGGTCATCTCCGCGCTCGCGACATCCATGACCATGATCGGGTTGCCGGTGCGTACGAACGGCGAGTACAGCTCCTTCATAAGCTCGGCGACGCGTGGGTCGTCCGTGCCGACGACGACGCGATCCGGGCTCATGAAGTCGTTCACCGCGGCACCTTCCTTGAGGAACTCCGGGTTGCTCACGACGTCGAACGGGTGGCTGGTCTCCGACGCCACGGCCTCCGCCACCTTGCCGGCGGTTCCGACCGGCACGGTGCTCTTGTTGACGATGATCCGATATCGGTTCTCCCCATCATACGATTCCATGGCACGACCGATGGCCCGCGCGACGGCCACGACGTTCGTGAGATCCGCCGCGCCGTCGCTGCCCATGGGTGTCCCGACAGCGATGAAGACGACGAGGGATTCGCGTACCGCCTTGTCGAGATCCGTTGAGAAGAACAGCCGATCCGCTTTCCGGTTCAGGCGGACGAGTTCTTCGAGCCCGGGTTCGTAGATCGGTATGTGCCCTTCGTTCAGGGCGTCGATCTTGTCGGCGATCTTGTCGACACATGTAACGACATGCCCGGTGTCGGCGAGACATGCTCCCACGACGAGACCGACGTAACCGGTTCCGATGACACAAACATCCATTCAGGACCTACCCCAATCGTGCCTTTGCGCGGGGCTGGCATCGCGACACCGACCGGTGGCACGCATCCGAGGGATACGTGCCACCTCCGGGCTGCGCCACGCCTGTCACGCGCTCAGTGCGCTATCCACTTTCACCATCGCCGCCACGATGTCGGCGCAATCCTGTCCGGTCAGCTTCTGGCTCAGGCCGATGTGCACCGTACGCCCCAGGTATCCGAGCGTGTTCGGACACATGTCGGCACTGTACGTTGCGTTGCCCTTGTAGACGCTGCTATCCCAGGGACTCCAGCCCGGCGTCCTGCCGCGCTTCTCGAGAACATACGTCCAGTTTGGATAAATGTGCCGATCCGGGATCTCTTTGTTGTACATGGTGCCACATCCGACGCCCTCGGCGTTGAGGGCCTCAGCGTACTGCTTCGCCTTATCAGCATCCGCCGCGAAGAACATGAGGCATACGGATGCATCGCCGACGGGATCGGGAACGTCCTGCAGCTCGATACCACGCAAGTCCCCAAGGCGGGCCAGGATCGACTGCTTGGCTTTCTGAAGACGTTCCACAATCGACGGAAGACGGCCGAACTGTGTAAGCGCCAGCGCGCCGGAGATCTCGCTGATGCGGTATCCATGGCCGGGAATCGGCCGAATCTCGCTCTCATCGGGCTTCCAGAAGCTGAACGCCGAATCGTGCGTCATGCGGATGCGGTCGAATACCGTCCGGTCGCTCGTAACGACGATGCCGCCCTCTCCGGCGGTGATCGTCTTCGACGCCTGGAAGCTGTAGCAGCCGACATCGCCCAGGCCGCCGAGACGGGCGCCCTTGTACGTTCCGCCGTTGGCCTGCGCGGTGTCTTCGATCACGAGTAGGCCGTTCTCTTTGGCGATGGCGAGGATCTCGTCCATGCGGCAGGGAGTTCCCCGCATGTGCACCGGCATGATCGCCTTCGTGTATGGCGTGATCTTGCGGCGCACGTCTTCCGGATCGAGAGTCAGCGAGTTGTCGATCTCCGCGATGATGGGCACCGCGCCGACGGCAAGAACCGCGGCAGCGGAGGCGATATACGTGTAGCCGGGCAGGATCACTTCGTCACCAGGTCCTACGCCCAACCCCACGAGCCCGCAAATGAGAGCGCTCGTACCGCTGTTGACCGCAAGCGCGTAGGTCTGCCCGGTGAACTCGGTGTATCCGCGCTCCAGCCGGGCGGATTCAGACTGGTCCTGGTCGCCCATGAAGCGGAACACACGCTGTTCCCTCAGCAGCCGCAGGACCGCCTCTTCCTCCTGCTTGCCGATTTCCGAGACCCCATGCCAACTTGGCGGCAGTGGATCCGTGCGAACGGGCGTTCCCCCATCAATGGCCAATTTCTCACTCACGCCGGCACTCTCCTTCTGGTACGAGACCGTATGCACACGCTGTAGTCGACGGAACGTTCGTGCCGTCGCGCGCCGAATCGGCGACCCGTCGCGTCCACTCCCGTCGGGAGGGTGCAATCCTGCGCGCGACGACACCTGCGGATGACCCGGCCTAATGTACCCGAAAGCCTCAGAAGCCGCTACCCGCGCCCCGTATAGCCACAAACACCGGCCGGCCCCGCGAGCAAGCGTCGGAGAGCGTGATGCCCGTCACCGCGAGAGCCCCGCCAATGGGCCATACTATGTGCAGAGCCGGCCGCGAATTCGCTGATGGGAACGGCAGGCTGGTACTAGGTGTTTTTACTCGCGCATATGGACGGTATTGACAGAGCGGGCGCGAATTGTACATTATTGGTGCTTGCATGGTAAATGCTTGGGGGCGAAGTAGATGCCGGTAACGTCGTCGAGAAGCGTAGACGACGCTGCAGAATCCGACGAAATCCGGTCAGCCCTGAGGAGAGTGAGAAATGGCAATGGATGTGCGGCTAAACGCGAAAGAACGAGGGGAGAGCAAGCAACGAGTGTTTGCGTGCCGTCTCACCGATGGCCGTATAGCGGTAGTGCAGTCTCAGGAAGAATCGGAGATCCAATTCTACAGCACCATCGCGGATGCGAAACAGGCTGTGGCGATACTCGTACCCGACAGCAAGCTCCCCCTATTCAGCGACTACGAGCTTAGCGAGGTGCGACACACGTTGAGCATGGCTCAGGCCAAGGCGGCCGTCTAACAAGCGATACGCCGACCCGCTGAACCACCCACGCCCGTTCGGTCGCACTGTACGACTGAACGGGCGTCTGCATGTACCGAAGCGGCGGCGGGCGCTCCTCCAACCGGCTCCCAGCTACTCCCACTTCTCGCGACGCATGTCGATATCCCAGATCTTCGTCGCCTTGGCGTTCCCACCGATGAGTTCGAGCTTCCGATCGCCGTCTATATCGGCGAGTTCCATGACGTTGCCGAACTCCTCGACCGATTCCCACTCCAGCGTGCGAGTGAGTCCGTCCAGCACGAAGCCGGTGTTGAGTATGATCTCCGCCTCGTCATCGCCGTCAACGTCGCCGACTACGATGTCCGTACCGCCGAATATCTGATCGGAGCGCCACTCCTCGTGGAAGTACGCACCGTCGTAGATGTACAGCCGACCGCGGCTGAGAAACACGATCTCAAACTGCGGATCGGAGTCCAGTTGGGCGGTAGTAAGCGCCTCGATGGACTCGAACTGAGTCTCCGGGCTCTCCCAGATCGGACTGTAGCCATCCAGGCTGTAGACATGCAGGAAGCCGCGGGTGTTGTAGGCCACGAGTGCGAACGGGTCACCTCGCTTGAGGCGGACGATCTGGACCTCCTGCACACGCGTCACCATGGAGGGGCTCGACCATGCCTTCCGGTAGTAGCCGTTGTCGTACTCAAGCACGTAGACGATGCCCCGGTCGGTGCCGTATGCAACCCGCTGCTTCGGATCGTTCGGCACAAACGCGAACGTATTGAACCGAAGCGCGAGCCGGCGCACTCTGTCGAGACCGGGATGTTGATCTCCGCGCGGCTGCGCCTGCGCCGTGTCAGCGTACAGGCTGGACCCGACAAGCACGACCAGAAAGAGAAATGCCGCGTGGGAAGCGATTCGTGCCGCCTTCATGTGCGACCTCCTGACACGTTCAGCGACTCACGCCCCGGCGCTGTCGCCATCCGACGCGCGGCGCACGGCGTCGTATACATCGAGAATGGGAACTCCGCGATCACGAGCGATCGCGGCGCAGTCGTCGTACTCCGGCGTAACTCTCACCCCTCCGTCGAGGTAGGCTCGCTTCACGCGAACGGCTCCCCACGGTGTGTCTACGCTGCCGGATTCGCGCGGCAGTATGCGCCGCGCCATGTCCGTCATTCTGACGCCGAGTGTGGGCGTCTCGCGGAAAAGTACGTTCGTAAGCCGATCCCTGGTCTCCGCATCGGCCAGGACATGCACCACCACGCCGGGCCGGTTCTTCTTCATAATGACCTGGTCGAAATAGACGTCGCGCGCACCCGCGGCGAACAGGCTCTCCATCAGGTACCCGCATACCTCGGCCGTCATGTCGTCGAGGTTCGTCTCGAGCATGACCACGCGGTCGTGCTGGGGCGACAGGCCCGACTCGCCGATCTCGACGCGCAGCAGATTCGCGATCTCGCGCGAATCTCGCCCGCCGGCACCGTAGCCCACCGACTCCGGGACGAACGCGGGAGACTGCCCGAAGGTTTCCGCGATCTCCGTGATGATCGCGGCGCCGGTCGGCGTTACTAGCTCGGACTGTAGATCGGTATGCTCGACCGGCACACCCTTGAGCAACTCCAGCGTGCCGGGGGCCGGCACAGGCAGCACGCCGTGCGCCGTCCGGACCGTGCCGCGTCCGACGCGTATCGGTGACGCATACACCTCGTCGATCCCCAGTGCGTCGATGCCGATGCAGGCGCCGACGATATCCACGATGGCGTCCACGGCGCCGACCTCATGGAATCGCACCTCGTCCGGAGTGGAATTGTGCATGGCCGCTTCGGCCTCTGCAAGGCGACGGAATATCGCGATGGCTCGAGCGGTCACGCCGCGGGAGAGCTTCGCGCTCTCGATGATCCCGACGACATCCGCGAGGCCACGGTGGGCATGGGGAGTTTCGCCACCGTGGCGGTGATCGTGCTCATGTCGATGGTCGTGACCGTGGTCCGAGTGGTCGTGTTCGTTGTCGGCTCCGCCGTCGACGGCGTCGTCCGAATCGGGGCGCAGTACGTCGAACTTCGTGCCGGAGATGGCATGGCGCATCACCCGGCGGGAGCGGATGCGAAATTCGTCGTGCATGCCCAGCTTTGACAACTCCGCGCTCAGGATATCGACGTCGAGCCCGGCGTCCAGCAGCGCACCGACTACCATGTCGCCGGCGATACCGGCGAAGCAGTCGAAATAGGCGATTCGCATGGGTCGGCCTCTGCTAGGACTCTGTGGATAGGCGAGCGAGGAGATCACCGCGCGGTCGCAGCGGAGCCGGCGCGCCCTCAAGCGCGCGCCTGTCGGATTCCGGAATGCTGATGCCCTCGTCCAGAACAATCTCCGGCAGAAGCGCACGGGCCTTCATCAGCGCCGAGACCTCTCTCAACCCGCGGACCAGCCGGCCTCGTACTCCCGGCAGCACCCGGATCACGCGACGCTGCTGGCGTCTGCCGGTTCCCACGTGTCGTACGTCGGTCCAGATATCCTCCGGCGAGGGTGGCACTCCTGTGCCTGGCTCCGCCGGCGGGGACGCGCTCTGAACGACGACTTCCGGGACGATGTGGAGGAACAGCCCCTTCGCCGTAACGCGGATACGCCCCTTGAGCCAGTCATTCGCGTCGCTTGAGAGGACCGAGTTTGCCTGACCGGGATTGGCGTTCGACGGATGACGGTAGCTGCGGGGGTCGTCCGCCGGGTAGAATCTCGTAGGCTGTGTGTCCTGTGCATCTGACATGTAGTTACTCCGAAACGAGGTGCCGGCAGGTGTGCGGGTCTATACGTGTCGTGGGATAAGATACGCGAATACTGCGAACGCTCGCAAAGCGGCGAACCTCCGCTACGCTCCGGTTCGTTCAGCAGTTCGCGAGGCGAACTGCCCGGAGACGTGGAAGACGGGGCACGCGCGTGATGCCCGGCGAATCTCAGCTACGCTCCGATTCGTGAAGCAGTTCGCAGGGCGAACTGCGGGGGCAAGGTGAGATTCGGGTTGCGGTATGGCCCTCACCCGCCAGCGCTACGAGCTTCGCTCTACGCGCTCAGCACGCTCTCCCGCGCGCGAGAGCAGGGAAAGTCGGAGCCCGGCGAACGCGCTGCGTTCGTGCGCGACGACAGGGTGAGGGTGTGACAAAGCTCCCGTTCGCTCAACGGCTCGCGCGGAGAACTGCCGCGGCGCGGAGCGAAAGATCGCCAACCCGCATGTATCAAAGCGTCCGTCCCGAGCGACCTTAGTGTTGAGCGCTCAACGTCACGAGAGGAAGCTATGACCGAGTTTGGCACCACGGCGGAGTGCGTCCTGGCGGCGCGCAACGGGGATCGCGAAGCATTCGGCGAACTCGTGCGCCGCTATCGAGACATGGCCGGTGCTACCGCAATGGCGGTGATCTCGAATCGGCAGGATGCGGAGGATGCCGTTCAGGAGGCGTTCATCCGCGCGTACACCGCGCTGGGACGGCTGCAGACGCCTGAGGCATTCGGTTCATGGCTTCGCACGGCAGTCCGTCGCATCGCGACGGACCAGCTCCGACGCAGGTACCGCAGATCGTTCGTGGAGAACGCGGAGGGCGCGCTGGACATCCTCGACGCGAACAGCGGCGAGGATGCGAACCACGATCTCCGGGACGCGGTGAATCAGCTTCCGGAACGGCAGCGCGAAGCGGTACTGACTTACTACGCAAACGGATTCACGTACGAACGGGCGGCGGAGTACCTCGGTATTCCGATGAGCACGCTCAAGGGCAGGCTGCGTCAGGCGCGGCTTCGTCTTCGGCGTGAGCTCGATCCGTCCGGTCTGGAGGATATGACCATGGGCAGCGAGAAAGTCGAGAAGAAGGTGTCCGACGCCGTCGCGCGGATATCGACCGAAAACATCGAGACGACGATCCCACTCGATGTTACCAGGAACATCGTCTTCTTCGCGGGCGTGGCGTGCGACGTGGAAGTGTGTCAGACCGACGGCGACAGCGTCGTCGTCACCGGCACGAAGAGTTGCACGGCCCTGACGGACGACGACGCGAGCGAGACGCTCGCCGACATCCGGATCGAGGCCGATGCCGTGGCGGACTACCTGAATGCCGGGCCACACGAGGGCGAGATCTGTGTCGGAAACAACTACGACTCCATTGAGGATCGCCATGGACCGTCTACGACGAGCAACTCCCAGGTGTGGCGTGAGTACGGTCGCCTGGCACTGAGCAAGCAGTCGGCCTTTCCAGCAAGCGCTCACTTCCCAGAAGTCGTCCCGAGAGACCACGGCCTTCGGAACGCCCTCCTCGCGGCGCTCAAGAGTGCAACCCGGATCACTCTGACGCAGGATACCGTCGACTACGTCGTGATTCCCCACGACGAATATTCGAGCGAACTGGACCGCGGCTTCGCTAAGATCTACACGGGGGAGAAGTCTCCGAAGACCCGCAGCGGAGAAGCGGTCGCGGCCGGAGCACGCGGCAGGGCGAACCTCGTCATCGCCGTGCCCAAGGGGGCAACGGTGACGTTCACGGGGATGCTCAGCATCAAGAGTCTCAGCGTCAACGGCATGACGGGCGACGTTCATTTCATCAACTGCGGCGGCGCGGAGATAGCTGAGCTTGACGGTACGGCGAGGCTCTTCAACACCCGTCTGGAAAAGGCGAGCGGCATTCGCGGGGATCTTGTGCAGGTGACATACCTCAGCTTTCAGGGCGGCAACTGGGACCCTCCCGGCCAGGTTCATCGCAGCGGCGACGTTCCGAGTGTTATCCAGGACGTAACGGGATCGGTGCTGCTCGATCTCGCGAAGATCAACCTGGAACTGAGCAACATCCACGGCTCCATCGACGTGCGCAACCGCTGGGGTACAACCCGGTTTGACCTGAACGAGCACCAGATCGGCGATCGGTACCGACTGGAATCGGACTCCGGCGAAGTGCGCGCATACATCAGGGAGTCGCTGCTGGAGGAAATCGGAGTCGCTGTCAGCACGCTCCACGGTGACCTTGCATACGACGCCCTCAGAGACCACGAACAGGGCAGCCACAATTCGTGGACGGCGATGAGCGTCGCAACTGTCAACGTGGAGCACATGTACATCGACCAGGGCCGTACCGACTACACGTCGGACCTCGTCATCACCACGCGCGATGGGAACATCATCGTCGAGAAGACGAAATAGGCGGCGAACGCGAGCTATACTCGCGTTCGTTCAGCAGTTCGCCACGCGAACTGCCCTGACAGTGACGAGGCGGGAGCGCGGCCACGCGTTCCCACACACATCGTCTCGCCTCCGGGCAGGACCCAACCTATCCGGATATTTCTCGTCCCTACCGTTGACCAGACTCCGCTCCGCAAGCATCACAACAGGTGAGACTCACGTTCTTCCCACACACGGATCATTCCAAAACCATGACGCAGACGGCCCACAGTGAGACACTCGTCGCCCAGGCGCACGGCGGCGATAGAGGCGCGTTCTCGTCGCTCGTCGGCACGTACGGCGACGCCGCGTACGCCACGGCGCTGAGCATCGTCGGCAGCAGGCACGACGCCGAGGACATCATGCAGGACTCCTTCATCCGCGCATGGACCCGCCTCGGGCAGCTTCGCGACGAGCGGCGGTTCGGCCAGTGGCTTCGTTCAATCGCGCGGGCCCGATCCCTCGAAGTGCTGCGTTCTCGCCGACGGGCTCCCATCGTGCCCGACGACCTCGACGTCGACGGGCTCCCGGACGATGGCCAGCGAGACACTGGCGCTAGCGATCTTGCGGACGTCATCGCCGGCCTGCCCGGGGCTCAACGCGAGGCGGTACTCACGTACTACCTGAATGACTTCACCTACGAGCGGGCCGCTGCGTATCTGGATATCCCGGTGACAACACTCCGTGGCCGTCTCCGAATGGCTCGGAGACTTGTGATTGTCACTCGGATGCGGTAGCTTGCTTGCCATGGCGAGGACTCAAGCGGACACGAGGCTGGCAATGCTGCGGTCAGCCCTGCGGGGCATGCCGACCCCAGAGGCGCGGGCAGCCTTGGTCGCGAGATGGCTCGTAACCAACGGCCACGCGGACTATCCCATGGCCCTCCTCTCACCTAGGCACAACATCCTGTCCACGGACCCCCCCGCACGCGTCATCACCGACCAACTCGAAGCTGCCTTCCCTCTGATGTCGCTCAAGGATCTCGAGACCTCGCTTGAGGTGCTAATAGATTCGGGCCAGAGACAGAGGGACGGCGTCGTTCTGACGCCGGACGCCATCATCGACTACCTTGTCTCGACAGCCTGTTCCGTTTCTGTGTCAGAAACTGGGCAGGTACCAAGGATCTGTGATCCGGCCTGCGGCTATGGCGGATTCCTGGTACGTGCTGCTCAGCATCTAGAACGTGAGTACGACGTCACACCGCGAGATGCCATCGCCGGACACCTGACAGGGTACGAGCTGAACGAGTCGTCGGCCGAGATCGCCAGGGTCATGCTCCGGCTCTACCTGCTTGACGCAGGACACGAACCCGCGGAGACCGAGCCGCAAGTCTATGTTCGAGACAGCCTGCTAGACGACGGAACGGTGCCCGGGACGACGCCACCCGGTGTTTTCGACGTTCTTGTCACCAATCCGCCGTATGTCAAGTACCAGAACATGTCAGAGGAATACCGAGCGCGTCTGGTGGCGCGGTATTCGGAGTTCACATCGAGAAGCTTCAGCACGGCGATGCTCTTCCTGATAGCTGGCTACCGGATGCTGTCGCCGAACGGATGTCTCGGGTACATAACACAGAACAACATCTTCACGTCACTTGCTGCCAAGCGAGTTAGGGAATACTTGGCGGCAACTGAGAGCCTGCATAGAATAATAGACTTCGGGCACACGAAGGTATTTGGCAACGCTAGCGCGTACACGTGCCTGCTCTTTCTGTCACCACAGCGCTCTGCCACGTTCGAGTACGGGCGCATTGGGGGTGACGTCCACGCCAGGTCGTTCGCATCAGCCAACCTGTCCACCATATCCCATGCATCACTCGATCCCTCGAAATGGCGACTCGTCCCATCAGAGCACGCTGGGAACATCGTCCGACTCACCGAACACGGGGTTCCTCTCAGTTCGTCGTGCGACATTAGGGTGGGGTTCGCGACGCTGAAGGACAGGGCCTACTTCGTGCACCACGATGAGACCGGCGTACTGGCGGTGTCTCCCGAGGGCGATCTACACGAGATCGAGCTAGAGATAACTCGACCCGCCATCAGAATCGCGGATTTCGGCACAGAAGAGGAAGTGCGGAACAACAAGAGAAGGATCATCTTCCCATATGAGAGAGTTACGGGGCGGTATGTGGCGATAGACGAGGTCGCCATGAGGAAGGAATTCCCACGCTGCTACGAGCACCTCCAGTCATGGAAGCCGGAACTGGCGAGCAGAGACAAGGGAAAGCGACCGGTCAGCCCTTGGTATGCCTGGGGACGGACACAGTCGATGGACTCGCCGGGACCAAAGCTGCTGACGAAGACCTTCAGTGACCGGCCAAACTTCATCATGGACGAATCGGACTCGCTGTTCTGCAATGGCTACGCTTTGTTCCCCAAGACGGGCAACATGCCGCTGTTCGAAGACGAGTACCCATTACCAGTCATTATGGCAGTGCTGAATAGCCCAGTCATGGACTACTATCTGCGTCTTACGAGTTTCCAGATAGAAGGCGGGTACCAGTGCTACCAGAAGAACTTCATCGAGCGGTTCAGACTGCCCATGCTGACGCCCGACGACCAGAGCCGCCTACTGGAGATGAGCGTGCGTGAAAGGAGGGATTTCCTCATATGCGCGTACGGCCTTGAGCCTAGCGCGATGGAGCAGTCGGGAGTCTAGGCCGGAAAGCACGAACCATGGCGAGCCGAGTAGGCATCCACTAGATCAGCTGCGAAGTTCACAGGTGACAACCCCGCGTACTTGGGGGCAAGATCTGCTGGCACACCCAAGCGCACGAGCTCCGGTTCAGTAGTACATATCGCTGGAGGGTCCCGTCGGAAATCTGCGAGTATCAGTGCCGTGCGCTCGTATTTGT
>CAZEAI010000140.1:0-11831 GCA_964510105.1 uncultured bacterium
ACCCATCGAGATGCCCACGCCGATCCCGAAGATGAGCCCGTAGTAGACCCCGACCTTCAGGGACTTCGGCGAGATGAACCACGTGTAGATCGCGGTGAAACATGACGCTGTCACGAGAACGACGATGTAGATCAGCCACATCTTCATCTCGGCCATCGGGCGCCAAAGCTCCGGTTGCGACTCGTACGTTGCGCCGAGGATTCCGCCGTGGACGATCATGTCGAGGATCTCCCACGCGACGAACACGGCGACGGTTGCGATCGCGGCGCGTTTGAGCATGGCGCTGCCTCCTCTTACGGATACCAGGCAGGACGGTTCCGCGTGGCGGAGGACGTATGACGCCACCGTCTCGCAGGGACCGGCGGTTGAATCGGGGTGAAGTGTACGGTACCGTGATTCGATGACAAGTCCCTGAACGCGTTTCGGCACACGATCGAACGAACCGAACGGAGGACTAGCATGCCGGCAAACCCTATCGTCTGGTGGGAACTCGCAACACAGGACGCCGAGAAGTCGGTCGAGTTCTTCCGACGGGTGTTTGAATGGCCGCTGGAGTTCGACGAGCAGCTGGGATTCTGGGTGATGCGAGACGAACCGGGTGCCGGCGTGCATAAGATGTCCGGCGGCGGCGTGTTCACGATGCGGAAGGCCAAACTCCCGTTCGTCGCGTTGTACATCCAGGTCGACGGCATCGACGAGAAAGCGGGACAGGTCGAGGAATTCGGCGGGCTCATCGTCGAGGCGCCGTTCGATATCTCCGAGACGACGCGGCTCTGCCTGTTCAACGATCCGTCGGGCGTGACGTGGGCGATGATCGAACCCCGGGGCGACGGCGCGAACTAACGGCCTCCGCGCGTGGTTCGCAGTGCCAACGCCGGCTTCTGCCCACGCCAGCTTCTGCCGCCGAGCCGTGGCGGACATGCAGCCGGAACAGGGGCGCAATAGGCGCCCATAGGGGGGTTAGAATGAAGTGGACCGATCTACTTGCCGCGGAGGTTGAGTACACGTACGGGTGCACGCAGAAGCTCATAGACCTCGTGGACGAGGACTCGTTCGGGTGGAAGCCCGACACGGGCGACAACTGGATGACGACGGGGCAGCTCCTGATGCACATCACCGACGCGTGCGGCTCGACGTTCAAGGCGTTTGTCACCGGCGACTGGGGCGTACCTGAGGGAGTCGACACAAGCGATGTACCGATGGAAGAGTTGTTGCTGTCCGCCGAGAGGATGCCGACGATCGGCAGCATCGACGAGGCGAAGAAGCTGCTTGCAGAGGACAAAGCGCTTGCGCTCAAGATGATCGAAGAGGTCGGCGAGGATCGTCTGGAGAACGACCCTGCTCCCGCGCCGTGGGACCCGATCGAGGTGAGGCTTGGGCACCGGCTTCTCGGGATGATCGGGCACTTGACTCAGCACAAGGCGCAACTGTTCTACTACCTGAAGCTCCAGGGCAAACCCGTGAACACCATGCATCTCTGGGGCATGTAACACACACCGGCGCGATGCCGGCGTGCCGGGGTGGACGGCACACGCCCCCCGGATCGGGATCACAGCCGGGAGGGACAAATGGCACGCGGCGATCACTACCCGGGAGAGCGACGGTGGTTTCGAGATCCCGCGACGGGAACGCTGATCTGGCAACTCACCGCCTACAACGCACACAGCACGAAGCTCTCCTACACGACGCCATCGTGGACGCCGGACGGCGAGTGGATCGTGTTCTTTGGCGAGCTGTCGTGGGGTCGTGACTCGCCGTACGGGCTGTTCAAGGCCGGCAGCGACGGGCGCGTGATCGTTCAGCTCTCCGATTCGCCGGTTCGCTTCCCGTTCGCCGCCATCGACGCTCCGCGAAACCGGGTCCTGTTCCCAAGCGGCGACGAGATCCGCTCGGTGGATCTCACAACGTGCGATGAGCGCACCGTCGCGGGCTTCGAGTCGGCGTCGAACTGGGGAGGCATGACAATCGACCCCGAGTGGCGCCACGCGCTGACCACGTTCACCTGGAACGGATTGCATCAGCTGGTTCGGCTGGACCTGGAAACCGACACACCGGTCGAGATTCTTGCCGACGCGCAGGGCTTCAGCCGAGCGCAGTACTGCGGAGACGGAAGCGGCATGATCCGGTTCTCTGGAAGCACGCTCGCGACCCGGCCGGACATCGTCGAGCACCAGGCACTCTGGATCATCGAGGAAGGCGACGAGGTGCCGAGCACGCCGCTGATACAGGGCGCGGATCGCGAGATCACCCACGATAGCTGGCTCGGCCGGTCCCGCGAGATACTTTTTGTGCAGTGCGAAGAGCCACACCCCCCCGAGGCGTATCCGTCCTCGATTCGCGCGGTGGACGTAGACACCGGCTACGTTCGCCTCATCGCCGACCGCGGGAGCTACTGGCACTGCTCGGCGAGCCCCGACGGGCGACGCATCGTCAGCGATACGAACTGGCCGCAGCGCGGGCTGCTCCTCATCGACGCACGCACTGGACAGGAGCGAACGCTCTGTTGGCCGGGGGAATCCGGCGGCCCGCGTGTGTGGGGCCATCCGCACCCGTCGTTCAGCCCGGACGGCACGAGGGTGCTCTACAACTCCGACGCCACGGGCATAAGCCAGCTCTACGTGGCGGCCGTCGACGAATGAAGGAGACCGGCATGCATCCGGCCGACAAGCAGATCATCGAGCATTTCGAGCACGTTCGCGACACGACTATCGAGCTTTTCGAGCGAGTGCCGGACGGGCTGCTTGGCCGCGTCCCCGAAGGGATGCCCGACGGTATTGGGTTGGAGTTCTACCATATCGCCGTATCCACCAATTGGTTCATGGATACGGCGATCGGAGACGCCGTTTGGGAGGCAGTACCGGGCTACTCGGACCGTGCTCGCCTGTTGGAACTGCTCCTGACGACCCGGGAGCGTCCGCGGGCGTTGCTGTCGGCGTCTCCCGAACTCCTGGAGCGCGAATCGACCAACGTGTTCGACGACGGCAGAGTGTATACGCACAACGGCCGCGATTGGCTGCTCACGACGATCGACCACGAGGTGAGCCACCGTGGGCGCCTCACCCTCGCGCTTCGGCAGATGGGCTTCACGGATTTCCCGGTGTACCGGTATACGTGAGGAGGCGAGGATGCACCCCGCAGACCAGCAGACGCTCGACTGGTTCGCCCGGACGCGCGACAAGACGACAGTGCTCTCCGAGCGCATTCCAGCAGACCTGTTCAACCGTGCCATCGAGGGCGAGATCGGCGATGCTGAAGCGGTGCTGTTCCACATCGCCCGCGCCGCGGACTGGTGGATGGGCAAGACGATCCTCGATGGAAAGTCAGCGAACATCGACTACGAAACGGGGCGCGATGGGGTGCTCGACGCGCTTGTCCGATCGAAGCACAGGCTGTTGAGCTTCTTCACGCCTGACGAGCATGGGTCGGCCCGCATGGACGCTCTCCACGAAATGGCGGACGGCGTGACGCGTCGCGCGGAGATCGAGGAGGGCGGCACGCCCGACTGGGTCGGACGGGAGTGGGTCCACTACATCACGTCGCACGAGGTACACCACCGGGGCCGTATCGTGCTGGCCATGCGCGTATGGGGATGCGGCGAGTTTCCGTTCCTGCCGTGAGGTGAGCCCGCCATGACTCGTGACGAGATCGTTACTGTTCTCGCAGCGTATCGGCGGCCCGGATCGCCGAACTGCGGACGCCACTACTCGCGATTGCCCGACAAAATCCTTCTGCGCGGGAACGTGCCAGTCCTCATCGACATCCTCACCGACGAATCACTCCCTGCAACGGCTCGCGATCACGCCGCAGGGGCGCTGGGCCGAATCGGCGACGAACGCGCCGTGGAGTTCCTCATAGACGCGCTCGACGACGTGGCGACTCGGCGTGGCGCGGCGACGGCCCTCGGCACGATGCGCGAGGCAACGGCTCGCGAGGCGCTCGCGCGGGTGCCGGAGTCCGTGAAGGCTGCCCGCTGGGCGCTAGGCGAGATCGGCATCGACGGGGATGCAGACTCGATTCTAGCGGCTCTGCGCACAGGACAGCTTCGAGCGATTCGCGGATGTGTGGGGAAATTGGATGAACCCGTGCGAGGCGAGGTTGGATGTGCGGTCGCTCGCGAATTCCGGAACGCGCTGCGCCGCGGCAATCTCGGACCCGAACACGCGTGGCTCGCCACCTCGTTGGAGCATCTGAGACCGGCTGGCTCGACTGAACTCGTCGCAGAGGGGCTACGCATTGCGCTGCAATCGCCGGACGCATGGGGCGGCGTGACTATGCGGCTCATCCGGGCGGCGCGACGGATCGGCGGCGCCGACCTCATTTCGTCGCTTCTCGATGTGACGTGCGAAAGCGACTACCCGCCGAATCGGGAGCAGGCATCTGTCGCCGCGCTCGCGGTGGCCGATGCCGCAGGCGGCGAAGGGCGAAGGGCTCTCGCATCGCATCGGGAACGATTGCTGCGAGAAACGGGGCGGTACGAGTCCAGAATCCGCGAGACGCCGTACGTAGCCGGGCTGAAGCCTTGGGACATGACTCCCGGCACCGACGCGTGGGCGGCATCCGCCCGCCGCGCGCTGGATGCGATGCGAAGGCTCATCGCTCCCCGCACACCGTGATCGTCGCTGCCGAACCTTTTCCGCCACCGCAACGCCTATCTTGCGAATGGTGTAGCGCGCGGATCAGATCGAAGGAGTTTGGATGAGGGATCTCGTCCAACAGATGCAGGCGGGCGACGTCGACGCGTTCGGCACGTTGGTCGAACGGTATCAGGGCATGGTGTTCGGAACCGTTCTCGCGATTGTTGAGAACGTCCACGACGCGCAGGACGCAGCGCAAGAGGTCTTCCTCCAAGCGTGGCAGGATCGAGGGCACCTCTCGAATCCGGATCGCTTTCCAGCATGGCTATGCCGGATCGCCCGGAACCGGAGCTACGATCTCCTCCGACGGCGCAGATCGACGACCCCGCTGGATGGTTTCGCGCCGGTCCGGGCGGAGTCGAGTGAAGCCACGCCACACGAGAGCGCCGAGCGCGACGAGGTGGCTCAGACCGTCCGCGATGCGCTGCGATCGCTCAGCGAACCGAACCGGCTCGCCACGACGCTCTACTACCTCGGCGGGCACACGATCCGCGAGGTCGCCGAGTTCCTCGACATACCCCCCGGAACGGTGAAGCGTCGCCTGCATGAGTCGCGGAAGCAGCTCAAGGAGAAGATGATGGACATGGTGACGGAACACCTCGAAGCAAGCGTCCCGACGCCGGAGTTCGGCCATCGGGTGAAGGAACGCGTTTCGGAATGGTGGCAGGGCGTGGATGCGGCGAATCAAGCGGCAGAGCAGGAGCTCGCGAGCGACGCCGAAGCGGTCAAGGCGTTCGAGGCTGACGTGGACGAGATCCCGGATTGGGCGCGGCACATCGCCGCGTCCGTGCCGGACTGGGGGGTTCGAAGCGTGTTCACATCGCTGGCTGGACGGCCTCGACGAGACGATAGCGATGATCGGCACGGAATCGTTCCATTTGAGCACCGCCGGCCGGTGCGGCGACCGTCCCGGACGCATAACCGATGCCGCTGAGCAGCGCCTGGCGGCCGTCGAGACGTGGCTCCAAGACGGTGAGCCGGAGGGGGAATTGGCCATCGGCGTCGCGGAGCGGCTCGGAGCGCCGACGGATGAGAAACGCGACGCGGCGCGTTGCATTCTGGAGATCGTCCGCGCCTACCTCTACGGAGCGTTCGAGGACGCGCAGGCCATCGCAGGCCGGTGGCGGGAGGACGCCCCGGATACGGAGGTGTTCCAGTGGCTGTTCCTTGGCGACGGCGTAGTCGGCACGGCGGAGAATGGGTGTGGCTACACATACATCGAGCGGCTCGACGCAATCCTGCGTATCATCGGCGGCGACTATGACCGTGCTGTCGACGTCTACTACAGCTGTCTCACAACTCTGCGTCACGTGGACAGGATCGACCCTCAACGCCTCCATGTGACGCGCGGCTATCTGTGGGGGCTCCATGCGTACCTGGCCGACCGCGACGCGAACTGGCTCCGTGAGAACCACGCCGAGTGCGCGGGGGCCGCGATTCACGCGCTTCACGGTGTCGCGCAAGGCGGGGAGGCGACTCCGCTCCGCAGGTGGCTCGTAGCAGCGCTCTTTCGCGGCACGAAATGGATGTACCGGCGCATGCTGAATATGACGCATGGCGAGACCGTCCCCGAACACGCGAGCGATGTGCCAAGCCTTGATAGCGCGCTCCCGAGCAGAGCCGCGTAGCGCAGGGCGGGCGCTCGCCGCGATGAGCCGGCCACACGACCCCGCGCGTCACTCGTAGCGATACGCTCCGAGCACCTCGGCGAAATAGATCGTGTGCTGCTGCTCGACCGGCCGTTCGCGATGCTCCGGCGTGAGCAGCATGTGCGGCGGATGCACGCGAGCGTAGATGCGACACTCGACGTTGATGGGGCATTCGATGATCGACGGAGCCCGAACGTGAGCGCTCTCGACGCACGTCAGCCCCGCGGCGGCGAACTTGTCGAGGTCGCGGCCCGACTCGGTGCCGCACAGCTCGAGCGCGGCGCGACG
The DNA here is from genome assembly GCA_964510105.1 of uncultured bacterium. Lineage (GTDB taxonomy): Bacteria > Latescibacterota > MWCZ01 > MWCZ01 > MWCZ01 > CAZWQW01. Next base: position 6,572 of record CAZEAI010000140.1, read on the forward strand.
CGTGTCGTCGCAGACGGCGATGACGAACTCCGGCACGTCCTCCAGGAACCGCCATGAGTGGCGCAGCGGCGTCACCGCGATGCTGAAGACGGGATGACCGTGGTACGACGGGCCGATCTGCCCCCATCCCAGCGTCAGCACGTTGGCAGCGCCGTCGGAATCGACCACAGTGCAGAGCACGCCGTCGATGCGCATCCAGCCGAGGATATCTCCGGCGCATTCCCAGAAATCCAGCTCGTGTCGTTCCGGCATGGCATGAACTCCTCTCCGCTGAGCGGACGTGTGCTTAACCGACCTCCCGCTGAACGTGACGCTTCCGTCAGCGCGGGGCAAACCTGATCCAGAAGGCTTTCGCCGTAGTCGCAGTACGCGAGCAGTTCGCCTCGCGAACTGCCAAACGAACCGGCGCGAAGCGACGGTTCGCCGCGTTGACCCCCATCTCGCGCGCGCGTACCGTCTGATTTCACGCGTATCTCCGTGCGCAACCTCAGCAAAGGACTGCTCCATGTCGCAACCGGCTCTCCTGGGCGGGGACCCCGTCCGCACCGCTCCCTTCCCCTCGTGGCCAATCTGGGACGACCGCGAAATCGAGGCCGCGAAGCGGGTCATCGAGAGCGGCGAATGGGGCAGCACGAAGGGCGATGAAGTCGCGACGTTTGAGGCCGAGTACGCGGCGTTCATGGGCGCGAAGCATGGCATCGCGGTACACTCCGGCACAACGGCGATTCGCGTCGCGTTGCAGGCGCTCGGACTCGAACAGGGGCAGGAAGTCATCGTCCCGGCGTATACGTTCATGGGGACGGTGAGCCCGGTGATGGACCTGAACGCCGTGCCGGTGTTCGTGGACATCGATCCGGACACGTACAATATCGACCCCGCGGCATTCGAAGCGGCCATCACCGACCGCACCGCGGGGATCGTGCCGGTGCACTTCGCGGGACTCCCGGCGAACATGGACGCGATCATGGCCATCGCCGAGAAGCACGGCCTCTGGGTGATGGAGGACGCCGCGCAGGCGTGGGGAGCCGCCTGGAACGGCAGCGGCGTCGGACACATCGGCGGCGCGGGCATCTTCAGCTTCCAGTCGTCGAAGAACATCACCGCAGGCGAAGGCGGTATCATCGTCACCGACGACGATGGCGTGGCGGATCTGGCGCGATCGTACATGAACTGCGGGCGGTCCAGCACGGGTATCTGGTACGGGCATTACTACATCGCCGGTAACTACCGCATGTCCGAGATCCACGCCGCGATGCTGCGCGTACAGCTCGATCGCTACCCGGAGCTGCTCGCGCGACGTAACGAGAACGCCAGCCATCTCGCGTCGCGCCTGGGGGAGATACCCGGCAACACACCGCTTGTGCGGAGCGAGAAGGTGACGACTCACGCGTGGCACCTGTTCATCTGGCGATTCGACGCGGACGCATTCGACGGCTTGCCGCGCGACACGTTCCACGAAGCGCTCCGCAAGGAAGGCGTGCCCGCGACCCACGGCTACTCTTTGCCGCTGACCGAGCAGCCGGTCTTCTCCGAGAAACGGTTCGACGCAGCGCACCCGGCCCAGCCCGTCGACTTCGGGGCCGTCGCCACCCCCGTCGCGAAGCATGCATGCGACGTGGAGTCGTGTTGGTTCACGCAGCCGGTACTGCTCGGTACGAAGCAGGATGTGGACGACATCGTCGATGCGGTGGCGAAGGTGTATGAGCATCGTCACGCGCTGCTCGAACACGCGGAGGCGGCGAAATGATCGAGGGACGCATCGTCAGGATCGTCGACGAACGCATGCTCGTCGCGAACGTCGGCGCCGAGCAAGGCGTTACTGTCGGCAGCCAGTTCGTAGTCGTGCAAGTCGTCGACCCGGTATCCGACCCCGACACGGGCGAGGAACTCGGCAACCTGGAGATGGTGAAGGCCCGGCTGGTGGCGATGCACGTTCAGCCGAAGCTGACGACGCTGGTGCCGCTTCCCGACGAGGCCGGCCCGTCCACGGTGCTCAGCGAGCGCATGGCGTGGGGTTCTCACGGTGCTCCCATCGGCTCGCAGGACGTCAGCCTGCCGGTCGACCGCTCCCAGATGTCCGGTCGGCGGCGAGTCGAGGCTATCCGCGTCGGAGACCCCGTATGTTCTGTTGTAGCGTAACACCGGATGATCGGACTCGCGGTGCCCGGTAAAGGGACATCCAAGGGGAAGGCCCAGGAACAGGCCACCGAGTCGCCGTTGACGCTCATGGCCAGGCTTGGCCCCTCCGGGATGAGCGACGGCGACCTCCTCGCGCTTGTACTGGGCCCCGCTCGGACTCCGATCAGCACAGCGCACGGGATCGCCGAAGAGTACCCGCTCGAGCGCCTCGTCACGCTCCCACATGACGAGCTTCGCCGCGTTCCAGGGCTGAATGAGCAGGCTGCCGCAGCGCTTTCCGCTGCTGTCGAGCTTGCGCGGCGAGGACTCGACCGCGGTCTCGGCGAACTGCCGAAGGTGCTGAAACCGTCCGACGTCGTGAAGATCGTATCCGATATCCGAACGGAGAATCGCGAGCACTTCGTGTGCCTCTACCTGAACGCACGAACGCAGCTCATCGCGCGCGAGACGATCAGCATCGGCACGCTCGACGGCTCGCTCGTCCACCCGCGAGAAGTGCTTACGCCCGCTCTCGAACATGCTTCGTGCGCCGTGATCCTCGTGCACAACCATCCGTCGGGCGACCCGCACCCCTCCTCCGATGATCTCGCCCTGACGCAGCGCCTCGTGGACGCGGGGCTCATCATGGGCATCGAGGTCATCGACCACATCATCGTCGCCCGAGACCAATGGCTGAGCCTGAAGCAGACGGGCCAGCTCTGACACAACCAACGCCAGGAGGATCTTCGCGTGCCGAACAGTGTAGCAGCAGTAGCTTCGGAACAAACCATGCCCACATCGTTCAGCGACGACGTCTGGCCGCGGGGCGCCCAATTTGCCTTCTTCGTCCTGCTCGGACTGGTTGACGGACTGGCCAGCGCTCTTCTGGGCATCGGCGGCGGCGTGCTCGTCGTTCCGGTGTTGACCAGCTTCCTCGGCGTCCCGATGAGACGCGCCGTCGGTATCTCCATCGTGACGGTATTCGGAGTCGTATGTGTCGGCGTTGTCGCCGAGGCCCTCGCCACGACGAACATCCAGTGGCTACCGGTCATCGTGCTGGCGGTCGGAGCGCAGATCGGCGTAAGGATCGGCGGTCGGATCAGCCGGGACGTCTCCGGGAAGACCCTCCGGTGGGCCTTCGTGGCGCTGCTGGTACTCACGACGCTGAAGCTTGCGCAAATCCTGCCGGGCGACACGTCGTTCGGGCTGTTCACGCAGGACGAGATCCTGTCCGCCTGGTCGCTGACTGTGTTGGCGCTGGGGGTGCTGACGGGGGTTATATCGGTGCTGCTCGGAATCGGTGGCGGCGTTGTGGTAGTACCCGGACTGCTGTTCCTCATCGATGGTCTGGGGTTTCAAGCGGCGCGGGCCACATCGCTGGCGATGATCCTCCCGACGTCGCTCGCCGGTGCGATCGTGCACGTCCGCCAGCGGAATGTCCCGTGGCGCCCGGTGACACTCCTCGTCGTGCCGGGCTTCTTCGGCGCCGTGGCGGGAGTTGTGCTCGCCAACGTGATGTCCGGCGACGTGCTCAGGCAGTACGTGTTCCCGGTCTTTCTCGCCATCATGGCCGTCAGACTCGCGACGACGAGCCGGAAGTCCTGAGGGCCGGGAGTATCGGAAGCGCCATGTCCCCTCGATTCCTGCTGATCGCCGCTGCGGCAATGGAGACGGCGCTTCTTGTCGGAGTGGCGCTGCGGGGCGAAGGCATCGTCGCAGCGTTCCCAGCCGCGCTCTGGACCATCCTTGCCGCGGGAGGGATCTACCTCGCGGCGTGCGCGCTCATCGAGCGCCACCCGGAACTCGACACACGGCTGAACGTTGGAATCGTCATCGCAGCCGCCGCCGTGATGGTCGGCGTGCAGTTGCCCGTGATCCCGACGCTCAGCGACGACCTGTTCCGGTATCTCTGGGACGGCCACGTGCAGAGCCACGGCATCAATCCGTTCCAATACCCTCCCGACGCGGTGGAACTCGCCGGTATTCGCACGCCCCGGCACCCACTTATCAACAACCCGTCGATCTCGACGATCTATCCGCCGGTGGCGCAGATCGTGTTCCTGATCGCCTCCGCGTTGTGGCACCACCCGGCGACGCTGAAGCTCCTGCTCGTCGGCTGCCTCGGAGCAGCGACGTGGTTCGCGTGGGATGTCCTGCGATCGCGTGGGGAGCCCGGCATCCGCCTTGTCTGGCTCGTATGGAATCCGCTCGTTGCTGTGGAGGTCGGGCATAGCGGCCACGTGGACGCGCTTGCCGCTATGTTCGTGATGATGGCGATCTGGCTTGTGGAGCGGGGAAGGGCAAACGCGGCATGGGCCGCACTCGCCGGCGGCATGATGGCGAAGCTGCATCCCGCGCTGCTGCTCCCGGCGCTCAGACGTCGCCACGGCGGATGGACCGGCCCGGCGACGTTCGCCCTGGTATGCCTCGTCGTCGCGCTACCGTACCTCGGCGCGGGATCGCGGCTGTTCGTCGGGCTCGGAGCGTATTCCGGCGGCTGGCGCTTCAACAACGCGGCGTTCGGCGTCATATCGTGGATCATGCCGGACAGAGCCGTGACGGAGGCGCTCGCACCGACACTTGTCGGATGGTTCGGCTCATACGGCCTGACGGCGGTGCCTTACGACCACTTCGCCCCGCTGACGCGCATAACCGTAATGATGGCGCTCATCGGCACAATCTGGCTCGTATCCCGGCGCGACTGGGAATTCGACGTACAGGCGCTCTGGACCTTCACGGCGCTGATCGCGTTCCTGCCGGCCGTGTTCCCATGGTACGCGATCGTACCCGCCGCGCTTCTTCCACTCACCGCCGGGAGAAGCCGGCTGACCTGGCCCGTCGCGGCGCTGACGGTCCTGCTGCCGCTATCGTACGCGACACTTCCAGCGTTCCACACCGACGGTATCTGGCACGACACCCCCGGCTGGATTCGCCTCGTGGAATACGGCGTTCCGTGTGTGCTCGCGGCAGTGATTGGGCTCCGGAAGCGGGCAGCGTAGACGGTCGGGACTTGCGGCGCTGCGCCCTCGCGGGTATTCTTCATAGTCTGAATCCCGGGGCCCTCTACTTGACGGCTCTTTGAGTGTGTCGGGGCGTAGCGCAGTCCGGCTAGCGCACCTGCTTCGGGAGCAGGGGGTCGGTG